>DASYXT010000034.1:0-86470 GCA_035934555.1 Verrucomicrobiia bacterium | reverse complement strand
GTTTGAATCTTGGCGATTTGGTGGAGGATAGAATGCAATGGATTTTGAGTGTTCATGGCAGTGAGTATCTACTATCATAGATACTTTGTCACCAAAAAATGCGCAGATCGTGGACTCTGCGATTTTTTGTCATGCGCCCGGTTCGCTCGCTTTCCTGCAAGGGACTTCCGTGCTTGCGTTCCAGGTCTCATTCCCTTTGCATACTTGGCGATGTCGCGGCTCCGAACGATTGTAACCCTGAGTCGGCCGGCGCGCCTGCCGACTGTGTGGTCCAATTGCCTGGCTGGGTGGTGGCTAGGCGGCGGCGGCAACGCCGAGCAACTGCCGTTCGTCTTTGGCGGCGCCACGCTCCTTTATCTCGGCGGCGCGTGTCTCAATGATGCGTTCGACGCTGACCACGACCGTGAACACCAACCCACCCGACCCATTCCTTCAGGCGCCGTGTTGCGCCAGACAGTATGGCGGTGGGCATTGGGTCTGTTGGTTGCGGGGGCGGTATTATTGATGTGGGCGGGGCGCGCTACTGGCACCGCGGGCCTGGTGTTGGTGGTCGGCATTATTCTGTACAACACACTGCACCGCTGGGTAGCGTTTTCGCCTGCGCTCAAAGGACTTTGCCGGTTCCTGCTTTATCTCATCGGGGCCTCGGTGGCGACCTATGGCATCACCGGGTGGGCGCTCTGGTGCGGGCTCGCGCTCTGGTGCTACGTCGCCGCGGTCGGCTGCTTTGCGCGTTGGGTCGAAACGCCCGCCAAAACTCAGTCCTGGCCGGCCGCGCTGCTGGCTGTCCCGGTGCTGCTGGCAGTAATCATGGACGCCGATGGCTACCGAGTACCCGGATTGCTTTTGGCGGCGCTGCTGGTCCTGTGGTGTTTGCGCGCGTTGCGCCAGACGTTTTTAAACGCCAAGCCCAACCTGCAAAAAACGATAGCGGGCCTGGTGGCCGGCATCGTATTTGTCGATTGGCTGGCGGCTTGCCCAGTCCCCACGCTGGAAGGCCAGCCCAATCCGGCGGCCCGCGAGCTGAGTTTTGTGTTTATCGGGTTGTTGCTCGCGACGTTCCTGCTGCAAAGGGCGACTACCGGGCGGCAGGAGCCTGAGATGCTGGCACCACCGTGAACTACCTCAGCTATTAAGGACCTTCAGGGCTTTGCTGGCGTTTGAGACCCGCATGATGAGCAAACCTTTTTTGGCATCGGGGGGAGTAGCGCTATAGCAATACTCGATGTTGATTTTTGCTTCAGAAAGTTTTTGGGCCATAGCGGCGAGCTGGCCGGGTTTGTTGCTGCCATCGATCATCAGCACATCGTCTTCGACCACCAGCGTGCCCCGCTCCTCGAAAAGATTTAAGGCCTTGCGATAGTCGCTCACCACCAGCCGGATGACGCTATGATCAACGGTGTCGCTGGTCGTAATGGCGTAGATGTTGATTTTGGCCTCGGCCAGCGCTTCGGCCAGGCGCGCCAACATGCCAGGGCGGTTATCGAGAAAAATCGCAAGCTGTTTGGTGATTTGCATAGGACTTTATGTTGAGTGGGGTTGAAGTGGCCAGCGCATACCGTATCCGAGAATAATCCATCGGCGGCGTAGCGCCAATGCCGAATTCTGAACTTGATTCAGGCCCCCCCGCCCTTAATTTGGTCGGATGCTAGTAACGGAAGAAACGCAGCCCTCGTCCAAGCCCGGCCGGAGTAGTGAATCGCGCCCGGCCAGGCATGGTGCCGGCGCCAGGTTGGGCGCGACGGATAGCTTTGCCCGGCGGCACATCGGCCCGAACGCCGAACAAGCCGGGCAAATGCTCGAGCTGCTGGGTTTTGCCTCACTGGAAGATTTGATCAGCGATGCGGTGCCGGCTGCCATCCGGCTGGAACACCCCTTGCGCCTGCCGGCCGGGCGAACCGAGCACGAGGTGCTCGGCACGCTGAAAGACCTGGCGGAGCAGAACCAGGTGTTCCGTTCGTACATCGGCATGGGCTACCACGATTGCATCACGCCGGCGGTGATTCGCCGTGTGCTCTTCGAGAATCCGGGCTGGTACACCCAATACACCCCCTACCAGGCGGAGATTGCGCAAGGGCGGCTGGAGGCGCTGCTGACCTTCCAGACGATGGTCATCGATCTCACCGGGTTGGAAGTTGCCAACGCCTCGCTGCTGGACGAGGCGACGGCAGCCGCCGAGGCGATGACACTGTGCCATGGACTAAAACCTGAACGGCGCCGGTTCTTTGTCTCTTCGGCGTGTCATCCGCAGACCATGGACGTTGTCCGGACGCGGGCGAAAGCACTGGGCCTGGAGGTGGTCGCGGGCGACTACGCTTCATTTACTTTCGATGAAACCGTGTTCGGCGCCCTGGTGCAGTACCCAGACACTTACGGCGCTGTCCACGACTATTCGGCTTTCGTAGCCCGGGCCCATGCAGCCGGCGCGCTGGTCGCCGTGGCGGCCGATTTGCTGAGCCTGACGTTGCTGCGGTCGCCGGGCGAGTTCGGGGCCGACATCGCCGTCGGCAGCACGCAGCGTTTCGGTGTTCCGATGGGTTATGGCGGGCCGCACGCGGCGTATTTCGCGACACGGGATGCCTACAAGCGGCACATGCCGGGGCGCATTGTGGGGATATCGAAAGATTCGCGTGGGCGTCCGGCTTACCGGCTGTCACTGCAAACGCGCGAGCAGCATATCCGGCGCGAGAAAGCCACGAGCAACATCTGCACCGCGCAGGCATTGCTGGCGAACATGGCGGCCATGTATGCCTGTTATCATGGACCCGCGGGCCTGCAACGGATTGCCCGGCGCGTCCGCGCGCTGGCGCTAGTCCTTGCCAAAGGCCTCGAGCGGCTGGGGTACGCCGTTGGCGGGGGGGTCGCAGGCACTCCGAATGGCGAGACAGGTGGCAAAGGCTCCACAAGCGGCGTGCCATTCTTTGACACGCTGCAGGTCAATATCGGGAACCAAAGCGCGGAACGAATACTGAAGCTGGCGGAAACTCGCCGGATGAACTTCCGTGTCATTGATGGGCGCAATTTGGGTATCGCTTTGGACGAGACCACCACTGAGCAGGATGTGCTCGATATTTGGCGCGTGTTCAACAGCGAGCGCGTGCCGGACTTCACGCCTGGCGAACTGGCCGCCGAAGTCGAAGTCGCATTCGCTCCGGTTTTGTCCCGAACCACGCCCTTCCTGATGCATCCGGTCTTTAATCGGTATCATTCGGAGACGGAGATGCTGCGGTACTTGAAGCGGTTGGAAGCGCGCGACCTATCCCTGGCCAGCTCGATGATCCCGCTGGGGAGTTGCACGATGAAGCTCAACGCCGCCGCTGAAATGCTCCCGGTGAGCTGGGACGAGTTTGCGCACCTGCACCCGTTTGCGCCGCTGCGCCAGGCGCGAGGTTACCAGGCGCTCTTCCAGCAACTCGAAGATTGGTTGGCCGAAATCACCGGGTTCACCGCCGTTTCGCTGCAACCCAATGCGGGTGCCCAGGGGGAATATGCGGGGTTGCTGGTCATTCGCGCCTACCATGCCAGCCGCGCCGAAGGCCACCGCAATATTTGCCTGATCCCCACTTCCGCTCACGGCACCAACCCGGCCAGTTCCGTGCTCGCGGGGCTCAAGGTGGTGCCAGTGGCCTGTGATTCCGCCGGCAATATCGAATTGGCCGATTTGCGCGCCAAGGCCCAGGCGCACCAGAAGGATTTGGCCGCCCTGATGGTGACCTATCCCTCGACGCACGGGGTCTTTGAGGAAAGCATCAAAGAGATTTGCGAAATCGTCCACACCCACGGCGGCCAGGTCTATATGGACGGGGCCAACCTGAATGCACAAGTGGGCCTGTGCCGCCCCGCCGATATCGGCGCCGATGTTTGCCATATCAACTTGCACAAGACCTTTTGCATTCCGCACGGCGGCGGCGGTCCCGGCATGGGCCCGATTGGTGTGGCCGAGCACCTGGTGGATTTTCTGCCCGGCCACTCCGTGGTGAATCTCGGCGGCGAAAGCCCCGTCGGGGCAATCTCCGCCGCGCCTTGGGGCAGCGCCAGCATCTTGCCGATTTCCTGGGTGTACATTGCGGCGATGGGCCCGGACGGTCTGAAACAGGCCAGCGAATACGCAATCCTCAACGCCAATTATGTCGCCCGCCGCCTCGAGAAATATTTCCCGGTTTTGTATAAGGGCCATGGCGGGTTAGTCGCCCACGAATGCATCCTGGACCTGCGTCAATTCAAGAGCGTCACGGTTGAAGATGTCGCCAAGCGCCTGATGGATTATGGCTTTCATGCCCCGACGATTTCCTGGCCGGTTCCGGGCACCATGATGGTCGAACCAACCGAGAGCGAGTCTAAGGAGGAATTGGATCGTTTCTGCGAAGCGCTGATTCGGATTCACGGCGAAATCCAGGAGATCGAGTCCGGCCGGGTTGATCGACAGAACAACCTCCTGAAGAACGCGCCGCACACCGCCGACATGCTCGCCGCCGAAAACTGGAGCCATCCTTATTCTCGCGAACAGGCCTGTTTCCCGGCGCCGTGGTTGCGTGAATACAAGTTCTGGCCGGCGGTCGGGCGTATCGACAATGTTTACGGCGACCGCAACCTCGTTTGCTCCTGCAACGGCATGGAGATGTACGGGGACTGATTAACTGGCTGAGGTTGGTTTCTCGCGCGCGACTTCTCGAGGGTTCTTGTCCTCACGCAAGCCGAGGAAGGCCGGCTGGCGCAGGTGTCCGTCGCGAGTCCATTCCGCAAAGCGAACCTGGCACACCAGTTTGGGCTCCAACCAGGTGCACGCACGCATCTCGCGCGCCGTCAGTCCCCGTGAAACAGCGACTTTTTCCGGCAGGTTCGCAAATGGACAGGATGGGCGGATGAGTTTTTGAAAGCGTTGGTAAAGCGAGCTGAGCAGCCGTTCGTCAAAGCCGGTGCCGACCTTTGCCGCGAAGATAAGTTTTTCCTGCTCGTAATACCCTACCAGCAGCGCGCCGAAATGGGCGCGGCTGCCCTTTGGCTCGGTATAGCCGCCGATAACGAATTCCTGCTCGTTGCTCCATTTGAATTTGACCCATGCGCCGCTGCGTTTGCCGGCCTGGTATGGAGAATCCTTCTGCTTGGCGAGCAGGCCTTCCAGCCCGCGTGCCTGCATGGCGCGCACCACCCGCTGCGATTGGGTATGAATGCTGCCGGAGAAGCGAATCGCCGGCGAGGCTGAGCCGAGAATTCTCTCCGCCATTTCCTTGCGCTGCCATAACGGCAAAGCCGTCACGTCCTTGCCTTCGATGTTCAACACATCGAAGACATAAAACAGTAACGGCGGTTTTTCGTTTTCCGGCGCGCTTTGATACGTTTGCAATAATTGGAACGAGGAAACTCCCTCGGGATTGACAGCTACCACCTCGCCATCGAGCACCGCTTGCTCCACCGGGAGCATCGCGACACCTTTACTGATCAGCGCGTACTGGGTGGTAAGCTCTTTCTCATTGCGCGACACCAGGCGAACACGGTCATGGTCCTTGATCGCCAGCGCGCGAACCCCATCGAACTTGATCTCATATACCCAGGACCTTCCCTCCGGCAATCGAGCGGCCAGGACCGCTTTCATTGGCGGCACAAAGCCTGGGCGCGCTGAGGGGAGGTTCGCCAACAGCGCAACGAGGGATTTGGTAAGTCCGGTACCGGGCGGGCTCTCGCGCGTCGAGTTCGCGGCCCGCCGGGAACCTGCGCCAGCACGAGGCACAGTCCGCACCGCTGCAGAGCGCTTGGCGGTGATGCGGTCCGGATTATTTCCCCCGGTGGTGCGGTTGCTCTGCCATTCGCGCTTGTGAGCGGCACCGGCGATTTGCGCCAGCGAACGGCCCGTGAGCACCGACCGGTCTTCCTGGGTTCTTGGAAGGGGCGGCAGGTCGGCTCCGCTCTTGAGGAGAAGCCACTGTGGTTTGTCCTCCCCTCGAGAACGCATTTGCACCAGGGTCCATTCGCCCTTCAGCTTGTGCCCGCGCAAAATCAAATGAAGCTTGCCCGCCTCCAGCGCTCGCGCAGGCTCACCGCCGGAAACTTCGTACGTGCCGCTGTCCCAGACCATCACGGTGCCTGCGCCGTAATTGCCCTCGGGAATCGTTCCTTCGAAATCGCGGTACTCGAAGGGGTGGTCTTCGACTTGAATGGCCAGGCGGCGATCGCCGCGTTTCATCGGGAACCCCTTGGGCACGGCCCAGGACTTCAGCACGCCGTCCATTTCGAGGCGGAAATCATAATGCAGCCGGGTCGCGTCGTGTTTTTGAACGACAAACAGCCCGGTGGGCCGGCTTGGGCCACGCCGCGGCGGCGGTTCTCGCGTGCGTTTGAAGTCGCGCTTTGCCCGATATTCCTGGAGCACCACAGGACCAAAACGCTTCCGCTGGCACGCTATTGCCGGTCAGGAAACATCTGCGGGAATTCCCGATTGAAAAAGGCGCGCAACTCGGGCGCCAGTTCCAACGCGGAATCGCGCCGCGCGCTCAAAGCCCGGGTAAAGGCTTCGCCCGGAGTGGTCGGGGCGGGGTTGGTTTCGAGCAAGGCCTGGCGATAGGCCTCATCTTCCTCAGGCGGCAGTGTTTTAGCCATGCGTTCTATGTGTTACTCATTGATCCCCCAGCGGGGAACACGCCAATCCTCCTGCACGGTCCCCGCCAGCGTCGATAAGGTGCGGCTGTGCCAATCGGAACTGTTCTGGAACCACGGCGCCTCCCGCAGCGTGGATTCGGCAGCCGGTTGCGCGAAAAACTCCAGGTCGCCTTGCCTGGCCAATTCGGCCAGTTGCGCCCGAACCTCGCGGACGCGTCCGGTCTGCTCGGGGGGGCAATCAAACAAAGAGACTAGCGCCAAGGCATTGGTCGGCGAATTCACCCACGCTTTGAGCCAGTCGTGTACCGGTTGCGCCAGATTCTCACCATGGCAGGAAAGAATGACGATATCAGCCAGCGCGGCATCTTTGAGCGCGATGTCGCGGAGTTTGGGGATCGTCAGGATGTCAAACTTCCACATCTGGTTATTGCAGCGGCAATCCCGACCCAGGTTTTTTACCAGCAAATCATAGGTCTTCTTGGCCTGCTTGCCGGTGTCAAAATCCTCGTAAAGAATCACGACGTTGAAACTCATCGGAGTGAATTCCATTCCGGAAGAACGGGGCGGAGGCGAAGTCAGCGTGTGTTGCATGACTGAGAGGATGCCGCAACCGGTGGCGCACTCAATGGGGTTGTAACCCCAAGTGGCAGCTTCAGCGGAAAAACCAGGCTAGCAACGGCGCAAAAACAAGGCTCGGCAGGTAATCGGTCAACTCGATTCGCTTCAGGCCCAGCATCACCAGCGCGACACAAAAAATCAGCAAGCCGGCAACACCATTCACGGAATCCAACAGCAAATGGCTGGTCAGAAACGGCTCGAGCCAGCGCGCTGACACCAGCGTGATTCCGCCTTCAAACACCAACACTGGCAACGCCGACCATAACACACCCCAACCGAACAGGGTCGCCAGGCTCAGCGTCGCCAACCCATCGATCACTCCTTTGAGCGCCAGCGGGTAAGCGTACCCGGAGAGATTCAGGCCGTCGGCCAGCGCTCCGGCCATGCCTAGTGGCGCGGCGCAGAACAGCACCGCGCAGGTTTTGAACCCTTCGCCCGCGCGGCGTGGCGCGCCCGGTTTGGCATTCGCGATTCGTTCCCTTGCCTTTTGACCCAGGCGATTTGAGAATTTCTGCAGCCGGAGCAACTGTCCGGCTATCTTGCCCAGCGAAAGCGCCAGCAGCAGCAGCCCCAGTTGCTTCAACATGTGCAGCAAACTGCCATTGAAGCTCATCCAAACCAGGCGCAGCCCGAAAAATACCGTCAACGCGGCCAGGCTGACCTTCAGCCAGGATTCGGTGGCAACGGTCAGCTTCGGCTTGCCGGCCAGGCCCAGCAGGCCGCCGGCCACAATGCCGCTGACGTTCAGGAAAGTCCCGAGCATGGGAGCTCATGGTAGCTCGGGGAGGCAGGTGCGGAAAGGGCGAATGCCAGAGGGAAGGCTGGAATAGTGGAACGTGCCTTGAAATGGAAGCGACGGGCATTTGCAGGAGTCCGGGCGCCATCGCGCACCATACCACAGGCGTCCAGTGAGCGGATCGATCTCCTCACAGGGCGAGAACCAGTTATGTCTTCACAGGCACCGCGTCCATTCCCGCTCCTCAATACACTATTTCCCCAGGGATGTAGGTGATTATTACTTGGTTGCCGATGTATCTGAACGGGATCTGTTGGCGTATAATCGGATCTCCAAACGAAACACAGAAGTTGCCCGTAGCCGGATCCCTGCTGAGCGCGACGGGGTGAGACGCATCTAATCTGGCCCAGTCGGATTTTAGGTCAGAGATCGAGAGCCGAACGTCGCGCTTGGCAAACCTGGACATAATGGTGTCTGCGAGGTCCAGCGGGATATCTTTTGAAACTTTTAGCCTGAGCACATTCGTCCCAAACCTAACGAGGCTGAATTCACCAGTGTGCAGGTAAGGTGGATTCACATAGAACTTTCCGAGTCGCTTCGCGCCAGGACCAACTGGGATCCAGTTGGTGCAGCCAACCAGCACGAAAGAATAGGAGATTTTTCGGCCTTCTACGTGCTCCGTACTTGTGACTGTCAAAGAACGAGGGACCGATTTCGTTTCGGGGAGGATCATTACATCGGCGATAGATGCCGCCTGATCCATGCCACATTGCCGGGCCAACTCGATCACCGTCTCCATCTCCTGCGCGGACAGGGCTGGCCCCCTAAAGAAATTGGTTCTGATTGGCGCGGTGCTGTTGACCTGTGCGAACCCCTTAGCGCCATTCAAAACGAGAGCAGCAGCCGCAAGCGCGATGATCGCTAAAAAATGAAATCGCATGGCGTTCCAGTCTAACGATTCTACACCTAACGCTTAGTATATCCCGGTGCGCTCATTTACACGTAGAGCGCCGCTTGTAGCTCGCGGACCATCACGCCGATAAAGGGGTAGCGCCGCTCCGGTTCGGTTTCCAGGCAGCGCAGCACTACTTTCTCGAGATTGGCCGGCAGGTCCGGGTTCAGCTCGCGCGGTTTGACGAATTCCTCGCGCGCGATCTGTTTGCTGAGGATTTCGCCCGGGCTCTCGCCCGGGAATGGCTTGGAATTGGTGAGCAGCTCGTAAGCGGTCGCCCCGAACGAAAAGATATCCGCCCGATGCGAGATCGGTTCGCCGCGCAATTGTTCCGGCGGCATGTAAGCGGGCGTGCCGGGATTCTTCTTCGAAAATTTCTTCGGCTGCTCCGGGATCGGCTGGGCCAAATCGAAATCCACCAGCCGCACTTTGCCATTGGGCGTCACCAGCACGTTCTCCGGCTTGAAATCCAGGTGCATGAACCCGTTGTTGTGCATGTGTTCCAGCGCCTCGGCCATATCGATCAGTATCTGCGCCACATTCTCGACCAGCACCGGGTCGTGCCGGGCGTAGAGTTCCTTCAGGTTCGCCGCTTCGATGTACTCCATCAGCAAGTATAATTGGCCGTTCGTCTTGCCGTGCTCGACGTAGCCGATGATGCCGTCGTGGTCGGCAATCTTTGACAAAATCTCGCAGCCGCGGAGAAACCGCCGGCGGGCAGGAAAATTGAAGCGATACCGCGGGTGCATGAGGCGCAGCGCATAAGGCTTATTGCGCGCGTCGGTGGCCAACCAGATATCGGCCATGCCGCCGCTGTTTATCAGCTCCTGGAGGTAAAACCGCCCAAACGGCCCCGGCGCCATCGCCTGGGCGGGGTTTCCTGCTTTCAAACTGCTCAGCACCAAATTTATTTATCACGCTCTGGGCACCGACGCCACTGGTTTTCCATGGCCGCGAGGCCACCCCGAATGCGCGTTCGCCATGAACCGCCCCCTCACCACGGACCAGCTTCTGGCAGGTGCGAGGTTTTGGACTGCGCCGGCGCTCTGGCGCTTGCGGCCGAAGCGACTGTCTCAAAAGCGCCAGAGGGCTGGCGCAGTCCAAGACGCTGGCGCGCCAATTCGAAAGCGCCAGGGGGCTGGCGCAGTCCAGGACGCTGGCGCGCCAATTCGAAAGCGCCAGAGGGCTGGCGCAGTCCAAGACGCTGGCGCGCCACTACAAGCCCATTCGAGCCACCCGGACGGCACGGTTGCAACGCCGGCCGAAAAAGGGTTTATTGGGCGGAGCATGATGCAAACCTTTACCGCGTTGGATGGCGCGCTGCTGATTGACAAGCCAGCCGGCCCGACGTCCCATGACGTCGTCGATGCGATTCGGCGGCAGTTCAATGTCAAGAAAGTGGGCCACTGCGGCACGCTCGACCCGAATGCGACCGGGTTATTAATAGTCGTGCTCGGCCGCGGAACCAAGCTGTCGGAAAAGCTGATGTCCGACGATAAGGTGTATGAAGGCACCATCAAGTTTGGCGAGACCACCGATAGCTATGATGCCGACGGTGAGCTGGTGGCTTCTTTGCCGGTCCCGTTACTGACGCTGGATCAGCTTAATGAGGCCGCGGCGGAATTCATCGGCGATCGGATGCAGATTCCGCCCATGGTATCGGCCGTCAAGAAAGGCGGCGTGCCCCTCTACAAGCTGGCGCGAAAAGGCATGGAGGTCGAACGCGAACCCCGCTTGATCCACGTCTACAATTTCCGTTTTTCGGGTTACTCCGAGCCCTGCGGCCACTTTCGCCTCGCCTGCACAAAGGGAACTTACGTGCGCAGCATCGCCCATGAGCTCGGCCAAAAACTCGGCTGCGGCGCGCATTTGGCGAACCTGCGCAGGATCACTTCGGGCAAGTTTGACGTCACCGATGCCGTGGAATTTGAACAGGTGATGAACTGGACGCCCAAGCAGCTCGAAGAGCGGGTCATTCCCTTTTTGCAACTGGTCAGAGCCTAGGCCGTGAGAATCCTTGCTGCCCCCAACGAGCTGCAGCGTGGTTCGGCGCCGGTCTGCCTGGCCATTGGGTTCTTTGACGGGGTGCACCTGGGGCATCAACAGATCCTGCGCCAGGCGCTGAGTGACGCGCGCCAGCACGAGGCGCTCGCGGTGGCGCTTACCTTCGACGTTCACCCCAATACCATCGTGGCGCCCACCCGCGTGCCGCCGCTGATTTATTCCAGGCCCCAATGCCTCCGCGTGCTGGCCGGCTTCGGTCCCGACGCGCTGCTGGTGCTGCACTTCGATAAAGATTTGAGCCTGCGCAGCGGCGAAGATTTCATTACGTGGCTGGCGCGCGAGTTGGGCCGCTTGCGCAGCGTTTGTGTCGGAGCCAATTTCGTTTTCGGTCACAAGCGCAGCGGCAATGTCGAGTTGTTGCGCCGTCTCGGCACCGATTTGAATTTTACCGTGCATGAGGTCGCGGCCATTTCGCTCGATGGCAAGCGCGTCAGCAGCACCCGCATCCGCGAGCGGATTGCCGCCGGCGCGCTCGACGAGGCGAGCCAAATGCTCGGCCGGCCATACTCGCTCTCCGGGCAGGTGGTGCGCGGCGACGGCATGGGCCGCCAGTTGGGTTTCCCGACCGCCAACCTGGATGTCCGCGGCCTGGTGTTGCCACCCAACGGAGTCTATGCTGTCCACGCCGAAACAGGGGGAAAGCAATACCGGGCCGTGCTGAATGTGGGACAACGCCCGACACTGCAATCGCCGAATCCGCGGCTGCAAGTCGAGGCGCACCTGCTGGAGTTTCAGGGCGATCTTTACGGGCAGGAAATCGAGGTGGGTTTTGTCGAGCGTCTGCGCGATGAACAGCGATTCAACTCGCTGACCGAATTGCGGGCGCAAATCGCGCAAGACATTCGCAAGGCCCTGCAGGTATTTTGAGCACGGAAACGCGTTGCCCGGCGCGCGGACTTTCAGTCCGCAGCAACAGTCGAACTTAACGGATCCCCAGGAGAGTGTCTTAGCGCTCTTGAAAGTGGGGCATTGCTGCGGACTAAAGCTAAAGTCCGCGCTCCTCCCGCTTCCCTCGCTCAATCGGACTATTGCCCTCTGTACGGCTAATTTGGTTTATTTGTCGATAGCCGCGCGTGACGTTTTCTTCGAATGACAAAACCCACTCCGAACTTCTGTAGGCGCAACCGGCTTTAAACTCGCGTGGCATGGCGAAATCTCCTCTTCCGCTAATCCTTTTTGGGCTGTCGTTATTCGCAGGCCCGGCTGCGGGGTCTCCAGCCTTTTCGATTCAGGAAGCCGGCGGCAAATGGTGGCTGACCAAACCCAGCGGCGAGCATTTCTTTTCGTTAGGGGTTTGCGTCGTGGACCAGGGGGCTTCGCCCGGGCAGTTCTGCTCCACCAATCCGGGTTATGCGTCGTTCCAACATTACACTAACGCGGAGCAATGGACCGATTCCACATTGCACCGTCTGACGGACTGGCATTTCACAACCGTCGGCGGTTGGAGCGATTTTGCGGCTTTGCGGCAATGCAGCGGAGCGGACGTGGCGTTCATCCCCGTTCTGGCTGTCGGCATGAGTTGCGGCGCGCCCTGGTGGGACATGTGGAATACCAATCTGATCGCGCGCATGCACCAAATCGCGCACGAGCGCATCGCGCCGTTGCGGGATGATCCGCGGGTGCTGGGTTATTATACCGATAACGAAATGGGCTGGTGGAATGCCGCGCTCCTGAAGCTCACCCTGCAACAACCCGCGCCCAGTGCTCAGAAGCAACGGTTGTTGCGGCTGCTGCGCACCACCTACCACAATCGCTGGCCGGAGTTGCTCAAGGATTTCGACCCGGTCGGCGCGGACAGTTTTGACGCGCTGGAACGGAGCGGGATGCTTTACCTGCGACCAGGAAGCCGTGGGATACGCGTTTACCGCCAATTCCTTTACCTGATGGCGCAACGTTACTATGCGCTCGCCCGCGAGAGCATCCGCACCTGCGACTCGCGCGGGCTGATTCTGGGCGACCGGTACCAATCGTTTTATTACCCGGAGGTGGCCCGCGCCGCAGCGGGCGAGGTGGACGCTGTTTCGAGCAATCTGAACGCCGCGTGGAACGACGGGTCCTTTCCGCGGTTCTACCTCAACACGCTGCACGCCTTGAGCCGCCGGCCAATCCTCGTCAGCGAATTCTACGTGACGGCTCAACAGAACCGCAGCGGCGATCCGAACAGCGCCAGCACTTTTCCCGTAGTAGCAACGCAGGCAGAGCGCGCCGCCGGTTTTCGCCATACCCTCGAGACGCTGGCGCGCTTGCCCTGGGTGCTCGGCGCAGATTGGTTTCAATATTATGACGAGCCCCCGTTCGGCCGTGGCGACGGCGAGAACTACAACTTCGGATTGGTGGATATCCACAACGAGCCTTACACAGAACTGACCGCCACCGCGCAGACGCTGGATCTGGCGGCCTTGAAGAATCGCCCGCCATCCGCGCGATCGGATGCGACACTCGGTGTTCCGCCTGCTCCTGCCGAGCCCCTGGGTCATTTTTCTATCCGGCTGGCGCTGGAGGATTGGGACCGCGAACGCGGGTTCGTTCCACCGGCTTCCCCCGCTCCGGTTGCAGACCTGTACGTGTGTTGGAGTCCAAAAGCGGTTTATTTGGGTGTTTACGCGCAGGATATTGTCGAATTGGATTATTACCGCAATAAGCAAGTGCCCGCGATAGACCGCGCCGAGTGGATTATCTCGACGGGGCGCCAGCGCCGGCCAATCCACGTCCGGCTCGGCCCAGGCGGCCCGCCCCTGTGCGACGACCCAGTCGTGCGCGCCGCCAATCTGGCCGGCGTCTATATGAACACACGCAACATCGCCGCGCTCGAGCTCCCGGCCGAGCTGTTCGGAAAAGCGTCGCTGGCTTCAGGCGATGTGATTAGATTCGCCTCCACTTTCTTCACCCATTGCCAAGCGGACCGCGTCGAGTGGAAGGGGAGATTTACGCTGCGGAATTGAAGTCAATGCAGAATCTCCGTGAAGCCATCCAGCTCATGCTTAATTCCGACGGGCGCGCTCCCCAGCTTCAACTGCATCGTTCCGTATAGGTTCAACTAATAACCCTATCGAGTCTTGAACGAGTAACCCACCGGGTCGAGTGCGATGCCGTTGGCGCTGCGGAAATTGCGAAACGATACGCTGTTGAGGCCGAGCCGATATTGGGAGCCGGGCTTCAGCTCCACTGGCAGGATGCAAGTCTTGTGGTCGTCAGTCCAATAAGGCTTCTTCCCGTCGGGGATGGTCGGGAACTCCGGCCCACCGCCGGTCCATGAGCAGCCGCCGCTCATTGGCACATTGAACGTGACCCGCAGTTCCTTGAGGCTCGCGTCCACGGCCGTGTCGCCGTTTTTCGGTGTTAGCCCCACGATCATCGGTTTGGAGACTTTGCGCTTCAATTCCTCGCTGGCGCCTACGGTGGTGAAATAAATGGCCGCAGGCCACGCCGGCGTCCCGTCTTCGGCCTGAAAGTTCTTGTGACTGGGCGAATTGATGCCCACGCGGTAATAGCGCGCCGCTTCCAGTTTGACCGGCATGACACAGGTGCGTTTGTCTTTCCAATAGGCCTTTTGGCCGGCTGGACTCGAGGGAAATTCCGGGCCGCCGCCCGTCCAGGAGAAACCGCCGCCCATGTCGCGGTCGAACGTGATGGTGATTTCGCTTAGGGCGGTGGAGACGTCCGTTTCGCCGACCTTGGGGGAACTGGACACGATGAGTGGGGCCTGGGCGAGCGCTTGTCCGACCAGCAAGCCGGCACAAGTGAAGGCAAGGCTTAGCACCAACAGCCGGCGAGGCCAACGGGAATGCCAGAGGGGTATTTTCATAGAAGTTAGCGGTTAGCGTTTTCGATTTCGCGTAGACCGTGCACCGGCTCCGGTTGATGCCAGCCCTCGGCCTGCTGCTTGGCTGTTGGATTCAATCCAGCAGCGCTGTTATCTTTCATTGCTTACAGAAGCAAAACCAGTGAAAGGTTACAGGCATGAACTTAGGTTCCTGACGCAATGAATGACCTGGGCAAGATGCTGGTGATCGCCGGGCTCGCCCTGGCGGTGCTGGGTGCGATCCTCTGGTCGGGGTTTGGCCGAGGATGGTTAGGCCGGCTTCCGGGAGACATTCACTTTACCCGCGGCAATTTCAGCTTCTATTTTCCAGTTGTGACCTGTCTGCTGGTCAGCTTGTTCCTGACCTTTATTCTTTGGCTGCTGCGAAAATAGCCTATGCCGCCGCCAGTTCGGGGAAGGTGATCCGGTTCTTCCCGGCGGTCTTGCTTTCAAACAAGCAACGGTCCGCCTCCGCCAGCAGGTGATGTTTGTCTTTGGCATCGTGCGGGTAGCAGGCGAGGCCAAACGAAGCGGTGAGGTGCTCGTTAATGCCTTCTTTTTGCAGAAAGGCCGTCGCATTGATGGCTCGCTTCATCCGCGCCACTTTCAGCAAGGCTTCGTCTTTGCCCTGGCGCGGCAGGATCACAATGAATTCGTCGCCGCCGTAGCGCACCAGGCGGTCGTCGGGTTCCAGCACGCGCGATACGGCCTGGGCGACCTCTCGCAGCGCTTTGCTGCCCAGGAGGTGGCCGTGCGTATCGACCAGCCGTTTGAAGTTATCCAAATCGAAGAACACCAGGCAAACTGCCGGCGCGCGCGGCCCCGCCGTATCCAGTAGCCGGTCCAAATACCGATGCAGGTACCGCGTGTTGTTGAACCCGGACACATCGTCTGTTACCGCCAATTTCATCACCCGGTCGTGCTCGCGCTGCAGGTCGAGCGACCAGCGGCGCATCCGCAGCAGGTTGGCGACGCGCGCCTTAACCTCCTGTTCCTGCAACGGCCTGACGATCACATCATCGACCACTGTGCCCAGGTGACGAGACGGGATGCTCCCGCGCCGGCGCATCGTCAACAATAGGAACGGCAGCAGCGCCGGCTGTTCTGCTTTGCGCCGGGCCCGGACCCGCGTTCGCAGGCGTCGCAAGGACGGGCCGTCGATCACTACCAGATCGAATACTCCCTGCAACGGGTGCTCCTGGTCGGGTAAAATAACCTGAAAGGATTTTGCCAGCCAATCCTCCAATCGGCGCCGATCACGTTTTCTGCTTACCTGCAGCAGTACTTGCTCCATAGGGCGGCGCCGACCTCACCTGATGCGGCGCCTGCTGGAATGTCGCACAGATTTCGTTTGGGACAAACCGCTTAACGCGGGCGGAGGTGGCCCGCGCTGGTCTGGTCGGCGGCCGCGGAGAAGCCGCTGTGGAGCAGCCGCCGCGCATGGCCTACCACATAATCCCACTGGAACGCGGGGCCCGGGTCCACTTTATCGGTCTGAATATGATAATGGCCCAGCACGCCGTGGTATTCCTTCAGTTCGGCATCCGGCAGCTTGTGCGTGATCAACCGGCCTTGCTCGTCCTTTGGATAATCACAGGTGATCTGTGGCAGGACTTTGCACAAGGTCGCGGTTAGTTTGGCCAAAGCCCGGTACTGCTCGGGCGTAAAATCATATTGAATCAGTTCCTGTCCCTGGATGGTCCCGACCACCGGTTCCGGGCGCGCCGGATGCCCAACAAAGCCTTTGGTGCGAATCCCCCCATCGCCAAATCGCGCCGGGATCGTTATGCGGGTTTGGCCGTCCGGCTCGCGCGTGTACCATTCCGCCAAGGGGTTTTTCTCGTTGACCCCATACGCGCCCATGTTGGCGATCTCGATGCCCACGCTGCGGCTGTTGGAGGTCGTCGCGTGCCACGCCCGCTCCTTTAAATCGAGTGTCTGGTAAATCGTCCCATCCAGGTCCAGCATGAAGTGCACGCTCAAATCCCGGTTGTCTTGCAGCACTTTGAAACATTGCCGGCTCGTGCCGCAGACGTCGAAATGAATCACGAACTGGTCCACCACTTTCTGCAAGGTTGCCAGGTCCCAACCGCCCCCGCGCACCCGCTCGATTTCCTCCTCCGTCAGCCCGCTCCGGCGCATATTATACCGGTTGGGTGTCCGCAGGCCCGGCACTTCGGCGCGGCTCTCGTCCCAGCCCGCTTCGGCCAGCGGACTGAACCGCCGCTCGACCCGATACGCGTCATAGCCGCCCGGGTCCATCCACAGCACCACCGGGGTGCCGGTGTGCACGAATTGCCCCGCCACCACGATCTCATCGCCCCGCCGGGACTCGATGGTGCCCGGCCGCGGCACAGTCCGACAACCGGTCGCCAGAAGGGCGCCAAGCAAGGCTAGAACGAGCGGGTGTTTTATCGACATAGCATGACGCATCCGGGCAGGTGCTTTAGCGAAAATGAATACAAGAGCACCACCATTTCAAGCACTTTCGCCGAGCCCGTACCTCGATTGTTAGTTCGCACTTCCTTTTCCCGAGTCGCCCCGCCACACTGCGCGCCTTATGCGTTGGACGCAAACTCTCATACCGACCTTGAAGGAAACGCCGGCGGAAGCCGAACTGGCCTCGCACAAGCTGTTGCTGCGCGCCGGGCTCATTCGCAAACTCACCGGCGGACTGTACACGTTCCTGCCGCTCGGCTTGCGGGTGTTGCGCAAGGTCGAGCAAATCGTGCGCGAGGAGATGAACCGCGCCGGGGCCTTGGAAGTGCTGATGCCGGCGCTGCAGCCGCCGGAAATCTGGCAGAAGAGCGGCCGGTACGAAACCGCGAAGGACGTGCTGTTCAAGGTCCGTGATCGCGCCAAAAAGGAGTGGGTGCTGGGTCCCACCCACGAAGAGGTGATCACGTCGCTCGTCGCAGGAGAAATCAACTCCTATCGGCAGATGCCCAAAAACTTTTACCAGATCCAGACCAAGTTCCGCGACGAAATCCGCCCGCGGTTCGGCCTCATGCGCGCGAAGGAATTTATCATGAAGGACGCCTATAGCTTCGATGCGACCGACGAAGGCGCGCAGGAAAGCTATCGCAAAATGTACGACGCCTATGCCCGCATTTTCCAGCGCTGCGGCCTGAAGACCATCGCCGTTGAGGCCGATACCGGTGTCATGGGTGGAAAGTTTTCGCACGAATTCATGGTCCCCGCCGAAGCTGGGGAGAACGAAGTGGTTTTCTGTGAGGCTTGCGGCTACGCGGCCAATGTCGAGAAGGCCACCAGTGCCGTCGCCCCCTCGGCGCCGGCGCCGGCATCAGCGGCCGCCCTGGAAGAATTTGCGACCCCTGGTGTGCTCACCATCGAGGCTTTGTCGCGTCCGCCTTACACGGCCGCTGCGGAACGGCAGATCAAAACCCTCGTTTACATTGCGGACAGCAAGCCGGTGGTCATTCTGCTGCGCGGTGACGACCAGTTGAATGAAGCGAAACTGGCTGGGACGTTGGGCACCGCCAATTTCCGTCCCGCCGATGCCGCGCCGGAAATGGATCAGGCGGTTTTTGCCGAGTTAGGCGCGCAACCCGGCAGTCTGGGCGCGGTTCGCGAACGGCTCATAGGGCAAGCCGCCAAGTACCCAGTCTATGCGGACCAGCGGTTGGAGGGCGCGGGGGGCATGACCACCGGGGCCAATCGCGATGGCTTCCACCTGCGCAATGTGTCGGTCCCGCGGGATATCCAGGTGACGGCCTGGGCCGACTTGCGTCTCGTGCAGGCCGGCGAACCTTGTCCCAAGTGCCGCCAACCGCTGAAGGTTCAGCGCGCGATCGAGGTCGGGCACGTGTTTAAGCTGGGCACCAAGTATAGCGTTGCCCTAAACGCGCTGTTCCTTGATGAAGCGGGCAAGCAGAACCCGGCGGTTATGGGCTGTTACGGGATCGGCGTGACCCGCACGATGCAAGCGGTGATCGAGCAGAGCCATGATGAGCAGGGGATCATCTGGCCGTTCAGCGTTGCGCCCTACAGCGTTTGCATCACGCCGCTGAACGTCGAGCCGGCGAGCGATTTGATGAAACGCGCCGAACAGATTTATTCCCAACTCAGCGCGCAGGGCGTGGATGTGCTCCTCGACGACCGTAATGAACGGCCCGGCGTCAAATTCAAAGACTCCGAGCTCGTGGGCTTCCCGCTTCGGATTGGGCTGGGCGAGAAATCATTGGCCAAGGGAGAAGTCGAACTGAAACCGCGCACCGGGCCGCTGATGCCGGTGAAGGTGGAGGAGGCAGTAGAACGTACGTTGGCGTTGCTGCGCGAACATCGTTAGGGAGCGTAGGCCAGCGACGCTCTACGCTTGACGCTCCACGCTCAACGGCCCTTGCCCCGCTCAACGCTCGACGATTGGTCCAGGCAGTCACGCACCGCCTTGGCCAGCGTCACGTGAGTATAGGGCTTCTGCAGAAAGATCGCATGACCCTCCCGCACAAACGAGGTATCCAGGTCATCCATGCTGTAACCGCTGGCGAAAATGATCTTTAATCGGGGATTGGCCGTGCGCAAACGTTCCGCCAAGTCCATTCCCGAGATTCCCTCGGGCATCACCATGTCTGTCAGCAACAAATCAATTTCCTTCGAGTGCCGGTCCCAAACGTCGAGCGCCTGCCGGCCGGAAGCTGCCTCCAGGATAGTGTAACCGCATTCCTCCAGAATCACGTGCGCCATGTCGCGCAGCACCGGTTCGTCTTCGACGACCAGGATCGTCTCGCGCCCGCCGCGCACCTCGGAGGAGGGGCCGGGCTGCATCGGTTTAAGTTCCGGGGGCTGGGTAGTGGCCGGGAAAAAGATGCTAAACGTCGCGCCTTTGTCTGGTTCACTGGCGACCTGCAGCCAGCCCTCGTGCTGCTTGACGATGCCATACACGGTCGCCAGGCCCAGGCCGGTGCCTTTGCCAACTTCTTTCGTCGTAAAGAACGGCTCGAAAATACGCGCGAGGGTTGGCCCGTCCATTCCGCAACCCGTATCGCTGACGCGCAGGCAGACGTAATTGCCGGGCTGTCCTTCCGGGTGACTCTGGACGTAAGCCGCGGTGACCTCGACGGCCTGGGTGCTGATGGTGAGGGTTCCGCCGCGCGGCATGGCGTCGCGCGCGTTGACCGCCAGGTTCATAATCACTTGCTCGAGCATCCCGGTGTCCGCCTCAATCAAGGGCAAATCCGCTGCCGCCCGCAGTTCGAGCGTGATCGTTTCGCCCAGCAATCGCTGCAGCATCTTGGACATTTGGGTGACGACCTCGCGCAAGTCCTGGGGCTTGGGCTGCATCACATTCTTGCGGCTGAACATCAGCAGTTGGCGGGTCAGATTGGCGGCGCGTTCCGAAGCGAAATAGATCGCCTGGGCGGAATCAAGCAACTCGACTTTCTCCGCCGACTTGGCCAGCAACAGCCCCGAGTGCCCCTGGATGATCGTGAGCATGTTGTTGAAATCGTGGGCCACACCCGCAGCCAATTGTCCAACCGATTCCATCTTTTGCGATTGGCGCAATTGCGCTTCCAGGCTGAGCCGCTCGGTGATGTCCTCGACGTACGCATGCACGACCTGGCTGGCCGACACCGGATGGAACAGCCAGGAAAGCTGCCGGCCCTTGAACTCGGTCTCCAGAGTTAACCGGCTGGCGGTTGTGAGGCACGTTTGCACGAGCGAGGCGATATTCGGCGGCAGAATGCCCCGAGGACTGGGCTGGCCGACGGACTCGGCGAGCTGGGCCGCCGCATCGTTAAAATAGGTCGGCATGCCTTCCCAGGATAACTCCATCGCCGGATTGGGATTGAGCTGGGCAAAGGCTGCGAGTTTCTCGAGTTCGGCTTCGGTGCGTTTGCGCGCGACAGCCATCGCGAGCACAGTGGCAACGGCCAGGAGGAAATGCACCTCGTCTTCGGTGAATTTCCGGTCATGGGTAGTGTGAGCGCCGAGTACCCCGAAGGCCTGGCCCTGCCCGGCGATGGCCACCGTCATGCTGCTGCGCACACCGTGGTCGGTCAGCAGTGCCGTTGGCTGCAGCGGAACATTGTTTGTGCGCTGCTGGATCACCACCGGCTCGCCCGCCGTCAAAGTAAACCCAAACTGCGAGCGCGGGTCGGCGGGCAGTGTGAAAGCTCCCACCGCGCCATCCTTCCATCCCACCCCGGCGCGCAGCACGAGGGTCCGGGAGTTGGGTTGCAGCTCCAACAAGGAGCAATACTCCACCTCCAACGTCTGGGCCGACAGAATCACCGCCTGGTTGAGCAGCGCGGCAAAATCATTGCTCATTAAAGCAAACTGCCCCAGCGCGCTGACGACGGTTTGCTGCAGAGAACGGGTCAGCAGGATTTTTTCGCCCTGCTCGCGGTCTTTGCCGCGTTGCTCGAGCGACGCCGCCATCGCGTCAACTGTGCGCGCCAGCTCTCCCAGTTCCCCTTTCTCCTTGTCCAACCCCGTGCGGCTGCTCAAGTCCCCCATCGCCAACTGCCGCGCCGAGCGGTACAGCACTCGCACCTGGCGCATCACGAAATGCTCCCCGCCAAACCACGCCGCCGCCAGCGCCAGCAAACCGATCCCGCCCGAAAGAAACGTCCAGGGCAGATCCTGCTCCGTCCCGGTCTTCTTGATAATGATGTAGGCGATTACCCAAGCCGGCGCGACGGCCAGAAACACAGTTCCCACCAATCGGGCCCTTAAACTGGTAAACCGAGTCATCGGCGTTTGCGCTGTTTGTGCCCGCATACTACCCCCGGCGATTTGCCGCGCCAACCAAAATTCGGCGGAGCGTGGACATTAGTCCGCAGCAATGCCCCAATGCCAACGCTGCGACAGGCTCGAGCTGACCATCCGTTCGACTGGTGCTGCGGACTCAAGTCCGCGCGCCGGCTAAAAAATGATTGTCCGCCCTGGCCCGCTGTGGAATTGTGGGGCACCGATGAGCGAGTTTAAGTTTGCCTGCCCGGTGTGCGGTCAGCACATCACGGCTGACTCCGGGGCGAGTGGCACGGCATTGGAATGCCCGACTTGCTTTCAGAAAATTGTCGTTCCCCAGGCGCCGGCGCTCCCCGACAGCAAATTGATCGTAGCGGCGGCCCAGGCCAACCGGCCTCGCCCGGTGCTCGCGCCATCAGAGGGACACCCCCGGCCGGGACTAGCCGCGCGCCTGCTCCCTGCGCTGCCCGGGGTCTTTCTGTTTCTGCTGCTGGCGGGGACAGGTTTAGCCGCATTCGTCTGGCGCGATAAGATTTCCCGGCTGACCGGCGGTTCCGACCACAAGCAGGGATTGTCGAGCACACAAGCGACGAATGCCCCCATGGCGCCGCGGACTATTTATCCAGTGCCCACTAACATTTGCTGGTCGCTCGAGTTGACCAACGCAGTTATCCCCGAGGAACCGGTTAAGGGCCGAATCCGGGGGTGGGGATTTTTTGCCGAACACGCAACGTTAACGGGCGGCACGCTGACGCTGCGGCAAGGCGAGGGCTGGCCCCCCGACCTTGGTCTGAGCATCGCATTGTTTGCCGAGCGCGGCGAGGACTTGAGCGGCAAGACGGTCGTGGTGACGGCAGACCGGACGCCGCCGCTGCCGCGGGTAATTCTACGGTGGAAAAGCCAAAGCGATAAGGCCGTCACTCGCTCCTACACCAACGGGTATGCGTTGAAAGTGATTTTCGGGCAAGCCGTCGCGGGACGAATGCCGGGTAAATTTTACCTCGCCTGTCCCGACAAGGCCCAGAGCTTCGCCGCCGGCACGTTTGACGCCGAGATTCGCAAACATCCCAAACCGGCGAGTCAATAAATAGGGCCCTTCAGGCAGACGGCCGGCTTCAGAGGGACCCAGCTTTACTGGCGAGGAGCTTGCTTCTCGAGGCGGCGCCAGACGCGCTCCTGCTTTTGCGTTTCAACTCGAAGCAGCTCTTCAGCCGACCAGCCCCTGGCCTGCGCGTAAGTGGCGAGCGAGAATAACTCACGTTTCATTTGAGCCCGGCTCAGCTTGCGCCGCGGCAGCGAGGCCGCAGCGAGTTTGGCGCGGCGCGCTTTCTTCAAAAGCTTTTCGGCCCGCAGCAGCGCCGGCAGGTGCCGTGGGATGCCGTCCAGTGCCGAAGGCCGCGCATGGCGTGTTCCGTGTTTTTCGGCGCGCTTGATCTTTTCCCAGTTGGCCCAGACTTGAGCGACGTCTTTGACCTTAACGGTCCCGAAGACGTGCGGATGGCGGCGCACGAGTTTATCAGCGATATGGCGAGCGACGTTCTCGAAATTAAATGCGCCGCGTTCCTGGGCGAGTTGGCAATGAAAGACGACTTGCAGCAGCAGATCGCCAAGTTCTTCTTCCATCTCGTGGTCGTCGGCGGCCTCGATCGCGTCCAGCAACTCATAGACTTCTTCGACGGCATGCCAGCGCAGGCTGCGGTGGTCTTGCTCGCGGTCCCAGGGACAACCGCCGGGGGCGCGCAACCGCGCCATGATCCGCAACAGATCGTTAATGGCCGGCTCTTTGTTTTTCTTCACGCGCCTCAAAGTATCACGAGGTTGTCGCGATGCACGACCTCGACGCCTTTCAATTGCCGGGTTTTGATCGCTTCTGCGCTGAAGTCAGCCAGGCCGCGGGCAAATTCCATCCCGTCCAGGTCGCAGATGCGCACAACGTCGCCGGGGCCGAACTCGCCCTCACACCGGGCGATGCCGGGCGGCAGGAGACTCTTGCCGGATTCGCGCAGTGCCTTGCGCGCGCCGGCATCGACAAATAATGCGCCCTTCGGATGATGAAAGAACGCAATCCAGCGCTTGCGTCCACGGAGCCGCGTCGCTTGCGGCACAAACAACGTGCCTTCCTCCTGTCCGGCCAACACCCGCGCCAAGGTCTGTTTTTTTCGGCCCGAAGCTATCACCAGCGGGATGCCGGCGCGGACAACGATTTTGGCCGCTTCAATCTTCGAGGCCATCCCGCCGACCGCGGTGGCGCTGGCGGTGCCACCGGCCATGCGTTCCAATTTGGAATCGATGCGTTCGACCAGCGCGACCGTGCGCGAATTCGGCTGTCCAAAGTTTTCGAGCAGGCCGTCCACGGTGGTGAGAATGATTAGCAAATCGGCGGGTAATAAGCACGCGACCAGGGCCGAGAGCTTGTCGTTGTCACCGAACTTGAGTTCGGTGAGCGAGACGGCATCATTTTCATTGATGATGGGGATAATGCGATGGCGGAGCAGGTTGACAAGGGTGTTGCGGGCATTGAGATGGCGTTCGTGATGTTCGAGGTCTTCATGCGTCAAAAGGATTTGCCCGACCGCCAGGTTGAATGCGGCGAAAAGCTTTTCGTAAGTAGCCATCAACCGCGATTGGCCCACGGCCGCACAGGCCTGCAACTCGGCCAGGTCAGCCGGCCGTCGCTCGAACCCCAGCACGCCCATGCCGGCACCAACCGCGCCGGAAGAAACCAGCACGACTTCTTTGCCGGCACCGCTCAGCTCGGCCAATTGGGCCACCAATTGTTCCATTTGGCGCAGTTCCGGTTGCTTGCGGCTGTCGGTCAGCACGCCTGTGCCCAGCTTGACGACGATGCGCGTGACCGATTGCAATAGCTTCGAACGCACGCCCGGTTGGTACCAAAGCGGGCAAAGGGTGTCGAGGAGTGAAACCACGCGCAGGAGAGGTTCAGCCGGAATACGAGGTGGGATTAGGGCGGCGAGCCCCAAGAAAAAGCGGCAGAGGGCTGCCGCAGTCCAAAACGCTGTCGCGACGGAGGGCACCCCACTGATTCCGCGAGGTTTTGGACTGCGGCAGCCCTCTGCCGCTTTCGCTGGTGTTGCTAAGTGTACGGTGACGCTTGACGGAGGCCGTGTGGCGGTTCAGGTTCGGTTTACCATGAGCAAGACCCTGTTTGAGAAGATCATTGCCCGCGAAATCCCGGCCCAAATTGTGTACGAAGACGAGCTGGTGCTGGCCTTCCGCGACATCAAGCCGCAGGCGCCCGCGCATGTGTTAATCATCCCCAAAAAACCCATCCCGCGCATCGCTGAGGCCAAACCCGAGGACCAGCAGGTGCTGGGATATTTGTTGCTGAAAGCGGCGGAAGTTGCGCGGCAACTTGGGGTCGCTGAATCCGGGTTCCGCCTGGTTTTCAATAATGGGCCAGCCGCCGGTGAGGCCGTCCCGCACCTGCACTGCCACATCCTGGGCGGGCGGGCCCTTTCCTGGCCGCCGGGATAGTGCGCCCCAACTGCCTTTGGTGCGGACCTGTATCGGGCTAATTGGCACGGCAACCGCTCTCTCAGCTCTGAACGCCGCAGCGTGCGTGTGCGCAGCGTAAAGGCTGCGCTCGGCCCGCGGTGTCCTGTTTCGATACAGGTTATATGCTATGAATGCGAGAGAGTCAGTTTGCGCGCTAGGTTTCATGGTTTTATCTATGCCACTGGGCTCTGCCGCGGCAGGGGACACAAGCTGGTCGCCTGAGAGTGCCCGATTGGGGCTGCTTAAGCCCGTAACAGCCCTGGTGCAGGAGAAGGTAGGGGACCGCAAAGAGCGGACGCTGGGTAAAGTGCAGGATTTTCTGTTGGACTTATCCCGGAGCGAGGTGACGGTGACGCTGGTGACATCGGAGCAGAAAGGCGAATTGGTGCCCGTACCTGCAAGGAGTTACTTTTATGTGTCGCGAGCGCGGTTGGCCATTGACGTTGAAAAAGCGAAGTGGAAAGGCGCGCCGCGGGTTTCAAGCGCCACCCCGTTCGACTCGCTCGCTCCGGCCAGCCTCGCCGGCGCGTTCGCTTATTTCGGCCAGCCAAATCCCGTCACGGCGGCAGGCACCCACTATTGCTCGGCGGCCAGCCTGCTTGGCACACCGGTGGTCGGCCAGCAAGGTGAGCCCTTGGGCCAGATACGGGATGTGATGCTGGACTTGCCGCTGGCGCAAGCGGTCTATCTGGTGATCGAACCGCCCCCGGATGCCGCCCCAGCCGGCACACTTTATATAGTGCCGCCAGTGTTGTTGCAGGCCAAACACGACGGCGCGCTCCTGGTGTTGAGCACCAGCCGCGCGCACTTCCTGGCCGGCCCGCATTTCCAGAAAGATTTCTGGAGCGACCTGGCCTTTCCAGAACTGGTGGTGCAGTTGCGTCACCATTACGGCTTGGAACAATCCGCGGCCGTTGAACGGACCAAGCCAACCCGGACGGACCAGGAGATCACGCAGGCGGTTTTGGTCGCTATCACTCAGACGCCCAAAGTATTTAACGCGACGCACCTGGTTGTGACGACTTTGCATGGCCGCGTAACCCTCGCCGGTGTCGTAGTAAATGAGAAACACCGGGCCATGCTCCACAGCGCGGCGGCGAAGGTGGTGGGAGCGGAGAACGTCGAGGACCGGCTCGAATTATTCGTGAAGGCGGCGAAACTTTAAGCGCCGGGCTCGAGCGTGATGCGCCGCTCCCGTTCGCTCAGCGTTTCGAACTTCACTATGGTCACTGCCGGCGGGGCTGGCTGATCCGCGGGCCAGAGTCGTTCCGCCCATTCGATCACCGTCACACCCACGGGGGCAAGGTATTCCTCGAGGCCTGCGCTTCGGATTTGCTCAGGCGTTTCCAGGCGGTAAAGATCCAGGTGATACAGCCGCAGCCGGCCTCCGGCATACACATTCACCAGGGCGAAGGTAGGTGAATGGACGCGTGCGCTGGTGCCCAGACCACTGGCCACGCCTTTCACAAATTGTGTCTTTCCCGCGCCCAGCTCGCCGCACAAGGCAATCACTTGCCCGCTGCGCAACTCCAGGCCGAGCCGTTCACCCAGCGCAATGGTTTCGTCCGGGCTATGCGAAATGAACGTAGCCATGAGCTGAGAGCGAATGGACCCCGTTCTTATCGCGCATCGTAATGCCGTTCTGGGAGGTGATCTTGCCGATGCAGGTCAAGGGGAGGTTTGGGAACTGTGCTCGCCACCCATCCAACAGCGGCACCGCATCTTTGGGCGCAACCGTAAACAACAATTCGAAATCCTCTCCGTCGCTCAGCGCCGCCTGGAGTGGGGGCTTCGAACGCGCCTGGGCGGCGGCTCGCTTGGCCTCGCGGCTCACCGGGATCGCACTCGCCAGCAATTCCGCCCCGACTCGGCTCGCACTTAGCACATGTGGCAAATCCCCGGCCAGACCGTCACTGAGGTCGAGCATGGCGTGAATGGAAAAGTGCTGCGTCAGCCAACGCGCCTCAGCTAGCCTTGGTTCAAACTCAAGGTGTTTTCCACTTAAGGAACCGCCCAGTTCGCCCGTAACAAAAATGGCGTCGCCGGGTTCCGCGCCTGAGCGGAGCACCGCTTTGCCTCGTTCGACCCAGCCCACCAACGCAACCGAAACGAGCGTCCGCTCGGGGTTGGTGGTGGTTTCCCCGCCAACAATGGCGACTTCATGACGGCGGGCCAGTTGGTTCATGCCAGTGTACATTGCTTCAACCCATTGGTGTGAAAACTCGCGTGGTAGAGCCAATGTCACTACGGCGGCGGTCGGCACTCCGGCCATGGCAGCGATATCACTCAGGCAACGTGCCAGAGCCTTGTGGCCCACCTGCACGGGCGTGGTTGTGTTGGTGAAATGAACGCCTTCAACGACCGCGTCGGTTTTGAACAGCAGGAAGCGGTCCTCGAGGCCAACGTCCAACACTGCGCAATCATCGCCCGGCCCAACCACAACCGATTTATTGGTGGGCAGCGAACGGGTCAGGCGGCCGATCAGCTCGAACTCATTCATCGCGAGTGTCTCATCATTTCCTGGGCCGAGTAGAGCAAAGTGAAATTGAGGCCGTTGAAGACCGCGTGGGTGGTGATGGGGGCCAGCAGGTTATCGGTGCGTTCGTAAAGGGCGGCCAGGGCCAGGGCCAGCACCGTCAAGGGAATGAAACTGGCTAGGTTGGTGTGCATCGCCGCGAATAGCAGCGCTGTGCCCCACCACGCCAGCGCAGGATACCCGGCCTGCTTGATCCAGGGATAAAGAATGCCACGAAACAACACTTCCTCAGCGACCGGCACTAAGAGGATCGTGACCAGGCCCAGGGCCAGCCGGTTGCGCCAATTCACCGCCATCTCGAGCGTCTGCACCGCCTCCTGTTGCTCCGGTTTGACCCCCAGCTTGGGAAACCGGTTTCCGGCCCATTCAATTATGCGGCTGGACCCATACTGAAGCCCCCACCCCACCGGCATAAATAAACAGGCTAGCATCACCCCAAGTCCCATGGCCTGAGGCAAGCTGTTCGGCAACCCAAAGGCCTCACGCACCGTGATTCCATGCTCACGGACGAACACCCAAACCAGCACCAGCGCCAGCCCTTGAAAACTGAGGACTCCGACCAGCATCTGCACCACTGAAGGCGAGGGCACGCTCCCGCCCGCCATTTTTTGCGCCCAAAACCCCAGGAACAGACCACCATAAATGCAAACCAGCGCCGCCGCGAATCGCCACAGGAACCCCTCCAGCCGCCAGCGGCTCATCAGTAAGATGACGCCGATGATGATGAAAAGCAGGCCCAGGCTCATCACGAGGTAGAACTTTAGCCCCGCCGCGGAGCTCTTGGGGTGGTAATGAAGAGCCGCCATCACCAACGCCCCAGCCAGCACGCAAAGGAAAATGCTGAAGATCAAACGCAACACGGCGTACGTTTTCCAGGGTTTGGCCGATACCATGCCCGCCAACCTACAGCACCGCGAATCAAAGTGAAGCTTGAAGCCGAAAACCTGCTTTGACCGTCATTTTGATACCATGATTGCCCGCAGATAGAAGCAATCGCGGGATAGGACGATTGTGTTGATCACCGCGTCTGCGGGACGACCAGCCCTTTCCCGGGATTCGGACCCTCTTCCTAAGAGAGTTCCCGCGCTACTTGTTTTCTACCGCCTGCAGAAGCACGCAATTGAGCTCTTGCGTGTTAAGCACGGCATGACCCACTTGCCCGGACTCTTTGAGACCGGCACTAGCCGAAGATTGAAAGGCATATCGTCGGAATCTGCGGCGACACTGCTTCGGCAAGTCGCGGGCTCAGAGTATCTTCGGCGGTCAGGAATGCCTTCCCGTATCTGAGTCGTTGTTGATGAGCAGGTTGAGATTGTTTCGCCTGCGCTTCGACTTTCCCTGCTTCATAAGGTATTTTAGGAGGTCATGATCGTCTCACTCAACCAACCCGCGTCAATCGAACGCAAGAGCCCCGTGCCGAAAGTCCGGCAATATCGGGGCGAGGTTGTGTACATTTACGCCTTTGATGTGGCGTATGAGATGGTGCGCCAGCCGGTGACCGAATTGCTCGGCCAACCCGTCGCGCAATTTGTCGTCGATTCGAGCAAACGCAGCCCGCGGCATTTATTTTTTTATCGGCCGCAAATGGTTCGGCTGCCGCCGTTGGAGCGGCTTGGGCCACACGGTCCGCTGCGCGTCGAGCGGGCGATAAAGCTGCTGCCGGTTGGCGCCATTAGCATCACCATTCGCGTGCCCTTTGCAGTTCCGCACGTCGAAGACCTGGTAGATTATCACGACCTGCAGTTCAGCAACGGCTCGCTGCACGAAGAGGTGCGGCACCTGGCGGAGGAAGTGCGCCGGGAGTTGGCACCGTATTATGTTCGTCCCGTTCGCAACCTGGCGGAGGAGGAGGCCTATACGGTGTTCTGCCTCGAATCCCCGCTGCAGACCGAAGACGGTTCGCTACTGAGTGCCGAGGCCTGGCTGCGCGGCCATCGCCGCGCGGTGGCTTCGCTGCTGACCCAGGAGCCCGACATCGCCCACCTTTCCAAGCAGGAAGCCGACGAGTCCACCGACCGGTTCTTGAGTTATTATGAAAATGATTTGGTGGTGGTGGACTGGGATGCGGCGCTGCTGATTGACGACCGCCAGCACTTTGACGAGACGCTGTACGTGATGGAGTTGGCGAATTTGCAATTGGCGGAACTGGAGGCTTACGACCGGATTTTGGACGATTCGCTGGAACGCGCTTACCGGGATTTGAGCCGGCGCTCGATCCGCGGGCGCACGGCGGTGATGCGCGAGTTGCGCGAAATCCGTATTGACCTCGCCCGGTTCAGTGACGAGCTGTCGAATATCACGAAGTTCTTCGGTGACTGGCACCTGGCCCGCATTTATCAAAACATATCCGCCCGGTTTCATCTGTCCGATTGGCACAGGACGATCGACGATAAGCTGCAGACGTTAGACGATCTGTACCAACTGCTCAATCACGACCAAACGAATCGTTGGATGCTGCTGCTGGAAGTGACCATCGTCCTGCTATTCGTGATTGATTTGGTGATCCTGTTCTTTGGCGTGAAGGCACGGTGAGCCGAGTTGGCGATTGCAACCGGGCGGCCCCGCATTATCCTATCCTGGCAGACGACATGGCCGGCAATGCGGCGCGAAATGAAAACTGATAACCAATGTTAGGCGAAGGCATTCTCAAAGGCATGGCCGAGACGGCCCGGAACTTCTTCGGCAGCTACGTCGAGGCGGACCGCCTGGTGACCGTCCAATACCCCGAAGAGCGTCTCCCGGCGAAGGAGGCGACACGGAATTTCCCGTTTCTGGTTTACGATGGCGATGATTGGCAGAAGGGCCTGCGCTGTGTGGCCTGCCAGATTTGCGAAAAGGAATGTCCGCCCAAGTGCATTTACATCGTCAAAGACACCGCCAAAAAGCCGGATTACGTTGGCAAGCTACAGTTCCAGCCCAAGGTATTCGACATCGACATCTCGGTCTGCATGAGCTGCCAAATCTGCGTTGAAGTGTGCCCGTTTGACGCGATTAAAATGGATACCCAGTTCGAGTTGAGCACCGATGACCGGTTCGGCGGTCTGCTGCTCCACAAGAACGATCTGGCCAAGAACAATGATTATTACAAGCGCATCCATCCCACTGAGGCGGCCGAAGTCGATGGGCGTTTGTCGGCTGAGAAATTAAAGATCGAAGCTAAAGCCAAAGCGGATGCGGAAACCAAAGCCAAGGCAGCCGCCGAAGCTAAGGCCAAGGCTGCTGCGGACCCCGGCAAGGGGGCGGCTCCGGCTGCCAAGGCGCTTACCAGCGCATAGATCTTTATGAACATATCAGCAAGGCTGCGGGATGTGTTGCGCCCGCCGTTGCTGACGCGGCAGCGGCTCTGGTGCGCGTATGGGACCGCAGTGGCGACCGACGCGTTGCAGTTGCTCTTGGGGCCATTCGGCTGGGTGTTTGTCGATGAGGGGCTGGACGTCCTCGCAATGGTGATTATCTCCGCAGCGTTGGGTTTCCATCCGCTGCTGCTGCCGACATTTGTGATCGAACTGGTGCCGGTGGCCGATTTCCTGCCCACTTGGACCGGTTGCACGGCGGCAGTGGTGGTGTTGCGCAAACGCGCTCAGGCGACGCCCAGTGTACCCCCGGAACCGCCAGGTGCCAGCGCCGGGCCCACTCCACCCAAAGCGCTCCTCAATTAAAAGAGCATTACGGAACGCGGACTCTAGCCAGACTCTAGTCCGCAACAACGCTCGAACGCCAAGCGCAGGGGGGCATTATCGGGCCACCTCGGTTCGATTGTTTCCGCGGAGAAAAGTCCGCGTCGTACCTAATCCTTGGCGCTCAATTGTGAGGCGTTCCAGGCGCCGCCGATGGCTTCAATGAGCTGGACACTCGAAGTCAGGCGTTGCATGCGCAGCGTGACGAGCGTTTGCCGATTTTGCAGGTAGGTGGTCTGAGCCGTGATAACGTTGAGGTAACTGTCGATGCCCAGCTTGTAACGATTCAAGGCCAGGTTAAGATATTGTTGAGCCGCTTCAACCGCTGCTTGTTGCTGTTGCTCCTGGTCGCCAAGAATCCGCAACGAAGCGAGGTCATCTTCCACTTGCTGAAAGGCGGTTAACACGACCTGGCGGTACTGCGCAACGGTGAGGTCGTATTCGGCGCGGAATTGTTCGACCGTGGCTTTGCGCAAGCCGGCGTCGAACACCGTTTCAGCGGCTGCAGCGCCAACGGACCAAACGCGGCTGGACCACTCCAGCAGCGTTGCTGAGGAGGCGCTCTGCAGTCCCGCCGCTCCGCTCAAGGTCAGGGTGGGGTAGAACGCCGCCTTGGCGACACCAATCCGGGCGTTGGCCTCGGCCACGCGCCGTTCGGCCGCGGCGATATCGGGCCGGCGTTGCAACAACTCGGACGGCACACCCGGCGGAACCGACGGCGAAGCGGGCACGGCCGCATTCTGCGGCAGGGAAAGAGCCGCCGGCGCCTGGCCGGTGAGCATCGCTATCGCGTGTTCCAACTGCGCGCGCAGAACTCCCAGGTTGGTTGCCTGCGCCTGCGCTGTCCGCAATTGTGTTTCGGCTTGCGCGATATCCTCATCCGAGGCGATGCCGGTCTGGAAGCGCACTTTAGTGAGGTTATAGGAATCGAGGTAAGCTTTGACCGTGTCGGCGTAAAGCTGGGCTAGCACATCCTGCGAGCGCAATTGAAAGAATGCCGTGGCCAGTTCGGCTTGGGCGCTGAGCTTGGTGTTTTCGAGATCGGCGCGCGTCGCCTGGGCCTCGAAAGCGCTGGCCTGGATCGAGTTGCGCACGCGGCCCCACAAGTCCAGTTGCCAGGACGCGTCCAGGGGCAGCGAGTATTGGCTGATGGTGGTGGCGCCGGCGACCGAGGTCCCGCGGAAATTCGAGAGCGGTATCCGGCTGCGAGTCAGGTTTCCATTGGCTGTGACAATGGGAAATAACTGCGCGCGTGTTTCATTGACGATGGCCCGCGCAGCCATAAAGTTCGCAAACGCCGCGGCCACATTCTGGTTGGAAACGGCGACTTGTTCTTCGAGCTTGTTGAGTTCGGGATCGCCGAAGAGTTCCCACCATTTGCCGCGTGCCAGTGCGTCGCCCGGTTGCGCGAGTTGCCAAAGATTGGTTGCGCCCGTGCTCGGTTTGGCTGCTTCCTTGAAACTGGCGGGCGTGTTGACGGTCGGTCGATTGTACTTGGGCGCGAAATTACAGCCGGCCAGAAGGAGGGGCAGCAGCAGCGAAGCCGGAGCCATCCAGCGGCGCGGTGTTTGGTTTTGGAAGAGGGCCATCATAACGCGGCAGGGTTGCTCAGGTGGCAGGCGCCGGCTCAACTGCGCGCGAGGGCCTGCGGCCGCGCCAGGTCTGCCAGCGCAGCCGCAAGCGGTCCAGTTCGAGATAGACCACCGGTGTGGTGTAGAGCGTCAGGACCTGGCTGACCATCAATCCACCGACGATAGCAATGCCGAGCGGGCGGCGCAGTTCCGAGCCGACGCCGCGCCCAACGACCAACGGCAGCGCGCCAAACATCGCGGCCAGGGTGGTCATCAAAATGGGGCGGAACCGCAAAAGACACGCTTGGAAAATCGCCTCTGAAGGCCGCAGGCCCTGCTCGCGTTCAGCCGCCAGCGCGAAATCGACCATCATGATCGCGTTCTTCTTCACGATGCCGATCAGCAGAACAATGCCAATCACGGCGATGACGCTCAGATCGGTATGAAAGAGCATCAGCGCCAGAACCGCCCCCAACCCCGCCGAGGGCAGGGTCGAAAGAATGGTGAGCGGGTGAACGAGGCTCTCGTAGAGGATGCCCAGGACAATATAGACCGCGAGCAACGCCGTGGCGATCAGCATCGGTTCGCTGGCAAGTGAGCTTTGAAAGGCCTGCAGGGTTCCGGCAAAGCTGCCATGAATGCTGGCCGGCATTCCCATTTGCTGTTGCATCTGTTCGATCGTTTTCACCGCCTGGCTCAACGCAATGCCTGGCGCCAGGTTGAACGAGATGGTCACCGCCGGGAATTGTCCCTGGTGGCTGACCGTAATGGGCGCGGTGGTGGCTTGGTAACCTGTAACGGCGCTGAGCGGGATTTGGCCGCTGTTGGTTGAGCGCAGATAAACACCACTGAGCCCTTCCGGGCTTTGCCAGAACTGCGGGTCAACCTCCATGACTACATGGTATTGATTGAGCGCGGTGAACATGGTCGAGACCTGGCGCTGGCCGAATGCATCGTACAGAGTGTTGTCGATGGCTTGCGGGGTCAGTCCTAGCCGCGCTGCGGTCGCCCGATCATAAACCAGGGAAGCCTGCAGCCCATTATTTTGCTGGTCGCTGTTGACGTCATTGAACCCTTGCAGCTTGCGGAGCCGCTGCAGTAATGTCGGTCCCCATTTGACCAGGTCCTGCAGGTCATCACTTTCGATGGTGTACTGGTACTGAGCATTGCTTTGGCGCCCGCCGATGCGCAGATCCTGGCCCGCCTGGAGGAACACGGTCGCGCCGGGCACCACGCCTAGTTTCGGACGCAAACGATTGATAACCTGGCTGGCGCTGATTCGCCGTTCGGACAGGGGTTTGAGGCCGACGTAAATGAACCCGCTATTGGCTGCGCCATTGCCACCCGTGAAAGCCATGACGTTGGCGACCGCCGGATCGGTCTTGATCAGTTTGACCAGACGCGCTGCCGCCGACTGCATGAACCCGAAGGAGGCGTCCTGTGCGCCTTGAATCCCGCCGAAGACGGTGCCGTTATCCTGTTGGGGGAAGAAGCCCTTGGGCACCTTGATAAACAAAACTGCATTCAACGCCACCGTGATTCCGAGCACGGCCAGCGTCAACATCGGGTGCCGCAAAACGCTACTCAAACTCCGCTCATAACCCCGCAGCAGGGCGGCGAAGACTCCTTCGCTCCAGCGGTACAGGCGCCCGTGCCGTTCCGCCCGATGCTCCTTGAGCAACCGCGAACACATCATCGGGGTTGTGCTCAGTGAAACGGCCAACGAGACCAGGATGGCCGCCGAGAGTGTAACGGCAAATTCACGGAATAGCCGGCCGACGATCCCGGCCATCAGCAAAATGGGAAGAAATACCGCTACGAGCGAGAGGGTGATCGTCAGAACCGTGAAGCCTACTTCCCGGGCCCCTTTCAATGCAGCCTGCATCGGTGACAGTCCCTGCTCGAGATAGCGCGTGACGTTCTCGATGACGACGATCGCGTCGTCCACAACGAATCCCGTCGAGATCGTCAACGCCATCAAAGACAGGTTGTCGATGCTGTATCCGCACAGATACATGACGCCAAAGGTGCCGATGAGCGACACCGGCACCGCGACGCTCGGAATCAGCGTTGTGCGCAGGTTGCGCAAAAAGAGGAAGACCACCAGGATAACCAATGCCACGGCAATGCAGAGAGTGATCTCGACATCCCGCACCGACGCCCGGATCGTCGTGGTCCGGTCCAGCACAATGGTGAGGTCAATCGCCGCCGGGATGGAGGCCTTTAGCGCGGGCAAGGTTTCGCGCACGCGATTGACGGTATCAATGATGTTGGCGCCCGGCTGTCGGAAAATAATTAGCAAGACCGATGGCTGTCCGTTGACGAAACCCGCCGCGCGAATGTTTTCCACTGAGTCCTGCACATTGGCAATGTCGGAAAGTCGGACCGCAGCGCCGTTATGGTAAGCGACCGTCAGCGGCTGGTAATCCACGGCCTTGGTCAACTGATCGTTGGCCAGCACATTCGCCGTCGTTTGTCCGTTGGCTAGTTGGCCTTTGGGCAAATTTGCATTTTGCTGGCTCAGCACCGCACGCACGTCTTCCAATCCCAGGCCGAAACTATTGAGTTGGGTCGGATTGACATCGATGCGCACCGCCGGCAAGGAGCTGCCGCCCACCGTCACCTGACCGACGCCCTCGATTTGTGATAGCCGCTGCTGAATGATGGTTGAAGCCGCATCATACATCTGCCCGCGGTTGTATATTGGCGAGGTCAGCGCCAGGATGAGGATAGGCGCGTCGGCGGGATTAACTTTTCTATAGGTGGGGTTGCTGGGCAAATTGGAAGGAAGGTACGCGCGGGCGGCATTGATGGCGGCCTGCACATCGCGTGCCGCGCCATCAATGTTGCGGTTCAGATCAAACTGGAGTGTGATGGCCGTCGTGCCCAGAAAACTAGCCGAGGTCATTTCGGTGACGCCGGCGATGTGTCCCAATTGCCGTTCCAGGGGCGTGGCCACGGACGAGGCCATAATCTCGGGGCTGGCCCCAGGCAACCCGGCCGCGACGGTGATGGTCGGGAAATCAACCTGCGGCAGGGGCGATACGGGCAGAAAACGGAACGCCAAGGCGCCTGCCAGAGCGACCGCCGCTGTCAGCAGGGTGGTGGCGACGGGGCGGTGGACAAATGGCGCGGATAAGTTCATCGGCTCACGCGGCGGCAGGCCGGACCTGGCTTGCGGCGCGCCACGCGGCGGTCCGCTGGCTGAGCCGCTCAAAGAACAAGTAAATGACCGGAGTGGTGTACAACGTCAGCAACTGGCTGACGAGCAATCCGCCAACGATCGAGATGCCCAGTGGCCGGCGCAATTCCGCCCCCATACCGCCGCCCAGCGCTAGTGGCAGCGCGCCGAGTAACGCCGCCATCGTGGTCATCATGATGGGCCGGAAGCGGAGCAAACAGGCCTCGTAAATGGCATCGACGGGTGTTTTGCCTTCCTGTCGGCGAGCCTCGATGGCGAAGTCGATCATCATAATGGCGTTCTTCTTGACGATGCCGATCAGCAAAATGATTCCAATCAAAGCAACGACGCTTAGCTCGGCGCCGCACACCAGCAAGGCCAGCAACGCGCCGACACCGGCCGAAGGCAGGGTCGAAAGAATCGTGATCGGATGAATATAGCTCTCATACAACACGCCCAGGACGATATAAACGGTGATCACCGCGGCCAGGATGAGCAGCGGCTCATTGCTAAGCGACGCCTGAAAAGCCTGCGCCGTTCCCTGGAAAGCCGTCTGGATGCTCAAGGGCATCCGCAGCCGTTGTTGCGCGTCTGCAATCGCGCGAGTCGCTTCGCCAAGGGAAACTCCCGGCGCCAGGTTGAACGAGACGGTCACGACTGGGAACTGTCCCTGGTGGTTAATGACTAATGGGGCCGTGCCCTGTTCTAAATGTGTGAACGTGCTGAGTGGTACTTGGCCTCCGCCGCTGGAATGCACATAGATGTCCTGCAGTTTGACCGGCGCGCTCTGAAAGCCCGGCATGGTCTCCAGGACCACATGGTATTGGTTCAACTGGGTGAACAAGGTGGCGATTTGCCGCTGACCAAACGCGTCGTACAAAGTGTTGTCGATCTGAGCGGGTGTAATCCCCATGCGGGAGGCGGTTTGCCGATCAATCACCAGCCAGGTCGCCGCACCGCCGTTTTGCTGGTCCGTCGCCAGATCCTGCAATTGCGGCAGGCTCTTCAACTCGTCCATCAAACGCGTGGTCCAAAGGCTCAATTCAGCGGGGTCGGGGTCTTCAAGAGTGTATTGGAATTGCGTGCGGCTGACGCGGTCCTCGACGGTTAAATCCTGGATGGGCTGGAGGTACAGGGAGATGCCCTCGACATTGGCGACGCTGGCCTGGAGCCGGCGCATGACGGTGGACGCATCGTCGTTACGTTCCGCCAGCGGTTTGAGATTGATCAGCAGCCGCCCGGTGTTGAGGGTCGTGTTTACGCCATCCACGCCGATGAATGAGGACAGGCTCTCGACGGCCGGGTCTTTGAGAATGACCTCGACCAACCTTTCCTGGTCGCGGGCCATCGCTGCGAAAGAGGTGGTGGGAGGCGCTTCCGAGATGCCCTGGAGCACACCGGTATCCTGCACGGGGAAGAATCCCTTGGGCACGACAATATACAAGATGACCGTGAACACCAGTGTGCCGAGCGCCACGAATAACGTGGCGGTTTGATGCCCCAGGACCCAGCGCAACGTCCGGCCGTACAGCGCGATGGTCCGCTGTAAGACGCGTTCCGAAGCCCGATAGAAACGCCCTTGCGCTGCGGCGGGCTCGTGCCGCAAAAGCCGCGCGCTCATCATCGGCGTAAGGGTCAGCGACACCACGGCCGAGACCAGGATCGTCACCGCGAGGGTAATGGCAAATTCACGGAACAGCCGCCCGACGATATCGCCCATGAACAACAACGGAATGAGCACCGCGATCAGCGACACAGTCAGGGAAACAATGGTGAACCCGATTTGTTCGGCGCCTTTTAAGGCCGCTTGCAACGGCGGTTCACCGGCTTCCACATAGCGCGCGATGTTCTCGATCATCACGATGGCGTCATCGACGACGAAGCCGGTCGAAATCGTCAGCGCCATTAACGTGAGGTTATTGAGACTGTAACCGAGCAGGTACATGACCCCGAAGGTGCCAACCAGCGACAGCGGCACCGCCACACTCGGGATCACGGTGGCCGAGACTGTGCGCAGGAACAGGAAGATGACCATCACCACAAGGCCCACCGTCAGCAACAGTTCGAATTGGACATCCTTGACCGACGCGCGAATCGTTTCGGTACGGTCCGTCAGAATCGAGACGTCGATCCCAGCCGGGAGAGTCGTCTTGAGCTGCGGCAGGCGCGCTTTGATACGGTCCGCTACTTGAATGATATTGGCGCCGGGCTGTCGCTGAATATTCACGATCACTGCAGGCGCCTGATTCATCCAGGCGGCCTGGTTCACGTTCTCGGCTCCATCCACCACGTCGGCGACATCCGAAAGCCGGACGGGTGCGCCATTGCGGTAGGCGATGACGAGCGGACGGTAGTCCTTGCTGGTGAGCAATTGGTCGTTCGCGTTGATTTGGTAGGCCTGGCGCGGGCCATCGAAGTTACCTTTCGCCTGATCGACGCTGGTCTGCTGTAAGGCCGTGCGCACGTCCTCCAGGTTGAGTCCGCGGGCCGACAGCGCCGTGGGATTGGTTTGCACCCGCACGGCAGGCTTTTGCCCGCCGCTGATACTGACCAGGCCCACGCCGGCTAATTGCGAGATCTTTTGCGCCAGCCGGGTGTCGGCCAGGTCTTCGACTTGCGACAAAGGGAGTGCGGTCGAGGTTAGAGCCAGGGTCAGGATGGGCGCATCGGCGGGGTTGGATTTGCTATAGATAGGCGGGGAAGGCAAGTCGGCGGGCAGGTAGGTCTGAGCGGCGTTGATGGCGGCCTGCACTTCCTGTTCGGCGATGTCAATGTTCAGGTTCAGCGCGAACTGCAGCACGATCACCGAGCTGCCGCCCGAGCTGCTGGAGGTCATTTGGTTCAGGCCCGGCACCTGGCCAAACTGCCGTTCCAGCGGCGCAGTCACACCTGAGGCCACCACGTCCGGACTCGCCCCCGGATAGAAGGTCACCACCTGGATGGTGGGATAATCGACTTGTGGCAACGCCGAGACGGGCAACTGCTTGTAGGCAACCAAACCCGCCAGAAGAATCGCCGCCATCAGCAGCGACGTCGCAACGGGGCGCAGAATGAACGGACGCGAAGGACTCATGTTGCGTCGGCAGGCTTAGGGACCGCCCGCGCTCCCTACCGCCACATTGTTGCTTGGGTTGCTCCGGCGCGGTTCGGCAGCCTCAGCGGGCTGGACCCGGGTTCCTTCCTGGAGCCGGTTGAAATTGTCGGCGGCAATCAGTTCGCCGGGCTCGACGCCCTGGACGGCCTGGATGTTGCCGTTGCTAGGCCCGACCGAGACCGTTCGAATCGTGACCGTATGGTTGGATTGGACCAAATAAACGAATGGGCCTTGGGCGTTGCGCTGAACGGCGCTGACCGGAACCACCGTCACGTTGGTTTGCGTGCTGACCAGCAACCTCGCATTGACAAATTGGTTCGGGAACAAAGCGTTATCTTCGTTTTGGAATAGCGCGCGTAACCTCACGGTGCCGGTGTTGGTATCGATCTGGTTATCCACGGTCTGCAGCATCCCGGTGGCGAGAAGGCTTTGTTGCGAGCGGTCCAGTGCCTCCACTGCTAATGTTTGGCCGGCGCGCACTTGTCGCTCGATTTGGGGCAGGTAGTCCTCGGCGACACTGAACTCAATCGTTATCGGCTGAAGCTGTGTAATCACCGCTAACGGGTTGACATCCGTGGCGTGGACGATGTTGCCTGGATCGACGAGGCGCAAGCCGATCCGGCCGGAGATCGGGGCGGTGATGTGCGCGTAAACCACGTTCAGCCTGGCTGCATCCACTTGCCCTTGGTCGAGTTTCACGCTGCCTTCATATTGCCGCACGGTCGCCGCCTGGGTATCCAACTGCTGCTTGGGAACGGCGTTGCTGCGAACGGCAATCTCATAGCGCTGGAAATCCAGCTTCGCGTTGTCTAGCAAGGACTGGTCTCGCGCCAATTGGCCCTCGGCTTGCAACAACTGGGCTTGAAACGGGCGGGGATCAATCTCCGCCAGCGCGTCACCCTCGCGCACCATTTGACCTTCTGTGTAATACACCGTCATCAATTGACCATCCACCCGGCTCTTGATCAGGACGGTCTTGACCGGAGTCACCGCTCCGAGCGCATTGACATAAACGCCGATGTCCCCCTTCTTGACTACCTCGGTCGTGATTTGCACTGGCGGCGCGGCGGCAGACCGGGTCTTTGCGGTTTGCGTTGGCTGGCGGCCATGCCACACCAGCAAAAGACCGATCGCGCCCAAAACGCACGCCAGCAACAGCCACCCCCAAATGCGCCGAGAGCGACGTGGTTGTGCTGGTGGAGTAGCGGGGGCGGCTGGCGATTGGTTTTGGCCCGCGTTGGAATTGCTCTCAGCCATGATCGTTAAATTAATTGTTGGTGGTCACAAACCCACTCCGCACCTAACCTGTTCCTCACGTGCAGGTGGGCAGTCAAGGGCAGTTAAGGGTTTTCTAGGCCCCAGGCGGCTGACCATGGGTCATTCGCAACAGACGCTTGCGCTCAAACAGCTCTCCGGCTTTCGGCTGTGCCCAGCGGTTCCGGAAGCTCGGGTGGAGATCCGCTTTGACGTCGCCGGGCCCAACGGCGGCAGGGTGACGAACCCGCTTCCGATTAACGCTGTTGCTCATAATGAGGTCTCGCACACTGCAAGGATCAGACTGCCGCCACAAGCTCTGGCTGATTGCAATGTGACAGAGGGCCCCTAACTCGGGATGAATGTGTGCCCTGGCGGGATGAATCCCCTAGCCCGGGCGTGACTTGTTACAGGCTGTCCGTTAAGGTCAATGCTGATGAGAAAAGCTGTTGCCGGAGGGATGCCAGGGGCACAGGAAATTGCCGAGTCCTGGCCAGGCGAGGCCGCCCGAGGCCGGGCCGCAGCCAGGCGGCGCTGGGGGCTTTCGAGCTTCTGGTGGTTGGTGACAGCGTTTTGGTTATTTGTGGCGCTGGCGTTGGTGCTGGAGATGTCGCTGCTGCAGTCCGCCAACATAGGTCGTGCGCTGCTGGTGGCGTTGGTCCGCCTGGTGCCGTGGATCCTCTTAACGCCGCTGGTGGTGTGGGTGTCATCGGTTTATACCCTCGAGCGTGGCACCTGGCGCCGCTCTCTTTGGCTGCATTTGGGGGTATGCGTTGCAAGTCTTGGAGTGATCGGGGTTTTTGCGTACGTCAGCCCGCGCCTGCCGCCCGTGTCACGGCGTGATTCAAGCGACCTTGACCGGCTGCGCCTCGAACCGCGCGAGAACACAATTCTGGTGTTGCGTCGGATCACCTACGCGTTGCCAGTGTTTTGGGGATTGGTCGGCGTGGCTCACGCGCTGCGCTTCTATGAGCGCAGCAAGGACCGGGAACGGCGCGAAGTGGATTTGCAGGCGCGCTTGACGCAAGCGCGGCTGCAGGCTTTGCGGATGCAGCTTAACCCACATTTCCTGTTTAATACCCTCAATTCCATCGCATCGCTGGTCCATGACGAGCCGCAGGCCGAAGCCATGATCGAAGCCTTGAGCGACCTGTTGCGGCTGACACTCCAGGCCCCTGAACGCCAGGAGGTGACTGTGCGCGAAGAGCTTCATTTTCTCGACCGTTATCTGCTAATCGAACAGGCGCGGTTTGGCGACCGGCTCTGTGTCGAGCGCCAAATTGATGTCGCGGCCTGGGAGGCCTGGGTCCCGATTTTAATTTTGCAGCCGCTGGTGGAGAATGCCGTCAAGCACGGCATCGAAACGCAGATCGCTCCAGGCATCATTCGCCTGGAGGTCGTTCGGGCCGGCGACAAGTTGCATTTGACGGTCACTGACAATGGCCGGGCCCTTGGGCCGGCGGACGCGGCCCAGTTCAAGGAAGGCGTCGGACTGAGCAACACCCGCGCGCGGCTCAAGGAGCTTTACGGCGACCATGCCGGGTTGGAATTGCATGCGTTGCCCACGGGCGGCCTGGCCGCCGAGATTCATCTGCCCTGGCGCACCGCCTTGACACCCTCAGCGGCCGAGCCACTGGCGGTGGTTGCATGATTCTTCGGGCTTTGATTGTGGATGATGAGGCTCTCGCCCGGGCCCGTGTCCGGAAGCTACTGGGTCCGGCCGCCGGCCTCGAAATTATCGGAGAATGCGCCAACGGTCCCGAGGCGATTGCGACGATCAAACGGGACCGGCCGGACCTTGTATTCCTGGACGTGCAAATGCCTGAGGTCAGCGGCCTGGAGGTGTTGCGGGCAGTTCCCCCTGAAATCTGGCCGGCGGTTATCTTCATCACCGCCCATGATCACCATGCAGTCGAAGCGTTTGAAGTCCAGGCGGTCGATTACCTGCTCAAGCCGTTCAGCCGGGAGCGATTGGTGGCGGCAGTGGAACGGGCCCGAGCGCGCCTGGAAGCTCGTGACACCGCAGCACTCAACCAGCGCCTCGCCGCGTGGCTGAATGCCACGCCACAAAAGCCAGTTTACTTGGACCGCATTGCCGTCAAGACCGGTTCCCAAACGGTTTTTGTCAATGTGCGAGATATCGATGCGATCGAGGCTGCCGCGAATTACGCCGTGCTGCAGGCCGGCGGCGAAAATTACATTCTGCGGGAAACGATCACGCACCTGGAAGCCCGGCTGCCGCCGCGCATATTCCAACGGATTAGCCGCTCGACGATAGTGAATCTCGAACGAGTCAAAGCGGTGCAATCCGGTCCCCGGGGGGAATCCCTGGTGTTGCTCCGCAACGGACGGCAACTGCTAATGACCCGCAGCCTGCGCGAGCTGCAGGAAAAGCTTCAGTACCCGCCCTAAAGCTTTTTGCCAGCCGCGAAATGACATCGTAAGTTGAATGCCGTTGCGGGCTCTGCGCCCCGATATTAAGCTTCCTGGCTTATGGCGCATGCCGAGTTCGTTCACCTCCACCTGCACACCGAGTATTCCCTGCTCGACGGGGCCTGCAGGCTTGACCGGTTAATGGACAGAGCGCACGATTTGAAGTTCCCGGCCCTGGCAATCACCGACCATGGGGTGCTTTATGGCGCGATTGATTTTTATCGTGCCGCTCGTGAGAAGGGCATCAAACCAATCATCGGCTGCGAAGTTTACGTAGCCCCGGCCAGCCGGTTCGAGAAAAAGACCAGCACCGGCGGCCGTGATGTGTATCATCACCTGGTTCTGCTCGCCAAGAATGAGGCGGGTTACCGCAACTTGTTACGGCTGACGACGGCCGCTCATCTCGAAGGATATTACTATAAGCCACGTATAGATAAGGAGTTGCTCGCCGCGCACCATGATGGCCTCGTCGCTCTTTCCGGGTGCCTCGCCAGCGAGATTCCCGAAAACATTCTGCGAGATCAACCTGCCAAAGCTCGCGACGCGGTGGATTGGTTCAAACAAACCTTTGGGCCGGAGAATTTTTACCTGGAGCTTCAGAATCATGGGTTGGCTGAGCAGGCCAAGGTGAACCGTCTGTTGGTGCCCTGGGCACAAGAGTTCGGGCTCAAGCTGGTGGCGACCAATGATGTTCATTACGTCCAAAAGGAGCATTCGCACGCGCACGATTGCTTGATTTGCATCGGCACGCAGGCGCTCCTCTCCGAGGCTAAACGCATGCGCTACGCGCAGGAGCAGTTTTACCTGCGCTCGGCTGAGGAAATGCAAGCGCGCTTTGCTGAAGTGCCTGAGGCGGTGCGCAACACGCTCGAAGTGGCGGAATTGTGCAACCTGGAAATCGAATTTGGGAGCCTGCATTACCCGGTGTTCGAGCCGCCGTCCGGATTTACGCGCGACAGCTATCTGCGTCAGCTCCTGGCTGAGGGCTTGCGCAGCCGGTATGGATTGCATGCACGCGCGCAGGGCGAAGAGTTTATCGTGGATCGGCTCGAGGACCCGCGGCGGTTGCCAACTTATATCGAGAGCCCGACGAACGAAAGCGCCGTTCCCGGCGGGGCTCAAGCTGTGTCGGCTGCGGCTACTGGAAACGCGGCTGCCGCAGACAGGGCGGTCCAGGCTCTGTTAGACCGCTTGCAACTCGAGTTGAAGGTGATCGAGAAAACCGGGTTCACGAGCTACTTTCTGATTGTCGGAGATTTTGTCCGCTACGGTCATGAAAAGGGCGTGGCCTGTGTGGCGCGTGGATCAGCCGCCGGGTCAATCGTGACTTACCTGCTGGAGATTTCGAATGTGGACCCGATCCGCTATGGGTTGCTGTTCGAGCGTTTTCTCAATCCTGAACGCGTCAACCCGCCGGATATCGACATCGATTTCGCCGACGATCGCCGCGCAGATGTCATCGAGTACGTTCGCCAAAAATATGGGCGCGACGCGGTCGCCCAGATCGTGACCTTCGGCACGATGGGCGCCAAATCTGTGGTGCGGGATGTCGGCCGGGTGATGGGGCTGAGTTATGGCGAGTGCGATCGACTCGCTAAAATGATCCCGTTTGATCTGAAGATGACGCTCGAAAAGGCGTTAAAACAATCGCCTGAACTTAAGGCTGCCTACGATACGGAAGAGGTCACCCGCGAATTGTTCGATACGGCGCTGGTCCTCGAGGACCTATCGCGCAATGCCAGCGTTCACGCCGCGGGCGTCGTCATCGGCGACCAACCATTGGTCAACCTCTTGCCGCTTAAACAGGACGAAAACGGCGCCATCGTCACCCAATACGCCATGGGGCCAGTAGGCGACCTGGGCCTGCTCAAAATGGACTTTCTCGGGCTGAAGACCTTGACGGTGATTCGCAATACGTGCGATCTGGTCAAAAGCACCCGGGGGGTGGATATTCCGATTGAGAATCTGCCGCTGGATGATGCGCGCACCTATGATTTGCTGAACAAGGCCAACACGCTCGGTGTGTTCCAGTTGGAATCCGGCGGCATGCGGGATTTATGCCGCAAATTTCAGATAAGTTCAGTCGAACACATTACCGCGCTCATTGCGCTGTATCGGCCGGGTCCGATGGAACTCATCCCCGAGTTCATCAGCCGCCGTCAGGGACAGGTCAAAATCGAGTACGAGCATCCCTTGCTTGAGCCTATTTGCCGGGAAACTTACGGCATCATGGTTTACCAGGAGCAGGTGATGCAGGCCGCCCAGGCCCTCGCCGGTTATACGCTGGGCGCCGCCGACTTGCTCCGCCGCGCCATGGGCAAAAAGAAGCTCGAAGAAATGGCCAAACAGCGCGACAACTTCGTCAAAGGCGCTGCGCGCGTTAACCACATTCCCGCCCCGAAAGCCAACCAGATTTTTGATTTACTGGAAAAATTCGCCGGCTACGGATTCAACAAGTCGCACGCCGCGGCTTACGCGATCGTCGCCTACCAGACCGCCTACCTCAAAGCCAATTATCCGGTCGAGTTTTTCTGCGCGATGATGACCAACGATATGGGCGACACCGAGAAACTCAGCGAGTACATCGCTGAGGCGCGCACCATGGGCATCGAAGTGCTGCCGCCCGATGTCAACGAGAGCCAGGTGTTTTTCGCGCCGAGTAGAATCGGCGCCCGGGGGCTGGCGCCCGGTCCGGGCGCAAATGGCTCGGGGGACAGCGGCGCCGGCCTGGTCATCCGGTTTGGGTTGGCGGCCATCAAGGGCGTGGGAGAGGTGGCGGTCGAAGCCATTCTCAAGGCCCGCAACACAGGGGGCCGGTTCCGTTCGCTGGCAGACATGTGCGAACGGGTTGACGGCCGCTCACTCAATCGCAAAATTCTTGAAGCGCTAGTCAAATGTGGCGCCTGTGACAGCCTGGGTAAAACCCGGGCCACTCTCTTCAGCCAAATCGAGCGCACGCTGGCGCGGGCCGCCAGTGTGATTTCTGATCGGCAACGCGGACAAAGTTCGCTGTTCGGCTCCGCTACCGATGCTTCGAATTCCGAAACGGAGTCCGGAGCGGTTGCTAATCTGGCCGAGTGGGCTCAGCATGAAATGCTCGCGCACGAAAAGGAGCTGCTCGGGTTTTATGTGACCGGTCACCCGCTCACCCCTTTCGCCGTCATTCTCGAGAAGTACAACCTGGCGAACACCAAGACGGTGGCGGCGCTGCCCAGCCGCACGCTGACGCGCCTCGGTGGCATGATCGCCGCAGTCCAAAATGGGATTTCCAAAAAGAGCGGCAAACCTTATTGCCTCGCCACGCTCGAAGACCTCGAAGGCGCAGTCCAGTTGCTTTGCCTGAATGAGAATTATGATAAGTACCGCGAGCTGCTGGTGCAGGGTAAAGCGGTTTTTGTGATCGGTGAAATCAACACCGGTGATGAGCGGCCGAAGCTCTTTCCCCAGGAAATCATGCCCTTGGAAGAGGCACCGCGGCGGTTCACTCGTCAGGTCCATTTGCGACTACATATGGCACATCTGACCCCTCAGACCCTCGAACAGATTCACGAACTGTCCGCCCGCCATCGAGGCAAATGCCCCTTGTTCCTCCGTTTGGAGCAACCGACAGGCGAACTCATCTTCATAGAAAGCAACGAGCGGTTTTCTGTCGTCCCGTCGTTGGAATTCCAAACCGAAGTTGAACAGCTACTCGGCGAAGGGACGTATTACGCCAAAGTCGATACCACCCTGCCGGAGCGCGCGCAAAGACGGTGGGAGCGCAAGGCTGAGCTCGCCGGCGCGGAGGGGTAACGCGCGGCTAAAGATTCCAAGATGCCGGGCGCCGAAGGCCTTACCGCGCGGCTTCGGAAGCCCGCTTTTCGAGTCCCCGAAACAGAGCTTCCTCGTTTGTGAGATTTTCGCAGGTTCCATCTGGACTCACTAAGCCAAAACCTGCGCCATAAGCGGGACCGTTCGCGATACAAGCGTCCGTGCGGCTTTCAATGATTTGACGCACAGCAGCCTCGAGGACCTGCGGCCTGCCGCCGTCCACTTCGTATTTCCATCCCACGAGGCATGCGCGACCATACCAGCCGCGCAGTTCAGCGATCAGTTTGCGCGTAGGGACAAGTTCGGCCAATAACGCACCATGCCGCGTCGAGATTTTACCCGCGCTGATTTCGCTGAGTTGCCCGTTGCGCGAGCGTTGCCAGACTTTGCCGAAACTGAAATCGCTCACCGCGGCGGCGTGGAACACTGCCTGCCAGCTATCCGCCGCCAGCGCCTGCAATTGTCCCCGCAAGTTATCTGTCGTCGTGAACGTTTTGACCGAACTTGCTCTGCGCTCACCTGTCCAGGTCGCCTGTTCCCCGAGGAGCAGCGTTACGCGATGCCCGCGGTCCGTAAGGAAGCCGGCCAATTCTGTTGCCAGCCGGCCCGTAGAAAAATTGGTCAACCGCCGCACCTGGTCCAGCGGTTCGAAAGTCGGCCCGGCAGTAACAAGACAATTCAAGGCGACGAAAGGCTACGAGGTCTGCCAGAAGATCGCAAATGATGTAATGTTACCTGAATTCCTGGCGGGCTGCGGATTTTTGCTCGGCCGCAATAATCCAGGTGGCAGAACTGTCCCGATTCGCAGGCGTGCTTGCAATTGCACCTTACTGCAGACTAAAGTCCGCGCTCTCGCTAAACAGGTGCTATTTTACATCACTTGCATGAGCAGCAGGATTGTCGGTATTGATTTAGGCACTACCAATTCGCTGGTGGCGACGGTGGATTCTGGCATCCCGCTGGTCATCGCCGACTCGGCGGGCCGGCGCCTTACCCCGTCCCTTGTAAATTACCCCGAGAACGGAGGTCCGCCGGTAGTGGGTTTGCCCGCCAGTCGTGCTCGGGTGGTGAACCCTGCGGACACGGTCTATTCAGTCAAACGATTCATCGGCCGCCGCGGCGCCGAGCTTTCAGAGGAAGAGATGCTCGTGACCTATCGCGTGCAAGGTCAGGGCACCGGCCCCGCAACGGTTTCCATTCGCGGGCGCTCGCTCACACCCGAAGAGATTTCCGCAGAAGTGCTGAAAAAGCTCAAAGCGGACGCTGACGCCTATTTTGGCGAGCCTGTCGCACGAGCCGTCATCACGGTGCCAGCCTATTTCAACGATGCCCAGCGCAATGCCACAAAAAGAGCGGGCGAACTGGCAGGGTTGACCGTCGAGCGGATCATCAACGAGCCGACGGCTGCTGCGCTGGCCTACGGTTTGGATAAGCTGAGCGAGCGTGCAAAAATCGCTGTATTCGATCTGGGCGGCGGGACGTTCGACCTTTCGATTTTGGAGTTGCACGACGGCGTGTTCCAGGTGCTCGCGACCAACGGCAACACGCGCCTGGGCGGCGACGACCTGGACAAACGGGTAAGCGAATTTCTGCTCGAGCAAATCCGAACCGCCGGCGGACCTGACTTAACCCCTACGGCAGCAAATCCCGGCGCGGCCCCACCCGAGGAATTGGGCATGCTTGCACGCGTGCGCGAAGCGGCGGAAACCGCCAAGATCAACCTCTCGAGCCAGACGGAAAGTGAGGTGCGGCTGCCGTTCCTGACACCACGGTTCAGCTTCCAATATGTTCTGACCCGTACCGAGCTCGAAAACCTAACCCGCGACATTATTGCTCGCACGCGCCCGCACTGCCTACAGTCTCTGGCCGATGCGCATATCGAGCCGAAAGACCTGGACCAGGTTATCCTGGTCGGCGGCCAAACCCGGATGCCTTTGGTTCGCGAATTCGTTCGGGTGCTGTTCGGGTGTGCCGAGTTCGCCGAAACCCGCGGCTCGCTCCGCCTCGGTACGGAGTTCCACCGCGCCGCAGGCCCCCAACTCAATACCTCGCAGAATCCCGATGAAGCGGTGGCGCTGGGCGCGGCCATCCAGGCCGAAATCCTTTCCGGCGGCTTTCGAAATGTGCTGTTGCTGGACGTGACGCCCCTGTCGCTGGGCATCGAAACTTTCGGCGGGCTGATGAACGTGCTGATTCCGCGCAACTCGACCATCCCCATCAAAGCGGGGGAGATGTTCACTACCGCCGTGGATAATCAGCGCGAGATGCTCATTCACGTGCTCCAGGGCGAGCGCGAGCGGGCCGCCGACAATTGGAGTCTCGGCCGGTTCACGATTGATTTTTCACCCGCGGCCCGCGGTGTTCCCCGCGTCGGTGTCCAGTTCGAATTGGATGCGGATGGCATTTTGCACGTATTAGCACGGGATATCGGCACGGGGAAGGAACGCCGCGTGGAGATGAAATCTGCCGTGGATGTCGATGACACCGCAGTGCAGCAGATGGTCGAGGAATCCGTGGAACACGCATTCGACGACCTCGCAGCCCGGCGCTGGATCGAAGCCCGCCTCAAGGCCCAGGAGCTAATTGCCGCCGCTAAGAAAGGACTTGCTGAATGCGCCGACGAACTCGAACCCGGCTACAAGGCCCAAGTGCAGACGGCGCTGGAGGCGGTTATTGCGGCGGCTGGTCCGGACGCCCTGGATGCCGCGAGCGGTGATACCAAAGCCCTTCAAACTGCCTGTGCTGCCCTCGATGAGGCGACCCGCCCCATGGCCGAGGTACTCATGGACCGCGCGATGACGGCCCTCTTGCGCAGACGAGGTGTCCTCTCCTGAGTGTCAACGGCACCGGACACACCTGCTCAATTTCGGTACAGATTTAGCCGACCGACGTAGCCGGGGCGCTTCCTGCCGCAAAATCGCCCCGCATGTTGCTGAAAAATTTCACACAGCGCCGCTGGGCTTGGGCACAACACTTGCACTGTTTAGACCGTATGACTCAGTTTTACCTTGCCTGTGAATTCGGGAGGGATGCCGGACGGGTTTCCATCGGAAGCCTGCACCATGAACAGCTCACGGTCAGTGAGGTCCACCAATTCGACCATACGCCTATACGGTCCAAGAGCGGCCTGCAGTGGGATGTCAATGGCTTGTACAATGCCTTGACGGAGGCCCTCCGCGCCGCAGGGGTCTATGAGGAGCCTATTGGGGGCATAAGCTGCACCTCATGCGCGGGCGACTACCTGCTGTTTGATGCCAAGGGTGCCCTGTTGACCCCTGCCTTAATCGGCAGCGACCCCCGCTTTGCCGCTAAGTCCAAAAACGAGTCCGGCATTCGCGCGCAAAATAATTATTTTCAGATCGGGATTCAGCCACAGGCCTGCGGCACGCCGGTCCAACTGGCTCACGAGACGTCCAAACGGCTAAAGCGCGCCGCCTGTCTGCTCCCGTTGGCGGACGGTTTTAATTACCTGCTCTGCGGCGTGCCGCGGATTGAAGCGACGCTCGCTAGCGCCACCGAGTTGTATCAGCCGGTGGAACGGACGTGGTCGGAGCGCCTGCTCGAGGAGTTGCGTGTGTCCCGGGGCAAATTTGCCGAGGTGGTTCCGAGCGGCACGGTTTTGGGCAAGCTATTGCCGCAAATTGCCTCGGGAACCAAATTGGATGAGGCCCAGGTAATCGCCTCCTGCTCGCATGACCTGGCGGCGATGGCAGCCGGCATGCCGGCCAACCCGGGCGAAGGCTGGGCGTTCCTTGGCTCCGGAACCGATGCCTCCATCGGGGTGCCCTTGGCGGAACCTCTGATCAACGATTTGAGCCGTGACCTGAGGTACAGCAATCACCTTGGTTACGGCAGTTCGATTGTGTTTCACAAAACAATCCGCGGCCTGTCGATCCTTGAAGCCTGCCAGCGGTTCTGGGAAAAGGAGAATCGGCAACTTGATCCGGAGTTGCTCATGCATCTGGCCGGCTCGGCGACTCCCTTCGAATCGCTCATCAACCCTGCGGACCCGCGCTTCGATGACCCTGAAGAAATGCCGCTGAAGATCCAGGCCTTTTGCAGAGAAACTGAGCAAATCCTGCCGCGCAAACCCGGCCCCATCTTCCGTTGCATCCTCGAAAGCCTCGCGCTTTACTACCGCCGAATGTTGCTCGAATTGGAGCATCTTTCCGGCGTCCGGGTCGCGCGCTTGTTTCTCACAGGGGACTCGACCAATTCGCTGCTGAATCATTTCATCGCCAACGCCCTGCAGTTGCCTGTGGTCGTGCTGCCGAAAAACATCACGGCCATCGGGAATGTCGCGGTGCAAGCCGTCGCTCTTGGCCACCTCGAAAACGTGATGCATGCCCGCGAGGTCGTCCGCAACTCCTTCCGGCTCGAGACCCTGCTGCCGCATGGCGAAGCCTGGAACGGTGCGTACCAACGTTTTTTCGCGCTGGCCGAGCGCGCAGAGATCCAGAACGCTTCCCCTGCAGCCGCGGCCTGAACGACTCCGCAAGGGGAGCGCGGACTTTACTCCGCAGCAACTCTCTCACCCAATGGCTGTGGATTATTTCGCGCCACTTGAGCACTCTCGCCTCGCTTGAGGACCAATGTCCGCGCTCCGAACGAGCATTGCTAACTGCAACAGTTGCCTCTAGAACTGCCGGCGCATGAAACCGCTGTCCGCGTGCCGGCTCTACACTTTCATCGACACCGCCTACCTGGGTGGAAGGTCCGTCCCCGAGGTCGCTCGAAAGCTTTGTGCCGGCGGCGCCGATTTGATTCAACTGCGCGCCAAGCAATCGTCCGAAAAGGAGATTCTGGCCATGGCCCACGCCATTTTGCCCATCACACGCGAAACCGGCGTCCGGCTTGTAATTAATGATTACCCGGAGGTTGCAAACAAGGTCGGCGCCGAACTCTGTCACTTGGGGCAGGAGGATTTTTTCGGCGCCGGTCATACGCAGGTGGGCGAGGTGCCGGGCATCGGTTCCGGCGTGCAAATTGGCCTCAGCACCCATGCGCCGGACCAGGCGCAGCGTGCCGTCGCCGCAGGCGCGGCATATGTGGCCGTCGGACCTGTGTTCGCCACCGCGACCAAACCGCAAGCGGCGCCGGTGACCCTCGAGTACGTGCGCTGGGCTGCCAAGCACCTGACTGTGCCCTGGTTTGCCATCGGCGGCATCAATCTGAGCAATGTGGACCAGGTGCGGGCGGCGGGCGCCGAGCGAATTTGTGTCGTCTCAGCCATCCTGCAATCGGCCGACGTCACGGAGGCCTGCCGACAATTCAGAGATCGCTTTCCATGCGCGCCGGTCTTCTGATCTCTGACCTCTAGCGGCTACTCCCGGGCGCGATTGAAAGTGGCAGGGGAGGATTGAGCAGTTGGTACGAAGCGTCAGAGGGCTGCCGCCGTCCACAACCCTGCCGCGAATTTTGGCACGCTACTCTTTCCGCGAGGTTTTGGACTGCGGCAGCCCTCTGCCGCTTTTTCTGCTTCCCGGTTTCCCGCTCTTTCGATTTGCGCAGCCCTCGCCCCTTCCTTACCTTTTGCGCTTCTCATGAGCGTTTTGATTGTTGGTTCGACGGCGCTGGATTCGATTAAGACTCCGAAATCGGAGAACCCGAAGCTATTGGGTGGGTCGGCCAGCCACGCCGCGCTTGCCGCCAGTTTTTTCGCGCCGGTTAAACTCGTCGGCGTGGTCGGCGAGGATTTCCCCAAGCGTTACATGAAATTATACGCACGGCACGGAATCGATCTGAGCGGATTGCAAATCCAGGCGGGTAAGACCTTCCACTGGTCGGGCGAATACGAGGCGAACATGAACAACCGCCGAACCCTGCTGACCGAGTTGGGAGTGTTCGAGAACTTTACGCCCACCCTCCCCAAGGAGCATCAGAATGCGCCATTTGTGCTGTTGGCTAACATTGCCCCAGCCTTGCAGCACCACGTGCTCGACCAGGTGCAGCGGCCGAAGTTCGTCGCCGCCGATACGATGGATTTGTGGCTCAATATCGCGTTGGAAGATTTGCTGAAGCTCCTGAAGCGCCTGGACCTTTTCGTGCTCAATGATAGCGAAGCCCACCAGTTGACCAAGCAAGACAACCTGTTTTCAGCGTTAAAGCAAATCCATAAGCTGGGGCCGAAATATGTAATCATCAAGCAGGGCTCGCATGGCTCGGTTCTTTCCGGCCCGGGCGAGTTTTTCGTGTGCCCGGCCTATCCGCTGCACAAAGTGGTCGATCCCACCGGGGCGGGCGACTCGTTCGTGGGTGGCATCATGGGTTACCTGTCGTCGGCGCATGGGCCGGTGCAAAAACATCTGCGCCGGGCGATGGTTTACGGCAGCGTCGTGGCCTCCTTTTGCTGCGAAGGGTTTGGCCTGCTGCGGACTGCCCGAGTCAATTGCCGGTTAATCGAACAGCGCGTGAAGGAGTTGGAAAAACTCGTTCGCTTTTAGCTTTACACTGCAAAATCCGCCGGTTGTTTCGGGCGATTTTTTTTGTTCATCACCTTCACATTGGCTTCCTCCTGCACTACCAATGAATGCGCCGGCACACTGCCGGTCAGGAAAACATTTGCCCCGATGGTGCTGCCTTCGCCCACAACCGTGTCGCCGCCCATGATCGTCGCTCCCGCGTAAATGGTGACCCGGTCTTCGATCGTGGGGTGCCTTTTCTTGCCGCGCAGCGATTGGCCCGCCGAGAGCGACGCCGCCACCAAACCCACGCCCTGGTACATTTTGACATGATCCCCAATCCGGGTCGTCTCGCCTACCACCGTTCCCGTGCAGTGGTCCACGAAAAAATGTGTGCCGATCTGCGCGCCGGGGTGCAAATCCATGCCCGTGCGCGCGTGCGCCCACTCCGTCATAATGCGGGGAATCAGCGCGACGTTCTTTAAGTAGAGCTCGTGCGCCAACCGTTGCACCGCGATGGCCTCCATGAAGGGGTAGGCGACGATGACCTCTTCTTTGCTGAGCGCCGCGGGGTCTCCCTTGAACGCCGCTTCCGCATCCGTCTGGAGCAACTCCCGCAGCCGCGGCAAACTTTCCAGCAGCTCGACCGTGTACGAATGCGCGATCGGGTGAAGATTCTTCCTGGCGTGCTCCAACTCCGGCGGCAGGTTGTATTCGAGGCTCTTGCCAATCTCCCTTTCCAGGCGCGGGACTATCTCCCCCAGGACCCGGGTGGTCACTGTTTTAATCTCGGTCGAGTGAATCGGCTTCTCGTCAAAGAACCCGGGGAACAACAAGTGCAGTAAATCCTGCGTGATTTCCTCGATCGCATGTTTGGAAGGCAGATTCTTCCCATCCAGGTGGTTAATGCCGCCGACCTTGCCGTAGGATTCCAGCAACCGCTCGGTCAACCGCTGTATTGTCGCCTGCACGAGCGAGAGTATCCGTGAAAATCGGCTTGGGCGCAAGTGAACCACCCCGGCCCGGGGCGCCAGTTTGAATACTGGAGGCGAGAATGACGTTGATTTTGATCAGGTTAGCTGGCGTGCAGCCAAAAGGTGTAGGCGTTCGGGTTGTGCGCGGCGCAAACACCGACGTGCTGGCGCAGAAAGGAATCGATATGCAACACCTGACCGACGAAACCCTCGCCGGCGAATGCGGCTCGCATCCGTTCCATGCTAAGCAGATTGCAGAAATACTCCTCGACTGGCCGCACCCGGTGCTCGCTGGTTTCGTCCATCTGAAAGAACCCCACGCAGATTCCTTTTCGCGTCACGCGACAGACTTCTCGGAGCGCTGCCGCCAAACCGTCCAACGACAAATGTTCGAACAAGTCATGCACGAAACACAAATCGAAGGATTTGTCTTCGGCTTCGAGCGCAAATACGTTCGCCACTTGAAAGCGGACGTCGGGGAACAAGGCGCGCGCATTGGCGACGTTCGTGTCGCACAGGTCGAATCCGCTGTACTCCAGGAATCGCGCCAAGCCAAAGCTACGGACAAAGCGGTAATCATTGGCCGAACCGCAAGCCGGCTCGAGGACCGAAGGCGCCCGCGCCGGCGCGGCGAGGCCGGACAGCGCCTCTCGCCAGAGTTGCTGGAAGCAATTCAGGCCGCCCGCACAAAGTTGGGTTTCACCCCCGCTTCGAGCTGCGGCTTCGAGAAAGGTTGCGATGTAATTGGGCACTTCCATTTCGCCTGCTCTGGCCGGCAGCGCCCTGAAGGTCTGCAGGACGAAGCGCGGGATTTCCAATCCTTCAGCATTGTCCGCCCCTTGCCGAAGCGCATACCGCACCGCATCGAGTTCTGCGGCATCGTTGCGCGCGGCCAGCGGCGCCAGCCAGTTCATCACCGCAGAAAATCGGTATTCCTCTTCGCACAGTGCCTGAAAGCGCTCGCTGGTAAGCGCGCGGAGCAGAAAATGACGCGAAAGAATGCTTTGCAGGTTGAGCCGCGGGTCCTCGACCCCCGCGACCAAATAGTCCCGCAGCCACTCGGCTGGATGCCGTTTCCATGACCGCGCCAGCCGCTCTGATTCTTTGCTTAACTCGCTCATGGTGGAGGCGCGTGGCCCGATATTCGAGTGCCAGGATAAAGTTCGGCTCGCGAATTGCCCAGAACAAGGTTGCCCGAACCCGGCCTGACTCGAAGATTGACACGGCACACCGTTTCTCCACAGTTCATCCCAATGGCGCCGTTGCTTGCGAGCAGCCGCAGCGTCTTGATTCACCAGTTTAAAATTCAGCAAGCGTTAACAGCCACACCACCACACCATGGAAGCATTCAAAGGCGTCAGGCCGATTCGCTACGAAGGACCCAAATCCAAAAATCCACTCGCCTTCAAGCATTACAACGCCGACGACGTTGTCGAGGGCAAAACCATGCGTGAGCACCTGCGCTTCGCGGTTTGTTACTGGCACACGTTCCGCGGCACCGGTTCGGACCCCTTCGGCGTGGGCACCCTGCAGCGCCCCTGGGATGACGGCTCCCATTCCGTCGCGAATGCCCAGAACCGGGTGCGGGCCGCGTTCGAGTTCATGGAAAAGCTCGGTGCGCCGTTCTATTGTTTTCACGACCGCGATGTGGCGCCGGAAGGAAAGGATTGGGCGGGGACCAGTGCCAACCTCGATGCGGTCGTCCAGGTGTTAAAGCAAGAGCAGCGGCGCACGGGGATCAAGCTGCTCTGGGGCACCGCCAACCTGTTCTCGCATCCGCGTTACGTTCATGGCGCGGCGACCAGTTGCAACGCGTCGGTGTTCGCGTTCGCGGCGGCCCAGGTCAAGAAGGCCCTCGAAGTGACCCATACGCTCGGGGGTTCCGGGTACGTGTTTTGGGGCGGGCGCGAGGGTTACTCGACGTTGTTGAATACCGACATGAAACGCGAGCAGGAGCACCTGGCGCGTCTTCTGCATTTAGCCGTTGCGCACAAGCGGGCCATCGGGTTCAAAGGCCAGTTCTTCATCGAACCCAAGCCCAAGGAGCCCACCAAGCATCAGTATGATTCCGACGCGGCCGCCTGTCTCAACTTTCTCCGTGAATTTGATTTGTTCGACCATTTCCAGCTCAACATCGAAACCAACCACGCGACGCTCGCCGGCCATTCGATGTGGCACGAATTGCTGGTCTGCATCAACGCCGGAAAGCTCGGGTCGATCGACGCCAATGTCGGTGACGAATTGCTCGGCTGGGATACCGACCAATTCCCGACGAACATTTATCTCACCACCCAGGTGATGCTTGCGGTGCTTGGCATGGGCGGCCTAAAGCGAGGCGGCTTGAACTTCGACGCTAAAGTGCGCCGCGAAAGCTTTGAGCCGGTGGATTTGTTCCATGCGCATATTGGCGGCATGGACGCGTTTGCCCGGGGGTTGAAGATCGCTGCCGCTATCCGCAAGGACGGCCGGTTGGCGGAGTTCGTCCGTGCGCGCTACTCTTCCTGGGACTCGGGTATCGGCCGGCAGATCGAGAAAGGCAAAGTGAGCCTGAAGGAACTCGAAGCCTATGCGCTGGAAAATGGAGAAGCCGCCGCCAATACCAGCGGGCGTCAGGAGATGCTCGAGAATTTGCTTAACGAGTTTATCTGAACTGAAGTCTATACACCCACCGGCGCGCTCTTCTCGGCATGGCGGCCGCCGTGGGCCTGGCCATGGTGTTCCCGCGCAGTCTCGAGGGCGGTCCACAGCCCGGACCGGGTGATCAGCCCAATCGGGCGCTGAGGGTTTTCGCGCGTGACGACCGGCAGGCTGCCGACGTCGCGGACGGCAAATCGCTTCAGGATGGTGAAGAGGTCCTCATTCGGATAGGCCACATCGCCGTCGGGGGTCATGACGCTGCGCACGGCCATAATCTTGCGCTGTTCCTCGGCGATGCGGTGAGCACCTAGCAAGCTGACGCGCCCGGAAAGCCGGTGGTCGTCAACGACCGCGACACTGGCCAGCCCGTAATCGCCCATCAGCGTCATCGCCTCGGCGATTGAGGCGTTGGCGTTCACGCAGACCGGCAAATGGATCATCACGTCGGCCACCTTGAACCGATGCAGCACAATGGGGGCGAACTCGTCGGCGTGAAACGGAGAATCCAGCCGCGAATCGACCTGCGCGGGGAAAATCGTCCCCTTGCCAGAGAGAATAAACGCGGTCACCACGGCGACCATCGCCGGGGCGAGCAAGCCGTAGCCGCCGGTCATCTCCGAGATCATGATGATAGTTGAGATCGGCGCTTTGGCGGCCGCGGCGAAAAACGCCATCATCCCCACGATCACAAAGTTGCCCGGATGCGGTTCGACCGTCGGCATCAGGTGGGCGGCGCCGTAGCCAAATGCGCCACCGAACATGCCGCCCGTAACCACGCAGGGACCGAAAATGCCACCCGAGTTGCCGCTGCCCAGCGTCAAGGACGCGCAAAGAATCTCCGCAAAGGGCGCCAACAGTAGCAGCATTGGCGGCAGCAACTCAAAATTCTGATTCAGGGCAAACTGCGCCCAGCCGTACCCGGTGCCGATGACGGAAGGCACGCACAACCCGACGACGCCGGTCGCCACCCCGCCGAGGGCCGCCGCCAGCCACAAGGGATACTGGCGGAAGAACTGTTCGACACGGAAATAAACCACAAACAGGAATCTTGCCAGCAACCCGCATCCGACTCCCAGCAGCGCGAACAGCAGCAGCGACAGCGGGTGCTGGAACTGAACGGATTCCTCGGCCAGGCTGAACACGGGTTGAAAACCGGTCACCGAGCCGACGATGGTATAACCAATGACCGAGGCGATGAGGCCCGGCACCAGCGCTTCCACCTCGAAGTCCTCGCGATAGAAAATCTCTGCCGCGATGATTGCGCCAGCCAAAGGCGCCTTGAAAATCGCCGCAATACCTGCGCCCAACCCCGCCGCCAACGCCATGTTGCGCTCTCGTGCCGTCAGCTTCAGCAGGTCCGCTATCGTCGCCCCCGTCGCCGCGCCAATTTGCGCGATGGGTCCTTCCCGCCCGGAAGTCAGGCCGCCGCCGATGGTAAGGGCGGACGTAACCAGCTTAAAGATCGCGGTGTGGAACTTAAGGCGTTGGTTCTGGTGAAAGGCGCGGATGGCGGCATTGGTGCCGATGCCCGCGGTCTCCGGCGCGAATTTCCACGTCAGGGTGCCACCGACCAGGCCGGCGGCACCCGTCACGAGCGGCAGTAACCACGGCCGGCGCATGTGAAAAAAGTACGGTCCGGTGCCGCCTTCGCCGCCCGGCATCGGGAGGGTGTAGCCAACAATCCAACCCAGCAGACCATGGCTGACGAGGTGAATGCACCAAATCAGCGCCAGGGAGCCCAAGCCGGCGCCAATCCCGATCAGCACGCCGATGATGCCCCACTTCCGAAGAAAGGTCGCCCCTTCCCAGATGTCGGCTGCGCGTCTAAACCAAAGCTTCTTCAGCATGTCAGGCAGACCATTACCCTGCCGCAGGGAGGCATCGCTGACAATCCGAATCCCCCCGCGGCTATAACCGCTGGAACGCGGGCCGGGACCCCCTCGCGCGCGCTCCGCCACACATCGCGCTCACTCGACCCTGACGCCGATTTTGCCCGTTTCGCTCTTGCCCAGGAGCGCTGGCTCCTTTGCTTGTGCCATCGGCACATTCAGCACGTCGTGGACGCGACTCAGCGCCTGGGATAGCTCCAGCCGCGCGGCTTCCAGCTTTTGTCGTTCTTCGTGGTTGGGGTCTCGCGACGCCGCGGGCGGCAACCCCAACAACTCGCGTGCCCGCGCCAGGGAGGCGTCAATGTGCGGACAAACATTCTCACGTCCCAACCGGTCAATAAACCCGGCTTTTTCCATCACCATCATTGGGTGGGTATGCGGCGCGCTCAGGATAAGATGCTTGCCTTTGCGCTGTAGCTTTTCGAACAGGTCTTCCAGCGCATTGAGGCCGGTGGCGTCCATAGCGACGACTTTGCGCATGCGCAGGATCAGCACGTCGGGTTCCTCTTTGTTGCGCTTGAGGGCGCTCTCGAGCTTGTCCACCGCCCCGAAGAAGAACGCGCCCATCATCCGGTAAATCATGACCCCCTTGGGCACCTCTTTGCCCACCAGCGAATGATGCGAACCCTCCGTTTCGCTCGCTTCATCCACGGCGAGAATTTGCGTCGTTTCCGACGAGCGTTTGATAAATAACACCGCCGCCAGCACCATCCCGATTTCCACCGCCACCGTCAGGTCCACCGCGACGGTCAACAGGAACGCCGAAAGAAATACCGCCGAATCGGAGCGCGGCCATTTGGCCAGGCGCCGGAAGTTGTGCCATTCGCCCATGTGGAGGGCGACGTTGATCAGCACGGCGCTCAGAGTAGCCAGCGGCACAAAACGGGCGAGTGGCGCGGCCGCCAGAAGGATCGCCAGCAAGGTTAGCGCGTGCACCATCCCAGCAATGGGGGTGCGCCCGCCGCTCTTGACGTTGGTCGCCGTGCGGGCAATCGCACCGGTCGCGGCGATGCCGCCAAAGAGCGGCGCGACGATATTGGCCAGGCCTTGGGCGATGAGTTCCTGGTTGGCGTCATGGCGGTCGTCGATCATGCCATCGGCAACCACCGCGCAGAGCAGCGATTCGATCGCCGCCAACAGCGCAATCGTCAGCGCCGGTTGAAACAAGTGTTGCACCTGCTCCCACGAAACCACTGGAATATGCGGATGCGGTAATCCTTGCGGAATGCCTCCGAACCTCGAGCCAATCGTTTCGACCGGCAGGTTGAACCAGGCCACCAGCGCTGTGCCCAACACCAGCGCCGCGATGGAGCCCGGCACACGCCGCTGCCACTGTTTTGGCCAGAACAGAATGATCGCCAACGACCCGGCCGCCAGCCCGAGCGTCGGCCAATGCGTTGTTCCTGCATGCTCCGCCAGCACCCGCAGCTTATCGAAGAATTCCGAAGGCACGTGCTCCACCCGCAAACCCATGAAGTCCTTGATTTGGGTGCTGAAAATCAAAACCGCGATGCCGCTGGTAAAGCCCATCGTGACCGGGTACGGGATATACTTGATCATCGTCCCCATCCGGGTCAGTCCCATCGTCAACAACAGCCCGCCTGCGAGGATCGTGCACACCAGCAGGTTGTCGAAGCCGTATTTGGCGCCGATGCCCGCCAGGATAACGATGAACGCGCCGGTGGGTCCGCCGATCGACACCCGCGTGCCGCCCAATCCCGAGATGATAAACCCGGCGATCACCGCCGTGAAAATCCCCGCCTCAGGCTTGGCGCCCGAGGCGATGGCAAACGCCATCGCCAGCGGCAACGCCACAATCCCCACAGTCACCCCAGCCACAAGGTCTGGCGTCAGGTCCGCGTAAGAGTAGTTGCGCAGCGTCTCAAGCAATCGCGGACGAAAGGGCAGGTTTATGTTCATATATGAAAAAAAGTTAGCCGGCGCTTTTCAGCTTCGAGCGGCGGCGGGCCTGGGGCGGCGAAGGTGGATTTCGGTGAGCACCTCAAACATTCCTTTGGCGTCGGGAGCGTCCAGCAATTGCGGCCAGCGCAGTTTGTCTTGAGTGAGCCTGGCCACTCCAGACATCAGCGTCAGGTAGGTGGCCGCGTCCTGCTCCGGGACGGCAAACAGGAACACCAAATGCACCGGCCAATTCCCGGCAAACCAGGGCATCGGCTCCCGCGTTCGCCCCAGCGCAAAACATAAACTCGGCAAATGACTTGTCCGCACATGCGGCAGGGCTACTCCCGGGGCATTGGCTGTGCTGCAGAGCCCTTCCCGGCCCAGCACCGCTTGGTAGAACGGCAAGACATCCGGAATTTTGCCGGCCCGGTTTAACGCCGTGCACAATTCTCCTACCACCGCCGCTGCGTCACGACTGCGTAAATCCGGCAGCATCAACCCAACGTTCGAAAAATCGCTCAGCGCCGGCCGCCGCGCCGCTGCTTCCATCCGCGCGGTTGACGCTGTTGCGGAGGGCATCGCGAGTTGATCTGCTGAATGACCCTGAACCGACATCGATTGCTCACTGACTCGGGTGAGCATTACGGCCGGCCCTGAAAGGTTCAGGTCAATTTTGCTGCCATTGCGCATGGAGGCCGGCCTGATGCAATTCCTGTGCCTGACAGGGTTTCATTAGATGTAACTGACGTGACTTTAGTAATTTAGGACGATTGCGACGAAGGTTTCTTTTGGCGAACCCCTTGCACATTGGCAGCCGTGTGCAGCTTTTGCACAGTGTCAAATCCCGGTCGTGCACCACGATAAAGCGCCAACTCCTCGCCTTCGGTAGCCGCAAACGACCTTCCACGCAAAGACGCGCAGCGTTTTATTCCTTTCAAGTCGGTTGGACCTTTGCGTCTGCGCCGTCTTGTTGAATCTTAATCCGACTGGCACCGACTGACATCGAACGCTGGAGTTCGCCTTTCCCTTCGCCACAATCCATGCTAATCCCCTGCGCGTGAATACTTGGCTCGTTGAATTTGGCAGGTTAATTTTTATTTGGGTTCTCCTCCTCAGCTTAGGGGTGGCAGAAGTCCGCGCCGCCGACTTCGGCGTTTTTGAAGCGCAGCTCGATATCGGTTCTGTTCAAAAGCCCGGCTCGGCAGTGTTTGATGCCGCAGCCAATTCCTACGTTGTCTCCGGCAGCGGCGAAAACATGTGGTTCACCAATGACGCGTGCCACATGGTCTGGCGGCGGATGTCCAACGATTTCTCACTTTCGGCGGCGGTGGAATGGGTGAACGCCGGTGGCAACGCGCATCGCAAAGCCTGTCTGATTGTCCGCCAGACTGTCGAACCGGACGCTCCCTACGTCGATGTCGCCATCCATGGTAACGGCTTGGTGTCTCTCCAGTTTCGCGCGACGCCTGGCGGCATGACCCATGAAATTCAGGCGCGCCAACCCGAGCCTGCCAGCGGCGCCCAAGGTGCGCCGGGCACGCTCACTTTCGGCCTGCAGCGCCAGGGTGATGTGTTTTTCCTCACCGCGCCGGATGCCTCGGGGAAATTCGTCCCGCAAGGCGCCTTTACCAGATTGCGTTTCACCGACCCGGTTTATGTCGGTCTCGCTGTTTGTGCCCACGATGCGAAGGCAATCGAAAGCGCCAGGTTCAGCCATCTTGCGCTGCAGGCCGAGACAGCTCGAGCCGAAGCCAAAGCTGTTTTGCATTGCGCGCTGGAGACCGTCGCGATCAACTCGCATGACCGGCGCCTGCGCTATCACACCACCGACCTGATCGAAGCGCCCAATTGGACACGCGACGGCCGCTTTTTCCTCTTCAATTCCGGCGGGCACATGTTCCGCCTGCCGGCCGGCGGCGGCGCTCCCGAGCGGATCGACACCGGCGCCGCACACCGCTGCAACAACGATCACGGCTTGTCGCCCGACGGCACGCAATTGGCCATCAGCGATCAGTCCCAGGATGGCAAATCGCGTATCTACGTGCTTCCTTCCGCTGGTGGCGCGCCGCGGCTGATCACACCACTTGCGCCCTCGTACTGGCACGGGTGGTCGCCTGACGGCTCGACGCTGGCCTACTGCGCCGAACGCGACCGCGAGTTCGACGTTTACACCATCCCTGTTCAAGGCGGCCAGGAAACGCGCCTGACCTCCGCGCCCGGACTCGATGACGGCCCGGATTACTCGCCCGACGGCAAATTCATCTACTTCAATTCCGAGCGCAGCGGCTCGATGCAAATCTGGCGCATGCATCCGGACGGCACGCACCAGGAACAGGTCACAGCGGACGATTTCAACAATTGGTTTGCGCATCCATCGCCTGATGGCCGTTGGCTGGTGTTCCTGTCTTACGCGCGCGATGTCAAAGGGCATCCGGCCAACCAGGCCGTGCGACTGCGTCTGCTGGCGCTGGATGGCGCCGGCCATCCGGTTCGCGGCGCCTTGCCCGCCAATCAGGCCATCATTGATTTGGCCGAGCTTTTCGGGGGACAGGGAACCATTAACGTTTGCTCCTGGTCACCAGATAGTCGCGAGGTCGCCTTCGTCAGCTACGAACTCATCCGGCCGTGAAGGGCCGTGGACGAAGCGCCTGGTCTGGGAGCCCGAGAGCTTGTCGGCCGGACTGGCTGCTTCGCCGAGACTGTCAGTTTGCCTGGGAATGGTATACCTGATTCGATTCAGGCATTGTGCTAATCGTACCCTGCGGGAAATGGCTGGAAAACTGAGGTTTTTGCCGGGACGCCGGTTTGGGGCGGCGCCTCAGGCGTGGATGCGGGGTTAGGGGATTAATGGATAGGTGGATTGGTGGGGCGGTGTCTCGTAGGTTGGCTTAGACCTGGCTGCGCTTTTGGCGCGCGGCGAGGACGAGCAGGCCGGCGAGTACGAAGCTCAGGACGGCCGGCTCGGGGACGGGGTTGAGGGTGATATCCTCCTGAACACCGACGAACTCGCCATAGTACGTATCGGTGGCGACCTGGAAGCGCACGACTTCGCCTTGGGTAACGGGGATGCCCGACAGGGATGCGCCGGGGAGCAAATTGTTGCTGAACTGGGCGGCGGCATCGGTGCGGTAAAGTCCAAACACCGAGGAGCGGCTGGCGATGGTTTGTCCGCCCACGCTCAGAGACCAGGCGACGTCACGCGTTGGGATGATCAGTCCGTCCCAGGCGCGCCCGGCGATATCGATGATGCCATCCGCTGGACTGGTCCAGGTGACGTTGAGGAAGGTGGAGTCGCCGCCGTAAGGAATGGAGAGGGCATGCATCATCACGTCGCCCGGCAGCCAGTCGTGTGCAGGCGGGACGGGGGTTCCGAACGGGTCAATGCCGGTGGGGGCGCTGCCTCGTAGAATGGCGCCATCGCCGAACCATAAATAACTCCAGGCGACCTGGCCCCAGAACAGGGGCTGAGAGACCGTGATGGGCGAGTTGCCCTGGTTGTAGGACCAGACGCCGTTGGGGTTCTGGGTGTCGCTCCAGTTGTTGACGAGTGCGAAGCTGGCCGCCTTGACGGGCGCCCCAAGTCCCGCCAGCAATGCGCCGGCGAGCCCGAGAGCGCCGGCTGGCATTAGGGTGCGGCGGTTGAGCAGCAGCGGCGCGAACCAGCACCGCAACGAGGCGGACGAGGCGAATATATTCATAAGCTGTGAATGGTAGTTTTGAGTTTGGTTTCGAATCGTTAGTTGTTCGGGGTTGCGGCTTTGATGCGGATGATTATGAGCAGGCACCGTGGATAAAGTCAAGAGGAAAATTGTCATGCTGGCGGAGCCGAGGGATTGGTGGATTAATAGAATTGAATTAACCCAAACAGTCGAACTTCCGCGCAAGTAAGGCCGCTAGTTTGCTATTCGCAGTCGCGAAGAAGAGCTGTCGGCGATCAAAAGGTGGCGAAAAGGAAATCGGTGTCCTGGGCGATCAGCACCCGTTGCCGATGCGCTGGCGATTGCCGTTGGAACCAACCATGATGGACCAGCCGGCGCTGGCGTGCTTCTTTTCGACCGCCTTATCCACCCACTTGCCAATCCGGGCGATCTGAGCTTGAAGCACCCGGGCTACCGCGGCGGACGAAGCAGCCGCGCGCTACGGTACCGAGGGAGCGTCCATGACGGAGAGGATGGCTCTATTGACCAAACCGAGGCGTCGCTTGATTTTAGCACCATCGTTGCGCCTGAGCGTGGAGTCGATATCCTTTGATGATGCCAGATTCAGCAAAGAATGGCTGTGAGAGACAAGGCTTGATTGGCGCTCTTGGCGAGGTCGAGCGGCGGCAGCGGATTTTCCTGGCACGAATCGCGACAGAAATCCGTATGACAGAGGGAAAAGACACTGGCACTCGACTATGACGGCAGAACAATCCGGTCGCGAACGTGAGATTTTCAGCTCCGCGTTGGAGCGTGAGACGCCTGGCGAGCGTAACGCCTATCTTGACGGCGCCTGCGGCGCGGATGACGAAATGCGCGCTCGGGTCGCGGCATTATTGCGGGCCAACGATTTAGCGGGTGGTTTCCTGCCGATGGACGACCTGAGCGAGTCGCCATCCGGAGCTATGCAAAGACCCGGTCACGACATTGACGCTGCAGCGGCGGCGCAGAAGCTGGGCGACTGGGTTGGCCCATACAAATTGCGTGAAAAGATCGGCGAAGGCGGCTGCGGGGTGGTCTATGTGGCCGAACAGGAAAAGCCCATCCGCCGCCGGGTCGCCCTCAAGGTCATCAAGCTAGGGATGGACACCAAATCCGTTGTTGCCCGATTCGAGGCCGAGCGGCAGGCCCTGGCGATGATGGAGCATCCCAACATCGCCAAAGTGCTCGATGCCGGCGCCACGGCAGCAGGAAGACCGTACTTCGTGATGGAACTGGTTCGCGGCATCAAGATCACCGACTACTGCGACCAGCATAAACTTTCAACTCGCGCCCGCCTCGATTTATTCATCCAGGTTTGCCAGGCCATCCAGCACGCGCACCAAAAGGGTATTATTCACCGCGATATCAAACCCTCGAACATCCTCGTCACCTTGCACGATGGAGTGCCGGTGCCCAAGATCATTGACTTCGGCATTGCGAAGGCCACGGAAGGCCGGCTCACCGATCTGACGGTCTATACGGACCTTCATCAATTCATCGGTACGCCCGCCTACATGAGTCCGGAACAGGCTGAGATGAGCGGGCTCGATATCGACACGCGCGCGGATATTTACAGCCTTGGCGTCCTGCTTTACGAACTGCTCACAGGCAGGACGCCCTTTGATGCGAAAACGCTATTGGAGTCAGGCCTGGAGGCCATGCGCAGAACGATTCGCGAAACCGAACCTGTTCCCCCTTCTACGCGACTGAGCACCATGCTCAACGCGGACCTCGCCGCCGTTGCGCAAAATCAGGACGCCGAGCCGCCGCGGTTGGTCAACCTCGTTCGCGGCGATCTCGACTGGATCGTCATGAAGGCGTTGGAGAAAGATCGTGCTCGCCGCTACGAAACCGCCAATGGCCTGGCTATGGATATTCAGCGGTATCTGACCAACGAACCGATTGTCGCCCGGCCACAAAGTGCCGGGTACCGCTTTCAGAGGCTGGTTCGCCGCAACCGCCTTGTCTTCACCGCTGCCGGGGGAGTGTGTGCAGCGCTGGTCCTGGGCCTGGCAGGGACTTTTTGGCAATGGCGCGACGCCGAGCGAAACCACCAGGAAGCAGAAGCAAATCTTTACGCGGCAGACATGAACCGGGCGTCCCAGGTGCTTGACGATCTGGGTCCGGCGGCAGCGCGCTCTCTCCTGGAGCGTCACGCCGGACAACAAAACCTCCACGGCTTCGAGTGGCGTTATCTGTGGCGGCGGTGTTTGGGCGACTTTGCCTACTCCTCGCCATCGACGAGCAAGTTTATCTGGAAGGTGGCATTTTCCCCCGACGATAGCACGCTAGCGGTCCTGGCCTCAGGCGGTGAACTCCGGCTGCTGGATGTGCCGACGCGGAAAGAGCGTGTGTGCCTCACCAATGTCAGCGGCCTGGCCGGTTTCACCTCGGACGGACAGGAATTGCTCCTGGCTGTGCGCACCGAAGCAAAGCGGAGCCTGGTTCGATATGAACCAAGAACGGGACATCTGGTTGAATTGTCTGCGGTGCCCAGCCTGCTTGGCTGGCTGCCGAACCTGCTGGCGGACGGCTTCACTGCCACCGTTCCGGGGCAGGACGGGGAGCTCTCGCTGGTGGATGCCCGCAGCGGAGTTGCCACGGCGCATCTTAAATTGCCCGACAAATGCTTCCCTTGCTGGGAGGCGTTCGCAGAGGCCGGTGCGGTTAGCGATGACGGCCAGTGGCTCTTCTCCCTCGACAATGGCGCCGAAACAGGAACCGTCGGGACACTGTCCATTCGCGAGATCGCCTCGGGCCGGATCGTCGCGACCTATCGCGATGAAGCCGCTGGCACCCCGAAAATGGCGATTGTGGATCGCAACTATGTGTTACGGTTTTTGCCCGGGGGGAAGACGGTGCTTTGGGCGAACCGAGACGGATTCCTCCACATCTGGCGGTGGGCGGATCCTTCCGCCGTGCCCCAGGCAGAACAAGGGCACCGAGGAATTGTATGGGACATTGAACGTTCTCCGGATGGACGGCGGTTCGCCACGGCCGGGAACGATCAAACGGTTCGCGTGTGGGACGCAGAAAGGCTGAAAGAACTATGCCTGCTTCGGGGCCATCACCAGGAAGTGTTCACTGTGGCTTTTTCGCACGACGGCCAATGGCTGGCCAGTGGTGGCGCCGATGGCACCGTCAAATTGTGGAATCTTGATAATCCGGGCTGCTCTGGCGACGTTTCAGGCATTGTCGCCAGGCAATTAGCCAATCGAATCGTGTTTTCGCCTGATGGCCGCAATATTGCCGTGGGCATGGATGATGACGGTATCGGGGTCATTGACACCCAAACCTGCCGGCTAACCGCCAATTTCAAGGACTTGCTCTTTCCGGCCAGGTTCATGGCTGACGGAATCAGGCTCTTCGGTCTCGCCGGAGTTGGCAATCTTGCCAGCCGGAAAGTCGAACGGGCGATCCCCTTTCCCCATGGGAGTTATCCCTGGACGCATGACGTTTCGCCAGACGGTCGCTGGCTGGTTCGCTCCTTCAGGTCGGCCGCCAGGCACGGCGATTTTATCGAGTTGCTCGACCTGCAGCGAGGCTATGTTTTCACCAACTTCACTCCGTCTGGGATTGTGATCGCTGCACAGTTCGCCCAGGACGCGCACACTCTCCTGGCCTCTCTCGACGATGGACGCGATGGACGATTGGTTTGGTGGACGGTGACTGAACACGGATTGGAGCCGCGTCGAACCATTCAACTGGGCCATTTCAGCCGTGCCATTGCTCTTGAGCCAGACGGCGCATTGGTCGCACTTGGCGGCCTCTCGCGCATCAGCCTGGTCGATTACCGCACCGGCGCCATCCGTCAGCGCCTGTTTGGACATGGGCAGGAAGTGGCCGGTCTGGCGTTCTCGCCGGACGGCGGAACACTGGCCAGTTGCAGCCTCGACGGCACCATCAAGCTCTGGAATTTGCGGACCATGCAGGAGGTTTGCACGATGGCATTTGACACGAGGTCCTCCCTCGGAAAGGAAATTGGGGTGCAAGGCGTCGGCTTTTCGCCCGATGGCAACTGCCTCTGGGCGTTCTCACGGGGTGGCACCCTCCGGTACTGGCGCACGGCGGCGCCGGCAGAAATCGTCGCCGCCGAGGCAGCGGACAAACCATGAGCGAGGTTACCGTCATCCTCGAGGCCATCCAAAAGGGCGACCCCAAAGCGGCGGAAGAACTGCTCCCGCTCGTTTACGAGGAGTTGCGCAAATTGGCCGCGTCCAAGATGGCATTGCAATCCTCCGAGCAGACACTCCAGCCAACCGCGCTGGTGCATGAAGCGTATCTCAAACTGCTGGGTGATGGCAGCCATTCCTGGCAGGACCAACGGCATTTCTTTGCGGCAGCCGCCGAGGCCATGCGCCACCTGTTGGTCGATCGCGCGCGGCGGAAAGCGACGTTGCGTCACGGCGGCGGTTGGCATCGCGTTGACCTCGACGGCGTGGTGGTGGCAGGGAAGACTACCGGGGACAGTATTCTTCTGATTAACGAAGCGCTCGAGAAGTTCACCGCGCACGACGCCGCGGCCGCCGAGTTGGTCAAACTGCGTTTTTTCGCTGGGCTGACTTTCTCGCAGGCGGCGCGAGTTCTCGGCTTGTCCGAACGCACCGCCAAACGCTCTTGGGCGTATGCGCGCGCCTGGCTCTTCAAAGAGATTCAGAACCTTTGACCCTGGGAGCGCCGGCATCCCTGCCGGCGAATTGCAGGGTTGGTAAAAACTGCGGAAAACTTTCCTGGCACTTTCTTGCGCGAAATAGCGTTTCTGTAGATGAAACCCAACAAAGACACACCGCATGAAGAAGACATTACTGACCTTTGGAACAGTCATGGCCCTCGCCCTCACAGCAGCTTTGCCTGGCGTAGAAAAGCCGCAAAAGGACGCAGCCAGCCATCTTGGAACCTGGCAGCTCGTCTCCACCAGGTATGGAGATGCAAAGAAGTTCTCCGATGTTTCGAATCAGGCGCCGCACATCAAGATGCTCACGGCAGACCACTTCATTTGGGTCATCTACGATTCGGAGACGAAGCTCATTTCCCGCTCGATGGGTGGCTCCTACCGTTTGCAAGGCGGCAGCTATACCGAGACCGTTGAGTTTTTTCTCCCCGCGGGTATGAAAATTTATTTGGGCAAGGAGCAGGTGTTTGCCATCCGAGTCGAGGGCGACAAGCTATTTCAGTCCGGAAAACTTTCTGATGGAATGAAGATTGAGGAGATTTGGCAGCGGGTGAATTAGAATAGCGGTTCTTTAAAGAAGGGGCGCGGCTTTTATGTTGGTGTCGCCCGAAAGCATTTTGGCACTTTCCGGCAAAGGATCTCGTTTATGTGTGAGGAACCACATATATGCGTTTGGAAAAGTTGAATTTTTGCGCGGTAAACCACGGTCGGCCCGCGGAAGGCGCCTGTTCCGGGGATCATTTGCCTGTAAGTGCATTCCTGAAACGTCCTTCCTCTAGGTTCAGCACCCTCGCAAGGTCTTTGGTCACAGCTGTCGGCATATTTGCAGCCGCGGTTTGGGTGGTATTGCCGGAAGGCGGCCGCGGCGAGGTTAACAATGGCGGCAGCACAAGCGCTCTCGAAGAAAAGGGCGCTCAGCAGGCTCAACGCTCGCCTCGCCCCAATCGGACTGTCCCCAAGGTCGAGCCACCCGAGGCGAGACTGGCCCTGTCCGCGAACCCGACCGCGCAGGAAATCTTTCAAGCCCATATCTTCCAAGAGCCGCTCGTCCCCGTCGGCGGTGAGCCCAGCGCGGCTGATAACGCCGCGCTGGCTGCCGCGCTGGCGGGCTATTCCAGGCGGACCGGCCCGGACGATTTTAGCAGCCTCACCGGGTTTCTCGACCGGCATCCGGGCTCGCCGTGGACGGCGGCATTGCTGACCGACCTCGGCTTGGAATACTACAACAGCGCTCATTATTCGCTGGCAATTGACGCCTGGGCCGGGGCCTGGGCCCTGGCCAAAGACGCGAGCGACACCCGAGCGCATGCGCTGGCGGAAAAGGCGCTGGCCGAACTCATCACCATGAAGGCCCGCCTCGGACGCATGGATGAAATCGAGGCGTTACTCAATTCCGTCGAAAACCGCGCGCTCAGCGGACCCGCCGGCCAGCGCGTGACCGCAGCCCGTGAGGCCTTGTGGACGATGAAAAACCGGCCGGAGATTGCCTTCCGTTGCGGGCCGCTGGCGTTGCGAAGCCTCCGCCTCGCGCTTAAACTCCATGGCTCTGGCGACAAGGAAATCGTCAATACTGCCTCGACGCAGAAAGGTTGTTCGCTGCCGCAAGTGGCGGAACTCTCCCGGAAAATCGGCCTCAATTATCAGATGGCGCACCGGGATAAAGGCGCAGATTTCCTGACCCCCTCCGTCGTGCATTGGAAAGTGGGCCACTATGCGGCGCTGGTGAAAAGGACGGGCGACCTTTATCAGTTGCAGGACCCGACTTTTGGCAATGAAACCTGGGCAACAGCAGACGCGCTGGAAGCGGAAACCAGCGGCTACTTTCTGGTGCCTCCGGGACCGTTGCCCAAAGGTTGGCGCGCGGTGAACGAAATCGAGGGCGCGACGGTTTGGGGCAAGGGGCAAACCTCCGGCAACGATGACCGTATCATCACCAAACGAGACCTCAGCACGTCCGGTGGCACTTGCCGGGGTATGGCGGTCCCGGCGGTTCACTTGATGACCGTCAATCTCAGCCTGAAAGACGAGCCCCTTGGCTACGCGCCGCCCGTCGGCCCGCCCGTCCGTTTCACTCTTCGCTACAATCACCGGGACTCCTTCCAGCCGGCCAATTTCACCTACTCAAACTTCGGTCCCAAATGGACGTGCGATTGGATTTCCTACGTCACAGACAATCCCTCAAACCTGTTGGCCGATGTGACGATTTACATGGACGGGGGTGGCCAGCGCGTGTTCACCGGCTTCGATCCCACCCAGCAGACTTTCGCTCCAGAACAATATGACCAGACGCTACTCAAGCGGACTGGCCCGGCGAGCTACGAGCTGCTTTTTGGCGACGGCTCCAAGTTGGTCTATGGCCAGCCGGACGGTTCGATCGGAGCCGCGCGAAACGTCTTCTTGACGCAGATGGTGGACCCGCAAGGCAACGCCGTGACCCTGACCTATGACGGCAATCTCCGAATCGTGGCCCTCACCGATGCCATCGGACAGGTCACCACCCTGACCTACGGACTGCCCAGCGATATTTACAAGGTGACGATGGTAACCGACCCGTTCGGCAGATTCGCCACCCTCGACTATGTGACCCTGAACGTGGCCTGGTCATACACTAATTATGATGATTGCCCGCAGCCACACATTGACGCGGTCCCCACCACCAACACTTTCCTTCAAAGTATCACGGATGTCATTGGGCTGTCTTCCCGATTCGGCTACTTCCTCCAAACCAATTCTCTCCCGGTTGTTTGTGCTGTATGTCCTACCAACGCCGCCACGTCTTTTTGTGTATCAAATCCCGTCTCACACGATTTGATCGTTTCACTAACCACACCCTATGGCACCACCGGTTTCTCGGTCCAGGACTCTGGCAACACGCGCGCCCTCGAGATAACCTATCCTGACGCCAGCCGGGAGCGTGTCGAATACAATCAGACGGTCAACATCCCGTTCTCCGACCCGGTCACGACCCTGCCCGTCGGTGTGAACCTCGCGAATGATTTGCTTGGCTACCGGAACACGTTCTATTGGAACCGCACCGCCTGCGCGCTGGGCTACGGGGATTACTCGAAAGCCCGGTTGTTTCATTGGCTGCACACCGAAAACCTGGCCTTAACCTCGGGGGCCCTCGAGAGCAGCAAAGCGCCCCTGGAAGGGCGCGTTTGGTATGATTACCCCGGCCAAAGCGTGGTCGCCCCAATTATTATCGGCACCAGCACACGCCCGGCTCACCTGGGCCGCGTGCTGGATGATGGTTCCACCCAGCTTTACACCTACGGATATAATCCCTTCGGTCATCCAACCAACTCCATTGATCCGCTCGGGCGAACACTTACTTACATTTACGATACCAACGGCATTGATTTGCTCGAGGTGCGTCAAACCCGGCTGGGCCAAAATGAACTGCTCGCGAGAATTAGCTACAACTCGCAGCACCGGCCGCTCACTGCAACCGACGCGGCCGGCCAGACAACTACTTTTGCCTACAATGCGCGTGGCCAAATGATCACCGCGACGAATCCCAGAAACGAAACCACTACCCTCACCTACGACGCGAATGGATATTTGGTAGCTGTGGACGGACCCTTGCCAGGTCCCAACGACCTTACCGTGATGACTTACGACGCCTCCGGCAGAGTCAGAACCATAACAGATGTGAGCGGTTACACTCTGACGTTCGACTATGACAACTTGAATCGCCTTACCCGTACCACGTTTCCGGATTCTACCTTCAACCAGTATTTGTACGATCGCTTGGATCGCAGCGCATTCCGGGATCGGGCCGGGCGCGTGACGTCCTTCGCCCACGACAGCATGCGCCAAATGACCTCCAGCACCGATCCTCTTGGACGCATGACGCTATTGGATTGGTGTCGTTGCGGCGACCTCAAGAGTATCACCGACCCGATGGGACGCACGACTTCCTGGGTTACCGACGTACAGGGAAGGCGCACGCTCAAGCAGTATAATGATGGCTCACAGGTACGTTATGTTTATGAAAACACCACCAGCCGCCTGCGACAAACGACTGATGAACGGCACCAATCCACCGTTTTTGCGTACAATATTGACGAGACGCTCAGATCCATCAGTTACGTCAATGTCGCGGTTGCGACACCCTGCGTGTCGTTCCGGTACGACCCGGATTATCCTCGGATCTCCTCGATTACTGATGGAATCGGCACCAGGACTTACTCTTACATTCCGATTTCATCGCCACCCGCGTTGGGCGCCGGTGAGTTGGCGAGCACAATCGGGCCGCTCCCCAACGAAACCACCACCTATACCTATGATAGTCTGGGCCGGCCGGTGCAGGAGACTATGGACGGAGTTATCTCCGCCCGGACTTTTGACCCAGCCGGTCGGATTACCGGCGTATCCAACGAGCTGGGGGCGTTCACTTATAGCTACGACGGCAGCTCACGTCGGGTGGTCTCCGAAATCTATCCCAACGGGCAGTCGACCACCGTCGGGTACGGGAATAATCTTCAGGATTTTGTGTTCCAGCAAATCTCCAACGCAATAGGAGCGACTCCCATTTCCCAGTTCAGCTACAGTCACGACATTGCCAGACGGCAGATTACGGACTGGTCGCAACAAGCCGGATCGCAATCGCCATCCCTCTTCAGCTTTGCTTATGATGCGGCCAACCAGCTCCTTTCCGCAGCGGTTACCAATTCAGGCGTGCTCGTTAATGCCTTTGGTTACAATTATGACCCCGCTGGAAATCGTTTGACAGAACTTGTCGGAGGCACGACGGCGACAGCCAGTTACAACGCCTTAAACCAACTCAGCACCACGGCAAATGCCGTATTCAATTCACGCACCAACGAATGGGACGCCCAAAACCGCCTCACGGCCGTGAATCAGGGCAACCTGCGAACTGAGTTTGCCTACGACGGCGTGAGCCGCCTGGCGTCTGTTCGCCAATTCCAAAACGGTTCCCAAATATCCTTCCGGCGCTTGATCTGGAGCCATAACCGCATTAGCGAGGAACGGGACATGTCCGGGACCAATATCACCAAACGCTTCTATCCGCAGGGCGTCGCGCTGGAAACGGGCACCAATGCCGGCGTATATTATTACACGCGCGATCACCTGGGTTCTGTCCGTGAACTGACCGATGGCACGGGCAACGTGCGGGCGCGGTATGCGTACGATCCCTTTGGTCGCCGGACCAAAGTGAGCGGGGATGTCGGCGCGGATTTCGGGTTCGCCGGCATGTTCTGGTCACCGGAGGCCAACCTGGCGTTAACTCACTTTCGCGCCTACGACCCCGACCTCGGGCGCTGGCTCTCCCGGGATCCGCTCCCTAACGCCGAGATTCAACAGGGTCCGAACCTGTATGCCTACATCGGCAATCAACCGGTGGACAAGGCGGACGCGCTGGGTCTTGCCGGCAATGTTGGCTTGGGATTCACCACCCTCGCCGTTGACTTGGCCGTTATCGAGGCGCGGGATCCCAATGCGTTTGAGGAGTTGGAGCAAGATTTTGGTCTGGTCGCAAATCGAGTGCAGCCGGTAGTCAACCAGGTGTCCAGCGTGTGCTCGTCCGTGGCAGGACGCGTTCAGGCCATTGCAGAAAGGATCCCTGAGGCGTTGCGCCAGTCGCAGCAATATTTCCAGGACGTGGAGAGCCTCGCACCGACAAGCGACACACTTGCATCGGGAGTGAACGCAGTCGTCCGCCTTAAGGAATTGTACGTCGTTCCGAATGACTTTCTAGTCGACATGGTCGATGCTTTTAATTCGGTCGCTCTCGAGTTGTCTGAAACTCTGGGAATTGACATCACCAGCGCCAAAGAGTTGCTCTCGTCCTGGTTAAACGGGTTCAATGCCAACAAGTTGTTTTAGCGGTCAGGAGCAGAATGGGCCTGCGCACAAATATGTCGAAAAAATTTAACCGCTCCCTCGCGAGATTTCGGCTTTGGGCTCCGGGCCTGCCTTCATGGAGTGTGGCGACTTCTCTATGCGTAGCCGCAGTGTCGCTTTGCGCTCAAGATTCTGAGTTCTATTTCGATCGCAACGGGAACCTCCTGGCGCAGGCCACAGAGTCGCTCGCCCCGCCGCAAATCGTCGGCCAACCGCTGATGCAAGTCGTCATCCCGGGCGGCGCAGCGTCCTTTTCGGTCAGTGTCGCCGATACATCGGGCGTTTCCTACCAGTGGTTCTTCATTAGCTCCCCAATTCCCGCAGCTACTGCCGACTCGCTATTGCTCACCAACGTCAGTTCGAGCAATGAAGGAGTATACTGGGTAGCTGTTTCGAACTCGGTCGGCTCAACCGCCAGCACACTGGCCAATCTGTACATTGACTCGCGCGGGTGCGGCATGCCGGATTCCTGGCAACTGCAATACTTCGGCAATCTCAATCAGAATCCTTTGGGCGACTTCGACGGCGACGGCGTGTCGAATCTCCAGGAATTCCTCGACGGCACCAATCCAACCAACGCCGCCTCCGCCCTTTACCACATTTCGCTGACTACCGATGGCGGAACGGTCATTCTCGCCCCCAACCAACCGTCTTACACCAACGGCCAGGTCGTCTCCTTGACCGCCATTGACTCCGCCGCGTTCCCCTTTCACGCCTGGACGGGCGACGTCCTGACGCGGAGCAATTCCATCACCTTGACGATGACCAATAACAAAACCTTGTTCGCGCGTTTCCAGCCCATTTCCTTTGATTGGGCCAGCGCGACGGACGGGGATTGGAACGTCGCAACGAACTGGACGCCAAGCCTCGTCCCCGGGTCCAATGACACCGTCCGCATCCTCACCGGTGTTACCGTCACGTTGAATAGCGATGCCTCGCTGACTGATTTTTGGCTGGGCAATCTCGGTGCCAATCCGACGCTGACCGGCACCGGCACGTTGACCATCGGCGGCACGTGCTACTGGCTCAACGGCACCATGAGCGGCAGCGGGCGGACCATCATCGCTCCGGGGGCGACACTGAACCTGGCCAGCCTGCCTACGGTTCCCTCGGTGACCCTGGCCCGCACGCTGGACAACGCGGGCACGGTTTTGTGGAACACCCCCGTGCCCCTCGATATGAGCGGCGTCTTCACGAACCGGCCCGGGGCGGTCGTCGTGGCCAACGCTTCCGATGTGAATTTCTTCGGTGGCATCGCGCGCTTCGACAATGCTGGGACGGTCAGCGCGGCCGGCGCGGGGACCCTGACGTTTTTGGTGCCGTTCAATAATTATGGTACGGCAGAGATTCAAAATGGCACGCTCTATCTAAACGCTGGCGGCCTCAACAATGGCGCGTTTGCCGTGCTGGCGGGCGCCGCCCTCAACCTAGGCATCGGCACCTTCACCTCGAGCACGGCTTCGAGCATTGCTGGCGACGGCCAATTCATCGTCAGCGGAGGCATGGCTACGCTCGGTGGAGTAGTCAATGTTTCCGGCAGCAATATCTTTGGCCCAAGCGGCACTGTTGATTTTACGGGCAATTACATCTGCACGAACAATGCGATGGTGATCTCCGGGGGCAGCGCCAGTTTTGATGGGACGGGTGTGGTCTCCCCGGCCACTATCAGTCTAAGTGGTGGCGCCTTGGGTGGTGCGCAGAACGTAACGGCCCTGAGCGCCATGAGTTGGACCGGCGGAGCTATGGTCGGGACTGGCCGGACGTTTATTCCACCAGGGGTAACGCTCACCATCAGCAACCCGTCCTTTATCACCCTGACCACGCGCACGCTCGACAACGCCGGCACCGTGACGTGGTCCGGCGCGAATATGAACATGAGCGACGGAGTGATTACAAACGAGCCCGGGGCCCTGTTTCAGGTGCAAAGTCCCACCGCCGTCCAATGGAGCGGTGGTTTTCCGCGCGTTGATAATGCAGGGACGTTCAACACGCCCGTTAGCGGCACGACCACTCTGGGGCCAGCGCTGAATAATTTCAACACGCTCGCGATTCAAGGGGGCACGCTCCTGCTGCAGGGCGGCGGCAATAACACCGGGACCATCTCCGTGCCTGCCGGAACCACGATCAATTTTGGGGGTGGGACCTTCATCTCCAGCGGCGGTTCCACGATGTCCGGCGGCGGCACGCTGATCGTCAGCAGCGGCACGCCAACGCTCAGTGGTGTTGTGAACCTGGCGGGGAGCAATATCTTCAGTGGCGGTTCGACGGAGCTTAATGGCTACTACGTTTGCACCAACAACTCCCTCACCATTTCCGGCGGCTCGGTCAATTTCGACGGCATCGGCCTGGTCTCCCCTTCGGTAATCAACCTGAGCAGCGGTTCGCTGGGTGGCAGCGATCTCGTCATGGCCGGCAGCACCATGACTTGGTCAGGCGGCGCCATGAGCGGCACGGGCCGAACGCTGATTCCGCCGGGAGCAAGCCTCAGCATCAACAACCCTTCATTTATAAACCTTGCCACGCGTACCTTGGACAACGCTGGCACCACGACCTGGTCCGGTGCGAGCCTGAATATGAGCGACGGAGTGATTACTAACGAACCCGGGGCGCTGTTCCAAGTGCAAAGTCCCACGTCCATATTTCCCGGCGGTGGCGCTCCGCGTTTTGATAATGCCGGCACACTCACCACGCCCGGTGGCGGTACAACCACGTTCGACGTAACTTTCAATAACTTCAACGTCCTTGGGATCCAAGCGGGCACGCTGGTGCTGGAAGGCGGCGGCCTGAATACGGGTTTCATTTCCGTACCGGCGGGAGCGGCGATTAGTTTTAGCGGACCGGCCTTCACTTCGAGCCCCGGTTCGGCTATCACCGGCGGCGGAGCCCTGGGCGTAAACAGCGGCAACGCGACCTTCAGCGGCGTTGTGAACGTGACGGGCAGTAATATCTTCGGGAACGGTTCGGCGGAGCTTAATGGGTATTACGTTTGCACCAACAACGTGCTGACCATCTCCGGCGGCACGGTGAATTTCGACGGCACAGGCCCGGTTTCACCGTCGCTGATCAATTTAAGCAGCGGGTCCCTGGGCGGCAGCGATGTGGTCACCGTCGGCAGCGCCATGACCTGGACTGGTGGTGGCATGAGCGGCACGGGCCGAACCGTCATCCCCGCGGGCGCGACCCTCAGCATCAACGACCCCTCCTTTATCACCCTCACCTCGCGCACACTCGAAAATGGGGGAGTCACGACTTGGACCGGGGCGGGCTCCCTCACAATGTTCGGCGGCGTGATCACCAATCGGCCAGGCGCGTTGTTCAATTCTCAAAACGCATCCCTGATCCTATCCGGCGGCGGGGCGCCGCGCTTTGACAATGCGGGAACGTTCCGCAAAACGGCCAGTGCCGGCACCCTCACATTTGTCATACCCTTCACCAACTACGGCATCGTGGACATTCAGCGCGGCGTTCTTTTCGCCAGCGGTGGCGGTTATGCTTCCTCATCGAATGCGATCCTCAATTGCGCTATCGCCGGCACTGTTCCCGCCACCAATTACGGCCAACTTCAGGTAAGCGGCCCCGTTGCGATCAATGGAGCCCTCAGCATCAATCTGGCCAACAACTACGTTCCGACCACCAACGATTCGTTCACCGTGCTAACCGCCGGCTCGCTCAGCGGCGCCTTCTCGAATTTCCTCTACCCATCAAACGTGGTGACATTGCAGCTTGGCACCACGGCTAATTCGATCGAGGTCGTGGTTGCAGGCGCCGGTCCTCCGGACCGGGTCTTGCTGCCGCCTCAGTTTTCCGGCACCAACGTCACTCTCTGCTGGGGAGCACTCCCAAATGTTACCTACCGGGTTGAGGTCAACTCGACCCTCGACCCGTCCACGTGGGTCGCTCTGCCTGGAGATGTAACCAGCTCCGGCCGGATCGCCTGCATATCCGACGTGGTGGTTTCGAGCAACCGATTCTATCGGATCGTAATCCTCCCTTGAGCCGGCAAGTTGCGCGGGTTGTAAGCCGTGTTACTCGCCGGGGTAACCCGGCACGGGCGGAAGGTGCCTGGTTCCCGGAAATTCTGCACGCGGAGGTTGGCGGGCAGGACAAACGCGGCGTGGCCATCATAGTAGAGGCCGTTCATGCCGCGGCCGTAAGTGTTGCCGACTTTTTTCTGAGCGTGCTTTCAGCGAAATTGGCATCGTAAAGAAGCCAGTGAACTGTCCGTGGTTCTATCGTAAATCTTGACCGAATAACCACGCTCTGGTCGTACGCTTGCGATGGATCGGGGCATTCCAGGGTTCGACTCCGGCCATGACGTATGCTGGTGTTTTAACAGCGCCAGAGGGCTGGCGCAGTCCAGGACGCTGGCGCGTTGGCTGAAACTGGCCCGGGGCGGGGCGGGTTATGGGGAAACCGCCTGAAAGGGGCTCCGTGCGGTGCGGTCCCACGCTCCATGTTTTCGCCTTTCCGGTCGCACCCTTCTGTGCTATCGAACACCAGCACCGCGATGCAGTTGCTTCGACGATTTGTGTCCCGTTTGCCCTGGCTTTGCGTGAGCTTTGCCTTGGGCGCGCGCGCGGATTTTGCCCCCATCAGTCTTACGCCCGGCAGTTACAACCGGGACATGGTGGTTGAACGCACCGCCCCCGCGCCCGTCCTTAGCGGCGGCTACACGACGGCGTCGATGGACGGTGGATTGGCCAATTGTGCGAATAGCTGGTACGAACAGGGTTATAACGCCGCTGCTCCGGCAACCGGGCTGCCGCCGGCCGGCTCCACGTTTACTCACCAGAGTTTGGCGAACCATCAGTACCGCATGGCGCCCAGCTACGGCGCCAATAATACCGTGTTGCTGGACTCGACGCTCACCCATGCCACCTTGACGCTATCTTCGCCGGCGATTTACACCCAACTTTCCTTACTCGAAAGTGGTGGGCACAACGGCGTCGCCTTTTCTTATACAGTTCATCATCTCGATGGCTTTACCGAAAGCGGCAGCGGCAGCATCCCGGATTGGTTCAACGGGGCCAGCCCCGCCTGGACCGCCAATGGGCGCGTGGATGTGGGCACCTTCGCGTTCAATAGCGTCAACGCCAACAACCCGCGCCTGTATTCCCTCGATTTCGCGCTGACCCACACCTCGAGCGCGGTGACCAGCATCGATTTTTCCTATGTGTCCGGGACGGGTGAAGGCGCGATCATGGCCGTCAGCGGCTCGACTGGCTCCAGCTTCACGCCCATCACGGTCACGGGCTACAACGAGGACATCGTGGTGGAAGCGTCGGCCGGCAAGCCAGGCAACCTGGGTGGCGTCACCACCGCTTCGATGGACACCGGCCCTGTCAATACCGCCAACACCTGGTACGAGGTGGGCTATGTCCCCACGGCTCCGAACACAGGCCTGCCTGCGGCTGGTTCAACGTTCACGAATGTCTCCGCGCCGGATCATCGGTATTTGCTAGCGCCGAGTTACACGGCCAATAACGTCGTGCTTCTGACGTCGAATGCCCCCAGCGGTTCACTGGTCCCGGCTGTGCCTGCCAGTTTCCGTGCCCTCTCGTTCCTGGTCTCAGGCGGCAACGGTCCAATCACCGTTGGCTGCACGATGCGCCATGCCAACGGCTTTTCGGAAAGCAACAACTTCGTCGTGCCGGATTGGTTTACTGCCGCGCCGGTCGCCTGGGCCGCCAATGGCCGCATCGACCTCGACACCAGCATCCCCAACAACATCAACGCGGGCAACCCGCGCCTTTACGCCGCCGACATCCAGCTCGTTAACACCACCAGCCCGGTTACAAATATCTCGCTGGTGTGGCAAGCCGGCGGCAGCGGCGCCAATGCGGTTATTTTCGCCGTTAGTGGCGGCACGCCGGTGCTGGCGCTCACCGGGGACGACTTCAACGCCAACACCGAGGCCGCCGGCGCCATGTTGCAACAATGGTATAACCCCGCCGGCCTGTACGACACCACCGGATGGTGGAATGCGGCCAATTGCCTCGAAGCCATCGAGAATGTCATCTTCGCCAATAATGACCGCCAGTACCTGGCCGTGCTGACCAACACCTTCAACCTGAACTCCGGCGGCAACTTCCTCAACGATTACTACGACGACGAAGGGTGGTGGGCCAACGCCTGGATTCGCGCTTACGACCTGAGCGGAAATCCCGCATTTCTTTCGATGGCCAAGACCATCTTCACCGACCTGGTCACTGGTTGGGACACCACCAATCAACTCTGCCCCGGCGGTGTTTGGTGGAATAAGTCGCACGGCTACAAGAACGCCATCCCGAATGAGCTGTTTTTGTTGGCCGCCATCCGCCTCCATCAGCGGACGCCTGGCGACACCGGCTCAGGGAGCTACTTTTATTGGGCCACCAACGAATGGGCGTGGTTCAAAGCCAGCGGCATGATCAACGCCCAAAACCTCGTCAACGACGGCCTGAACGGCTGCCAGAACAATGGACAGGCCACCTGGACCTACAACCAGGGCGTGATTCTCGGGGGCTTAGTCGATTTGTACAAAACCACCGGCGACGTAAGTTATCTCAACCAGGCGACTGCGATTGCCAACGCGGCCATTACCTCGTCAACCCTGGTGGATGCCAACGGCATCTTACGCGACCCTTGCGAAGCAACCGGCGGCTGCGGCGGCGGTGACGTGCCACAATTCAAAGGCATCTTTGTTCGCTACCTCGCCTATCTTTACGATGTTACTCGCACGCCTGCTTATTACGGCTTTCTTTACCGCAATGCCCACGCCGTCTGGTTCAACAACCGCAATGTATTCAACCAACTCGGATTGAAGTGGGACGGTCCCTTTGATTCGGCCGATGCGGCGCGCCAAAGCTCCGCGCTTATGCCTGTGAGCGCGCTGGCCGAGCCGGTAACGGCCGACCTGGGTTTTGCCAAAGGCTCGGGCGATGCCGCATTCACCCACGCGCTGGGCGGCTTTGCGACGCCGCTCGCCTGGACCGCTACCCCGGCCAATGCCGCAACCTTTGGCTATCTCCAGGACGGACCTTACCTGATGTCGCTGCCCATCGGCGCCCATGTCGTGCATTTCGGATTGGCGGTGGATGCCCTCACCAATTCCGCCGTGAACCTTGTCCGGCTCGACGTGGTCGAAAACAACACCGGGACCGTGCTTGCCACGACCAACGTTCCCTGGAATGCATTCCTCCAAGCCAGCCAGGCGCAGGATTTCCCGCTGATCTTCTCCAATGGTATCCCCGCTGACCCGCTGCGGTTCCGGGTGTTTTGGTACCATTCCACCGGCGCCCCGACACTCACCATCACTGACGTCACGGTCGATGGGTTAAACAACTGGACCGCCGCCAATCTTACCCACGACATCGGCCGGCAGGACGGCCTCAATGGCTGGGAAGCCGACCCTGTCCGCGACCGCACCTCCGGCTATCTCTGCCGCGGCCCCGGCACGCCGTTTCTGGCGACCGGCGATTACGTCGCCGAGTTCGAGTTGCGCGTGGACAATTTCAACTGGGACAATACTCTTGTCGCAGTCATCTCCGTTGTGGACACCGATACGAGCACTGTGCTGGCGTCGCGGACGCTCACGCGCACCCAATTTGTCAGCACGATGTACCAGCCGTTCACCTTGAGCTTCAATGGCCTGACGGGTCATCATTACGACTTCCGCACCGTCTGGTATTTTTCTTCGACCGCCCCGCGGCTGACCCAGCGCAGCGTGCTGTTGCGGCCAGGCGCTGTGCCGTTCTTTGCCTCTGCGCAAGCCGCTGGCGGTTCGGTCTTGCTCTCCTGTGTGGGCACGCCCGGCCGCACCTATACGGTTCAAGCGGCGGACAGTCTATCCAACGCGCAATGGTCAACCATCGGCGCGGTCGCCATCCCTTCGTTCTACGGTTTGGGCCAAACCATTGACGTGCCGCCCGGGCCCACCCGCTTTTATCGCTTAAGTTACCCGTGAAAACCCGAGTCAAAGCCAAACGCAAAATCCTGGTCATCCTCTCCAACCGCCTCGACCGGTCGCACAAGCCACGCTACCTGGAACTGGAATGCGACCCTGAGGGGAATATTCTCCAGCAGCGCGCATCGCGCACGCCGCCGCGCGAGCCCCGCTACGACGAAGTCTGGGAAAATGACGAAGGCCGCACGGATTTTAATGCCTGTCACCGCTTCAAACGCCACTACACACATAAGCTGCAGAAGGCACGTTCGAGCAAAAAGGGCAGCGAGTGAGAGCCAGGCTGGAGCGAAGATAGCCTGGCTCAATCGAGCGGCGGCAGCGGTCGGTTGTGTCCGGCTTGCGAAGCCGGGGTGGTCAGCAGATGGCGCCGGACTAACTCCTCGGCCAAAGCCTGCGAGGCCTGTTTGCAGGAGGCGTCCAGCTCCTCCCGCACCATCCGGCCATCCGCGCCAGCCCAGTCCTTAAGTTTATGCACGGCGCTGCGGTACACGATCGGCTGCCGATACAGCTCCTGCCCGTCGGAAGTGCGGAGCAGTGTGGCTTGGACCCGAACGGATAAAGCGCGGGAGGCGCTGTTGCCGTGTGTGGGCACCAACCCGGCGTTGAGCACCTGGATGTCCAGTGCCAACGCGCTGTTGGTATTCGCACCGGGCTTGTCACTCACCTGCGCGTTGCCCACAGACCCAACCTGCAACGGTTCCTCCGTACGCCGCACGAGGTCGCCGGTGTCGGAGCGCAGCCGCCGCGCCACCTCGTCAGCCACTTTGCTCTCGAAGCCTATCTGGTCCGGGATAATCTCGAGCCGCTTGGCCAGGCGCTCTTTCTTCTCGAGCGAATGTTTCCGCACCGCCCCAACGGTCTGTTCCCACAGGCCCATCGGCACGGCCGCGAAGCAGGAGACAGTCTGGACGACGAAGTTCCGGTCATCGACCAGCCCGTCCATTTTATACTCCGTGTCGGTTTGCGGCGAGGGCGCCTCGGGCGAGTCCGATGCTGGGGCGGTTAGGCGCGACGCGTCACCCGTCCCGCGCGCATGAACATCGATGGACGTGACCGCCTCCGGGCCCAGCCCGACAAAATGGAATCCACGATTTTTCAGCGACACTTTTCGGCGCCCAGGAATGCCGATTTGCCCCGGACCGAGCCGCAACGCAGGCTCGGACGGTGGTTGAAAGATTTCGCGCGCGATTTGTTCCGCCAATACGTGATAGCCGGTTTGTGCAACTGTTTCGACACCGCCTTGGCGCGCCCAATCCACGAACATATCCGGCCCGCTTTCGTAGGGGTAACGCCGGTCGAGCAGCACGGTTCCGCGCACGTCGAGCAATCTGACCCGCGCCTCGATACGAAGCACGTACTGGTCGGGGGCGATGCTGATTAGCCGCAGTTGTTCGACCGTGACTTCGAGGACTGCGCTGACTGGCGCCGCGTCACCGGTATCGGCCGCGGGCGCGTTGCGGCATACCAGCAGGCGGCGCGTCTGTTGTCGCGCGCATTGGCCGACCTCATTGCGCAGAAAATCGGACCCGGCATTGGCCTGTAGCGCCTCGCGCAGATCGCTTTCCGCATTTGAAAGCTGGCCGGGCGACAAATGTTCCCGGTGCGCGGCGACTGCGCCGTAAGCAGCGGCAAAGGGCGCCGCGGCGAAACAGAACACGCCCGCCACAGCTTCCAGTTGGGGATGGCCCAGGTTGGGCGTGTCCATCACGCGTCGCGCGGCGTTTTCAGCACCCTCACTGGCGGATTCGACGCGGGTGCTGGGCGGATCGAAGCTGATGGCGGTGGGTTGCGCGCCGGCCGAGATAACGATCGCGCCGGGAACGAGCTGCTTGAGCGCAAAGCGGGACTGCGCCGGTCCCGGGCTCGGGGTGGGGCTGGGCCGCGGAGTTGAACAGGCTGAGACTAGCGCGGCCACTGCCAACGACCACCGGAACTTGCGGGCGGCCAGGAAACGTGCCGTTCGCGATGAGCGTCCCAATCGAATACCGCTTCCTAGCACATTTATGTGACGGCGACTACCTATTTCTGTTCAGCTTTTATCGGACTTCACATTCGACCGCTGTCACCGACAAACCAGGCAAGGCGACCGTGCTTCCTGACACGGGCTGTCTGCGCAGAGTAACCCGCTCCGGCGTGGCCCAATGATTCATCACATCTACCTGCCCGGCGTTGTGGGTATCGGCGAGCGTTTCCGCCTCGCTCAGGCGCAGCTCTTTGCCGAAGCCCTCGAAGGAGACCGCCAATTCGACCGGTTCGGGTTTGCTATTAACGGCGAAGATGACGACGGACTGCTTGTTTTCGGCACCGCAAGCCACCAGGTCCAGCCGCTCGCCAGACGTGTCGAGGGCCAAAGGAATCGGTTTGGCCTGGTGGGAATACAAGTACATGACGTAGTAGCTGGGCCGCTTCAGCACGCCGGAACCGGATATCCCGGTTTCAATGATCGCGCCGCAATAGCTGTTAGCGAGGTTCGAGCGGCACGCCATCTTCACGCGATCCGAGTGCCGCATCATCACGTTCAGGTAGCGCGCATTCCACAGCGCCGCATCGAGGGTCATCTCTTTGCCGCGCCCGAGGCCCCACGCGCCGGCATCAATATTCCATTCCGTCACCGCTATGTGTACCTGGCCGCACCCCGGCGTCTCCGTCAGCATTTGTCCAATGTGGTTGAAATCCTGGTCGCACGCAGCCAGGTCCGTCGTGTAATGGTGCGGGCAAACAAACGAAAGTTCCGGTCCCACTCGCTCAAGCAGTTTCTTGCTCGGAAATGAACTCAGAATTTGGATGTCGGGTTCGACTTTCTTCATCCGGCTGATGAAGTCCTCAATCTGTTCCAGGTACTGCGGGTCGTCGCCGCTGATCTCATTGCCGATCTGGAAATATTTCACCCTGTAGGGTGCGGGGTGTCCGTTGGCGGCGCGGCGCGCACCCCATTGCGTTGCGGCGCTCCCGTTACAATACTCGACCAGCTCCGCCGCGCTTTGAGCGCCGTCAGCAAAACTCACACAGATGAGAGGCTCGCATTTCGTCAGCGCGCAGAACTGGCAAAACTCGTCGATGCCGACGTCATTTGGATCGAGTCTGCCCCAAACTTCGTTGCGCCAGGGGACCCGCCGATCGCGGTTCCCAATGCCATTTTTCCAGCGGTAATGGCCGGGGTCCACACTCGAGCCACCCCAGCGAATGACGCCCGGCCGCACTTCCCTGATTGCCTCGACGACATCCTTGCGCCAGCCGGCCTGGTTGTCCTCCGGCATCAGAGAAAGTTTGTCGGCCCAAAGCCGGCCGTGGCCCGCAACGCGCAACTCGAATATGCCCTGCGAGGATTCGGCGCGGGAGATCAGCCGGACGGAATATTGCCGCCATTCAGCCGATACTCGCGGCAGCTCCGCTGAAGCCAGTACCATCCACTCGCCGGTAGGCAGAAGAGCTTTCAGCAGAACGGTGGCCTTGAGCCCGCGGGCGCCACGGAAATGGCCGGAGAACGTATAGCCCATGCCCTTTTTGAAACTGAGGCCAGATTGGGTGAGGCTGGCGGGCCGCGCCGCCGCCGTGAGACTGGCGCATTTAGCGCCGTTAAAAGCGTTCGCAGTATCGATGCACCACGTCGAGTTCGTGTCCCATTGCCGGTCGCAAATGTCAGGCGAGCCGTCGTAATAGCACCAGTTGGCGGCAGGTAAAACACCCTCAAACGAGCGATCGTTCAACAACTCCGCCCACATGCCGGGCACAACGTCGTCCAGCAGCTCAACGAAATTTCCAAACAGCCTCGGCTCAATTCGGCCCTCATGCAGGGGCCGGGCATGAACGGTGACTGATAGACATTAAGGGCGCTGGCGAAGCCGGCCGCCTCTCGGTAAAAGAGTTGTCGTTGGTAGACAGTAAATAAACAACAACACTCAACCGAAAGGCGACCGATGAAAAAAGTAGTAGCTGGAATGGATCTGCATAGC
>DASYXT010000009.1:0-2549 GCA_035934555.1 Verrucomicrobiia bacterium | reverse complement strand
GAGGACCGTGCCCAGGGCCTGGCTGGGTTGCAACAGTTCCGAGGTCTTCTTCGGCGAACAGGAGCTGACCGCGAGCAACAGGAGGAACGCGGCCAGCCTCGCGGTGCCAGGCTCGCGGGTTTTAGTCCGGTCCATTTTGGTATTGGTAGGACGCGGGGAGTTGGGAGGTGAGATAGGCAAAGGGCGCAGTGCCGGCGGCGGGGTTGTAAAAGAGCTTGATATAGCCGGCATGGCAGGGCGGCTGACAGGCTAAGTGGTAAGGGCTTGAAGCTGCGAAGGTTAAAACAATTTGCTGGCGCTCCTGGTGCGGCTCTGCTGAACTTGGCGCATGTCAGTTCATCTACTCGATGGCTCGATTGGCGGCAATCCCGCAGAACCCTTGCTGCTGGAGAGGGTCACTGTTCGCCTGATTGAAGACTCCGAGCGGGAGCGCTTTGATGAGGAGTTGGTCACCAAGCACTATCTCAAGAACGCCAACGCGGTTGGGCGAGTGTTGAGGTATGTCGCCGAATATGGGGGCCAGTGGCTGGCGCTGCTGGTCTTCAATTCGCCGGCTTTTCATATCAAGCTTCGGGACCAATGGCTGCACTGGCCAGCGCGTCAGGTCAAGGAGCGGCGGCATCTCATCGCGCAGAACTCCCGATTTCTGGTGCTTGGGGCTCCTGGTCAGTGGCCGAACCTGGCCTCGCGGGTTTTGAAGCTGGTGTGCGAGCGTTTGCCTGCGGATTGGCAGGAGCACTTTGGTTACCCGGCACTGGTGGCCGAAACGTTTGTGGACCCGCAGCGGTTTCGGGGCACCTGTTACAAGGCGGCCGGTTGGGAGCAGTTGGGGCCGACCCAGGGCTACGAACGGGACTGGCAGGACTTTTACACCGACACCAAACATCCCAAGCAGCTCTGGGTGCGGCCGTTGGGAGAAGGGGCTTTGGAACAAGTCCGCTTGCCGGAGTTGCCAGCCGCTTTGGCCGACCCTCAGGGGCCGCTGCCGCCGGCCTGTCCGGTGCCCACGGCCCAACTGGACTCTTTGTGGGAGCGCTTGCGCCAACAGATGACTGATCCGCGCAACCCCCACGGAGTGCGCCACCAACTGGCCGGTGTGCTGGCCCTCATCGCTTTGGCGGTGGCGGCCGGCTGCAAGGGGCCGCACGCCATTGCGGAGTTTGCTCAGAGCCTCAATCACGCCCAACGGGCCCGCTTGCGCTGCCGTCCGCGCAAAGGCCGCCCCCGGGAGTATGAGGTGCCTTGTGAGCGCACCTTCCGGCGCTTGCTCAAAGAGGTCAATGCCGAACAACTCAAAGCCGTGCTGACCGGCTGGATGCAAGCCGAGGATCCGGCTCCGCTCCAGCTCGTGCATGTGGACGGCAAGGTGGTCAAAAATGCCCAACCCGCCCCGGCCCGTTCCGCCCAGCAAGCCGAGGCCGCCGCCGCCGAGCCGTGCGAAATCCCCGCCGAACTGCAAAAGCCCAAGGCCGACAAGGCCCTGATGTTGGTCAACTTTCAGAGCACCGAGCAGCGCCTGGTCGATCAGGTGGCGGTGCCCCGGGACACCAACGAGGAGGCGGCGGTGGCCGCCCATCTGCCCAAGATGGATTTGGCCGGGGTGTGTCTGACTGCCGACGCCGCTCACACCATCAAAGCCAACTGCCGCCAATTGACTCAAGGCAACGGGGCGGAGTTCTTTCTCTTCCTCAAAGCCAACCAGCCTACGGCGCTGGCCAAAGCCGAGCAACTGCTGCCCGGCGCTCTTCCCCCCTCAGGCCACGACGGTGGACAAGGACCACGGACGCATTGAAACCCGGCAACTTTGGTGTGCCTGCACCGATCCCAAGGCGATGGGCTTGGCCGGAGTGGCTCAGGTCGTACGCATCCACAGCCACACCCAAATCGTGCGCCGAGGCAAAGTGACTAAAGAAACCGACGACACTCGCTTTGCGGTAACTACCTATTGGCCCCAGGAGGCCGGTCCAGAGCGCTTACAGGAGCTGGGCCGCAGCCACTGGAGCATTGAAAACGGGCAATACTACCGCCGGGACCGCACTCAAGACGAAGACCGATGCCCCGTGCGGGAGACCACCGCGGCGCACAACCTCTGCCTTTTCCGGTCTTTGGCCATTTTCCTGTTCAAGCATCAGGCCCAAAGCAAGCGCGCTAAAAAATCGTTGCCCGATTTTGAGCACCATATCCACCGAAAACCTTGGGAGCTAATCCGCCGATTCACACAACGCCGGCATGAGGAATAACTATCTTGGCCAAAGCATCAGTGCAGGCGCTGCGGCCTTGAGCGCCAACCCTCCGGCTTTGCCCCGCGCGCCCCCAGTCGGCTCCACGACCCCCACCCACTCCGTTGCGGCAGAGCTTATGCACGGCAACAGAGATGTCGGAGAAGTCACGGCCCAAGGCCCAGTTCACCCGGTTGCTCCGGCGAGGACTTTGTCAGTAGCCGTGGAAAATCGAGCAGAAAGTCGCACAAAGTGCTTGACCCGGACGCCATTTATGGTAAAAAAGACATGTCTGCTGAACGTGTAACCAACAACACACCACATGAAGGG
>DASYXT010000136.1:0-66253 GCA_035934555.1 Verrucomicrobiia bacterium | reverse complement strand
GTGCTGCAAGCTCGGCTGAAAAAAGGGGGTGCCTGGCTGACCACCAATGCGGAAATTCTCGCCAATCTCCGCGTCCTACGGGCAAACCGCCAATGGCTGAGCCTATGGAATTGATGCACCCACTTTTAACCATGCCCCTCGCTCCACCCCGTCCGGCGCGGCACCTTGACACTCCCGAGGGCATGGGGAACACTGGCCAGCCTATGGCTGAAGCAAAATCGGGCGAGTTGATGGAGAAGATCGTGTCGCTCGCCAAGCGGCGCGGGTTCATCTTCCAATCGTCCGAGATTTATGGTGGGTTGAATGGGTTTTGGGATTATGGCCCGCCCGGGGCGGAGTTGAAGCGCAATTTGAAAGAGCGCTGGTGGCGGGTGATGACGCAGTTCCGGGACGATATAGTGGGGCTGGACGCGTCGATCATCATGCACCCGCGCATTTGGGAAGCCAGCGGGCACACCAGCACCTTCAGCGATTTGATGGTCGATTGCCTTCTGACCCGGAAACGGTATCGCGCCGATCAGATCGAACCGCAGAGCGGCACGGCCTATTTCTACAGCGGCGCGGTCACTAGCGGGTCCGGCAAGGAATCGAAGGATTCCTTTTCGGTGCTGGTGACCACTGGGAAGCATCCCGAGTACGCGCGCAAGGTGGCGCGCCAATTCTACCAACAACGGGGTTTGGAGAATCCCGAACTGCTGGGCGAGCGGACCGAGCCGGTGGAGAATTCGCAGCGGTACAACCCGGAGAACGGCGGCCTGCTAACCGAGCCGCGCCCGTTCAACCTGATGCTCAAGACGACGGTTGGTCCGGTCGAGAGCGCCGAAAATGTTTCCTACCTGCGGCCGGAAACGGCGCAGGCGATTTTCGCCCAATTCAAGAATGTGCTCGAAGTGTCGCGCCAGAAGCTGCCGTTTGGGATCGCGCAAATGGGCAAGGCGTTCCGGAACGAGATCAACCCGCGCAATTTCACCTTCCGCTCGCGGGAGTTCGAGCAAATGGAGTTGGAGTTTTTTATCAAGCCGGACGAGGCGGTGGAGGCAATTTGCGGCAGCGTCGCGACGCCGCAAGGGCCAGGGCATCCCGGCGAGCCGCAGCCCAACTGGGGCTGGCAGCTCTGGCACCAATATTGGGTCGAGGAGCGGCTGCGGTTTTACGAAGAGATCGGCCTGCCACGCCATTCGCTGGTCGAGTATTGGCAGAAAGCGGACGAGCTGGCCCACTACGCCCGGGCGACGGTGGATATTCTTTATAAATTCCCGTTCAGCAAGCGGGACGAGAAGGGCGAGTTGATGGGGGAGGAACTGGAAGGGGTGGCGGCGCGAAGCGATTTCGACCTGAGCCAGCATCAGCGATTTGCCGGCAAAGCGATGACGGTGTTCGATGAGGAATTGAAAGCCGCGTGGGCAAAGCTGGCGCCGGAGAAGCAAACCGAGCTGGCCGGACGGTACGAACAGGCGCGACTGAAGTACCTCACGCGAACCGGGGAGTCAGCGGAAGCGGCGGGGCGCCAGGCGCACGAGGACGCCGAAGCGCTGGGTAAAGGTTATTATGTGCCGCACGTGATCGAGCCATCGGCGGGAGTGGATCGGCTGGCGCTGGCGCTCATCTGCAACGCTTATTGCGAGGACCAGGCCCCGGATGACAAAGGCAAGCTGGAGTCGCGGGTGGTGATGAAATTTCACCCGCGGATTGCGCCGGTGAAAGTTGCGGTATTCCCGTTGCTGAAGAACAAGCCCGAGCTGGTCAAGAAGGCCAAAGAGGTGCGGGACTTGTTGCGGCCGCATCTGACGGTGTTTTACGACGAGGCGGGGGCCATTGGGCGGCGCTATCGGCGCCAGGACGAGGTGGGCACGCCGTTTTGCGTGACGATCGATTTTGACACGCTGGGCGAGCAGGGGCCCGAGCTGAAGGACACCGTCACCCTGCGTGAGCGCGACAGCATGAAGCAGGAGCGGGTGAGGATCGCGGATTTGTTGGCGCGGTTAACCGGGAAAGTGCGTTGATGGGCGAGCGCGGGCAGACGGGCGGGGAAGGGGGGGCGAAGAAGCGGGCACCGACGCTGTACTTCATCATTCTCATCAAATTGGCGAAGGGGTTGGGGCTGCTGCTGCTGGCGGCGGGCGTGTACCGGATCCACGACAACAATTTGCCGGAGCAGTTCCGGCAAACACTCGAGTTTTTCCACCTGGACCCCGAGAAACGGTTTTTTACGGAGCTGGCCGCCAAGATCAGCGAGATTACACCAGCGAAGATCGTGTTAATCGCGCGCGGCACGGGCCTTTACAGTCTGTTTTCTTTGACCGAGGGGTTTGGGCTTCTGTTCCGAGTGCCGTGGGCGGGCTGGCTAACGATTGGGGAATCGGCTTTCTTCATCCCGATCGAAGTGTATGAGTTGCTGCGGAAGTCTTCGTATTCGGTGCTGGTCATTCTTTGTCTGAATATTTTCATCGTCGTGTACCTGTTTCAAAACCGGCATCGGCTGTTTCGGCATCATGGGCAGGGGCCCAAGGCGAAGGACTAGGACCCCTCACCCCGCAGTGGAATGCGCCAAAGGGTAATCGGACGGGCGGACTGAAGTGCGCGCTCCGGGGGAGGATTGAACCAATCGTTGGAAAAGCGGCAGGGGGCTGCCGCAGTCCAAAACCTGGCGGTGGTAAGTTGCTGCGGACTGAAGTCCGCGCTCCGGCGCTGCGGCATGCGGAGCCATTTCTCCGCTTGCGCCGGGTCTCTCGTTCCTTACATTCTCTGTCCACCCGGGTAGCAGCCCGGCGGGTTTTTTTGCGCGGTACGTCAACGTTTTTATGAAAGAATACCAAGCGGCGGAAATTCGTAACTTCGCGGTCGTCGGTCATGCCTCCTCGGGAAAAACCATGCTGAGCGAAGCGATGCTCGCGACGGCCGGGGTGATTAACCGGATGGGCAGCATCTCCGCCGGTTCAACGGTTTCGGACTATCACGACAGCGAGCAGCAGCGGCAGATTTCGGTTTCGGCGACGCTGATGCACCTGGAATGGCTGGGCAAGAAGTTCAACGTGATTGATTGTCCTGGCTACACGGATTTCATCAGCGAAGGGCTGGGGGCGCTGCGGGTCGGTGATTTTGCGTTAATCGTGGTGCACGCCAACCACGGGGTGGGTGTGGGGACCGACGCGGCCTGGCGCTACGCCACCGAGGACGGCATCCCCAAGATGATCGTGATAAACGCGTTTGATAAAGAGGAAGTCGATTTGGATAACAGCCTGGCGCGAGTGCGGGAACATTTCGGCGAGCGCGTGTTCCCCCTGACGCTGCCGCTGAATGCCGGCCCCGGGTTCAACCAGGTGCTGGATGTGCTGCGCAACGAGGTCATTACCTACGCCAAGGACAAGAGCGGGAAGTTCACCGAAGCGGCCGCGAGCGGCGAGGCGGCCGAGCGGGTGAAGCAATTGCATGGGCAGCTCATTGAGTTTATTGCCGAGTCGGACGATAGCTTGATGGAAAAATATTTTGCGCAAGGGGGGTTGTCGGAGGAGGAAATGCGCGCCGGGCTGCATGCGGCGATCCAAAAGCAGGTGTTTACGCCGCTGTTTGTCACTTCGGCCGAGAACAATATCGGCGTGGCGCGGTTGATGGATTTTATTGCCAAGTACGGTTCGTCGCCGGTGGACCGGGCCAAAGTCCAAGCGCTGGATGAACAGGGCAAGGAGGCCGAGGTCGGGCTCAACGATCCGGACCCGGTGCTGTATGTATTTAAAACGATGAGCGAAGCGCAGTTCGGCGAGCTGTCATTTTTCCGCATCTATTCCGGGTCGGTGAAGTTTGGCAGCGAACTGTACAACACCAGCCGCCGGAGCACGGAAAAGATCGGGCAGATTTACCTGCTCAACGGCAAGACGCGCACGAGCATTCCCTTGCTGACCGCGGGGGATATCGGCGCGGTGGTAAAGCTGAAGGATACGCATACCGGCGATACGTTGTGCGGCGGCAAACGGCATGTCTCGCTGCCGAAAGTGGACTACCCCAAGCCCAATATTCACGCTTCGCTGAAGAGCAGCGTGAAAGGCGAGGAAGACAAGATCGCCTCGGGGTTGGCGGCGTTGCATCATGAAGACCCGACGTTCCTGCACATGGTGGATTCGGAGTTGCACCAAACGATCGTGTCGGCCCAGGGCGAGTTGCACCTCGAGGTCATCGCCGACCGGTTGCGCAAACGGTACAATGTGCACGTCGAATTATCCGAGCCAAGAGTACGTTATCGCGAGACGATCAAGGCGCGCGGTGAATCCAAGCACCGGCACAAGAAACAGACGGGCGGCGCCGGCCAATTCGCCGAAGTGTGGATGCGCATCGAACCCAAGCCGCGCGACACAGGCGTCGAGTTTACCCAATCGCTGAGCGGCCAGAACGTGGACCGGGTCTTTGTGCCGTCAGTCGAGAAAGGCGTGATGAGGGCTTGCGAAGAAGGCATCCTGGCCGGCTACCGCGTGGTCGATGTCAAAATTGATTTTTACGACGGCAAGATGCACCCGGTGGATTCGAAAGACATTGCGTTCCAGATTGCGGGTTATTTTGGGTTCAAAGAGGCGTTTGGGATGGCCCGTCCGTGTTTGCTCGAGCCGATTCACCTGGTGGAAATCCGCATCCCGGAGGATTGCATGGGCAAGGTGATGGGCGATTTATCCAGCCGGCGCGGCAAGATTCAAGGCATGGACATGGAAGGCGGATTCCAGGTGATCAAGGCGCATGTACCGGCCAAGGAACTCTACCGCTATTCAAGCACGTTGCGTTCGCTCACCGGCGGTCGCGGCGTGCACTCCGAAAACTTCAGCCATTACGAGGAGATGCCACGGGAAGCCGAGCATCGAGTAGTCGAGGAAAGCAAAAAGAACCGCGCGCAGCAGCAGGCGGAGTGAGGGCGGCGCAGAGCGAAGAGCGGTGGAGCCTTCAGGAAGGGCCGGCCTGCACCAGTTGCTTCAAGCAGGCGAGGTTCTCCTCGGGGTCGAACAGCGCACGGACAGGGATTTCAAAGCCGGGGATTGCAAGGCTGCGCACGTGCCCGGAGCTGGCTTTGAGCCGCAATGCGTAGGCGCTTCCCTTTAACTCGTGCTGTTCCAACGTGGCGGCCTCCGGTTCGAGCAGCCAGTACTCAGGAACCCCATGGGCTGCGTAATCGCGGAACTTCACGCCGCGGTCCCGGTCAACCGTGCTCGCGGACAGGACCTCCGCGATAAAATCGGGCGTGGGAAAAAGTAGCTGGCCAGGCTGAATGCGGGCAGCCTGAGGAGCGCTGAAAAAGAGGACATCCGGTTCGTAGTCGTTGCGGCTAAGACTGATCATCGCTTTCTCATCCAGGACCAACCCGAGCCGATTCATGCGCGCGTAGGTCGTCAACAACAGCGAGAGGTGCATGCGGACGATGGTATGTCGGGTAGTGGCGGGGGAGTGCACGATGACTTCTCCATTAATAAACTCGGCTTTCACGCCAGCAGATACTTCAGAGCGGAACTTATCGCGGAGCTGCCGCTCCTGTTCGAGGCGCGCCTGGATTTGCTCTCCATAGAGGGCCAATTCCGGCGCCTGGAGCAGTTCGGGCGGCAGCGTCACCATTGCGCCGTAAAGTATCCGCGGTTGGGGCAGGTCGCAAGGGGTATCAAGGCCGCGCCCATTCAGCGGACCCGGAGGGGGCTAACCCCAGGGCTAACTCCCCATACGCAACTCGCCTGGCCAGTGGAAGCGTTCTAAGTAGTCTGTGGAGGCAAGCGGAAATCGTCCAGAAAGCACTACTGTTATGAAAACATCATTAGAGGGCAAACGCGTGGCCTTGCTGGTCACCGAAGGATTTGAGCAAGCGGAACTGACCGGACCAAAGGAGGCGCTGGAGAAAGCGGGCGCGCGAGCGGAGATTGTTTCCCCTGCGGGTGAAACCGTTCGCGCCTGGGATGAAAAGGATTGGGGGGAGACGTTTAAAGTCGATGTCCCGCTGCAAAGCGCCAAGGCGGAGGACTATGACGCCCTGGTGCTACCCGGTGGCGTGATGAACCCGGACAAACTGCGGATGGACAAAAATGCGGTCGAGTTCGTGGCCGATTTTTTCGCAGCGCGCAAACCCGTGGGAGCGATCTGCCACGGGCCTTGGACGCTGATTGAGGCGGAAGTGGTGGCCGGCCGGCGGGTGACCTCCTGGCCATCGCTACAGACGGACCTACGCAACGCCGGAGCCGAGTGGGTGGATGAAGAAGTGGTGGTGGACAACGGCCTGGTGACCAGCCGCAAGCCGGCGGACATCCCCGCATTTAACCGCAAGTTGATCGAGGAATTCGGCGAAGGCAAACACGAAAGACAAGGCGGAGCGCGCGGACAAAAGAAGGATAAAGCGGTTCACGGGCTTGCGTGAGACCGCCGGCCGCCGAGCCCGGTTGAACCCACCTGGCACGAAAAGAGCGGTCCCCCCTCCCAGGCGGACCGCTCTCAACCGTGCTAAAGGCGCTTTCCCCTCACGAGACCAGCGCTTTTAGAAACCACAACCAACCTAACAAGTTTTTGACGCTTCCCCGGCATTTTCGTTCAATCGATTTGTGGCAAAACCATTCGCCAAAAGACCTCGCGGCGGTCCACCAAAAAGCCATTTCGAGATTCCTTATCCAGGGCAAGTATGCTAAGCGCTTGGTTGCAGCCTATATGAAACGACGAGAATTCCTCCGGCTTAGCGCGCTAAACGTTGCCGCGGCCCTGGCCACCCCCGCGCTAACCGCGTTCCATCACCGGTCCCCTAAATTCCAGGTCGAGGAATTGAGCGTGCGGCAGCTCGGCAATTTGCTCCGCACGCGCAAGCTGTCCAGTGTCGAACTGACGCGCCAGTACCTGGCTCGGATTGACGCGCTGGATCAAAGCGGCCCGAAACTGCGGTCGGTCATCGAGCTCAATCCGGACGCGCTAGGGATTGCGGCCGCGCTGGACCGCGAGTTGGCCGGCGCGGGCGCACGCGGGCCGATGCATGGCATCCCGGTGCTGATCAAGGACAATATTGATACGCACGACCGAATGATGACCACCGCCGGCTCCTTGGCCCTGCAAGGCTCAGTTCCGCCGCGCGACGCGTTCATCGTCGAAAAACTGCGGGCGGCTGGAGCCGTCCTGCTTGGCAAGACCAACCTGAGCGAGTGGGCGAATTTTAGAGGCTCATTTTCGACCAGCGGCTGGAGCGGGCGGGGCGGCCAGACCCGCAATCCGTACGCCTTGGACCGTAACCCTTCCGGGTCGAGTTCGGGCTCGGCGGCCGCCGTTTCGGCCAATTTGTGTGCGGTGGCGATTGGGACGGAAACCGATGGTTCGGTCTTATCGCCCTCCTCCTTCTGTGGGATTGTTGGGATCAAACCCACGCTGGGCCTGCTGAGCCGGTCGGGGATTATTCCCATCGCGCACAGTCAGGATACCGCCGGCCCGATGGGGCGGACAGTCGAAGATGCGGCGCTGCTGTTAGGTGCGCTGGCCGGCACCGACCCGCGCGATGCCGCGACGGCGGAGGCCACGGACCGCGGGCGCCGTGAATACGCCAGTTGCCTCGAGGCCGGCGGTTTGCGCGGCGCACGCATCGGAGTGGCGCGGCATTATTTTGGGTTTCATCCCAAAGTGGATATCATCGCCGAGGCCGCCCTGGAGGCGCTCAAAGCGCATGGCGCGGAGCTGGTGGATTCGCTCGAATTGCAGTCCAGCCCGGAGTTGGAAAAGGCCGAACTGGAGGTGCTGCGCTACGAAATGAAGGCGGATATGAACGCCTATTTGGCGAGCCTCGGGCCGCACGCCCCCGTTCATACCTTGCAGGAGATCATTGATTTCAATAGCCGGCACGCCGACCAGGAACTTCGCTGGTTCGGCCAGGAGGAACTGATAAAATCACAGGCTAAAGGCCCCTTGAGCGACCCCGCCTATCAGAAAGCGCGGGCAACTTGCCTGCGCCTGGCCCGGCAGGAGGGCATCGATGGGGTAATGGACAAGCACAATTTGGACGCCATTCTGGCCCCGACCACAGGCCCGGCGCATGTCACGGATTGGGTCCTGGGCGACCATGACGTAGGCGGTAGCACGACGTTCGCCGCGGTTGCCGGTTACCCGAGCATCACTGTGCCGGCGGGGTTTGTGTTCGGGTTGCCGGTGGGCATTTCGTTCTTTGGCCGGGCGTGGAGCGAGCCAAAATTGCTGCGGATCGCCTATGGGTTCGAGCAAGCAACGCATGCACGGCGTCCGCCGAGATTCCTGGCGAGCATTGATGCCGCTAACCTGCGCTGACCCCGCAAAGACCCCGGCGACGAGTCTCTGAGCAACGCATCGTCGCACCGTTCAGAGTTTACTTTCGCAGCGGCCCCTGTTAATGCACGCCTCCAGCTTTGCTTGAACTTGGAACTGCCCTCATATTTCGGCGTTTGGTTGGCGGACGTTGCAGCGAGCGCATTCAGGATTGGGTTTCCCGCAACCGGCACGTTTATCTGCGGAATTCTGGCCTGGTTGAGCCTGGCGTTGCTGCTTTGGCAATGGTTGGCGGCGCGCCGATTTCCTTTGCACCGGCGTGAGACCGGGGAAAGCGCTGCGCCGGGCGCCACCTTGCTCAAACCGCTGAAGGGCTGCGATGACTCCACGGAAGCGTGTTTGCGGAGCTGGTTCGCGCAGGATTACCGGGGACCGGTTCAAGTCTTGTTTGGTGTCGCCTCGGCACAAGACCCCGTCTGCGATATCGTGCGCAAACTGCTGCAAGAGTTTCCTGCCGCCGACGCGCAGTTGCTCGTGTGCGACCCGCTGCAAGGCACTAACTTCAAAGTGGCCAAGCTGGTCCAGTTGGAGCAACGGGCGCGGTACGAGATTATCGTTATCAGCGATGCCGATGTGCGCGTGCCGGCAGACCTGCTTAGCCAGGTCGTGCGGCCGCTGCAGGCCCCCGAGACGGGCCTGGTGAACAGCGTTTACCGGCTGGCTAACCCATTGACCCTGGCGATGTACTGGGAGGCAGTTGCCATCAACGCAGATTTTTGGAGCCAAGTGCTCCAGGCCCAAACGCTCAAGCCACAGCAGTTTGCGCTGGGAGCGGTTATGGCGACTCGCCGGGGATTGGTAAAGGAGATTGGTGGTTTGGCGGCATTGGCGGATTGCCTGGCCGATGATTATCAATTGGGCAATCGCATTGCTCGCCGCGGCCATCGAATCGTCTTGTGCCCAGTCGTGGTGGATTGCTGGGACCCGGCCAAAAGTTGGCCGCAGGTTTGGCGGCACCAGCTTCGCTGGGCGCGCACGATTCGAGTGTGCCAGCCGGGTCCGTATTTTTTGAGCATTCTGAGCAATCCAACGCTTTGGCCGCTGATCTGGTTGCTCGTGCAGCCGAACCGTCTGGCGATCACTTTCGCGGTGGGCTGCTGGGCGCTACGCGTTTGGGTGGCGCAAGACCTGCAAAGACGGCTAAACCAGGCTGCGCCGCCCTGGCGTTGGGCCTGGGTGCCGCTGCTCAAAGATCTTCTGCAGACCGTAATTTGGGTGTTGGCGTTTCTGGGCAACCGCATCGAGTGGCGTGGGGAACGCATGCACTTGCGGCGCGATGGAACGCTGGTGCGGGAGCATTGATGCGCGCGCTTGCCCGCGCTTCGCCCCACATGGGTTTTTGAGGGTCGCCCTAGCGTCCGTGTCCGCCACCGCCACCGCCACCCCCACCTCCGCCACTGTGGCCGCCGCCACCTCCTCCACTAAATCCTCCGCTGTGGCCGCCGCCGCCGCCCCAGCCGCCGTGGCCGCCGCCGCCCCAGCCGCCGCCATAGGAACCGCGGCCGCCGCCGCCATAGTAGCCACGACTGGCACCAAAGCCGCCAGCCCGGCCACCGGAGTAACCGCCGTAGGCACCGCGGGAAGAGACGCCCGAGTAACCGCCGTAACCTCTGCTCGAGCCGTAGCTGCCTGCCCCGCGCCAGCCGGTGTTGGCCCCACCCCAGCCGCGGCTTGCGCCCGTGCTGCGGCCGGCCCAAGCCGGACTGTGCCAGCCTGCGTTGGCTTGATTGCCGCGAGCAGGTGCATTGAAAACATTTCTCACGGCGGCGTGTTGACCGGCCGCCAGGCTGCCGGTGCGGGAGTTATACGAATGGCCATATTGGCTGCCGGCGGCAAAGGAACGCGTGGTGGCAGTGCGCGTGGCGGACAGGGCACCTCTGCCTCCGCGCGAAGCATAGACACTATGACTGGTAGTGGCGAACCCGCCCCGGCGCGCGACAAAACCGTCGTGGCCAAAACCGTCGTGGCCAAAACCGTCGTGACCAAAACGACCGAACCGACCGTAACCGTAGCCCCAAAACCCGCCCCAACAGGGGAATGGCGGTCCGCAATTGGCCCAGAGCGGCCAGCCGAAACCGAATCCAAAGCACCAATCATCCCACGGCGTCCAACACGGCGCCCAACCGAAACCCCATGTCGCCGGGTAACCGTACCAGTCGTCACCCACCCAAGGCGCGTAATCATACCCAGTGCCATAAACCACAGCACCATCTTCAACTTCGGTGCCAAGGTAACCTGGAGTGTAGCCGTCATAAACGTAATCCGGTGAGCTGCCATAGACGTGGACATAGGTCAAATAATGCAGCGGCGAACTGGGCGGGATCGAATTGATCACTTCCGGCACGTAGCCGGCGGCCGTCCAGGGTCCGTTGACGGAGGTGGAGACGAACCAGATGCCGTTCTGGCAAGCATACCACGATTGGGGGTCCACTTCGATAATAGGCGTCGCGCTATTAACCACGTAGTGCAACGGGGTGCCCGCAATGGGCTCCAACTTCGGCGCCCCGTCGATGCGCGGGTTCTCCATTTGGGTGTTGCGGGCGACTTTGGCGTCCTGCGGTATGCTGTTGGCGATCAGTGCCTCATTGGCCTGACGTGTGCCGGGGACGCTCGCCTTGACGTTTTCTTTCGGGCTGTCGTCAGGGATGCTGGCAAAATCGGAGGGCAATTGCGTCGCCGGAACGTACTGCCACGGGCCGGTCAGGGAAGGGCCGTGGAACCAACGGCCCGACAGCAACACATAGGTCTGCTGGTTGCTGAGCAGTTTGAAAACATTCCCTGAGGTATTGGCCGCATACAACAACTGGGTATTAGGGATGGGAACAAAGTTTGGCGGGCCGTTAAAGGTGATGAGTTCGGTGGGGCTGGTGGCCGTATAGATAACCGGCAGGGGTGTGCTGGCCAGCGACGGGGTTTTGCCGGTTTGCGCGTCAGGTTGAGCGTCGATCAGATCAACGGGCGAAAATGAGGTTTGCGCTTCGGTTTGGGCCGTAGCCGCTCCGGGCGGAGCGGAAGAGGCGACCGACCAGGGGCCCTCCAGGCTGGGGGCGGTCACGTAACCATCCCAGAAGTGCAGGTATAATTGGCCGCCAGGCGCCTTCAACAGCAACACGCGCGCGTTAATGGCCCGTTGCAACTCCGTGTTGGTGACGGACCGAAAGACCGGCGGACCATCCAGCGACACCAGGAAGGCGGGCTTGGTGGAAACAATAAGGTTTGGCGGGGTATTGTTGAGCGGTTGGTCCGAGGGCGGGGGAGCGACGGTGCGCCCCGCGAAGCTCGCTTGGACCTGGTCTAAAGACAATTTGGGAAACCGCGCGGGCAACTGGCTCCGCAACAATTGCAAATATGCTGGGGTGCTGGCGCGGGCGCTGGGGAAATCCCCTTCGCTCACTTGCAGGTTTTCCAGCGCCACAGTGTGAGACGGCTTGTCTGCCAAGGTGAGAGCCTTCAGAGTGACGACTCCATAAGTGGGCTCGTTCTGGCCCGGCATTTGAACTGCCACTGCATCACGGGCGATCAATTGATGTCCATCCCAGAAATCCACTTTCGGTTGAAAGACCGTAATGTTGGTGCCGCCGTTGACCAGCAAGACCGGCCAGCTTTGCTCGGGTGTTTCGGCAAACGTAGCGTCGCCGGGTGTGGCGGCGGGCGACGACCCGGGGCCGGCGCTGGCCGGTGCCGAGCCGGAGTAATAATAATTGGGGTGTTCGGTATTCTGACGGGATGCGCAGGAGGTGCTGACGAGGGCCAACCCCGCCAGGAGTGAGATAAGCACGAGGGGCTTCATAAAGGGCTTCTCAGGTTGGCTATTGTTTCGACATAGCTCGATTAGACAATCATTCGACGCGCCAGCCCCGTCAATCCTTCATCGCATTTGGCCGGTTTGATAGCTTAAGGCCGAGCGTTGGCCGAGGTATTCATATTGGCTGTTGAGATAATCGATCTGGGCGGAAATGAGGTTGAGCTCGGCCTGGTTGACTTCAACAATGGAGCTGAGCTTTTGGGTGTACCTGGCCTGAGCCAACTCGTAGGAGTAACGCGCGTTCTCGACCAGCCGGCCGGTAATGCGGTACCGCTCGAAGGCGTTTTGGGCGTTAAGCCACGCGACCCGAACGTCACGAATCACGTTGTCCTCCAAATCGCGCAGGCTCTCCCGGGCTGCTTCGGCCTGCAGTTCGGCCTCGCGCTGACGGGCGACGTAAAGGCCACCGGCAAAGATAGGCAGATTCGCCACCAGGCCGGCCGCGGCGTAATTGTCCGGCAGGGTTTCATCGTGCACCGGGGCGACGCCGGCGGCGGCGACCGCGGAGATGGTGGGAAAGCGGGCATCGCGTTCGGCGCGTGCCATCCTGATGGCGGCGGCCTGCTGGTTGCGCAAGCTCAGCAGGTCAGGCCGGGAATTCAAGGCCTGTTGTACAAAATCACTCACGTTGGTATCCAGCATCGGGGGCAGCGGTTCGTCGGCCAGCCGATAGTTGGCCGGCTCGCGCTGGCCCAGTAGATTTCCCAATTGTGTAAAGGAGGACTGTAGCTCATTTATCGCGCGAACCAGCAGCAGCCGAGCGTCATCGAGATTCACATTGGCAAAGCTGACATCCATCTCAGATTTAATGCGGTTGCTGGCCAACGCGGTCACCTGATCGAGGAACAACTGGCGATTAGTGATGGTTTGCTCGGCGACGTGGACGACCGCCTGGGCCTGCAAGGCGGAAAAGAAGGTGCTGTCCACCGCCAGCAGGATCTGCTGGCGCGTGGCTTGGGCGTTATTGGCGGCGGCCTCGGCTTGTTGGCGGGCGCTTCCCGTCAAATTGGCTGTGCGGCCAAAGTCCGTAATGAGCTGGCTGAGCATCAGGCCCTCGGCATTGCGATCGAAGACGCGGGGGCTATTCAGCGCACCAACGGCTTCCAAGCGGGTGTTGCCGGGGTCGGATGCGCCGACCGCCACCGCATTCAACGATAGGTTTGGGAAAAACCCCGACCGAACTTCGCGCACGACCTGCCGCGCAGCCAGCGCTTTAAGATCGGCAACGGAGATTTGCGGGTGATTGCGCAGCGCCACCTCGTGAGCCTGCGCCAGGGTCAGCATTGGCTGGGCGGAGTTGGTGGTTTGTGCCCGGCCCGCAGCCAGAGCCAGGAACACGATCGCCGCCGAAATGAGGAGAGAATGACAAGCGCCAAAGCTGAAGGCCGAAAGGCGAAGCTGGCTGGTCGAAAGCAAAAAGAGAAACCGCGGAAAACGCGAAACACGCGGAAAGCTTAAATTAGAACCCAGCACACTCATAAAACGGTGCAGCCCTTTCATAACCCAACAGCGGCGCCGGTTGGCAATTCCGGTGTCGCGTTCTCCTGGCGGCGATAAATGAGGTAATAGGCACAGGGAACAACGAAGACCGTCAGAACCACAGAAACTGCCAGACCCCCAATGATGGCCCGGGCCAGCGGCGCGTAGGCCTCGCTGCCAGTTCCCAGTTTGGCCGCCATCGGTAACAACCCGATGAGCGTTGCCAGGGAGGTCATCAACACCGGCCGCAACCGCACGCGGCAAGCCAGCGAAACCGCCTGGCGCAAGGGGCGTCCCTCCGCCCGCAGGCGATTGGTGAACTCCACGATCAAAATGCTATTCGAGACCACGATCCCCACCATCATCACCACTCCCATTAACGACATGACATTTAGTGTCGTCCCGGTGGCGAAAAGAATCAACAACACGCCGGTCAGTCCGGTGGGCACCGCCAGCAGGATCAGGAACGGGTCAACGAATGATTTGAACTGGGCTACCAGGATCAAATAGACGAGGACCGTTGCCAGGATCAGCCCCAGGCCGAAGCTCCTGAACGACTCGTTCATGGCGATAACAGTGCCGCGGATAGTAATCCGCATGTTTTTAGGCGTTTCTGTGTGGGCGACGATTTTTTGCACCGCATCATAAATCCGGCTGACGTCTTCGCCCTTGGGCGCGACATAGACGTCCACATCCGGGCGGATTCCGTAGTGGTCCACTTCCGTGGGCGAAGTGACGGTGGTGATGTGCACCAGCGAGTCCAGTCGCGTCGGATATCTCAGGTGCGCGGAGCGAATCGGCATAGCGCCCAGGTCGGGCAGACTTTGGACGCGGCCCTCCTTATACTGGACGGTCATCAGGTAGGGATTGCCGGTCTTGGGATCGATCCAATAACTGGGCGCAATCATACCGTTGGAGGTCAGCGCGGTGATAAGACTGTCGAGCACTTCCTTGGCGCTCAGGCCCAACTCGCTGGCACGCTCACGATCCACATCAATTTTCAAAGCCGGATAATCCACATCTTGAGGGACCAGCACGTCACTGACGCCCGGGATCTGCCGAGCCTGTTTGGCAATTTGAGCGGCAATGTGGTGGGCGCTGCTCAAATCCGAACTGCTGACCTGAACGTCGATAGGAGCGGGCATGCCCTGGCTCAGAATCGCGTCCACCAACCCGCCGGTTTGGAAATAAGCGCTCACCTGAGGCAAATCGCGCCGGAGTTTGGCCCGCACCTCATTCATATACGCAAAGCTGCTGAGGTGATGGCCTTCATTGAGTCCGACTTGCACCACGGCTGTGCTGGGGCAGGAGTTGGGGTTCAGGATCGAATTAAAGCCGGGCGTGGTGCCGATGTTCGAAACGATAATTTTGAGGTCTTTAGGGGAGACCACCGAGCGGACAACGTTCTCGACTTTAGCCACCAGTTTTTCGGTCAGCTCGAGCCGCGTGCCGGAGGGCGCCTTCATGTTAATCACAAACTGACCCGGGTCGGTTCGCGGGAAGTACGATTTACCAATCGTCGGGTAGAGGCCCAGGCTGAGGACAAACAAACCGGTGATACCCAGAATGGTGGCGGCCGGACGAATCAGGCCGAGGTTGAGCGTGCCCTCGTAACCGTCCAGCAGCGCATTAAAGCGGGTATTAAACCAGCTATTGAAACGGCGCCCCCAGCTCGGCCGAGCCGCTGGGTCGGGCGCCTGATGATCCCCGACGCCGCCCTGGTTTTGTTCCCCGTGTTCGTGCCCTTTGATGAGCTTGGCGCAAAACAGCGGCACGACCGACAACGCCACGAAATAGGAGGCAAACAGGGATAGAACCACCGAGAGCGCCAGGGCCGAAAACAGGAACCGGCTGACACCATAAAGAAACGTGACGGGAAAGAATACGACCACGGTCGTCAGGGTCGCTGCCAAAACCGGCAAAGCCACCTCGTTGCCGCCGCGCTCCGCGGCCACCTCCGGTTTCTCACCCATTTCCAAGTGGCGGAAGATGTTTTCGAGCACGACCACCGAGTTGTCGATGAGCCGCGAGAAGGCCAGCGCCAAGCCGCCCAAAATCATTGAATTCACAGTACTGCCACCCAGTTGCAGCGCAATAAAGGCCGCCAAGGCCGATAGCGGGATCGAGAGAAACACTGCTGCGGTGGCGCGCATGCTGCCCAGGAAAATCAAAATCATTAATCCCGTTAACACCAGCCCGATGGAGCCTTCGTGAACGAGCGTGTCAATCGCGGTGCGCACAAAGACCGACTGGTCAAACACCACCGCCTTCACGAGCTGCGGCGGCACATCCAAAAGGTGTGACAGCTTATCCCGTACACCATTCACTACGTCGATGGTATTGGCGTCGCCGCCCTGCTTGAGCACGGGAATGTAAACCGAGGGTTGCCCGTCGATCCGCACCTTATTGTATTGAATTTGGGAGGAATCCTCGGCTTTGCCGACATCGGCCACCAGGACCGAAGCTTCACCAACGGTCTTCAGCGGCATGGCGTTGATGTCGTTGGTCGAGTTGATCTGGTTGTTGGCGTAAATGTTGTAATCGTACGGCCCGATTTTGACGTCGCCCGCCGGCAGGATCAGGTTGGCCTCGTTAACGCTGCGCACCACATCCATCACGCTCAACTGGTGGGCTTCCAGTTTGAGCGGATCGACGTAAACCATGATTTGGCGATAACGTCCACCGAAGGCTGGCGGAACCGAAGCGCCCGCGATGCCGGCCATCTGGTTGCGGATGGTGAACTGGCCCAAATCACGCAACTGGGCTTCGCTGAGCCCCTGGCCCTTGATGGTGACCAAACAGACCGGGAGACTGGAGGCATCGAACTTCATGACGATGGGCGGCAGGGTCCCTTGCGGCAGGTACCGCAAGCTGGCCATGGCCAGGTTGGCGATGCTAGTCACATCTGAGTCGGGGTTGGAGCCCGGTTGGAAATAGACTTTGATCAAACTGACACCCGTTAGCGAGCGGGACTCGATATGGGCGACGCCGGAGGCCAGGGTGAACATGCGCTCAAACTGGCCGGTGATGTCGTTTTCGATCTGTTCGGGGGGCATGCCCGAATAGAAGGTCGCCACGACGACCACGGGGATCTTAATCGGCGGGAACAGATCCACCGGCATTCGTAAGACACTGGTCACACCCACCACGCAAATAATCAGGCAGGTGACGATGATTAAATAGGGGTAACGTATGGAAAACCGAGACATAACAAACGGGTTCTAAAAGATGTGTGAATTCAGCGCCGCTCGAAGCTTTTCAAGCGAGAATTCCGGTGACCGGCACAGCGCGATCAGCGCTTGTTCCTTTTGGATCAGTTGAGCTGCCACGGGTGGGATTCGGGCGGCGATATCCAGCGGCACGGCCTGGACTCCGTGCAGGTCGCCATGGAGCAGATCGCCTGAGGCTATTTTCAGACCACCCACCTGCACCGGATTTCCAATCTCAACAATATGAATGTAGGCGTGGGAAACCGTAACGCTGCCAGCGAAGTAATGGAACCCGGCGCTCTCGGCTGCCGGGATGTCGCGCACCGCGCCATTGGTAATGACGCCCGAACAGTGCAGCGTGCGCAGGATGTTCATGTGCACGGCGCCGACAAGGGAACCCAGCCCGGGCCGGCTGGAAATGTCCTCGACGACGACCACCCGCGGCGAGGGCAGCGAGATAATGTAATCCCACCAATCGGTGCGTTCCGGGAAGGAACCATCGGCCGTGGGTGGGGCGGAGCCGCGAATTTTGATGGTGGCGGCATAACCGAGCATTGGCTGGAGCCGGGGAAAGAGGCAATGAATCGAACCATCCAGGAAGCCTTCGTTGCGAAGGCGTTCGTGAAAGGTCTCGATCGCGTTGGCCAGAGTGCAGGCGTCCAGGCACCGCAGCGCCTCGAATTGTTCAAAGGTCAGCGGCATGTTCATTCTTCGGCCAGCGATTGGAAGAGTTTGGGTTCGACTTTCTCACCAACCTGGACGGTTGAACGTCCGGCGATGAGCACCTGTTCGCCAGGCTTCAAGCCTGCAACGACCTCATACTTGGTCGGAGTCTGCAGGCCCAGAGTCACAGAGCGCTCTTCAATCTGGTCCTGGCTATTAACGACATACACCGTCGAGGTTTGCCCCGGGGGAACCGCTTCGATGGGAATGGCGACGGCCTGCGGGCGCTGCTCGTATTTGAACAGCACTTTGGCATACATACCCGGCACCAGTTCGAGCTTAGGGTTTGCCACCTCGATCTCGGCGATCATCGTGCGCGTGTCGTCGTTCACGCGCTGGGTCGAGCGGGTAATCTTGCCCGTAAACTCTTTGCCCCCCAGCGATTCCACCCTCACCTGGACCGGTTCTCCGTCGTGAACTTCTCTGACATATTCAACCGAAACCGGAAAGTCTAACCGCAGCAGATAATTATCGGAAACCCGCACGACCGGAAGTGACTGTGTATCGGAAGCGGTGCCGGCCTGGACCAGGGCACCCGGGTCCACGTAGCGCTTGGTAATCACACCATCGAAGGGCGCCGTAATGCGGGTATATCCAACCAGCGTCTGGTACCTTTCGACCTCGGCTTTGGCCTCGGCAATGGCCGCTTCGGTCATGTGGTCTTTAGCCGCCGCGGTGTCGATGTCCTGTTGCGGAATCAGGGCGGGGTTTTGCTTTTGGACTCCCAGCAGCCGCGTGTAAATGATATGGGCGTCGGTGTAATCGGCTTCGGCTTTGCGCTGGGCCGAGAGCGCACGGTCTAATTCATCGTGCAGTTCCGGCACGTCCAGTGTCGCCAGGAGTTGGCCGGCCTTCACATGGTCGCCGAAATCCACGAGCATGTCCTGCACGTAGCCAGAGACCTTGGCGTGCAATTCGTCCTCAACGTAGGGCCTGAACTCGGCCGGAATCGGATCTTCGAGGTAGAGGTCCTCGCGGGTGACACGCGTGACGGCAACGCTCGGGGGGGCCGCAGTGGCTTCGGCCGTGACGGCCGCCGGAGTGGTGCGGCTGAGCGCGCGCAAAATCGGGAAGGAAATCGCGGCCAGGATGGCCAAACTCAGCAAAACCCACCAGCCGCGACGGGTGAGTTGGAACCGGCCGCGCGCCGGGCCGGAAGAGCTGGGCGAGCCGCCGGTGGGAGTTGGCTCGACCGTTTTTGGCGGTTCAGGCGGCGACTTGGGGGCCACTGGCGGGCAGCCGGTGTTGGCCGGTGTTGGGGTCTCAATGCTCATGGTGATTCTGTTTGTGATTGTTAGAAGGAGCGCTGCTCAGAGGCAATTCCACCCGGAACCGGCTGCCCAGCCCAAGGGAGCTGGAGGCTTCCACGCGGCCCTGGTGGGCGGTGCAAATGGATTTCACGATGGAGAGGCCCAGACCGGCCCCGCCTTGTTCGCGGGAGCGGGCGGCATCGACGCGGAAAAATCTCTCGAACACGCGCGGCAGAGCCTCCGGTGGGATTCCCATTCCGGTGTCGGCGACTTCCAGCACCGCTTTGCTGTCCTGAGCGCCGACCTTAAGACTGATGGTGCCGCCTTCGGCTGTGTACTTGATTGCATTATCCAGCAGGTTGACGACGACTTGCTTGAGCCGCGCACGGTCACCCTGGACCCACACGCCTTTGGCTGCCTGGCAGGCCACCTCGATGTGCTTATCTTCCGCGAGCAGCGACATCTGGTCGGCCGTCGCTGAAGCCAGTTGGCCTAGCTCGAACTTGACCCATTCGGCGGCGGCTTCACCGGCATCGAGCCGCGAGATGGCAAACAAGCCCTCGACGATGTTGGCGAGGCGCTCGACTTCTTCGAGCGCGCTGCCGAGCCGTTCGCGCGCTTCGGCGCTCAGGCGCGGTTCTTGAAAGAGTGTCTCCAATTCGCCGCGCAGCGCGGTCAGGGGCGTGCGCAATTCATGCGAGGCATCCGCGACGAAGCGCCGCGAATACTGGAACGCCGCTTCGAGCCGCTCGATCATGCGATTCAATGCCAGCGACAGCCGTTCGAGTTCGTCCCCCGTTTGGGCCACCGGCAGCCGCTCGCCCAGGTTCAACGCCGTGATTCGTTCCGCACTGGCGGCGATGCGGTCCACCGGCGAGAGTGCCCGCTTGATCAACACGTAACCACCGCCGAGCGTAATCAACGCCACCGCCGGCAGCAGTGTGGCGAGAAACAGCACCCACTTTTTGAGGTCTGCCTGTACCTCGTCCATGGGCGCTCCGGTCTCGATGAGGAAAGCGGCTCCGCCCGGTTGCTGCACTTTGTGCGTCGCCAGTAGCAGCTCGCGGCCACCCAGCAGCGGAATTTCGCGCGCGCGCTCCTCGCCCTCCGGCCAAACCGGCGGCGGAACCGACGCCGGATCGAAATTGTGGTCCAGCGGCGCTTCCGATTGGTATATAGTGGCGCCGTCCCGGCGGGTGATACGGACGAAGCGGTCGTTGCGGTCGGGCGCATACCTGGTCTCGATTTCAGAGCCGACCTGCGCCAGGTCCCCGCCGGTGCTTCGCTCGTGCAATAATTGAGCGATTTGCCGTGCGCGCCGCAGTTGTGTCTCCTTGAGCGCCGTCCTCAGCGAGCTATGCAGTGCGAGGTAGGTCGCCAGTCCCAGCAACGCCAGGCACGCCAACACCAGCGCCACATACCAGGCCAGCAACTGAAATTTTAGCCCGCGCGGATTCATCGTTGTTGAGTGTCTTCCACGCAGTAACCGGCCCCCCGGACCGTTTGGATCAACTTGGTCGGGAACGGATCATCCACTTTGGCCCGGAGATGGCGCACATACACATCGACGATATTGGTCAGGCCTTCGAAACTCTCGTCCCACACATGCTCGATAATCATCGTGCGGGACAACACCCGGCCGGGATGAGCCGCCAAATACTCCAGCAGCGCGTATTCTTTCGAGGTGAGGTCGATCTTTTTTCCCCCGCGGCGCACTTGTTTGGTGAGCCGATCCAGTTCCAGGTCGGCCACTCGCAAGACATGATCGTGATTAATGGGTGGCCGCCGCAATAGCGCTTTGACGCGAACCAGCAACTCGGCGAAGGCAAACGGCTTGGTCAGGTAATCATCGGCGCCTGCCTCAAAGGTTGCCACCTTTTCGGCGGTGGCATCGCGGGCCGTCAGGACCAGCACCCCGGCCTGGGTACCGTGCTGGCGCACGCGCCGCAATACTTCCGTCCCGCTGAGTCCCGGCAGCATAAGATCCAGAATAATCAGGTCGTAATCAATAGCTTGCGCCATTTGCCAACCCGTCGGGCCATCATGGGCCACGTCAATCGCATACCGCTCCGCCCGCAACCCGCGGGCGATGAAATCGGCTACTTTCTTTTCGTCTTCTACAAGCAATAAGCGCATCAGAACGGTCCTTAGCCTAGCATGGACCCATTAATGAGACCTGAACCAGAAATTAAAATTCATTCAGATCTTGACCATGAGAGCCCTCTCCAGTTGCGCATCTATTTGATAACTTGGGCAAAACCGCTTTCTCGTTTCGGCCACCTTCATTAGGCTGGGGTGATGGTCGGCAAACTCGGGCGCTCTCGCGCCAGGAACCTATGCATCCTCCTCGCCGGATTGGTGCTCGGGCAGGCCATTCTTTACGGACCATCCCTGGTCGGAAAAAAAATCCTGCTGCCGGTGGATCTCCTCGCGCAACCGGCGACTTACCTTCCGCGCGACTCTGACTTCACCAATCTCGAACCGCAAAACCTGGCGCTCAGCGACCGGACGGATATGTTTGAACCCGCTCGCCGATTCGCAACAGCCGAGTGGCATGCTGGCCGCCTTCCATCCTGGGCTCCGTACGAATTCGGCGGGGTCCCGTTCATTTGGCCGAAATTCTCCCCCTTCCTGGCGTTCGAATGTTTGACTGCTTCGCCAGTGGTGCTGGCGTGGGGACAAGTCTTGCAAGCGCTGGTAGCCGGGTTGGGCCTGTTCCTGTTTTGCCGGTTCACTCTGGGGGTCAGTTTCTGGCCGGCAACCATCGTTTCGTGGTGTTACCCCTCGAGCGCGTTTTTTGTGCTCTGGCAGGGATACCCCACTTGCCTGCCCGTAGTTTGGCTGCCGTGGATTTTGTGTGCGGTTGACCAGGTTGCCCGCGACACACACCGGCTGGCACCGGCGGGACTCGTTGGCCTGACCTGCCTGGTTCTGATCAGCGGCCACTTGGATGTCGCCTGCCAGGTGTTGCTCGCAGCCGGCGTTTTTGCCCTCTCCGTGATCAACCGTACGCCCGGGAATAGCCGCGATGCGCGGCGGGTCAGTGTCAGGATCATTCTGGCTTTGGGGTTGGGATTATTGTTGGCCCTGCCCTATGTACTGCCGGTTTTGGATTACAGCCGCGACGGCGCGCGCATCGCCCGCCGCGCGGCTGGCGAAGCAGAACGACCGCCGGCCGGATTGGTCTCTCTCGCCGAACTCATCCTGCCGCATACGGGCGGTTCCTCTCAAACCGGCAGCCTGCGAATCACCGGCCAAACCGAATCGGAAACGGCGGTTGCGGGTTATGTGGGTTTGGTCGCGACGCTGGTAGCTGCGCCGCTGGCCGCCTGTTATCGCCGGCGCCGCTGGTTGGGGCTCATGTTGTGTTTGCTGGCTTTTATTGGGTTGGCGTGGTCGCTGGATGTTCCGGGGCTGGTTTGGTTGCTGCGGGTGCCGCCGTTAAATTTTATGTCGCAGAACCGGCTGGTCTTTATCACCGGTTTTTCGATATTGGCGTTGGCGGCGGAGGGATTGGAAGCACTGCGCCAAGGCCAGGTCCGCCTGGGCCGGTGGTGGGTGGCTCCAGCGTCTCTGCTGGCCCTGCTGTATCTCTGGTGCATGTACCGCACCTTCCATTTACCCGAGGCGGTTGGCCCACTATTGGAACAGCGCGTCGAGGCCGGGGAGCACTTCGATTGGTTGCATGACCTGGCGGGTGTTCATCGCGTTCAGGATTGGTTTAGCACGCATGCGGCCGTGGCGGCAAGTTTGTGCGCCGCCGCCCTGGGCTGTTGGGTCTGTTTGCGATGGAAGCCGGCTTGGCAACCGCGCCTGGTTGCGGTGCTGGGAGTTCTGTGCGTCGCCGAGCTGATTTGGTTCAGTTCTGAACGAGTAATCCAGAGCGACCCGAACCTTTATTACCCGAAAATCGGGGCGTTGGCCGAAGTGGCGGCCGCAGGTCGGGTGCGAGTGATCGGGTGGCATTGCCTGCCTGCCTCACTTGCGTACATGGCTGGCCTGGCGGATGTGCGCGGATATGATGGCGTGGATCCGGCCCGGATGGTGAACCTGCTCGCGACCACCTCCGATGGCTGGTTCGGAGGATATCCGTATGCTTTGACGCAATGGCTCGCACCGGCCTTTAAACCCAACTCCGATGGCACACTCACGTTACCTTCGGTTTTGAACATGCTTGGCGTGCGTTATGTGGTTTTTCGTCGCCCTCCGCCAACTCCCTTGCACGCTGCCTTTCACTCTGAGGATTACTGGGTGGTGGCCAATTCCGCCGCGCTGCCGCGGGTGTTTGTCCCTGGCAGAGTCGAAACCATTTCAGATGAAGCGGCGTGCCGCGCCAGGTTAGGTTCCGCCGGGTTTGACCCACGCGAGGTTGCTCTGGTTAATAGTGAGTTGGCACTCCCGCAGGTGTGCCGCGGCTCAGCAGAGGTACTCAGCGAAACACCCTCGAAGATCGTGTTGCAAGCACAGATGCAAACCGCTGGATTAGTGGTACTGGGGGACAACTGGGACTCGGGCTGGCGGGCGTGGCTTGACGGCCGGCCAGCGGTGGTGTTGCGCGTCAACGAGACGCTGCGTGGAGTGATCAGTCCGGCCGGAAGTCACCGACTGATCTTGCGGTATCGGCCGCGCAGTTTCTATTTGGGGCTGGTACTGTCGGCCTTTTCGTTTCTATGTTTGCTGATTTGGTGCGCTCGCGACCGAGGGCAACGGAGGGGGCCAATCGTTGAGGCACGTTGCGGATGAGGCGACGACACTTGATTGAGCTGGAGGACCTGAATTGGTGGCCGGCGACCTTCCGCAACGGTGTGACGGAGTATTTGGTCACCACGCAACGGGCGAGCAGGACTTACCTGAAATTTGTGCCGCGGCTGGCGGAGGCTCTGCGCCGCAGTGGCGCCACTCGCATCATTGACCTATGCTCGGGCGCGGGCGGCCCTTGGCCGGACCTACTGCCGGCGTTGCGTGCGCAAGGGCTCGAATTGTCTATCTGTTTGACGGACAAATATCCCAATGTCGCTGCGCTGAAGGGTATCACCCGCCAGCTACCCGGGGTCACCTTCGAACCCACGGGAATAAATGCCACGGACGTTCCCAGCCGACTGGTTGGGTTCCGGACCTTATTCACGGCTTTCCACCACTTCAAACCCGAAAAAGCACAGGCCATACTGGCCTCGGCCATTCGTGACGGCCAGGGTATCGCCATTTTCGAAGGGACCGCGCGCAGTCCGGTGGCACTGGCCACCATGTTCTTGATTCCAGCCATGGTGTGGCTGTTGACCCCTGGGGTTCGCCCGTTCCGCTGGGGACGGCTGTTGTGGACTTATGTTCTGCCGGTCTTGCCGCTGGCTATCCTGTTCGACGGGCTCATCTCCTGCCTGCGCACCTACACGCCAGCGGAACTGCTGGCCATGGCGCAGCAAGCCGGCGGCAAGAATTTTGATTGGGAGGCTGGGCTGGAGCGCCCGCTCGGCAGCCCCTTTTGCGTGCCATACCTGATCGGCGTTCCACGGCACCCCGCGTTGTGAGGGCTCGGCGTCTGGCAGCCTGGCAACAGCCACGCCTGCGACGGACTTGCAACCGGCCGGACTTTCATTATTTTCAGGAACAATGAAGCCGGTGGCGTTCGAGGATCTGGCGCGGTTGCCTCTGGTGGCTTTTTACGAGTCGTCCTTTCGCAAAGCCACCGGGGTAACGCTCAAAGTTGTCCCTCCCGACGCTGGTGGGCATCGCCCCGCCGCCCAGGGTACAGAGAATTTGTTCTGTGCAATCCTGGCTTCCACCCCGACAACCTGTGGACCCTGCCAGCAAACCGAGGAGCGGGCGTGTCGCAACGCCGCCAACAAGCGGACCACGCAGCAATTATATTGTCACGCCGGCATGACCGTCCTCGCCGTGCCGGTCATCCTCGATACCCGGCACATCGCCACCCTGCTGAGCGGCCAGATTTTTCGACGCGAACCCACCGAACGCGATTTCAACCTGATCCTCAAATCCTTCGATGGCGACCTGCCGCCCGATTGGGTCAAGAAGCTACGCAAGGCCTACTTCGACACCCCGGTGCTGACGGCGGAACGGTTCCAGGCAGCGGTGCAATTGGTGGAAGTCTTCGCGCAATATCTTTCGGACTCGGCCAACCGCCTGGCCATTGCGGGCTCGGATGAGGATCCGGAAGTGGTGGCGCGGGCGAAGGAATTTGTGCGCACCCATGCCGAGGAGACCATCACGCTGACGCAAGTCGTGCAGCATGTGCATGTCAGCCGGTTTTATTTCTGCAAGCTGTTTAAGAAGGCCACCGGTGTGACTTTGACCGAATACATCACCCGTGTCCGCATCGAGAAGGCCAAGACCCTGCTGAATGATCGCTCACGGCGCATTTCCGAGGTCGTGTTTGCGTCCGGGTTCGGCTCGGTGCCGCAGTTCAACAGCGTCTTCAAACGGCATGTGGGCCTCGCCCCTACGGAGTACCGCGCCACTCTCCTGTCGCAACTCCCGGTGCCGACATTGAAGCCGCAACGGCTGATGGGCGCCTAGCGCCACCCCCACCCGCAATCCGCAAGCAGAGAAAGGCAACCCGCAAGTAGCGGCCTCGCCCCTTCGCGCGGTATATAACCCAGGCTGAATGAGTCATGGCTGGACGCCGACGAGGGCCTGGCCCGGCTCTCCAGCATTGGCACGCAGTCGCAGTCGAGAATCGCAGTTGGTTTCTGAAGCCTGAGCCGGTTGTGGCCGCCGGGTACTGAACATAAAAAAACTGAACGTAAACTGAACAACGCATGAAGCTGTTCCATTCCTCCACCTTGCGCACCTGGACCGCCGCCTGCCTGGCGCTGGCTGTCGCAGGCGTCTTTACCCTGTCGGTGACCGGCTTGTCCGCCGCCGACTCCACCCCCCCCGCGACTGATAAAGCGGAAAAGAAACCGGCCAAGAAGCCGGAAAAGAAGAAGCTCACCGGGGCCGAATTATACGCGGTCAATTGCAACCGCTGTCACCCCGAGCGTTACCCAACAGAATTCAACCGCACGCAATGGAAAACCGTCATGCTCCACATGCGCGTCCGTGCGAATCTGCCCGCCGAGCAGGCCAAGGCCATTCTGAAATACCTGCAGGAAGAAGCCCCTAATTAATCACGAAGGACTTTCCCAATGAAAAAACTTTTCCTGAACTACTCGGTCACCTTCCTCCTCTGCGCCGCGGGCGCCGGTCTGCCGCTTTGTGCCCACGCGGCCGTCAGCGACGACGATCTCAACGCGTTGAAAAAATCCGTGCAAGAACTGAACGACCGTCTGCACCAAATCGAGCAGGCGCGCGAGCACGACCAGCAGATGCACCAGCAGGACCAGCAAAAAATCCAGCAGCTCCAGCAGCAGTTGGACCAGACCCAGCAAATCGCGACCAACGCGGCCCAGAAAGCCGAAGCCGCCGCCCAGGTCCAACCCATCGCTCAACTGCCGCCCGGCCCCAGCGCCACCCACCAGTTCCAGGTGGTCGGTGATGCGGAGACCATTTTTGGCCGCGCTCAGGGCCAGCACAGCGCATTCGCGTTTGCCGATTTCGCGCCCATCTTCCTCTTTCGCGCCAATGACGACATTCTCTTTGAGGCCGGATTTGATTTCACCCTCGCCAACAACGCCCCGGCCTCCTCCGGCACCGGCTACGGGTTTGATCTGAGCTTCGCGACATTGGACTATCTGCTCAACGATTACGTGACCGTAGTCGCGGGCAATATGCTGCTCCCGTTGGGCACCTACTCCGAGCGCAGCGCCGGCTGGCTTAACAAAATTCCCGATAATCCGCTGCCGCGCGGTTTGCTGCCCGGTAACGGCATCGGCGCCCAATTGCGCGGCTCGGTGCCGGTCGGTGAAAGCGGCCAGATGCTCACCTACTCAGTGTATGGCGTTAATGGGCCTTCATCGGTCGATGGCACGGGCAATTCCGGCGCGCTGGACCTCGGCGGCAACGTCGGCTTCCTATCGGGGGCCTCGACCACGCCGCGCCAATACGGCTACGGCTTGCCGGGAACCACCTTTTCCACACTCGGCAATCTCCATTCCGATCCGAGTGGCGGTGGCCGCCTCGGCTGGTTCTTCCCCTGGAAAGCCCATTATGATGTGGAGCTAGGGGTTTCGGGGCAAACGGGCGAGTGGAATGACCTGGGCAACATGTGGTCGGCCATCGTGTTTGACGGCGCTGTGCACATCAGCCCCTACGTGGAAGTCAAAGGCGAATACATCAACACCTGGGTGGACACCGCCGACCTGGGCGGGATTCGCCCGCATGGCTGGTGGGTGCAGGGCGGCTACAAGCTGGCCGGCTTGAACCTGGACTGGCCGCTCATCAACAACGTCGAGTTGGTCGGCCGCTACGACCAGTCCAACGACGGGCTGGCCCCCTCGACCAGTTCCGAACGTTACACCGCCGGGTTCGTTTATTACTTCTCCAACACGCTCCTGTTCGAGGGCGATTACGAATGGCTGCACAGCAAGGGACCCGGCGCCGACTTCTTACCCGGCAACGAGGTGCTCTTCCAGCTTTCCTACGGCTTTTGATCTAAACCCTCACCCGATTCCATTCGAACCAATATGAAAATGATCTCTCTGCAAACCACGGTAACGCTGTGCGTGCTGGTGGGCGCCAGCCTGGCGCACACCGCCCGCGCCGCTGACGACAACCTTGACCCGGCCACCAAAGCCCGCATCGAGCGATTCGAGAAGGGCCCGGCCACTATCGATGTCTCGAAGTACCCCGACGGCATCAAGGAGAACTATGAAGTGTTCTCCACCAAGTGCACCCAATGCCACAAGCTCAGCCGCCCGATTAACTCCGATTACGCGCTACCAGACGAATGGTCGCGCTACATCAAGCGGATGATGCACAAGCCGGGCAGCGGGATCAGCAACAGCGACGGCAAGAAGATTTTCGACTTCCTGGTCTATGACTCCAGCATCCGCAAGAAGAACGTCGTGGAGGAAAAACTCGCCAAAGCCACTGCCGAAGAAAAGACAGCCGCCGAGGGCAAGATCAAAGAAATCCACGATAAGTACGATAAGTAATGGGCCACATGCCCACATACCCTATCGAGTTGCCGGATCTAAACTACTTCACGCGCCAGGTCCTCTGCCGTGAAGGGTGTCCAGTGCGGACAGATTCGGGCGGTTACGTTCAGGCGATTGCCGCCGGCCGCTACGACGAAGCCTACATCATCGCCCGCACGCCCAATCCGTTTGCGTCCATTTGCGGCCGGGTCTGCGCCGCCCCGTGTGAGGCCAAATGCCGCCGCGGCGCACTCGACGCCGCCGTCTCCATCCGCGCGCTTAAGCGCTTTGTCTGCGAACGGTACGGTGTCGAATCGGATGACTTCGATTTGACGCGCGTTTATCCGCAGCTCAAGCATCCCGGGCAAAGCCGAATCGGCGCCGGCCGGAAAGTCGCCGTAATCGGCGCCGGCCCGGCGGGGCTGTCCTGCGCGCATGAACTGGCTTTGCAGGGCTTTGCTGTGACGGTTTTCGAGGCGCAGGACGTCTCGGGCGGCATGCTGGTTTTGGGCGTGCCGGAGTATCGTCTGCCCCGTGACATCGTGCAGGCGGAGATCAAAGCGATTGAACTTCTCGGCGTGCAAATTCTCCATAACCGCCGGCTCGGCCGCGATTTCACGCTGAGTGACCTCAAGGTCCAGGGGTTCGAAGCCATCTTCCTCGGCATTGGTGCGCACAAGAGCCGTGAGTTGGCCATCGAGGGCGTTCAGAATGATGGTGTGCTGCGCGCGATCGAGTTTCTGCTCAATGTGAATCTCGGGTTCCGCGTGACGCTCGGGCGCAAGGTGGTGGTCATCGGCGGTGGGAACGTCGCGTTTGATGTCGCCCGCTCCGTCGTGCGCCAGGCCGAGCGGTTCTCCGGCATGAACGAAACCGAGTTGCGCAGCGCCCTCCACGAGGCGGCCTCGGCGCTGGAACAATTGACCGCGCGCGAGCCCGAAGCGCCTGACGAAGTGCGCCTGGCGCTGGACGTCGCGCGGGAAGCCATCCGCAAGGGCGTCCCGGAAGTCCACATGTATTGCCTCGAAAACCTCGATGAGATTCCCGCCGCGCGCGAAGAGATCGAAGAAGCCCAGCAGGAAGGCATCCGGCTGCACACCCGCTTCGGACCCAAACGCGTGCTTGGCGAGCACGGCCAGGTTACTGGCATGGAGCTCATCCGGTGCAGCCGCGTCTTCGACGAAAACCGCCGCTTTAACCCCCAGTTCATAGAAGGCAGCGAAGAGACTGTCGATTGCGATACGGTCGTGCTGGCCATCGGCCAGGCCGCCGACCTCGCCTGGGTTCGGCCGGAGGATAATCTCAAAACCACTCCGCGCGGCACGCTCCAGACCGATCCCGCGACGCTCGCTACGTCGCGGCCCGACGTTTTTGCCGGCGGCGATCTCGCCTTCGGCCCGCGCATCATCATCACGGCCGTCGCCGAAGGCCAGCGCGCCGCCCGCTCGATTGCCAAGTACCTTACCGGCCAGGTTCCCGAGCCGGCCCGCAAAGCGCGCGTCACCGCCTATCCCGCCTGGAATTACCTGATGCCGCAAGGCTACGATAAACTGGCGCGCCGTACGCCTCCGGCGCTCCCGCTGGAACGGCGTATCGGTATCGCCGAAGTCGAGCAGGCCTATCCGGAAACCGAAGCCCTGACCCAAGGCTTGCGTTGTCTAAAGTGCCACGTCAGCCCTGTATTCGATGGCGACAAGTGCATCCTGTGCGGCGGCTGCGCCGACATTTGTCCGGAGAATTGTCTGCGCCTGGTGGACGTGCTGGCGTTGCGCGGTGACGAGAAACTCACTGCCGCCCTGCTCGCTCGGTATGGCCACATTCCCACTCAGGGCGAGCATTCCGGCATTATCAAAGACGAAACCCGCTGCATTCGGTGCGGGCTCTGCGCCGCGCGCTGCCCCACCGGCGCCATTACGATGGAAAAAGTCGATTGGGTTCCAGCCTGACCCACATTGCCACCTCCGCTTATGAATTCTCCACAAGATCAAATGCACCGGCGCACCTTCCTCGCCCTATCCTTGGGCTGGTGCTCGGCCGGTTTTGCTGCCTTAGCTTCGCTGGCTGCCGCCGGCCGATTCCTGGTGCCCAATGTCCTGTATGAGCCCGAGCGCCGCTTCAAAGCCTTGAAGCCGGAAGATTATGCGGAAGGCCCGACGTTCCTGCCTAACCTGCGCGTGTTCCTCTTTCGCAAAGGCAATAGCTTTCGCGCCGCATCTGCGGTCTGCACGCACCTCGGCTGCACGGTGAATCTGTCCGGCGACGGCTTTCACTGCCCCTGCCACGGAAGCGTGTTTGACCAAAGCGGCCGTGTGGTCAGCGGCCCGGCGCCGGCGGGGCTGGCCTGGTATGAACTGACCTTGAGCCGCGATGGCCACGTGATGATCGATACCGCCCAACCGGTCAAAGCCGACAAGTACCTCGTCGTTTAAGCCGCTATGCTCAATCGCCTCTGGAAAACTTTCCGCAGCTCGCAAGTCGGCCGCTCCATTTTTCGCGTCGGTTTGCCCGAGAGCAACCTGGAACGCGCCCAGGTGGCGGTCTCCAGTTTCTTTCTTCATTTCCAACCGGCGAAGGTCCACCGGCGGAGTTTGAAATTTCGCACCACGCTGGGGCTTGGGCTCATTTCGCTCTACTTGTTCCTGATCCTCATCGCGACGGGCGTGCTGCTGATGTTCTATTACGTGCCGGCGACCGACTACGCCTACCAGAACATGAAGGACCTGGAGTTTGTGGTCACCGCGGGTCAAGTGCTGCGCAACATGCATAGGTGGGCCGCCCACTTGATGGTTTTGTTTGTGGCGCTGCATATGTGCCGCGCGTTTTATACCGCTGCTTACAAGCCGCCCCGGCAGTTCAATTGGGTCATTGGGGTCGGGTTGTTCCTCATGACGCTGGCGCTCTCGTTTACGGGCTATCTGCTGCCTTGGGATCAACTCGCCTTTTGGGCCATCACCGTCGGCACCAGCATCGCCGGTTATGCGCCCCTTATCGGGCAAAAACTTAAATTCCTCTTTCTGGGCGGGCATGTCGTGGGTGAGTCGGCCTTGATTCGCTTTTATGTGCTGCACGTGATCGTGCTGCCGCTGGTGGCCATCATGCTGATTGCCGTGCACCTGTGGCGCGTGCGCAAAGACGGCGGCCTGGCCCGGCCCGGAGCCGCGCAACCGGCACAGGAAGACTTTGCCCCGGCGCAAGTGCCGGTCACCAAAACTTATGGCTTGATGGAATTGGCCCGCGGCGCCACACCGGCCGTCGGCGTGAATCCGGACGAGGAAGTGTTCACCTGGCCCAACCTGGTCTTTCGCGAAATCCTGCTATTTATGGCCACCCTGGCCGTCGTGCTCGTGCTGGCAATCTTTTGGAATGCGCCGCTCGAACAAATCGCCAATCCGGTCCACCCGCCCAACCCCGCCAAAGCGCCGTGGTACTTCCTCGGCCTGCAAGAGTTGGTGGCGTATTCCGCTTTTTGGGGCGGCGTGGTAGTCCCGGGGCTATTGGTGACCGCCCTCATCGCTCTGCCGTACATCGACCGCAAGCCACGCGGTATCGGCATCTGGTTCGCCAAAGAACGTAAAGTCGCCATTACCCTGTTCAGCGTTTGTTTAGGCGCCGCGGTGGTGCTGACGGTCATCGGCACCGCGTTCCGCGGTCCCAACTGGTCGTTTCAACTGCCATGGAAACCGGTCGCCGCCGCGGTCGAGCATTAGCCATGACTCTTCCACCCTTACAGTAACGGCTTGGCCATATGGACTCCTCGCTCCGCAAACTTTATCCCTGGTTCACCTTTCTCGGCTTACTGATTGGTGGCCTGGTGCTCGCCGCCTTTTATAAGGATCAACACCGCGAATGGAAGGACTGGCAACACCAATACTTCAAAGATGAAATCGCCCGCGCCGCCACGCCCGAACAACGCGCCGATGCGGCCCGCCTCACGCTGGACGTTCGCCAAATTGTCGTGCCAGAGCTCGACCGCGTGGACCGCTGCACCAGTTGTCATCTGGCCATGGAAGACCCCAGCTACGCCGGGTATCCCCAGCCACTGGCCTATCACCCCAACCATGACCGGCATCCTTTCAACAAGTTTGGCTGCACTATCTGCCACCAGGGCCAGGGCCGCGCTACCACTCGCGACGCCGCACACGGCTACGTCGAACATTGGGACCACCCTATGCTCGATATGAACTACATCCAGTCTGCGTGCGCCAAGTGCCATCTGCCGAGCGATTTGCCCGGCGCCCCGTTGCTGGCGCGCGGCCGGACTGTCTTCGAGGACAGCGGCTGCATCGGTTGCCACAAACTCAACGGCAGCGGCGGCGTGATTGGGCCCGAGTTGGACAAAGTGGGCGCCAACCGCAGCCCCGAGTGGTTGCTAAAACATTTCAAGAATCCCGCCCTCGTCACCCCGGGCTCGGCCATGCCGCCCATCAAAGCCACCGACGCGGACCTTAACGCTCTGACTCTTTATGTCCTCAGCTTCACGGGCGAACCCTTGAGCGCCTATTACGTTTCGATGAAAACCATTCCCGGACCACAGGCGGGCCGCCGCCTGTTTGCCGAGAAAGGCTGCATCGGCTGCCATTCTGTCGGTGGCAAAGGCGGCACCGTCGGCCCAGCTCTGGACGAAGCGGCCAAGCGCCACGATGTCCAATGGATCAGTGCCCACTTCCGCAATCCGGTCGCGGTTTCGCCTGGTTCAGTCATGCCGCAATACAATTTCAATGAGCAGGAAATCCGCGCCCTGACTGAGTTCCTCCTCTCCCTGACTGAAACCAATTTCGTCGGGTTCATGCGCGTGCCTGCGCTAATGACTGCGGTCGAGCGCGGCAAAGCGACCTACCGCAAGTACGGCTGCGCCGGGTGCCACGGACCCGACGGCCAGGGCGGCGTGCCCAATCCCAATGCCAAAACCGCCCAGCAAGTCCCCGGCCTTAAGTTTGTTTCCGAAGGCTATACCCGCGACGAGCTCAAGAAGCGCATCCTCGATGGCCAGCGCGAAATCCCGAGCATGGACGCCAAGCGGCCCCCGGCTCCCCTCTACATGCCCCCGTGGCGCGGAAAGATCGCCGAGGGCGAACTCTCCGACCTCACCGATTACCTGATGAGCCTCACGCCCAAGGGCGAAAAGGTTGATTTTTGACCTTGCGCGTCCAGTTTCTGCGATGGGTCCATGAAAAGTGGGCTCACCGCTAAGTTGTTACTTCACGTACTTCACGCGCTTCGCTTGCCGCTTTCCCCTGCTACACTCTACGCTGCCCCTCGCTCACCCTTTCTTGCCCTCCCAACAGCAATTCCATCAGTCCATCATTTTCATGACGTGTTCCCCGGCCCCCCTCCTGATAGGATGCCCAGTACTGGTAGTGTAATCGGATATGGAACTTGAAAATGTGGTGAGCAGCATCAGCAGTGGAAGGGCAGGCGCGTGCCAGTAACTCACAACGCAGCTCGCACAATCGGCTGAGGTTTGGTCGCCCACAAGGAACAAAGGTCTCAAACTCCCGAAGGAAAACCAATTATGAATCAGAAAATGAATCGTTACGGCTGGCTCGCGACAGCCGTGCTGGCTCTCGCACTTTGCAGCCAGTCCAGGCGTGCCGCCGCCGCCCAGGACATCCAGGTAGGCCCCAGCGGCATCCAGACCAACGGCGATAGTTACGCCACCAGCATCGGCAACTGGGGCACTTACTGGATCACCACCAGTACCAACGCCACTTTCACCGCGACTTTTGACGCCACCATGCAATCAGCCCCCACCATCCCCGGGTCGGTCTTTTGTGTCTGTGACTGGAACGGCAACGGGGACACCGACATAAACCTCGGAGCAACGCTCCCTAACGGCGGCGGCACCTGGCTGGGCGATCCAAGTATCAACGTCATTGACGGCACCCAATATGATTACCTGGTAATGGACATTTACTGGACCAACGTCAGCGGAGTCACAAGCTGGCCCGAGATTGGGTTGATGACACCAAATTACGGCACAGTCCAACTGACCAATAACATCAGCATCCCGGCCACGCCTGGTTGGCAGCATTATGTCATTAAGATTGATTCGACCCTGCCGAATTTGTCGAGCATCGCCGGGGTTTACCTGTACCGCTGGGGCGGCGGGCCCGTCCACGCGGAATTCTGGATCGACAACGTCCAGCTCATCGCCAAAGTGCTTCCCACCCCGCCGCCGACAGTGTCGCTTGCTCCCGCGCCTCCAGCCGGGTTGAATCTGATCACCACTCCTATCGGTAACACGCCCCAATACGATCGCCAGATGGTCTATAGCAAAGCCGACGTTTCTGGCAATTATTACTCCTGGGTCAACGCCCTGAACCCGGTGACCTACTCGCTCACCATCAGTTCATTCCCGGACGATCCGCCCTATGGCGGTTTCCAGGCCCAACTGTTCCTCATCCCCAATTCGTCGATGCCCTGGGGCCAAGGTGATACCTCGGTGGATTGGAACTGCACCAACCTGGTCTGGCTGGACATCAAACGCAACGGGGCCGATTTCCGCTACAAGGTCAACGAGGGCAGCGGCAACACGATGCCCTTCAATGATCAAGTTGGCGGCCAATACGGCACCAATGGTTTGCCTCAGGGGCATCTCGGGTACCTGCCCAGCGCCAGTGTCGTAGGCACCTGGACCCTCACCTGCAATAACAACACCAACTTCACTGTCACCAACCCGGAAGGCGTTAGCACCAACTTCACCGTGCCGCTCGCTGACGCGATGTTGTTCGCCGACCCGCTGACGGTGTATGTCGGAGCCCAGGCAAACAATGCGGCCAACGTTGGCCAGGAAGCCGTTGTGTCGCACGTCAAAATCACCGGCGCCGCCGGCGCCTTGGAGGACACTTTCTCCGGCACCACTCTGAATACGACCATCTGGGGCGTTGCGGCGGTTGACCCCTCAGCCGTCCTGGTCGTCCAGCCAGACGCGAAGTACTGGCTGAGCTGGACGCTCCCCGACAGCCACTTCTTCCCGGTCGCCAGCGCCAGCGTGCTCGGCCCCTGGACCGAAACCAGCCTGACCAACACCTTCCAGCGGGGCACCAATAAATTCGTCGTGGTTTCGCCGAGCGACTTGCCTTCGCCTAATAGCGGCTATTTCCGCCTGATGAAGCGAGTTGCCACCAAACTGCAGGTTCTGCTGCCCGGCGAAAGCAATGCCCCTGGGACGGCCACCGGCAAGACCGGCACGGCCGAGCCGCAGGCTTTCGGCACTCCCTTCGACGTGACGGTCAATGCGTGCGACGCCACTTGGCACATCGTGACCGCCGCAGCGGGCGATATGATTCATCTGACCAGCACCGACGTTGCGCCCCCGGCGGCGAATGGGGCTTATTTGCCCCCGGATGCACCGCTGGTCAGTGGCACCGTTACGTTCTCTGCGGTCGCGGGTTATGGAGTCATTCTCCAGGACTCTGGCACCTGGACAATTACCGCGAGCGACGTGACAACCAATACGGTGACCGACGGTGTCAGCACGCCCATTACCATCCCTTAAACGGACGGCAATCAGTTGGGGAAACCCTCGCGCGCGTAGCGCGGAGTAGTGAAGCGCAGTGCGGCCCTCGGCGAGTTGTTCTCAGAATGCCCCGAGGGCCGCGTTGCTGTACGCTCTACGCTGCCCAAACCGCTTACCACGTTGCGTCGGGAACGCCGGCGAGATGCGTTTCGATGACGCCTTTACCCGCGGCGTGGCGGACCAGGTCGGCGGTGCAGTGCAAGTTGAGCTTGTTCATGAGCTGCTGCCGGTGTTTCTCGACCGTTTTAACGCTCAGATTCAGTTCGCCGGCGATTTGCTTGTTCGCGAACCCTTCAGCGATCAGTTGCAGTACCTCCGCCTCGCGCACGGTCAGTTCCGCGCCTTGGACGTCGGTGGGGTGGGTGTCCGGAGTCGAGCGGCAGGTGTGCTCGCGCAGGCGTTGGGCGACCGCCGGACTGAAATAGGCGTTGCCGTCTTTGACTTCCCGGATGGCCTTCACCAGGTCGGCCGCGGCGGTCTGTTTAAGCACGTAGGCGGCGGCGCCGGCGGCGATCGCCTGGTGGATGTGCTCCTCGGTGTCGTAGCTGGTTAGAATGATGACTTTTGCCGTCGGCATGGCCTTCAGGATCTGACGAGTGGCTTCCCACCCGTTCAGCAACGGCATCGCCAGGTCCATTATCACCACCTCCGGCCAAAGCCGCTCCACCATCTTCACCGCGTCGCGCCCCGATTGCGCTTCCCCGACGACATTAATGTCACCCTCCGATACCAGCAGCGCCTTGAGGCCCTGCCGCACAATACTATGATCATCAACAAGTAGAACTGAGATGCTGGACATGTGTCGAATATGACCAAACCCCCGCCGAATAAAAATGGGGTATAACCCCCGGCGCAACGCGCGCGACTTCACCCGCCCCACCGCAGTGCAAGTACCGCGGATTGCGGAAGGCTCAGCGCATTGCTGGCAGGACTAGCGCATCGCGGATCGGCTCAACCCAGTGGTCGTGAGCGACATCGCGCGCCAAGCATGCGGCCTGAAGTTTCCGCCCTCACTGGCCGCACCATGAGCCGGTTCGCCAGGCAGTCTTGACACCGCGCGAGTTCCTGCCAGTCTCGCGCTGGAAACCAGAGCAACAATCGGTCAACATCACCCTTGGCTCCACTTGCTTAACCAACATGCACACTAATCGAAAATTGACTCACGTTGCCCAACTGTGCTGTGGATTGGTTCTCGGCGCGGGTCTGGCCATGACCCTTTGCGCCGCGGACCTTGATCTTCCCATTGCCCAGGGTCCGTTCCGACCCACGCTCGAATCACTGAAGCAATACCAGTATCCGGAGTGGTTTCGCGACGCGAAATTCGGGATTTGGGCGCATTGGGGTCCGCAATCCGTCCCGATGGAGGGAGACTGGTATGCGCGGCGGATGTACATCGAGGGCGATGCCGATTACAAAGATCACCTCGCGCGGTGGGGGCATCCTTCCCAGCACGGTTACAAGGATATCATCCCGTTGTGGAAAGCCGAGAAATGGGACCCCGATCGCCTGATGGGCCTCTACAAAAAAGCGGGCGCGAAATATTTCGTCAGCATGGGGTCGCATCATGATGACTTTTTCCTGTGGAACTCGAAACTGCACCGCTGGAATGCCGTCAACATGGGCCCGCACCGGGATGTGGTCGGGGAATGGCAGAAAGCCGCGTATAAATATGGGCTGAAGTTCGGAGTGTCCGAGCATCTGGGCGCCAGCTTCACCTGGTTCCAACCCAGCCATGGGTCGGACAAGACCGGCCCCAAAGCGGGCGTGCCTTACGACGGCGCCAACCCGGAATGGCAGGATTTATATCATTTCCCTGCCGAGCCTGGGGATAATGGGTGGTACTCGACCAACCCGCGCTGGCAGCAGCAATGGTTTAACGAAATCAAGGAGTTGGTGGACAATTATCATCCCGACTTGCTGTATTCGGACGGAGGCGTGCCTTTCGGCAACGAGGTCGGCCTTAGCATGATCGCTCACTTATACAACGACAGCGCCGCGCGCCACCGCGGCCAGGTCGAGGTGGTCTATAACTGCAAACAAAAATCCGACGGCCGGTGGGTCGAGGACCTGGAACGCGGCATCATGCCTCGAATCGATCCGTACCCCTGGCAAACCGATACCTCGATTGGTGATTGGTTCTACAATCGGCACTGGAAGTTTCGCCCGGTAAGCTGGGTTATCGACACGCTGGTGGATAATGTCAGCAAGAACGGCAACCTCCTGCTGAACGTGGTTCAGCGGCCGGACGGGTCGCTCGATCCCGACGTTGAAGACATGCTCAAGCAACTGGCCGAGTGGAACGCGATCCATGGCGAAGCCATCTTCGGCACCCGCCCATGGCTGGTCTATGGCGAGAGCGCTCTCAAAGTCAGAGGCGGCAGTTTTCGCGAGGACTTCAAGTATAACGCGCACGAAATCCGGTTCACCACCAAGGGGCCCACGCTGTACGCATTTACCCTCGGCTGGCCCGACGACGGCAAGATAACCATCCACTCGCTGGCCAGACCCGAAGGGGCAACCTGCAATGACATTCAGCAGATTTCGCTGCTCGGATATGCCGGCAAGCTCGACTGGAAACAAACGCCGGCCGGTTTGATTGTCACCTTGCCGTCGAAGAAAGTTTCGGAATACACCGCCGCGCTAAAAATTATCGGAACGGGTCTGACGAATGTGCCATTCGCCACACCGGTTGACGTGATTACTCCCGACGCTCAGGGCAGGATCACACTGCCACCTGATGGCGCCGAGATTTCCGGCAATGTTCAGGTCGAACAGCGCAATAACCAGCCGAACTTCGGCTTTTGGGACAACCCATCCGATTCCGTTTCCTGGACGGTTCGCTTCCCCGCCGCCGGGACCTACAACGTCGAAACCACCTGTGCGACCGTGCACGGGGATGCGCCGCTGGTGGTCGAAGTCGGCAGCCAGGCCACCAGTGGTGTTGTCCACCAGACCGGGAGCTGGGATAATTTCGCGCCAGTGAACCTCGGGCGCGTTACCGTGCCCGGCCCAGCTCAGGTTCAAGTCCGCGTGCATCCCAAGGACCCCGGCACCTGGCACGCGATCAATATGCGAGCCCTTACCCTGGCACCCGAATAATTCCCAGAAGCCTGACGGCTGATTACTGATTACTGATTACTGATTACTGGTTACTCACCCCCACCCAAATACGCTTGTCTCGGGCGCCCTGCCCGAGTTAGCTTTCCGCGATGAAGGTCAGAGCGGATCTGTTGGAACCCTCCACAACCCTGAACACAGAAGGGAACGATTTGTGTTGCTTTGATGCGCCGGTGGAACGGCGGCAGACGCACAGTTTAAAGTGGACGCGCTATCCCAAAGACGTCCTGCCGCTGTGGGTGGCGGACATGGACTTTATGGCACCCGAGCCGATCCGGCAGGTGTTGCGCTCAGCGGTCGCTCACGGTGTCCTGGGGTACGAAATCCCCGGCAAGAAACTGCTCGAACGGGTCGCGGCCCGCATGCAGTCGCTGTACGGCTGGGCGGTTTCGCCGGACTGGGTTGTGGCGGTGCCGGGCCTGGTCGCTGGGTTCAAAGCGGCGGCGCGCGCGGTGTGCCAGTCAGGCGACGGCGTGCTGTTGCAGCCGCCGGTCTATCCGCCTTTTCTCGAAGTGCCGCAGCACACTGGCACGGTCGGACAATTTGCTCCACTCCGGCCTGTTACCGAAGGCCACAAACTCCGGTATGAGATTGCATGGGATGTTTTCGAGACGGCGCTCAACTCCAGCGGGGCGCACACCGCGATGTTCCTGTTGTGTCATCCGCATAACCCCACCGGCGCGATTTACTCCAAAGCAGACCTGCAGCGGATGGCCGGCCTTTGTCTGCAAAACGACACGGTGATCTGTTCGGATGAAATTCACAATGACCTGCTGCTGGGCGGGGCGCCGCATTTGCCGTTCGCCGCCCTCGCACCGGACATTGCCCTCCGCACCATCACGCTGGTTTCGCCCAGCAAAACCTTTAACGTCGCAGGACTTTTTTGCGGATTTGCCATCATCCCGGACCCGGCCTTGCGAGCGCGCTATTGGTCAGTGGTGCAGTCCCTGGGACTGCATGTCAACAGCCTGGGCCTGTTAGCTGCCGAGGCCGCGTTTTCCGGCGAGTGCGAGTCCTGGCTGGAAGACTTACGCCGGTATCTTACCGCCAACCGGGATTACCTGGTGGAGTTTGTCGCCCGCGAACTGGCCGGTGTGCGCGTCACCGTGCCGCAAGCCACCTATCTCGCGTGGCTGGATTTCAGTGAACTGGTGCGGGCGGGTCGAATCGCGACTACTCCGTACCGTTTCTTTTTAGACAAAGCCAAAGTCGCGCTCAACCCGGGCGCAGATTTTGGCCCGGGGGGTGACCATTGCGCACGGCTGAACTTCAGTTGTCCACGTGCGACATTGGCCGAAGCGCTCCAACGAATGGGCAAGGCACTGGCGTAAGCTGCACGTAAAGGGGCGCGTGGACTCTGCTGCGGACTAAAAGCTAAAATCCGCGCTCCGCGGCTTCGAGGTGCCGGCGGAGTTCTCGAAACAGCTTCGCCAAAGTCTTGGGCGTGAAATGCGCGTTGAGGCCGCTCGGGTTGGGCAACACCCAAACCAGTGTGCGCCCGAGCCGTTCCGGCTGCCGCCCAAGCTGGGCCTTAGGCCGCTCGAAGGCGAGCCGGTATGCGCTGACCCCCAGGATTGCGACGACGCGCGGCGCGTAGCGTTCGAGTTTGCGTCCCAAAATGCGCGCGCCTGTTCTCAATTCGGCCGCGCTCAGTTCGTCAGCCGCATTGGTCGGGCGTTCGAGCAGGTTGGTGATTCCATACCTCCAGCGCAGCAACTCGCGCTCTTCTTCCGGTCGGAGCAACCGTTCGGTCAGCCCGCCGGCGAATAGCGCCGGCCAGAACCGGTTGCCCGGCCGCGCGAAATGGTGCCGCGCCCAGGCGGAGTACAGACCGGGGTTAATGCCACAAAACAGAAGGCGCAACCCGGGCGCGAGCACATCCGGCACTCGCCGGTTGACCGCCGCTAACAGCTCGGCTCGGCTGGGTCTCCGTCGCGGTGGCGTTATGGCTGTGCTGAGCGGCATGCAATAATATGCACTGCAACAGTGCGTCGTCAGGGCTTCGGTGCAGAAGAAGCGTCCGGTGACAGACGCCAAGGAGGTGAGGGTGGGGAACCCTGCGGGAAGAAACGTTCCGTCACCGGACATTTGCATTCTGCGGAAGCGCAAGAATTATGGCAAGACTTTTCTAATATTCTTATTTGGGGGCGAACGGAGTTGCGTCTCCGGTTCAAATGCGTCAAAGTCAGACTGTTATCACAGGCGCACTGCCGGTGCCCCCGAAAAGGGCCGAAAGATGGAAGTTCGAACAAACGAGCGTGCATTGCGTCGAAGCTGTGTTAGTTTGAAGCACTTTTTGCTGAAATAAACATGATCGCACGTCTTGCCGCGAGAGCGTTGCTCCTCATTCTGGGCTGCAACTTAACCCTTCCCCTCCACATCCTGGCTCAGGAGACGCCCTCTTCGCTCCCACCCCGGACTTTACCGAAGGTCCTGGGTACCCTGCCTTATTCGACTAATCGGCCCAGCGCCGGCCAGTCGAGCACCACCGATGGCCTCACCCACGACACGAATATTTTTCATCCGGTCAGCCCGGGACCAGCCGACGGCCAGATTGCCTACGTCACCGCGCGCATGCTCGAACGGTTCCATTATTTGCGCCAGCCGTTTGACAGCCGCGTTTCCAGCAAGTTCCTCGACCGCTACATCGAACTGTACGACCCCATGCACCTGCACTTCACGCAGGCGGACCTGGCGGATTTCGAGCATTATCGGACGAATCTTTCCCGGCTTACGCTTAACGAACACGGCCAGGCTGATACCCGTCCGGCCTGCGATATCTTCAACCGATTTGTTGAGCGGCTGCGCGAACGTGTCGCGTACGCCGACGAATTGCTTAAAACCGAGAAGTTCACTTTCAACAGCGACGAGAAAATTCTGCTGAATCGCAAAGACCAGCCGTATCCCAAAGACCTCACTGAGGCCAAAAAATTGTGGAAGGATCGCCTGCGTTTCGAGTATCTGCAGGAAAAGCTCGGCAAAATTGACGCCAAGAAAAAGCCTGCGGCCAAGCCGGATACAACCGAAGGCGGAACACCCGCGTCGGCCGACGCCAAAGCCAAAACGCCTAAGACTGAGGACGAGGATATCGTCGAGACGCTCAGCCACCGTTATCACCGCAACCTGCGGATGTTTGAAGACTGGAGCAGCGACGACGTCCTGCAGGCGTACCTGACGACACTGGCGCACGTGTACGATCCGCACTCGGATTACTTTGGTGCGTCGCAACTTGAGAGCTTCGCTATCACGATGAACCTGAATTTGCAGGGCATCGGCGCGGAACTGGGCTCCGAAGACGGCTACTGCACGATTAACCGTTTGCTGCCCGGCGGTCCGGCGGTCAAGAGCAAGAAAATTCACGAAAAGGACCGCATCATTGCGGTGGCCCAAAGCAACCAGCCACCCGTCGATGTGGTGGATATGAGCCTCAACAAAGCCGTCCAGCTCATCCGCGGGCCGAAGGGCACCGAAGTGCGCCTGACGGTCATTCCCGCTGGGGCCGACTTCGCCAGCCGTAAAGTGATCACGCTCATCCGCGATGAAATCCCACTCGAAGACCAGGCCGCCAAGGCCAGGCTCATCGAATACCCGGACGCCAACGGCGAGCAAGTGCGCCTGGGGGTGATTGATTTGCCTTCGTTCTATGCGCCTTTTGACCCTTCCAGCAGCCGCTCGAAAGCCGAGTCCCATAGCACCACGGCCGACGTGTCGCTGTTGATCAACAAGCTCAAGGAGGAGAAGGTCCAGGGCATCGTGCTGGACCTCCGCCATAATGGCGGTGGTTCCCTCGAAGAAGCCATTCACCTCACCGGCCTGTTCATTAAGGACGGCCCGGTCGTGCAAGTTAAGGATTTCGACAACTCGGTCCAAATCGACGAGGACACCGATCCTTCCATTCTTTATGACGGGCCGCTGATTGTTTTAACCAGCCGCCAGAGCGCCTCCGCCTCCGAAATCCTCGCCGGCGCCCTCCAGGATTACGGCCGCGCCCTCATCGTGGGCGATAGCTCGACCCACGGCAAAGGCACCGTTCAGAGCGTCCAGGAATTGAAACATTTCATCCGCAGCCGCGCGTTGACCAATGATCCCGGCGCGCTGAAGCTGACGATTAAGAAGTTCTACCGCGCCAGCGGCGCTTCCACACAGTTGAAGGGGGTTGTGCCCGATATCGTGCTGCCCTCTCTGCTCAATGTTTCGAAGGACGTTGGCGAAACCTCGCTCGACAACCCCCTGCCCTGGGACACCATCGAAAGCGCCAAGTACGATCATATGAATATGGTCGATCCTTATGTGCAGGCCTTGCGCAAACGCTCCGCCGAACGCATCGCCCATGACAAAGAATTCTCCTACATCGCCGAGGACATAGCCTTCTACAAAAAACAGCAGGATGACAAAATGATCTCCCTGAACTTAAAAGCGCGGCTGAAGGAAAGGGAAGACCTCGAAGCACGGCTCAAAGCCCGCGACAAAGAGCGCCTGGCCCGGCCCGAGTCGAAGGAAAAAATTTACGATCTCACCCTGAAGCTTGCCGCCCAGCCCGGCCTCCCACCGCCCACGGTCCGCACCAACCTGGCCAAACTGGACGTGCCCGCCGCCGGTGTCTCCGCCGCAGTCGGCACCAACGCGACGCTGGCGGCCACACCGCCTACGCCCGTACCCGTGGTGCCACCCGATGCGGAGAGCGACGAGGAGAAACCGCCCGCAGTCGATGCAACGCTGAGCGAGACTGAGCACATTTTGCAGGATTACATCACGCTGATGAACAAGGGCAACGTCGCGGCCATTCATTAGCACCCCTGGCGAGGCGGCTCGACTCAATGCTCGGCGAAACCGCCCAAAGTTGAGCAACCGTCGATGAGCCGCTAATCTGCCCCTGCCTGCTCCCAGTTCGCACTCGCTGGCACTGGTCGGAGCAGTTCGGCGCGGCTCGACCGGCTCGACCTCTGTGGATAAGCGAGACGCTTTGCCCGCCTCCCTCGCGTCCATCCCGCATCATGCTCGTCCATCCCGCAGGGATGGTTTGAGAATAAGCCCAACACTTCAGTGTTGGGGGGGGCGAGCGTCAATCCCCTTCACAGGCAGGTCCCCCCTCAAACGACCTTGTTTCGCGGCGCTGGGCGGCTTATACCGTTCACGCACGTTTCAGTTCGGGTGAGCAGCCCATGACTTCGGTCGAGTTCAAACGCAAGTGGTCCAGGTTTAGCGGGAAGGAATCGGCCGCTTACCAGGAGCATTTCAACGATTTGTGCCGGTTGCTCGGCCAGCCAACTCCCAATGAGGCGGACCCGACCGGCAATGATTCGTTCTGTTTCCAGAAGCGGGTCGTCAAGGACCTGGAGCTGTTCGACGCGCCCGCCAGGCCGGACGAGGGGGACCCGACCGAGCGTGGGTTCGCGGACGTGTGGAAGAGCGGCTGCTTCGCCTGGGAATACAAGGGCAAGAAAAAGAACCTGGAGGCCGCCTACAAGCAATTGCTCCGCTACCGGGAGTCGTTGCTCAATCCTCCGCTGCTGGTGGTCTGCGATTTCGACCGGTTTATCGTCCGCACCAATTTCAACGGGACGGTGATGGAGACGCATGAGTTCACCAACGAACAGATTGACCGGCAGGAGAACCTGCGGATTTTGCGATGGCTGTTCACCGGCCCGGCATATCTCAAGCCACAACGAACGACGGCGCAGGTAACCGAGAAGCTGGCCGTCCAGATTGCGGCCATTGCCCGGCTGCTCCAGGGCCGGGAGAGCGTCGAGTTGGCCAATGCCAGGACGCGCGAACAGGTGCGCGTGGCCCAGAAGCAGAATCTGCGCATTGCGCGCTTCCTCAACCGGATTGTCTTTTGCCTGTTCGCCGAGGACACCGGGCTGCTGCCGCCCCGGCTGTTTAGCGAGGTGACCAAGGCGGGCATCGAGGACCCGTGGTTTTTTGCCGAGAAACTCGAGGAGCTATTCCGCGTGATGGCCAAGGGCGGGTCATTCGGCCTGCACAAGATCCGTCATTTCAACGGACATTTGTTCGAGGAGGCGACGGTTTTCGAGCTCACACCGGAGGAGATTCGGATGCTGGCCGAGGCGGCGGAAGCGGATTGGCAGTTTATCGAGCCGAGCATCATGGGCACGCTCTTCGAGCGGGCGTTGGATGAAGGTCAGCGGGCGCAGCTCGGGGCACACTACACCAGCGAGGCCGACATCAAGACGCTGGTCGAGCCGGTGCTCATGCAGCCATTGCGCCGGGAATGGAGCCAGATTCGAAGCGAGTTGGCCGGTGCCTACGCCAAGGGCACGGGCACGGCGGCCGAGCGCAGCCGGCTGGCGGCGTTCCAGAAGAAGCTGGCCGGGACGGTGGTGGTGGACCCGGCCTGTGGGAGCGGCAACTTCCTCTATGTGTCGCTCCAACTGCTGCTTGGGCTGGAAAAGGAGGTCCTCACGTTCGGAATGCAGCTTGGGTTTTCCTTCCGGCCACAGGTGAGCGTCCAGCAGCTCAAGGCGATTGAGATCAATCCTTACGCGTACGAGCTGGCGCAGGTGTCGGTCCAGATCGGCTATCTCCAGTGGCGGCGGGATAATGGCTTCGATAATGACCGGACGCCAGTGCTGCAAAACCTCGATGGCTTCGAGAACAAGGACGCGCTCCTGCACGAAACGTTCCGCAAAAAGCCCAAGAACTTGAAGGAAGCGCGGCAACAGGAGCATCACCACCGCCAGGACGAAATGTTCAAGGTTTACGTCGAGCGCGCCTGGCCGGAGTGCGATGTGATTGTGGGCAATCCGCCGTTTTTGGGTGGAAAGTTGCTCCGTCGGGAGTTGGGCAACGAGTACGTGGAAGCCTTGTTCGAGAATTTCGGAAACCGGGTCCGGCCCGAGGCCGATCTTTGCTGCTACTGGTTCGAGAAGGCGCGGGAGCAGATCGAGGGGAAGAAATGTAAACGTGCCGGATTGCTTGCGACCCAGGGCATTCGGGGCGGGGCGAACCGTGACGTGCTCCGGCGCATCAAAAAGACGGGGGACATCTTTTTCGCGGAAAGCGACCGTGACTGGGTGCTTGCTGGGGCGAACGTTCACGTCAGCATGGTCGGCTTTGACAACGGTTCCGATGTTAAGCGGGTTCTCGACGGCCGAGAGGTTGATGAAATTGGTGCACAGCTCGCTGCCACGATCAATATTCACACCGCGAGGAATCTTGAGGCGAACGCTGGGATCAGTTTCATGGGTATAACCCCAGCGGGGCCTTTTGATGTCCCCTTTGAACTTGCCCGCGAGTGGCTCACGGCCCCAAACCCCACCGGGCGACCCAATAGCGACGTGCTGCGGCCCTACTCCAACGGGAGCGACCTAACCAAACGGCCCCGCGGCGTATGGACCGTCGATTTCGGGATAGACCTGGCGATAGAAAGCGCTGCTCGCTATGCCGGTCCCTTTGGCCACCTGGAGAGCGAGGTTAAGCCGGTCCGCGAGCGGAACCGCAGGGAGGCGTACGCGAGGGACTGGTGGATCTACGCTGAGAGCCGACCCGCCATGCGCAGGGCCTTTGCGGCGCACGCGAGGTTCCTTTCCACCTGCATGGTCGCCAAGCATCGGATGTTCACGTGGCTGGACACGGTGTCCTTGCCAGCGAACGTGGTTATCGTGTTTGGACGTTCCGACGACTTCTTCTTCGGCGTGGTGCAATCGCGCTTCCACCAACTATGGGCGCTTAAACAGGGCTCCCGGCTCGAAACCCGCCCTCGGTACACACCGACCACCTGTTTCGAGACCTTTCCCTTTCCGTTCCCTGACGATTTGGCGCCTCCAGCACCAAGGCCGGCTCCCAAGCCGGAGCCGGCATCCGAACCCGATCTCAGCTATGCGGAGAACCTGGCGGCGAAGAATTACTTCACGGGCAAGGAGGACGCCCCGCCCTACGGGGCCGGGCCGCAAGCGCCCGAGGCGCATCGCGCCGTCATCGCCGCCGCCGCGCAGGAGTTGAACGAACTGCGCGAGCGCTGGCTCAACCCGCCGGAATGGACGATCGAGCGGGTGTTGGAGTTTCCCGGGTCGGTAACTGGTCCCTGGGCGCGATATGTCGTGGCGCCAAATGCCGACGGCATCGGCACGGTGCGCTATCCGCGGCTGGAGCCGCGCGACGGCGAGTGCGCAGCCAGGCTGAAGAAGCGGACGTTGACGAACCTTTACAACGAGCGGCCGGCCTGGCTGGACCTGGCGCATAAGAAGCTGGATGCGGCCGTCGCGGCGGCCTACGGCTGGCCAGCCGATCTGTCCGACCACCAGATTTTGGAGCGGTTGCTGGCGCTGAATTTGGACCGAGCGAAACTGGAAGCAGCCGCGAAGCCCACGAAGCCGAAACGGAGCAGCCGAACCGGAACCGGGTCAGTTAATGAGATTGTCATGCTGCTTTAGATGCGCATCCCGATTTCGGGAAAATCGTCATCGGCCAGCCTGAGCCATTTGCGTTCGACCCACGATTGCTGAGTTGAGCGGACCCTGCTCGCTCACTCCGCAATGACAAGCACTGCCGCCTGCTGCGCCGCCACCGTTGCTGTTTCCCGTTGTTTGGGAGCCTGCGGCTGTTTGAACTTGCCGTGCAGGCCTGGCACACCTTCCCGCTCACGAATTTTCGGGATGCCGGGATCGTCGATATTGATCAGTTCTGCGAGAGTGCTCATGCCAGTTACCATCAAGGACCGTTCAGGATTCGTGCTGCGTTGCCAAAATACGTATGCCGTGCGGAAGTTGGATTGTGCGCGGGTCGAAGATCTGATTTGCTTCACGGATGCAGCGCTTTGATGGCAAGCGGGCGTGTCGGAGAATGAATTCCTAAAATGCGTTCCTCACCGCCCCCAATCCCCCGCCAGCGGCGCCGGCTGTTTCATCCCGCGGCAATCGTGCTCCTCTTTTTAGTCCTGCTCGCCACGGTTGGAGTTGGGTATCATTGGTGGCTTGCGGCACGCATCCAGCATCGCCTGGCCGCCGTTCGAGCCGCTCACGAGCCGGTGAGTCTGGCTGAATTGAACGCCTATTACCCTACGGTGCCGGCAAGCTCCAACGCTCCCACGGCCTATGCCCGTGCCTTCGCAATCGTGCAAGAATCCAGGTCTGCGCGGTTCCTGCAACGACTCGAACAATTGCCCTCCGGCTCCGGCCAGCTTCCCGCCGAAACCCAACAATCTATGCAAAGCGCCTGCGACCAGAATGCCGGCGCTTTTGAAGCCCTTGAACAGGCTGCAAGGCTGAAGCTATGTCGCTTTCCTGTGGACTACCGACCGGGGTGGAACGCGTTATTACCCCACTTGCGCCTCCTGCAGCAATGCGCGGCACTTGAATTGTGCCGAGGCGTTCTTGCCGAGCAGAAAGGGGATCTTGACTCGGCACTCGAATGCACCTCCCGCATCCTGCAGCTCTCTGCTGCCTTGAACTCGGAGCCCGATTTGATCAGTGTCCTCATTCAACGGCGAATCGAGTTTGCGGCGAGCGAGTTATTGAGATGGCTTCTGAATCATCGCCAGCTTTCAGACCCGCAAATTACAGAACTTCATGAGATGTTCAAAGGCGCCGAACGCAAAAATCAGGTTGAGCGTGCATTAATTAGTGATCGCTGCTTTGTGGTGGCCACCTTCGATTCTTCGTCTGGACAGATTCTCGACACCATCGACCCAGGCTATTCTCCTCGGTTCGGTGCCATCTTGGGTCTACAGGTTTTGCGGGTTTCCGGGAGGTTCAAACGGGATGAAATGCGATACCTCGAAGACGTGTCCGAATGTCAAAAGGCGATTCTGCTTTCGCTTCCTTCCGCACTGGATCGGTTGGAGCAAATCAGCCAAACCGCTAAACAGGAAGCTGTGCCGAAGAAGTTCATCATCACGGGAATGTTTTTGCCCCCCTTGGTGAAGGGCCTTCGCCAAAATGCGGTAGGCGCGGTTCGGCTCAGCCTGCTCCAAACCGCTCTTGCCCTGGAGCAGTATCGGCTGGCCTTTGGGCGGCTACCGAATTCGCTCGCCAGTCTCTGCCCAAGGTTCCTTTCAACGGTGCCAACCGACCCATTCGGCAAGAAGGAAATCCTGTATCGACGAGAACCGCAGGGTTATGTGGTTTACAGCGTTGGTCCAGATCGTCATGACAATGGCGGAATTCAACAACTCCCACTGGAGGCGAAAATCGACTACCAGGACCGTGACATCATTTTCTCGGTCGCCAGGTAATTGTTCACTTTCGCATTGTTGGCGCCGCATACCAGGAGAGCTCCCCATGATGTACGCAATTCGCGCCGCCCGGACAGGTTGTCCATCGCCGCTAACTAAAACGCGCTTAAATGGACGCGCCCCATTCGGCCTGGCACGCCGTCCAGGAAAGCGCGCAGCGGCTCGCTCCTCGCAACCCCGCTCACCCGGCTCGTCCTTTTCAAACCAGCAACGCCAGCGCCTTGAAGGCGCGGGAAACCGAGAGCCATAAATATAGGGCACGAGTGCTGCTCTAAGAAGGCCCGACCGCGAGTGTGCCTCTCTGATGCCCGCTTCAAGGACACTGGGCACTGAAACCGAGACACTTGAGACAAACTCCGGCTTTCAGGACGAAGCAACCATAACAAAAGCTTGATGTGAAAACAAAAGCGACTGCGCTGATCGGTGTTGTTTGCCTGCTTACAGCATTCCAAACCTGGTCAACCGATTGTGTCTCACCTCCGCCCGGCATCGTGGGCTGGTGGTCTGGCGAAGGCGACGCCTGGGACTCTGCCGGCACGAATGACGGTGTGCTGCTAAACGGGACCGACTTCGCGCCTGGCGAGGTGGGGCTTGCCTTCAGGTTCAACGGGGTGAACAATGCGGTGCGTGTGCCCGCCTCCGCCAACTTGAACCTAGGCACCAGCAATGGCTTAACGCTCGAGGCCTGGGTGTACCCGACGGATGTGGGGCCTCAACATTCGGTGATTGAATGGAGCCAGGATATCGGCGGACCGCCTTACGGTGTCCATCTTTGGATTGGACACGATTACGACCCCCCAGGCTACTTCTTCGCGAACATCGTCGATACTGCGGGCAACTGGCATGTGATTGGTTCCGCGCCCGGCCTTGTGCAGTCGAACGTCTTCCAGCATATCGCGGTAACCTATGACAAGACATCCGGGCTGGCGCGCCTGTTCCTGAACGGCGCCGTTGTGCAGGAAACGAACCTCGGCGTGTTCACGCCACAGACTACTTACAATCTGTATTTTGGTGAGCGTCCGCCAGGCGACGGCACCAACCCGTTGTATGCCGGATTGATTGATGAAATCGGCATTTACGGCCGGGCGCTGGGCACAAACGAAATCGCGGCCATCTACACCGCCGGCAGCGCGGGGAAGTGCGCGTGGCCAACACTGACCCAGCAACCACAGAGCCAAGTGCTTTATTGCGGAAGAAACATCGCTTTCACGGCGGGGGCTGTGGGGGCTCGGCCTCTGACATTCCAGTGGCTCAAGAACGGGACGCCGATCGGCGGCGCAACCGCAGCGTCGCTCTCACTGACCAATCTTCAAATGGGCGACGCAGGTAGCTACTCGGTTGCCGTCATCAATTCTCTTGGTAGTGCGACCAGTGGTAACGCGAATCTGAGCGTTATCGCGACCAATGATGAATCGCCCGGCACCTGGACAATGTGGTGGCAGCACTCCGACGGAGCAGTGGCGGTCTGGTTGATGGACCAAACGAACCGGACCGCTGCGATGCGGCTAAATATCGGCGGGGTCGGGACGGACTGGAAGATCGTCGGCACCGGCGACTTTATGGCAGACGGGAACACCGATTTGCTCTGGCATCACACGACCGGATGGGTGGCGCTTTGGTTAATGGACGGCACCAATCACGTCAGCAGTGTGCGCCTGAATTCCAGCCCCGTGGACCCCCAATGGCGGATCGTGGGCACGGCCGACTTCGACGGCAACGGTTATCCGGACATCTTGTGGCAGCACAGTGCCGGGTGGGTGGCGGTCTGGTTGATGGACCACACCAACATCATGTCCAGTTTTCGCCTCAACTCGGTCCCTGTCGGCCCCGGCTGGAACATTATCGGCGCGGTTAAATTTGATGGGCAAAACAGCGACATCGTCTGGCAAAACACCTCGGGTGACCTGGCCGTGTGGCAGATGAACGGCACGAATTGGGTGGGCCAAACCCGGCTCAGTCTGCCGAGCGGGGGGCAGACCTGGCGGATTGTCACCGGCGTGGATATGCTCGGCAATGGGAACCTGGACTTGATTTGGCAGAATGACGCCGGGCCGATTGCCTATTGGCTGATGCAGGAAACAAATCTGCTCCGCAGCGCGCGGTTTCCTATCCTTAATTCCGACCCCACCTGGCGAGCTGTCGGCGCCAACATGTTCCGCCTGGGTGCACCCTTCATGCAGGGCCTCGTCGCGTACTACCCTCTTAATGGAAGCGCCAATGACGCCAGTGGATACGGCAACAATGGCACTCTGCTTGGGGAAGATGGGCAGTACTCCATCAATAGATTCGGCCAGCAGAGTGCCCTCTACCTGAACACCACCTCGAATCCAACCTCGAATTCAGCAGGAACCTATATCGGCGTCGCCAACAATCTCGATTTCAACCAGGATTTCACGCTGAGCGCTTGGGTGAATATTCCCAACGGGCTGGGAGGGTACCACGTTCACAGCCTTGTCTCCAATGGGAGCGACGCGACTAGCGCAAACCTTCGGCTGATCTCGAACGTGGACACCAACGCGGATACCGGCGGCCACGATTACTTGCAGGTCGTCGCTGACAAAACGGGCGGTTCCGTGGAGGACGTTCATGCCTTTCTACCCCAATTACGCAATACCTGGTGGCAAGCCACCGTCGTGCGATCAGGTACCAATATCGCCTTGTTCCAGAACGGAACCCTTGTAGCCAGTGGACCATGGCCAACGGCCGTGCAGAACAATCCAGCAATTGGATTAGGCCAGGTGCCTGCGGCCTTTTACCCGCTGGTCGGGGCCTTTGGCGATATTCGAATGTTCAATCGCGCGCTTTCGACCCAGGAGGTTCTTGACCTCTATCAGTACGAGAGGTTCAGGCCGTGATGCACCATTTATCAAAGAGGTGAACACCTTCAGAGCCCATAAAATACTTTGGGTTTAAGTCCACTCCGTTACGAATCGAGGTTCAGAAACCCAATGACATGCCAGGCCGCGCTTCATTGTACCAAGCCGCGCGGGTTGCCAACTCGCTTGGGCACTCGACAGATTCCCGCGTGATGGTTAGATCGATCTTGTTAAGCCCAAAGTGCCCATCAAAACCTTCCAGTGCCGTGTCGTCTGCCCACCCGAAGCCTTTCTGGTTTTACAGCGCGTAGAGAATTGCCGTAGCACGGTAGGCATCCCCGACTTTGTCAACCACCGCTCCTCCAGCTCAGGGTACCAGGCGTACGCGGTAGAAGCGCTGAGGGTCCGGCCCTGTCGTGTCAGATGCGGCCGCTATGCCATTTGTCGCCATGATCTGGCTCCCCAAATCGCTCCAGTTCGCCTGATGCGAGTCTATCTTGTACTCCACTTGGTACACCTGGCCCGAAACAGCGCTCCAGGTGAAATTGATACCGCCAGGGGCTTCGGTCACAGTCCGGAACACCGGTGCCAGCGGAAGAGTGAAACGAAAGACGGTCCCTGCGCTGCCTGCGCCGCCGCTCAAGGTCGTGCCATAAAAGTAGCCATCCGATCCTTGCAGCAGTGCGTCCGGGTTAGAGCCATTCGTGCCATTGAAGAAAACTACCGTTGTGAAGATGCCATTAGGATCGATGCTGAATATCGTCCCATCGCCGGAGTAAGGGCCGGCGTAACCGATGCCGCCAGCACCTGTGACCCCGTACAAGTTGAGGTCGCTGCCTTGGACTAACCTTCGTGGGAGGGCGCCATTTATGCCGTTGAATGAAAACAAGGTTGTCTCGTCTCCATTCGTGGCGACTCTGAATACAGTGTCCACGGTTCCGAGGAGCGCCCCGCCGTCAGTTGTGCCCCAAAGGCTGCTATCGGCTGCTTGAATGATCCCGAAGAGACACGGCCCACTATTGGCGCCGTTGAACGACCACAGCGTGGTGATGGCACCCTCAGGCGTCATTCTAAATACTGAACCATAGCCCTGAAAATTAGTGCCACTACTATAGGCACTACCGTAGAAGTTGCCGTCAGCGCCCTCGATAACATTGACTGGTTCGCAGCCGTTGGTGCCATCGAATGAAGCTAGCGTCGTGAAAGCGCCCTGAGGTGTCATCTGAAATATAGTACCGAGACCTTGGGGGCTGGTACAGCCGGTGCACGTGCCTTCGTAGGCGCCGCCGAAATCTGTTGTGCCATAAAAATTACCGTCCTTTCCGAGCACAAAACCAGAAGTGGGATTAGCGCCGTTGAAGCCGTTGAACGAAACAAGTGTTGTGAGCACGCCGTCGGGCGCCATTTCAAAAACCGTACCCAGGTTGTCGGAACCACCGTATTGCGTCGTGCCATAGAAGTCCCCGTTCGTGCCTTGCACCACACTGCGCGGATTTGCCCCATTGGTGCCATTGAATGAAACCAACGTGGTAAGCACTCCGTCAGGGGTCACTCGGAACACTGTGCCCGAACCAGAGCCGCCGCTTGCTGTAATGCCGTAAAAGTTACCATCAGCACCCTGGATGAGACTCCAAGGAGAGCCATTCGTTCCACTGAACGAACACAGCGTCGTCAGAGTGACTGCCCGGCAGGTACTTGGGAAAATGATCGGAAAGCAGAAAATGGGTAGCAATAAGCCTAGACACCCACGGCGACGGCACCAAGAGTTCCTTAAGTGATTCCACAATCCCCTTGTTGGCCAGCGCAGGATAGCTACCTGAGAGTCCCGAGCGCGTCGCTTCCAGCATTGCTCAGTTCCGACCGGACCGTGTTCCAAAAAGAGACACTGCCAGAGTTGCCGCAACATTCGACCCATCGAAAGCATCCCTCATGCCAGCACGGGGGCACTTCTACTCTCTTTATCCTCCAGTATGTGAATTGCCCCGATCCATGTCACTTGTGGCCTTGGCCAAGAAGCCGCGTCCATTTGGACACTTCAGTCGTAGGCCATGCGCTGCGGTCGGAATCTCGCCGGCAGCGGCGTGAGCTGGAGGCTGCGACCAGGAAAAGGGAAAAGGGGTACCAGCCTCCACTTCGCATCTCCGTTCAAATCCCTAGTTGGGTTTGGACCAGGGACCTCGTGGGTGTTCTGTTCAGCGCCGCCAGGAGCACACCTGGCGCGCCGTTGGCATGGCCGCATTATCAAAAACCAAATAGCGCATTGTCAAGCGAGCTCAAGGATCCAGTACAGGCTTGAGAGGCCCCTTTGCACGTCGGCCCGGCCTCGTAGCAACTGACGAGCTCTTTGGCCACAGCCACCTGTTTCTTCGCCCACTCCAGGAAATCGGCCGGCTTGAACGCTCTTTCATGGAATCGTAAACTCTTGGATGACCTGTCCATCGGCGGTCATCCGCGCTGCCTTCAGCAGCCGCCATGGAGCCCGCTCCGAATCACGAACCACCACATATAAGTAATCCGAAGTGTCCCCATCCTTACTGAAGTGCGCTGCCCGTGTGACCGGATAGGATTCAACGGCTGCCTCCGGCGCGCCGATCTGCATGTTCCCGTGCTCGCCCTGCGCAAACCCGGGCAGTTTGCCATCTTTGGCCAATCCCATCAAAAACTCACCGGCATCCGCAGTAAAGGCTCCGTCTGGGCGCCGCTTAAAGTCTTGTAATGTGGTGGTTGGTTGGTTCTGAGCCGCCACATCTCCTCCGCGATGGCGCGCGTACCATACTGCGACGGCCAACAGCACCGCGAGAGCAATAACAGCAAAGTATTTCATCGTGCGGCCGGCGGCTATTACTCAACATCGAGCCCGCTGTGCGGCTGTGCAAGAAAAATAGAACGGCTAAGCAGACCACCCCTGCCGTCGTGTGGTGCGACTTCTTCGGTCCGGAGCGAGCCTGATAACAGGTTTAAATGAATAATTGCGTCACCTTTCGACCTCAATTCCACGACCGACGGTGCTTGGAGAGATTCGCCTCTAGACTTAGGTTTAGTAGACCAGCAGGTTAATGGGGGCGGATGGCAAACCCTTGGGGGCTATCGCCCCACCTTTTCCATTGAAGCAGCACCCGTGCCTGAGCCTTCCTGTCCACGTCTGTTCGGAGTCGCTATCATCGGGCTGATTGCGGTTCGCGCCAGAAAAACTCTGGCGAGAGAGGCCTAATCCGCCATCTCCTCAGGCAAGTAACCCTGATCATCCTCCACCAGGTCCGCCCGCCCCGGCCACCATCATACTGGCCCCGGCTTGTCCTCCGCGGCCCCGCGCTTGTTCTTCCGGTTCCTCTCCCCCTTCACCGACGCCTCCTGGGCTTGCTTCAAAGGGTTGTGCGGAGATGGTTTGAGAATAAGCCCAACACTTCAGTGTTGGGGGCGAGCGTCATACATGAATCAAGTCCCCAAGGGACGGCCGAATGATGACGCGACTGGTGCGAACGAAAGAACCGACCGCGTGCGGGACCTTTCAGCCGTCCCTTCGAGACGGAACCGTCTTGTAGGGACGTTGGACCCAACACTGAAGTGTTGCTCTTTTCTCAGGCATCCCTTCGGGATAAAATGGGCGCCGGCGGAATTCAATGGGGAAGCGCACCACCTTATGTTTTGGATGGGCGCCGTCATTCGGCCACCGTGTATATATGGAAATGCGACACCGCTTCTGATCTCTTACCGATAGCTCCCCGGAAACCCTGTTGTTCGAGGATTTTATTGATCATGTGCACCGTTGCGTCGCTCAAGGTCTCTCGGTAGTTGTCAGTGCTGAGACTGCGTCCAAAACGTTTCGATTCCCCGGCAGACGCACCGAGCCAAAGCGATCGGCTTCCATCCTTTACCTCCACAGCAGCCGCTACCGTGCCGTGGTAGCTTGGAGCTTCCTCCGCCCAAAATCGCGTCAATTTGAGAGTTACCACCCGTTGAGCGGCTTCAGGTTTGTCGGCCACTCGTATGCCAATCGCCTGAAACTGCGTGATCATCATCTTGCGAATGAAATCGATTGGGCCGTCCCCGTCATCGGCGACTACCTTGATGGCGGGCTTGTCAGAGTCCTCAATATTCTGGCCAATTTCGTCCCTTTCTTGCCGCTCATCGATCACTTCGAAATAAATTGCCTGAACACCCACCGGCAGATCGCCACTGTAGCCGGATTCAGTAGCTTTGGGAATGAGTGGAACATATAGAACATGAGTTTTTTTCGGGTTGTTCTTTCTCTTTTTAATCCTGCTCTGCCCAGAACTCTCCAGACAGGTTGAAAGCATCAGGCACAAGACCACTGCTGTGAACAAAACATTTTGAAAAACGCGTTTATTCATAAAAATGCTCTCGGCCAAGGTCGCCAATCCAATAGGCCAGCGCGTCGCAATCGTATTATGTTGCAGATGCTTGGCTAGCCAATTTGTATGATCTTCGTGTTTCTGAGGGCGCGCAAAGAAGATCTTCGTGGGAAGGAATGACGAAGCGATACTCTTCCAGGCTCAGCCGCCTAAGCAGCATCTCCAGAATGCAGACGCCATCCTGGTTCTTGCGCCCTAACGATGAGGTTTCATGCAGCAAAACGATCGCCCCCGGCCTGACATCTCGATAAATCTCACGCAAAATCTCTTCGGCATCCTCCCAGGAAGTGTCAAAGCCGCGCGCAGACCAGCCCACCAATGTCAAAGCGCGCTTATGCAGCGCCTGGTGAACACAAAAATTTGCCATGCCTGCTGGCGGTCGGAACCATCGGGTCCGTTCACCCGTGTGAGCTTCTATCATCTGCTGGCCGCCGTCGATCTCACGAGCTGCAGTTTTTGGGATCGCAGCCCAAAACCAAGCCGGCTGGTGCGTCGCCGAGTGGTTCGCGATAGTATGGCCCGCGGCAATCACCGCTCTGGCCACCTCAGGGCAAGCTCCCAAAGTTTGTCCCACTGGGAAAAACGTTGCTCTAGCTTCGTAGCGTTTGAGTAGCTGGAGCACTTGTGGAGTGTGCTCGCGGCTAAGCCCGTCATCCAATGTCAGCCAGACCTCTCTGCCCTTGGGTCGAAAGCTCGTGACCACCGGTCCGAACCAGCGGCAATTGGGTGTAACGCACGAGTAAATAAGGCAACCTATACCCACCAGGTGAAAAACACAGACAAGAGGCCAACTCAGCCCTCCAATAAACAAGAATAAAGGTGGGACTGCCGTCAGAACAAACAGGCCCCAAAATAAGATTCTCCCGCGTCGCATCAAATCCGTTTCCTCATACGCCATAAGGCGAGCAAACGTGGCGTCATTCCCAGGACCAAAAGGGCGTGCGCTTTGAGCAGCAGCAGATTGTGGCGCACGTAGCGAAAGTGCGAAACTCCGCCGGCAGCCCTCGAGTAATATCGAACCGGTACACCGACGTTGATTGGTCGCACGTTTCGCCAATAGAGCCTCACCGCCAGGACTGTGTCAAAATCGTAGCCCCGTGCGCCAGCGATACTTTCCAATATCCGTAAACTTTCATTAATCGGATAAATCCGAAATCCAAACAACGAATCGCCCAAGCCACCCCACATTGTTTCAAGATTCGCCCACCAGTTACCGATTCTTCGGCCCTGCCGGCGCGTGACAGGCGCGTCGGCGGCGAAAATGGGCACACCGAGAACCATCGCGTCGAGGTTGTCCCTTGAAATGCGAATAAATTCCCGAATTCTATCGGCCGGATGCTGACCATCAGCATCCATCACCAGCGCGAAACGAAATCCCTCCTTTTGAGCGGCCTTCAGGCCTGCAATGACCGCCCCTCCTTTCCCCTGATTCCGTTCCAGCTTAATCACCTTCAAGTGCGATCCGTTCCCAAACTGTGTCAACGCCTGTTCGCTCCCATCCGTGCTGCCGTCAATGATCACCCAAACGCGTGGCCAAAAACGGATCGCTTCGGAAACAGTCTCCCGCAATCTCGCGCCAGTGTTGTAACTCGGGATCAGGACGACATAGGAGCTTTCATCATTCATCCCGCAACCAGTGCAATTTGGTTGGCCGATGTTCTTGCTGAGCGTACTCACAAGCATTCGCAACCGCGGCGACTGTACACCACTAAAAAAATGTTCGTCAAGTTCTGCTGGCCGCTCACCCTTAAGCTCCCCGGGCAAGACTTTCCCTGAAGTAGCTCTCTACGCGACCACCAAAGGCCTTCGCGTCTTCATTTTGTCGCGCTTCGAATCGTTCACCCAGCTTGATCGAAAACGACATCGGAAACTTCGGCTGTTTGAAAAATGGCCAGGTTTTGCCCAGGTAATTCTCACTCACCGAGATGAGGAGTGCCTGGACTGGCACCCGACTCCTTTTGGCCACCAGCGCAAAACCCATCCGGAACGGTCGCAACCGTGTTCCATCTGAGCGGGTCCCCTCTGGAAAAATCAGCAGATTGCCACCCTTGTTGATACGCTCTTCGCAAGCTTTGACGAGTCCGATGCCCGATGCATTGTTGACGTATCCTGCTAGTAAAGATTGTCCAGACAGAACCAGGTTGTTGGTCAGGCTCGCCTTCATCAGGCAGAAGACCCGCGGCAGGTACGCGGTGATGTGGACTACATCAAGCAGCGTTGGATGATTGGCCACAAAAATAACCCCCCGGCAATTCCTCACGTTCGCGAGCTCGCCCGCTTCCACGTAAACCAATCCGAAGAAACGCAGATATTCCACAAAGAACCGGAATAACCCCGAGATAATCGCCTGGCCGAAATACTGCGAACGGGCTCCCTTAAAGAGAATTGCCGCTACATAGCAAAGCACGCTGGAAACAACCCCAAGGCCTGCAAAAATACCATAAGCGGAGAGAAACGCCATCGAGCGCATGAGCCTCTCGGTCTTGGTTGGCTGCCGCACTGGATTGGCGATAACCTCAGGACTCATGATTGCCTCTTAACGCCCGCGCCGCGATGTGTACCGTATCCACGTCTTGCGTTCAAGGAAGAACACCAGTTTGATTCCGGTTTGTTGGAGGGAGGCCAATTTCACACTAGTCGGATGCCTCATCGGTTAGGAACTGCTTCCATCCCACAAGGGTAAAAAATTGTACCACTGGTCGGGATGTTCACGAATTGCCGGCTCCAGCGCTCGAACAATTCTCTGCGTCAGCTCGCGCCTGGCTTCCAGCTCCCTTAAGCCCCGGCGATCGTAGTAAACTTCCGGCAGACCCTGTGCTGAGTAACCATTTTGGTCTCGAATAATGCAAACCGGCACCACTGCACAGCCTGAGGCTCGGGCCAGTTCGGCTACCGCAATCGAGGCGGCAAAGGGTCTCCCAAAAAGCTCAACAGTAATCTTAGTAGCCGCGGGTGGGCGATCGACCAGGAGCGCCACCGTCGCTCCATCCTGTAGGCGCTTGATGACCTCCAGAAATGCAAACGAATCCGTGCCCACCACCAATGTTTCGATGCCCCAGCGTGCGCGCGATTTTTGACGAACCTCAGTCAAACCCTTTGGTTCGGCCTGCGTGAGAACGAGAAGTTTGATGCCCCGATCAACCAGAGCGGGCGCACCAAACTCCCAGTTTCCCAAGTGCGCAGTCACCAGAAGCGTTCCGACATTCCTTTCGCGAGCCGTTTTGATATGCTCCCACCCGCTCCAGTTTTCCAAATGCACCGGCTGCCCCATCTCGAAGCGCCAGAGATCGATCAGTTTCAGAGCAAAATTCTTGAAAAGCCGTCCTGCCGCGGCCCCGGCCGCCTTGCGATCTCCACCGAATATCGGCAATAAATTCTCCGTCACGACCTCTTTTCGCCCAGGTCGTAGTGCGCAATAGCCACTCACCATGATCCAACTAATAATATCCACGATCACTTGCGGAAGCATCCGGACCGCCAGCTTTCCCAACCCCCACACCTCCGGCCGGTACGAGCGGGAAACCGCCATCAGCGCTGGTGGGGTAGCCCTACGTTCAGGCCCGGTAAGCTTGCCAAAAAAGGTCATGTGGTGCCTTTTGCGCACTAACAATCCCTGCTCTGTCCGCTGGTTTCCAGCCCTAAAAATTGTTTTTGAAACGGGCATCACGCCTTGGGTCAAGCCTCGACCTTGTATACTTGGATCGAAGTAGAGGCTGGTACCTTCCCAAAGTCAGTTGTGAAACTGGAATGAGCCGCTAGGATCGTGGCGTTGGATTATGCCAAGGCGCAGCACACGGCCCTCATCTGCAATGGGCAGGAAGGTGTTTTTGTTGGGCAAGGTCTTGCTCCTTGGCTTATGATTAACAGGTATGCGTAAAGCTATGTTCTCGGTGCTGTTGGTGACTTGCTCGGTGTTTGCCCAGAGCAAGCCCAACGCCGGCAGCCAGTGGCATGCGGCGAATTTGCTGCCCAGCAGTTCCGGGGTTGGCAAACCTTTTCAGAGCCAGGCGCATCCGCTTGGAGGTGTCAAATCCGGCGCCGGCGTGGTGCATCCGCTCGCAGCTCATTCCGCAGAGGTAAACACCATCAACTCGACAGCTACGGGCGCTCGCAACACGGCCGGCACCACCACTCGCCCCGGGCCGGCTCGGCAGCCGAAAGCGGCAGGCAAACCAAGCGTTCAGCAGACCAAAGCGGTTCACGGGCGGTTGCCGTAGTCAGAGGCAGAAAACTATCAGGCGAGGGTTTGAGCTTCACGCTTGGGATCGGAAAGCCCATTGAAATGTTAACTACGACTGCCGGGCGGGGAGTATCGAGGTGCTGAGGGCGGTGACTTTCTCCAGGCGGTCGGAATAGGCATTGAGCGCGCCGGCGATTACCTTCACGTATTGTTCGACTTTATCCCACTGGCGCTGCTCGATGCCCTCACGCACGCCCGGGAGCGTCTTCACCCCATAGCCGGTTTGCAGGCCGGGGGCGTAGATCATGTGGCGAAACCATTCACGCCCAGGCAAGCCCTGCTCATAGGTCAGGGTCTGTTCCATGCCCTGCAGGAGCGCGTCCAAGGCGGCGGCCTGCGCGTCGTTGAGGTCGCACCCGGGCGCGGACAGCTTTTCGAGGGCCTCGTCGCAAGACTTGGCGGTTTGTTTGAGGCGCAGGACGGCGTTGTCCAGCGGGGCGAAATTCAGGAACGGCACGGTCGTCTCGCGAGGCGGAGGCGCATGGGGTTCGGCGGGATCGGCGGCCAACTCGAAGGCGTGCTGGTCCAGGAGTTGGTGTTGCCGCAGGGTCTGTTCCCGCATGTCATCGGCCAGCTTGTGGACCTCCTTGGAGTATTGCTCGACGGCGCGGGAAAAAGGTTGGAACCGAAGTGGCAGGACATCTGCCTGGGCGACTCGCAGGACGATACGCCCGGTGGTGCGGGCCAGGACGACTCCATAAGCGAAATCAGGGTCGCCAAAGCGCACGTAGTGGTCGAACGAATCGTACGCCGAGTGATAGATGCCGGCGTCCTTGTCCTCGCCCCCGTATCCAACGGCTAACGAGGCGATGCCCAGGTGCTGCAGGAACGGGCTGTAATCAGAGCCGGAACCCAACGCCTCGAGGGGCGGAGCGTCCCCGGCTTCGAGGCGCTTGGCTATGTCCCGAGCTGCCGGCTTGGCATTTTGGTCGCTCGCTTCAACGAGCAACTTCGCGCGTATTCGGGCCAGGGTGTTGGTGCCGGTCTCGGGATCGCGGATTGCTGCGGCAACCTGGTTGAGCAGGTCCTCAAGACTCTGGCTGCCGCCGGCGTCCAGGAACCCCCGCGCGTTGGAGTCGGAGTTGACATAGAGGACAGCCTTGCGGCGCAATTCTTCGGCATGGGTCTCGACCCATTCGGTCGAGCCAAGCAGGCCAGGCTCCTCGCCGTCCCAACTGGCATAGACGAGTGTGCGTTTGGGGCGCCAGCCCGATTTGGCCAGTGCGCCGATGGCTTTGGCTTCGGCCATGAGGGCGACGTTGGCGGACAAAGGGTCCCAGGCGCCGAACACCCAGCCATCGTGATGATTGCCGCGAATGACCCACTCGTCGGGGCGTTGGCTGCCTTTAAGCGTGGCGATGACGTCATAAATCGGCTTTTGATCCCAGTCCGAAGCGATGGCCAGGTGCACTCGAGCCGGCCCCGGGCCGAGGTGATAAGTAATCGGTAAGGACCCACGCCAACCGGACGGGGCGACGGCGCCGCCGAGGGCCTCCAACAGAGGCTGGGCGTCCCGATAGGAGATCGGCAGGACGGGGATTTTCAATACGGTCCTGGCTTCAGCAAGGGGCAGGCGCCGGGCGTCTTTGGTGGCCCCGACATCCGGTGTCAAGGGGTCGCCGGGTTCGACGGGCAGGTCTTCCACCGAACCGCGCTGCACTCCGTCTGCAGGACGAAACCCACCTTTGGGGTAAACGTCTCCGGCCGCATAACCGTCCTCGTGCGGATCGGAATAGATGAGGCACCCAATGGCACCGTGCTGGTAAGCCAGTTTGGGTTTCAACCCGCGCCAGCCGCCTCCGTACCGGGTGATAACGATTTTGCCTTTCACATCAACCGCATGGCGGGCAAGCTCCTTGTAGTCTTCGGGCATTCCATAATTCACATAGACCAATTCCGCGGTCACGTCGCCGTCGGCGCCATAGGCGTTGTAGGCCGGAAGCGCGTCTGCGGTCTGGCCCGAGGTCTTGTCGCCGGCGACGGCGGGTTCGACCAGGCGGGCGGTGAAATGGTTGGGCGCGATCAACTCGAGCACCTGCTTCTTTGGCGTGGGATAGAGGACATAAAATGTCTCCAGCTCGGCATCCCAGCCCCATTGTTGAAATTTCTCCAGCATGAACTGGGCATTGGCGCGGTCGTGGGGCGAACCTACCTGGTTGGGTTCGGCTGACATGCGCTGCAGCCACCCCCGCAGTTCGGCAGGATTGAGGGAGGCGTCGAAGCGGTCCTCGAGCGCCCGCTCCTTGGCCGAATTTTGCGTCGTGAAACCCAGCAGGCACGCGCTGCTCAAATCTGCCGCGCGGTCCGGCGCCGGGGTGGCTGCCAACCAGCAGCCGAGCAGGAAACAACAGACGGATAAAGCCTGGGTCGGTCTCTCGCGCCGCGGCAAGGGCAGGGCAAAGGAATCAGCACTATTCAATCGCATCGCGATGCGCATGGGGCAATACAGTAAGACCTCAGCCAGACGGGTCAACGGATTTAAGCGCTGGCCTGACAGCGGCAGCGCCAGCGCCCTCCAATTTGGCCACTGGTCTTCACCACCGGCTATCGCAGTGACGCGTGAGAGCAGCACAACATTGGTGACGCGGCAAACGCTAACCGGAAAAGGGCGGGTGAAATGGTGGGATGTCCTGGCAGGATTTATTCATGCTGTTAGTTCGTCGAATGGGGATGTAGGCTTGAACGAGCCAGTTTGAATTGGGTGTGATATCGCCTCAAAATCGGGAAGAAGTGCTGTTGGCTGCCGCGCTGGAGTTGCCGGCGGACAAGCGCCCGGCCTTGCTGGATGCCATGTGCGGGGGCGACCCCGCTCTGCGGCAACGCCTGGAAATGCTGGTGGCCGCCCGCCAAAAGCCTGGTGAAATATCAGGCAAGGGCGCAACCGCAGGTCGGGCGACAACCAAGCTCGCTGAGCCCGAGGCCGAGGATGAGGCCGTGGGCAACATGATTGGCCGCTACAAGGTGCTGGAGAAAGTGGGGGAAGGCGGTTGCGGGGTGGTGTATGTGGCGGAGCAAACGGAGCCGGTGCGGCGTCGCATCGCGCTAAAGGTCATCAAGCTGGGGATGGACACCAAGCAGGTGGTGGCGAGATTTGAAGCCGAGCGGCAGGCCTTGGCGATGATGGACCATCCGAATATCGCCAAGGTGCTGGATGCCGGGGCGACGGCGACGGGCCGCCCCTATTTTGTGATGGAATTGGTGCGCGGGGTGAAGATTACGGAGTACTGCGACCAAAATCATCTGACCACCCGGGAACGAATCGATTTGTTCATCAAGGTCTGCCATGCGATCCAGCACGCGCATCAAAAGGGGATCATCCACCGGGACATCAAACCGTCGAACATTCTGGTGACGCTGCACGACGGCGTGCCGGTGCCCAAGGTGATTGATTTTGGGATCGCCAAGGCCACGGAGGGGCGGCTGACGGACGCGACGGTTTATACGCAATTGCACCAGTTCGTGGGCACGCCGGCCTACATGAGCCCGGAACAGGCGGAGATGAGCGGGCTGGATATTGATACGCGGAGTGACATTTACAGCCTGGGTGTGCTGCTGTACGAACTGCTTGCGGGCAGCACGCCCTTTGATGGGAATGAGTTGATGTCGCGAGGGCTGGACGCGATGCGCAAGACGATACGCGAGAAGGAGCCGATGCGGCCGAGCACGCGCCTGGCGACGCTCAAGGGCGAGGAGTTGACCACGACGGCCAAACGCCGGTCGGCGGAGACGTCAAAGCTGCTGCACCAACTGAAGGGCGACCTGGATTGGATCGTGATGAGATGCCTGGAGAAGGACCGCACGCGGCGTTACGAAACCGCCAACGGCCTGGCATTCGATCTCAAGCGGCACCTGAACAACGAGCCAGTCCTGGCGCGTCCGCCCAGCGCGGCGTACCGGTTGCAGAAGGCCTTTCGGCGCAACAAGCTGGTGTTCAGCGCCGGCCTGGCCGTCGCGGCGGCCCTGTTGCTGGGGATCTTCACCAGCACGTGGCAGGCGGTGCGGGCCAGGCGCGCCGAAGGGCTCGCGCTGCAGAGCCGCCGCGATTCGGAGAAACTCTCGAACTTCATGCTGGATGATTTCTACACGGAACTGGAGCCGAGCGGCCAATACGAGACGGTGATCCGGCTGGCGAGGCGGGCGGTCGCCTATTACGACGGTCTGCCGGCGTCGCTGCGGACCGCCGAAACGGAGCGCAACCGCGCGTTGGCCCAGGCGCACATCGCACAGATCACCGGCCGGGAGGGAGATACCAAAGCCGCGCTGCCAATCGCGGATGAAACAGTGGCCGCGCTGGAGCAAATGCGCCGGCGGGGGGACCAGAGCGAAGAGGTGATTTTCGCGTTGGGACTGGCCATGGAAGCTCGCTATTTCTGTTACACTATCCCGGGTGACCGCCGATCCGCGATGGAAGCCCTTGACCAGGGCGCCGCGATACTGCGGCCCTTAGCGACCTCGATGGAGGGTTCCCACCGTGTCAAACTGGAGTATGCAAAACTGCTGAATCTCATCTGCCACTTTGAGCCGCCGGAGAAGGGCGCGGCCACATGTGAGGAGGCATTGCACATTCTGGCCGGAGCGGGCGCGTTGGATTTATCGGACCTGAGCGCGGCCTCGACCTGGGCGGACATCGCGGATTCAGAAGCGCGGATAGTGTTTTCGATCGGACGGTTGGACGATGCCGAAGGGCTGGAGAAGCAAGTGCAGAGCCTGACGGAAGGGGTGCTGGCGCGGCGGCCGGGCGATCTGCAGGCGAGATTGGACCTGTGCTTCGCGCCAGACGTGCTGTCCCTGATCGAGGCCAGGCGGTTCCACGAGGCCGAGGCGCTGCGGTTGGCCACTCAAGCCCGGCAGGCGATCGAAGACTATATCCGGTTCAACCCTTCGGACCTGCACGGTTGGGTAGTGCTGATCCAGCGCGATTTCGACATCACCGTCCTGTTGTTTCGCCAGGGTCGCGTGGCGGAAGCATTGCAAGCGGCCGTCACGGCGACCCAGCGGGACCGCGCGGCCGGCAACACCGGCGACCTGGTGGCGGCGGCAAAGGACCCGCCGAGTTTGAATCTGTTGAGGGAAAGGATTGCCTGTTGGGAAGCGCAAAAGGGTAATCGTGGCGCGGCCGAGCAAGCGCTTCAGGAAGCCAGGCGGTCGCTCGAGGCCAATGCGAGCAGGAACCGGGTGACGCAGATCTCGAAAGAGATATCGCTGGAGCGGCTCGACATTGTCGAACGCCAGGTGAGGCTCGCGTTTGATGAAGACGCCGCTGTTTACATGATGGCGACCAACGCGCTGCCGCGCCTGGCCAACCTGGGGAAAACCGGGAACGACCCGCTGGTCGCTCGTGTGCAGGTATCCTTACGAAAGCACGCCTTGGAGGAGGAAGCCCTGAGCGCCCTGAATCTGAGGCGCTACGCCGAGGCGGAAACCGCAGCCCGCGCGCTGCTCTCGCTCCCTCCCCAAACAGAACTGTCGGACCGAGTGTACCTGGAGCAGCCCGATGACCCGGATTGGGGGCGCGTGCTGCTGGCACAGGCGGCGGTAGAACAGGGGCGAAAGGCCGAGGCGCTCCAAACCCTTGAGCCGGCTTTGGCGAATTACCACGCGGCCCAGGCTCAAGGCGCCGCCTACGTCGCTTTCCGGCAGCACTTCGCCCGGGCACTTTACGTGAGAGCGAGGGCCCAACCGGCCGACAGCGGCGGGATGGCGCGTCGCCGTGAGGCACTGGACCAAGCTGCGGCGCTGCTGCAAGGTCTCTCCGAGGAAGCGAGGCAACTGCACGACTCAAAGCAGTTAGTCTCGTGGATCACCGCCGCACAGAAAGAGGTGCCGCTGAATTGACAGCGCGGCCTTCCGGCTTTGTTCGAGCGGAGCGCAAGTCCGCTGCTTTTCATCCGTGATGAAATTAGCGTTGCCACGGCTCATGACGTGGTAAATGGCTCCGGGATCTGGATGCGCCACCTGCCGTGGCATGGCGGCATTATCCCCAACCAAATAGCACATCCTCAAGCTGTCAAGCGAGCTGAAGGATAGGATCCAAGTAGAGGCTTGACCCGAATGGCGGTCCATGACCCGAATGGCGGTCCACGAGTGCTCCCGAAAAAGGGCTGAAGTGTGATTGGGCGTGATTGGGCGAAATTAGCCGCAGTTTCGTGAAATTAGCTGCAGGAAAATGAAATTCGATGAAATTAAATGAAATTTCCTGGCGGGACGAAGTCAGC
>DASYXT010000087.1:0-3459 GCA_035934555.1 Verrucomicrobiia bacterium | reverse complement strand
GGAGGAAATGCTGAAAGTCGAGCACGGATCGCTCTACCCGGCGCTCCAGCGCCTGCAGCAGGAAGGCTGGATCAAAGGCGAGTGGGGCGTTTCCGAAAATAACCAGCGGGCCAGGTATTACCGTCTCACCGCTGCCGGGCGACGGCAACTGGCGGCAGAGACTTCGCGGTGGGAGCGCTTTGTGCGCGCGGTAACCAGCGTCATCAGCCCGGCCGAACGAAGCAGTGGTTAGGGATGAGGCAGTGGTTAGTCGGTAGCGCAGACTGCCGGTTTTGCAGTCTGCGGGCTTTGCGTCCTCGCGGGGCGTGGTGGGGCCGAAATTACCAATTACAAATTACGAGTTACCGGCGTCGAAAGGCAGTGGTTAGTGGTCAGTGTTTAAGGGTTAGGAAAAACATCGCAAATCACAAATCGCAATTTCTTACCACTATTCACTATCCACTTACCACTATTGAAAAATGAGCTGGCGGCGGCATTTTGCCAAGATCATTGCATTGATTCGCCGGCGGAAACCGGTGGACGATCTCACGGAGGAGATTCGCGCTCATCTTGAGATGGAAGAGCGGCAGAACCGCGAGGCCGGCATGCCGCCAGAGGAGGCTCGCTACGCCGCGCTGCGCCGCTTTGGCAACGTGACCCAGGCGCAGGAAAGGAGCCGGGAAATGTGGAAATGGCAATGGCTCGAAACCTTGCTTCAGGATATTCGATATGGCGTGCGCCAGCTTCGCCGCAATCCGGGATTCACTGCGGTCGCGGTCCTCACCCTGGCGCTCGGCATCGGCGCCAACACGGCCGTGTTCAGCGTGGTGAATGCCGTTTTGCTGCGCCCACTGCCGTTTCCCAATTCGGACCGGCTGGTCAGCGTCACGTCCACCATCCGGCGCAACGGCAGTTCCGGCAGCGCCTCCTATCCTGACTTTCTCGACTGGCGGGCGCGAAACCACGTCTTCGACGGCATGGCCGCTTACCGCGTGGACAACTATACCTTAACCGGTGGTGAGTCGCCGCTCCACGTCAACGTCGTGGTCGCTTCTGCTGAACTCTTCAAGGTTCTGCAGGTGAGGCCCACCTTGGGACGCTCCTTTCTTCCGGGCGAGGACGCGCCGGGCGTCCTGGGCGGCACCAACGCCGTCATCTTGAGTTATGGCCTGTGGCAGAGGCGGTTCAATGGCGACCGGCGCGCTTTGGGGCAGGTGATCGATCTCAATGACAAGCAGTACACCGTGGTTGGCGTCATGCCCGCAGGCTTCCAATTTCCGATTGATTCGGAAGCTGTCGATCTGTGGACCACCATGGCTCCTGACCTGACGTCGCTGGCTGGCGGGAAGTCAATGGCCTCGCAGCGGGGCGCACACTATCTCGAGGTGATCGCGCGGCTCCGTCCCGGCTCGACCGTCGGCCAGGCCCAGCCGGAAATGAGCCAGATTGTCAGCTCGCTCAACAAGGAACATCCGGAGAACAAGCCGCGCTACGCGCATGTGATTCCGGAACTGGAACGGGTGGCCGGCCAGGCCGGCACAGCGCTCATGGTCCTGCTGGGCGCCGTCGGCTGTGTGCTGCTGATTGCCTGCGCCAACGTTGCCAATCTGCTGCTGGCGCGCGCTTCCAGGCGGCAAAAGGAGATGACCATCCGCTCGGCGCTGGGCGCAACGCGCGGCCGTGTTGTCCGCCAGGTGTTGACCGAAAGCGTGCTGCTGGCCCTGGGCGGCGGAGCCCTGGGTACGCTCGCGGCGGTGTGGGGAATTGAATTTCTCAAACTTCTGGCCCCGCAAGGCGGGCCGCGAACCGATCAGATTGGAATGGACGGCCATGTCTTTGCCTTCGCTGCAGCTTTGTCTGTGCTCACAGGGATTGTGTTTGGGCTTTTCCCGGCCTTCAGGTCGTCGAAATCCGAGCTGGAGGAGTCCTTAAAGGAAGGCGGCCGCAGTTCTCCCGGCGGCGAGCGGCGAGGTCCCGCGCGCGGCGTGCTGGTGGCGGCGGAAGTCGCTGTCGCCTTTTGCCTGCTGGTTGGCGCGGGACTGTTGATTCAGACTTTCGTGCGGCTGCGAGGCGCTGATCCGGGATTCGATGCTCACAGCGTTCTTGCCTTCAATCTTGTGCTGCCCAGCCGGTATTCTCCGGCGCAGGGCGTTCAACTCTACCAGGAGGCCCTCGCCAGGATGCGGGCGCTGCCCGGAGTTCGCTCCGCCAGCGCGGTGACGCCCTTGCCGCTCAGCTCCGACGAAGTCAGCACCTCTTTTGATATTGAAGGCCAGCCGAACGTTCCCGGGCACGCCCCGGACACCAACTACGCCTTTGTCGAGCCCGGATATTTTCACACCATGAGCATCACGCTTCTCAAGGGGCGCGATTTCACCTGGCAGGACACACTGAAGACGAAGCCCGTCGTGATTATCAACGAATCGCTGGCCAAACAATTTTTTGCCGGCCAGGATCCCATCGGCAAACATCTGAACGCCCACATCGGCAACGGGTACAGCAAGCCGCCCATGCGGGAAATCGTGGGCATTGCGCGAGACGTGAAAAACCACGGGCTCAACTCCACGCCAGGGCCGCAAGTCTACGTTCCGCTGGCGCAAAGCCCCCTGGACGCAATGACGTTTGTTGTTCGCACCACAGTGGACCCGGCCAGTCTGGCGGGCGCGGCGCGCGGCCAGATCAAATCGCTCGACAAAGACTTGCCCCTCTTCGGCGTTGAAACACTCGAGGAATACGTTGGCCGGTTTCTGGCGCCGCCGCGCTTCGTCGCCTTGTTGCTGGGAATTTTCGGCGCCATCGCGCTGCTGCTGGCAGCGGTGGGAATCTACGGCGTCATCTCGTATTCCGTATCGCAGCGCACCCACGAAATCGGCATCCGCATGGCCATCGGGGCGCAAAGAGGCGACGTTCTCAAACTGGTGGTTGGACAAGGGCTCAAGCTGGTTGTCGCAGGCGTGGCCATCGGAATCGCCGGGGCGCTGGCGTTGACGCGGTTCCTCTCGAGCATACTCTATGGCGTCACGCCCACCGATCCGCTGACGTTTGCCGCCGTCTCGCTGGTCCTGATCGCCGTCGCGCTCGCGGCTTGTTATCTCCCCGCCCGCCGCGCCGCCAAAGTCGATCCCATGGTGGCCTTACGATACGAGTAGCGCAGGCCCCCGGCCTGCGGTTCTTGGCTTTGGCTTTGGTGGCGCAGGCCCCTGGCCTGCGGGTTGTTGCGGTTCCGCGGGTGGGCCGCTTCGCGTTTCATTCATAATTCACAATTCATAATTCATAATTTCCTCTCTCCCGGTAATGGGTGAAATTTCGCCCAACCCTTATCCTGCTTTTGGGTTGACACTTTACCCGAAAGGGCGCATACTCGGGTCATATGTCGACTCAGGAAGAAAAGGAACGGCTTGAACTGCTGCAGGGGACGCTCGACCTGCTGATCCTGCGCACGCTGATCTTCGGCCCTGAGCACGGCCAGGGCGTCGCCCG
>DASYXT010000085.1:0-71892 GCA_035934555.1 Verrucomicrobiia bacterium | reverse complement strand
ACCCGGTCGTCAGGAACATTTCCGCGCTCACGTGAGCGCGGCCCCGTTGAAGCGAACCACGGCATCTGGCTCAATAACGCCTGGAACGTATTTCCGCGCTCACGTGAGCGCGGCCCCGTTGAAGCCTCAATGTCGCGCAGCATGTCCTGCCACGCGGCCACATTTCCGCGCTCACGTGAGCGCGGCCCCGTTGAAGCGCGGTAAACGATTTCGATTCCGCGTATACGTAGGTAGTGTATCGTCGCTCTTAATGAAAATGGGCAAGATCTTTACCATAATTCTGCTCTCTTGTTGGCCTCACCCGCGCAGCGCTCAGTACCTCGGATGCGAAAAGAGCAACTTCCTATCAACATCAATGATCACAAGTATTGCTCGGGGGACTGTTTGCAGCCACTTCCAATTCGGGGGGCTTTTGACATTTTTGGGGAAATCTGTGGACAGGAGATTTGGTCTTGCTTTGATTTGGGCCCTGTGTTTCTTCGCGCTGCCTTTGGGCGTGACACCGACTCAAGCAGAACAGTACCTGAGAGTTTCGGGGGAAGCGCACCTGGTGGTGATCGACAGATATCCGGGCGAAGCTTCTGCGGCGATGACCACGACAAATGAGCGCACAATCTTCTTCGAATGCATTTTTGGAAAGAACCAGTTTCAACTGGAGGGTAACTTTGTGCGGTACGGATGGAGCAAATGGTTCTTTGACGGGACAAACCTTTTTAACAGCCTTCGAGCGACCGAAGAACCGTCCGCTGCTCTGAAGGCCTCCTCGCTGCGACCATTTCTCGCCTCTGCAGAAGCGATGAGAAGCAATTTGACCGTTAACGTGTATTCTGACCCGGATGGGTATCTCGCTGACGGGGATGTGAATGAGAATGTCCTGTGGCTAGCTTTTTGCTCCGGTTCATACTTGAAGCGCATAGGGCGGATTATCCCCTTGCCTACCGCGTTCACCGGCCATACGCCAGCGGCCTTTGGTTATCGTGACAAGACAGAGAGCTTCAAAGACGAGTTAGGGTTGCCGCACACCGTCGCGCTAATCACCTCGCAAACACTTTATGCAGAAGCTATACGCCGCTATGCTAAGGAGGCCCAATGGAAGAGTGAACCTGTTATCTTAAGCAACGTCCCCGATGGGCAGGTCAGGTTTCACTATAAAGCTCTTCAGTCAACTAACGTCTGCGGTTGGGATTTGCCGCTGGAATTCGAATTTGGCGATGACATTCCAGAGGGGCTAGGGAGATTCCGCCGAAGTATACAAGGTATCGGGAGGGTCAGGACAGTAAGCTCGGCAATGGCACCCGGTGGGGTTTTCGACACCAATCTAAACCAATTTGTGATTGACTGGCGCTTCAACCATGAGAGCCGGGCTGTAAACGCCATCACCTACCGGTGGACAAACTCTTTTGTAGCGCCGACAAACGATCCCATGCTTTTAAAGAACTACGCGGCGAAGGTGAAGCGGGCCAACGAAAAAGGGGGTCACCCATAGTTTGGTTCGTTTTCCATTCACGACCTCAAAGGCCCAAGCAAGGTTGGGCTGGATCGGCGCGGGTGTTTCGGCCCAGGTAGTGATGCGGGTTGGCAATTCTTCGGTAATGATGCGTTCGGCTTTGGCCTGGGCGCTGCGCAAGTGCAACTCGCCGCAGTGGTGTTGCCCGAGGTGTCCTTCCATTTTCAGGGGTTCAAATGCACCTGGTCGCGAGGGGTATAGGACTGGCTTGCACTGAACGGTTCAGGCGCAAATCAGCAGGTGTATGTCCTCCGGAAGAAGTTGCGAGACCTTGCGAACGATATTGCCGGATAGCAAGGCGGCGAGGCCACTTCGGGAAGGCGCGCCCAGGAGCAACTCCGAGGCGCCGATGGTCGCCGCGATGTCCACAATCGTTTCGGCGGGGGCATCACTGACGGTGTAACAGGGAAAAACCGGATGGCCATTGGCGTGGTGGAAAGCGTAGGAGAAAATGCGCCGCGCGTCTTCGTCTTCTCGCCATTGGAGTTTTTAATCGGCTTGCATAATGACGGGAAGCACGCGAATGAACATGACGTAAAGCGGACGTTTGGCATCGCGAGCGGCCTGGATGGCGAAATCCAGAGTGCGGCCGACGCCGCGGACCGCGCACAGGAGAGGCATGAACCAAGGGTCAAACCATAGTTTGTTTGGTTCGTTTTCCAGTTTTCCATTCACAAACCGCGGGGGTCAGACCGTACCCTGCCGACTGCGGGGCCAGACCAGCGGCAACCGACCGGGCGGATTTTATGCGCGGTTGCCTCCCCCTGGGCGGGGACTCCGTGTTAATGACAATAATTCTTCGCCATCGCCTTGACTCATTGATTTTATTACCGAGAGCCGGCGTTGTCGTCAGTGACAATTAAAACTCACCACGACCGGTTCCCGTTTTGCTTCTTCACAGAACGTCTGCGACGATATGCGCCGCTTCTTCACAGGCGCAGTATAACGCTCTGGCGAGGAGGAAAAGGATTTTTCCGCGCTGCTCCACGCGTGTGTCGGAAAGCAGAACACACCAGTCGAAGCAGTGAACGTTAACATGGTCATTAACCGTAGTCGATCCTGGGGATCGTAGCAAATCCGTTCGTTGCTCATACAGGCTGGGACTCGGACCGCCGAGCGCTCGATCGCTTAACGTTCGGGTATCCCGCAGAAAAGCCGCGTCCATAAGCCGGAGGGCGGCAAACTACTCGTAAAGGAGCAAGAGCCACTTGCTTAAATTGGCGGACTTGACCCGCCGTTCAAGTTTTGGTATTTGGGCAGCGTGAATCGAGCTTTAAGCCAACGGATGGACGAAGAAGTCCCGAAACGGCTGGCGGAGTTGCTGGCCGTGCCGCCGGGTCGGATCAAGGTCCAAAGAGAGCCCGCCGCCGGGCGTGGGAAGTCCGCAAGTGTGGATATGCTGGTTTCGGCGGGGAAGCTTCGCTTTGCGGTCGAGTGCAAGGCAAGCGGCCAGGCGGCATCGGTTGCGATGGCGATCCGATCGGTTCGGGAGTTCGGAGAACAACTCGGGAAAAAGAGCATTCCGTTGATCGCCGTGCCTTACATGGGAGAGGTTGGGCGGCGATTGAGTGAGGAGGCGCGCGTATGCTGGTTGGATCTGTCCGGCAACGCGCACTTGGTCGGGCCGGGGTTGCGGGTCAACATCGAAGGCAAGCCGAACCAGTTTAAGCGCCCCGGCCGGCCGCGGACTGTATTCGCGCCCAAAAGTGCCAGAATCGCTCGTTGGTTGCTGATGCAACCCGAGCGCGCCTTCACCCAGCGGCAACTCGCCAAGGGGTCCGGGCTGGACGAAGGCTTCACCAGTCGAATCGTTCGGCAATTGGAAGAGCAGCGGCTTGTTGGACGCGAAGCGGGTGGCGCGGTAAAGGTGGCCGATTACGACGCGATGCTGGACGGCTGGCGGGAGGCTTACGACTTTTCTAAACACCACATCGTGCGGGGGCACATCGCGGCGCGATCCAGCGACGAGGTGGTGCGGTCGTTGGCCGAGCAACTAAAGAGTGACAAAGTCGAGCATGCGGTTACCGGCCTGGCCGGCGCATGGCTGCTAAACCAGTTTGCGGGCTTCCGGCTTGCCGTGGTTTACGTGGGGCAAATGCCATCGCCGAAAGCTCTGCAGCAGATCGGTTTCCACGAGGAGGCGCGAGGCGAGAATGTGTGGCTTGTCGTGCCCAACGATGAAGGAGTGTTCCACGGCGCAGCGGAGCGCGAAGGCATTTCCTGTGTCCATCCGGTCCAGGTATATTTGGACCTGAAAAATCACCCCGAACGTTCGGCAGCAGCGGCGGAACAATTACGCCAAAAGCTTCTGAGAAAGGGCGGCCACCCAAGCTGATGTCGTTGGATTCGTACGTCAAGTCCTCCAGGCGTGCAACCAAACTAATCTGCCGTGAAAGAAGAACCTACAAACCCGACCGACCCAAGTGTAAGCCCATCGGCAGTCGCCGGAGTGCCGCCTTGGCTCCGACACCTCCGGATAATACTCACCGCGCACAAAGCTGCTCTCATCCTGGTCGCTGGCTTTGTTGCAACAAGCCTTTGACCAGCTTGAAAGGGCCGATTTATCCCAATTCTCCAAATACGAAGAAGAAGCGGTTCAAACCTTCATCGACTGGTGGTCGCAAGCTCGAAAGAGCCAATCTCGTCCTCCGGCCGCAAATCCTAATCCATGAGCGTCTTTACCCTTCATGCCAACGTCCTCGCAGAGCCCACCTGCGATTGCCGGCGGGTGCTCCTCCAGGTGCGGCGGGCGGACGAGCCGGACAGGGATGCCAGGAGAAGGCCGGCCCGGGTCGCAGCGCTTATGAGCCAGGGCGGATTCAAGAACGGCTGCAGAAACGCGGAGAGATGCGAAACCGTTGAAACGGTTTGCTGTGCCCTTGCGACCTCTCCCACCCCGCTGAAGCGCTTGTCATTACCCACATCTTCTCCGAGCCCGCATAAGTAGTGCTGGCAGCCTGGCCTGCTGGAACCCCGTAGGGGGTGCCCTGTTTATAGACCGTTGGCACACTCCCCCAATTGTTTTTTGTTTTTCGGTGGCGCGGACGCAAGGCGCAGGGTGGGTTCACAGGCGAGATCCGCGCCACCGAAAAACAAAAAACAACAAGGCAGAGGAGAGCGGCCCTTACTATAAACAGGGCACCCCTACGGGGTTTTTGCCACGGCGCTTGCTCCGTTGCCTGAAGTAGCTTCACTTAGTCGAGAGGCTCAAGCGGCGTGCGCAAGCAACTGGGAGACAAAGCGCCAGCAGGTCCTCTCGCTCGAGGAAACCATAGACTTCCTGCGGCATTGCCACCGCAGCGCGCCATTTCGCGCGTCAGAATTGGCCCGGGTGGCCCGCACTTCAACCAAATCCATTTTCGGCACGACACCCAACCGCTCAGACCCCATCTGCACCGAACGCGAATGAATCATTTCAGGTTCCGCGCTCGCCGCTTGGCCCGGCTGAGAGGCGCGGAGACCGGGTAATTACATCGATGGGCCTGCCCTATACGAGGCTGGATGCGCCGTGCTTTGTGTTTTGAGTTTTTTGTGAGCGCGGCCCCGTTGAAGCACTGTAATGACAGACCATCAGGCCAAACTTAGGACATTTCCGCGCTCACGTGAGCGCGGCCCCGTTGAAGCTTTTTGGCCTGGGATTCGAAGGCGTCTTCACTTGCCTGCCGCGGGAGCCGCCGGGGTCGCCGCTGGACCCTCGAGGAGCGCTTTGGCTTCTTTATAGGACATCCACCAGATTAAAACGTCGTGATCAAAGTCTCTTCCTTCGACAACCGGTTTGCTTTGGTCCCTGGGCAAGGACGGCATCTGGGCCTCAGCCTGCATAAGGATCTTCCGGGCCTCCGCCGGCCGATTTTGCCGGTACACAGTCATGGCGTGGAACATGTGCGCGATTCCCTGAACCTCGTCGTCACCGGCTGTTTGCTCGGCTATCGTGATGCTTTGTTCAGCATTTGAATACTGGCCATTGCGATACTCGGCCAGTCCGAGGGTAAGTTGATACCATGGCAGCAACGTGGTGCCTTTGCCCAATTCTACGGCGTGTTGTGCCAGAGAGAGAGCATTCGTCAATAACGCCGCGTCTTTGCACGGGCGCAGGCAGGCGGCCTTGGCAGCACGCTCCGCCGTTCCGGCCTGGTCCGTCCCTTCCGCCGCTTGGACGAGGCGGCGCCGTGTGGCTTCGTAAGCGGAATCCTGCCCGAACCAGGTTTGCCAGGTGGCCAGCGTGAGAGAGGCGTCGGTGTTCCTGGGAGCCAGTTCACAGAATTGCGCCAGGAGCGTGATGGCTTCCCCACTGCGGCCAGTCTCGGCAAGAGAATTTGCCAGATTCTGCATTGCGTCAATTGTGTCGGGATGTTCGGGGCCGAGCACCTTGCGGTCCATTGCCAATATGTCTCCACGCAGTTTGAGCGCCTCTACCCGCCGGCCGGCGTCCTCGTAGGCAAAGGCCAGCGCGCTCATTGCGGTGAGAGTATCAGGGTGTTCCGGGCCGAGCACCTTGCGATAGAGTGCCAGCGCTTGCTCGTTCAGATTAAGAGCCTCGCTGCGGCGGCCGGCCAGGCGGTATGATTTCGCCAGGTTGACCATCGCCCCTAACGTAGCCGGGTGTTCCGGGCCGAATACGTTGCGGCTCAGGGTCAGCACCTGCTCGTCCAAGGCGAGGGCCTCCTCGCGCCGACCCGCCTCCTCGTATGAGATCGCCAGGTTCTGCATTGCCCTGAGCGTGTCGGGATGTTCGGGGCCGTTGACCTTGCGTCGAAGCGGCAATACCTGCTCGCGCAATTTGAGCGCTTCGTCCCTGCGGCCGGCGGCGTCATAAAAAATGGCCAGGTTGTGCATGGCCGCCAGCGTGTCGGGGTCCTGCGGGCCGGCAATCTTGCGATAAAGCGCCAGCACCTGTTCCTGCAAGTGGATCGCCTCGTCCCGGCGACCAACGTTGAAGTAGCAATATGCCAGCGCATGCATCGCCTCGCGCGTGCCGTGATAATCCGGACCATACACTTTGCGACAATAGGCCAAAGCTTGTTCGAACATTTTAAGCGCTTCATTCGAGCGCCCCGCATCGTTGTAAGAAAGAGCCAATTTGAACATCGCCGAGATCGTGTCGGGATGTTCCGGTCCGAAGGTGTTCAGATAGTAATCGCGAACCTTCTCCTGAAGGGGAATGGCTTCGCCGTAGAGTCCCAGCAGGCGGTAGGTCACGCCGAGAGTGTCCTGAAGTTTCGCCCGGCGGGCGGGCTGGTTGGCAAGTTCATTATCCAGCTTCCTGGCTGCCGCTCCCAGCGCTTCGGCGACGGTGATGGTGCGCCCGTTTCGGCCCGGGTCCGGGCTTTGGAACACTTCGGTGAGGAATTTGGAAATCGCTTCCGATTCGGCCAGGCGCTGCCTGGCCGAGGTTTCCGCCCGCGTGGCGCGGACGGCTTGCCAGGCGCAAATGACGGTGCCAGCCACGAGCATCAGGGCAATCAATGCGCCGGAGGCGAAGGCCGTTTTGTGACGCCGCCATGCTTTCTGAAAACGGTAGGCCGTACTCGGTGGCCGCGCGACAACCGGTTCGTTTTCCAGATGCCGTTTGAGGTCCATCGCCAGCCCGTTCGCGGTATCATAGCGGCGGGTGCGGTCCTTCTCGAGGCACTTCATCACGATCCAGTCCAGGTCGCCCTGAATCAATCTGAGCAGCGTCAGGCCTTCGGTGCCGTGCTGTTTGGCAGTCGCAGTGAGGGCTTCCCCTTGAAGGGTGCTCAGCCGCGTGCTCGGACGCGGCGGTTCCACTTCGCGGATGGTCTTGCGGATGGCCTCCAAACCGCTGTTGATGAGTTCCTGGGCATCGAAAGGTGTCTTGCCCGTCAACAATTCGTAGAGCAGCACCCCCAGGCTGTAGATGTCGCTGCGGGTGTCGATATCCAGCGCGCTCATCTCAGCCTGCTCCGGGCTCATGTAAGCGGGCGTGCCGATGAATTGCTCGAAGGCGGTGAAAAGGGTTTGATCGGTCAATTTGCCGTGCGTGGCTTTGGCAATGCCGAAGTCAATCACTTTGGGCACCGCCACGCCATCATGCAGTGTCACCAGGATGTTCGACGGCTTGATGTCCCGATGAATGATGCCCTTCTGGTGCGCGTGCTGAATCGCGCGGCAAATCTGGATGAAAAGCTCGAGCCGTTCGCGCGTAGGCAGGTTGTTCTGGTCGCAATAATCGGTGATCTTGATCCCTCGCACCAATTCCATCACGAAATACGGCCGGCCTGCGTTCGTCGCGCCCGCGTCCAGGACCATGGCGATGTTGGGATGGTCCATCATGGCCAGCGCCTGCCGCTCCGCCTCGAAACGGGCCATCACACTCTTGGTGTCCATGCCCAGTTTAATCACCTTGAGGGCGACCCGGCGCCTGACCGGCTCCTGCTGCTCGGCCATATACACCACGCCGCAGCCTCCCTCGCCGATTCTTTGCAGGAGCTTATACCGCCCAATCATGTGTCCGACAGCTTCGTCCTTGTCATCGGCCGGGCCGAGCTTGAGGGTTGTGAGGGCCTGGGCGCCCCGGGGGAGCACTGCGGGTTCGAGAAATGCGTCCTGCTTATCGTGCGCCGCGAGCAACGCCTCCAAACGCTGGCGCAACGCGGGATTGCCATGGCAGGCGCCATTCAGGAAGGCGGCGCGTGCCTCGCCGGTTAATTTGGCGGCAGCCTCGAACAGGGAGGCCTCATGCTGCGGATCCGGCTTCATTGCGGCATCTCTTTCGTTCAACTACCTATATAAAGCGCGGTTCGCGGACAAAAAGTATGCTGGTATTTTCGATTTCGTCATTGGCCGCCATTGCCGCGGTGCGGTTGCCCTTCTATCTCCACTCGGAGCCAGGCGCGCGCGTAAGCCCACCAGCCCTTGGCAGTCGGCACGGCGATGCCTAGCACCTCGGCGGCCTCGTCGAACGTCAGGCCAACGAAGTAACGCAGCTTAACCAGCTCGGCTTTGCGTGGGTCCACCGCCGCGAAGTGCGCCAGCGCTTCGCTCACCGCCAGCAACTGCTCGTCGGGAGCCGGAGCGCAGATGTCTGCATCGTCCGCGTCCTGACACGGCTGGCCGGCTCCGCGTTTGGCCGTCTGACGGCGACGAGCCCGATCCACCAGGATGCGCCGCATCGCCTCGGCGGCCGCAGCGAAAAAGTGCTGTCGCCCATTCCACACACGCCCATCGATGCCCGAAACCTTCAGCCACGCTTCATGTACTAGAGCGGTTGGCTGGAGGGTGTGTTCGTGGTTTTCGCCCGCCAATCGGTGCGCGGCCAGACACCGCAACTCATTATAGACCAGCGGGAGCAGATCCTCGGCGGCCTTGGCGTCGCCGCGGTCTATCGCCTCAAGCACTCGGGCGGTATCGTTCACAGTGTGAGACCAACCACAAAAAAGAGCGTTCGAGCCGGCCTGTCAAGATTGGAACCTGCGGATGACGTAATCGCGAAGCCGAAACACGCCTGCGCGGCGAGGGCCGATGGGGCGAGCGGCACGGCGGCGGCGGAATCTTAAACGGTTGCAATACTCTTTGAATTATGGATACCACATTTTGTTTTGACGATTTACCCCAAGCCTTGCGGCATGGGATCGACATCAGGTCGCGTATGTTTCTGATTGATCGGAATCTTTTGTAATAGGAAAGCTGATTGTGCTCATTTTGGTGGTAACGCACCGAATCAGGATTAATGAGTGTGGTGGCAATCTCGCATTGGTTGCCCCCGGGAATGGTTAATCCGTCCTTGTTCCACAGGTAGGTCAGTGGAGGGGAGCCCTCAGCGCCAACGCTGAAAGTGACGCCTACTTCTTAAAAACAAACTTCCGCGCACCCGGGGCATCGAAGCTCGCCGGCGCCGCCGGCACGCCGGGAGCGTAGCCCGTCAGTGTGAGTTTCCCCTCTTTCAATTGGTAAATTGCATAAGCAGTCTGCCCGACAAAATCGGCCACTGAGCTCGCTGTGACCGTCGCCACGAGCTGTTTGGGCGCCGTGTCAAAGAGCAAGAAAGTGGCCTTGTACCACTCATTGGTGTCGGGTGCGCGGAATTCCAGAGATGTGCCTTGGACGACCAGAGTGGCCGCGCCCGGCCCCTCTTCGCCGGAAACCTCCCCGGTCCACTTCCCCTGCAGCGCGGCCGCATCGGCCTTTTGCGGCGCTGAGGACGGCGCCCGCTTCCAAACTTCTTTCCACGGGTTGCCCATTCCTAACAGGGTCAAAGTATCCCCCTCAACCCTAGCCTTGAACCTGAATGTGTGCCCGATGAGCTCCTTCGTGTTTTCGTCGGCATACTCGACGTGCTCATCATACTCGTTGCCTTTGACCGTGTAAGTCCCGCCATGATGGAACAACACCACCCCGGTCCTCGGGTCGGCTTGCGTGACCGACCAATGCGAATCGGTCAACGACTTGATCCGGCCACCTTCGGCCGGGATCGCTCCGATGTGCCCTGGTTCGCCCACCATCACCCAGGTGCCGCGCAGCTCCTTGCTCAAGGGCGAATCGGCGGGTTCGGCATCCGTCAGCGCAGCCGCGCCCAGGGCAATGAATAGCCCCAGGGCCAGGACCGGCCAGGACCGGCTCCGTTGGAATCTAGCAATCATGTTGATTCTTTCTCGTATTTGGTTTCTACTTTGCACAGTACCTGCAAGGCTCGGCCCCCAAGCCGAGCGTCCAAAGCTCTCCAGCAACTTGATAATGGTACTCCCATAGCTCTCCCGCGCCTCGCCCCGCAAATAAGCCAGCGCCATCGCATCGCATGCCAGCTCGCGGTCCAGGCGCATCCGCCCAAACGCCAGCCAGACCAGCGGGTTGAACCAATGCACAATTTGGAGCGCGGTCACCACCCACCCGGCCAGGATGTCGTGCCGCTTGAGGTGGCTCACCTCGTGCAGGAACACGTGCCGCAATTCCTCGAGGGAAAAACTCCGCGTCAGCCCCGCCGGCAACAGCAGCCGCGGCCGCACGAAACCGAACAAGGCCGGACTGCCGACCGCCGCGGTTTCGACCAGCGTCACCGGTGTCCGCACGCCCATGGACTGTTTGCAGTCTTCCAGCAGATTCAACAGCCTCGCATCAATCAACGGCCGCTGCCGCGCCACCAAGCCCCAAAACCGGATGTGGGTCGCCAATAATAAACCCGTCAGGACCATAACCCCCGCGGCCCATAATGCGAGTAGCCAGCCCAGTCCTGTACGAGCGGCCCGGACCTCCCGCGCGCTGAAAAGCTCGCTGCCATCCCCTCGCTCGGCAGGGCGCCCCGTCAACGCGGGTTCCATCAACCGCGCAGCGGTGCCTGCAGTGCCGGCCCTTGCCATTTGCGCCAAAGAAGACCGGCCAAGGCGCATCAGATTAAACACGCTCACCGGCGAAGAAACCGTCCAGGGCAGCGCCAGCCGCAAAAGCACCAGCAGCCACAGACTGTAACGCCAGCGGGCATTCAGCCATCGGCCAAAAACCCGCTGAGCGATCAGCACCAACACGATGAGCACTGCCCCCTGCGCTGACGCCTTGATCACTGCGGCGGCCCAGCCATAGGCGAGAACTTGGTCCATAAGCGCTCCGCTGATGCGTTCCTATTCCTGCTCCTTAAGCAGGCGGCGCAACTCGCGAATCTCCTCCGCCGAAAGCCGTTTGCGCTCGACAAAATGCGCCAGCATGGGCTTAAGCGAACCGCCAAACACCCGATCCAGAAACGAGTCGCTGGCGGCCGCAACACAGTCCCTTTCCTGCACCAACGCCCTGTAGAGATATGCCCGGCCCTCTTTGGTGAAACCCAATGCCCCCTTCCGCACCAACCGGTTCAGAAACGCCTTGGCGGTCTTCGGATGCCAACTAGAGTCCCGCAGCGTCAAGGCCTCGATGATTTGCCCCGCCGAACATGGGCCCTGGGCCCAAACCACTTTCATCAGCTCCCACTCGGTCTCGGAGATGCGCGGCATGCGTTTCATTGTCTTAACAGGGCTTACGTTTGTAATCTTTAAAAGGATTACAGCCTTAATCCGTAGTCGTCAATAGAAAAATTTCTTGCCTCAACCAGGAGCCCACATCTCACTCTTCGATGTAAGGCACTATTCCCCTCAATATTGCTTGCCGCGATAAGCCCCCGCGAAGGCGAAGCAGAATTGCCCAGGGCACGACGACCATCAAAATGTTAACCAGGATGTTCGCCGGGTTGCTCATAAAAAACTGAGCCACGCTGATGAGAAACGCGCCTGAAATCAACAGCATAAGGTGTGACTTTTTCATGGCGCTCGATCCCGGCAATAACGTCGCACATCAGCCGCTCCGCGCCCGGGGGCGTTCAGCATGAACGCTGGGGCGCCGCTCATTTTTTCTGTTCATTTCCCCCGTTTCCGTAACCATGACCGCCCGATATGCATGGCAGACGCAGGCTATTCCTGTTACTCGCCGCGGTGGTCGCAGTTGCGGTCGCGGTCTATTTTATTACCGCGCGGCAGGCCCGCCAGTTGGTGCTGACCGGGATCGTCAGCGGGGATGATTTCATCGTGAGCCCGGAAATCCAGGGGCGGATTGAAAAACTGCTGGTCAATCAGGGCGACTTCGTCCAGACCAATCAATTGCTGGCCCTGCTCCAACCGCAGGAATGGAAGGCGGACGTGGCGTTTTACGCCGATAGCGCCAAGCAAAACGCCGCCCAGGTCGCCCAGGCCCAAGCCGAACTGAAATACCAGGAGCTGCAAAGCACCAATCAAGTCCGCCAGGCCGAAGCCACTTTGTCCGCCACCCAGGCGCAGGTGACCCAGGCGGCGGCTGACTTGGAAAACGCCCGACTAACGTTCACGCGCGAGGAGGACCTGTACCACCGCGGGGTCGAGCCTGTCCAGGCCTATGACCAGGCGCGGACCACTTATGAAGCGATCCGGGCGCGCGTCGAGTCGTTGCGGTTGCAGGTCAACGCCGCCGAGGCCGCCGTGGCTTTGGCCCGCTCGTCCGCCGAGCAGGTCGCCGTGCGGCGCGCCGCGCTGGAAGCTACCGCCAGCCAACACGCCGCCGCCAACGCCCAAACGCAAAAGGCCGAGGTGCGCCTGAGCTACACCGAGGTGCGCGCCCCTATCAGCGGTATCGTCGATATCCGCGCCGCCTTGCAGGGTGAGGTCCTCAATCCCGGACAGGCGATTGTGACCCTGATTAACCCGGACGCGCTCTGGGTGCGGGCGGACGTCGAGGAAACTTATATCGATTTGATTCATCTCGGGGATAAGTTCCAGGTCCGTTTGCCATCAGGAGCGTTGAAGGAGGGCACGGTGTTTTACCGCGCCGTGGATGCCGATTATGCGACGCAGCGCGATGTGAGCCGGACCAAACGCGACATCAAAACCTTCGAGATTCGTTTGCGCTGCGATAACGCCGACCGCAGTTTGGCGCTGGGAATGACCGCTTACGTGCTGCTGCCGCTGCCGCACCATTGATTTACAAAAGGAATGTTGCCGTGTTTACCAGGTCGTGCAGCGCGGACTTTAGCCCGCAGCAATACTCGCATAGCAAGCGTGCCCGAACTCGCAAGCCTGCTCAGCACTTGCCCACTGCTGCGGATTAAACTCCGCGCTCCGTTCAACACACACGTTGCCGGGTATGGCCGAAGTTGAAGTCGAAAACCTGACCAAGCGTTTCGGCGAGTTCACCGCTGTGGACGCGCTGAGCTTCACCGTCGAGCACGGTGAGGTTTTTGGCTTGCTCGGCCCGAATGGCGCCGGCAAATCGACCCTCATCCGCATGCTGACCACGCTGGTGCCGCCCTCCTCGGGCACCGCGCGCATTCACGGGCACGACATCCTGCGCGAGGCGAACGCGGTGCGGCAGGCCATTGGCGTCATCCCCCAAGCGATGACCTCCGACCTCGATCTGAGCGCGGAGGAGAACCTGGGAATTTTCGCCAAGCTGTATGGTATTCCGCGGGAGCGCCGCCAGCGCACCATCCCGGAGTTGCTCAAGGCGGTGGACCTCGAGGCCTGGGCCGATAAGCCGGTCAAGATGTTCTCCGGTGGTATGCGCCGCCGGCTGGAAATCGCCCGCGGCCTGGTGCACGAACCCAAGCTCTTCTTTCTCGATGAACCAACTACCGGGCTGGACCCAGTGTCGCGCGTCGCTGTTTGGGAGATGCTGACGCGGCTGCAGCGGGAACGCGATCTCACCATCCTGGTCACCACCCATTATATGGATGAAGCCGACAAGCTTTGTGATCGCATCGCCATAATTGATCACGGCAAGTTGGTCGCGCTGGACTCGCCCCTGAAACTAAAAGCCTCCATTCCAGGCCAGAACATCCTCGAAGTCAGCTTCGCCGACGCTCCCGCGGATTGGCTCGGAACCTTGAAGGGGCTGCCCGAGGTCGCCGAGGTGACGTCCCAGGACCACGTATTCCGCATCTCGTCGCACAACGGCCCGCGCACCGCCCTGGCGCTGATGGAAACCGCGCGAGCCGCGGGCATCGCGCTGACGTCTCTGTCAGTCCAAAGCACAACGCTCGACGACGTGTTCCTGCATTACACCGGGCACCAACTGCGCGATGCGCTGCAATCCGCGGCCTCTTATAGCTCCGCGTTCATGTACGACCGCCGATGACCTGCGCATGAACCGCATTCTGGCTATCATCGAACGCGACCTGCGCCGGTTCCGCCGCAGTCCGGCCTTGATCATCGTCTCGATGATCATGCCGCTGGTCCAACTGGTCGTGCTGGGTTACGCCTTCGGCGGCAAAGTAAAACACCTGACCGTCGGTGTCGTCGATTACGACCACGGAGTGCCGGCGGTCAAACTGAAGGAAATGTTCCAAGCCATTGCCGCCAATGCCCGCACGTTCGATACGGTCGCTTACAGCGACCAGAGCCGGGCGCTGAGCGACCTCCGTTCGGGCAAAATCCAAGGGCTGCTGCAAATCCCGCCGCGCTTCTCGCGCAAAGTGCTCGCCGGTACCGTCCCGCAATTCGCCTTGGTCGAGGACAACACCGATCAATTTGCCTCCTCCGCGCTCGAAGGGTCGCTTAACGGCCTGCTCCAGGCCTACAATCAACCTTCCCCATCCCCGCACCTGGTGAGCAAGGCGACCCTCGCGGTAGTGGAAGTTTATCCGTACGTGCCCTACATCCAGTTCTTGCTGCCGGGCACCATCGTGTTGGCCATTTTCGTGTCGGCGATGATCGGCGGCGGCATCATTTACATCGACGACAAAGCCCGCGGGTTGCACGAAGGGTACCTGGTCACTCCCATCACCAAGTTCGAGCTCATTTTGGGGTTTAACCTTTCCGGCGCCGCCAAAGCCATCATCGCCGGGTTGGTGCTGGTCACGTTTGGTTCGCTGATCGCCGGCATTCCTGATCCGCTAAACCCCTTCCGGCTCGCCCGGATGCTGTTACTGGTGATCACGACCGCCCTGGCGCTCATCAGCATGATGTTCCTGCTGATGGTACGCGTCAGCGATCCGCTGGTGCCTCGCGCGATCTTCGGCGTGCTCAACACGGTCCTGTTTTTCCCCAGCGGCGCGGTGTACCCAATCCAGGGCTTTCCCAACTGGATGAAGGCGATCGCCTCGGTGGACCCCTTCACCTACGCCGTGCACGGGTTCAAGGAATTGTTGCTAAAGAACACCGGGATTGGGCCGATCCTGCCCGACCTGGGATACCTGCTGATCTTCACGGTGCTGGCAATGGGCGCCGCAACGTGGTTATTTCGGCGCACATTGTGACTCGACATTTTTTGTTTGGCGCCGGGCGTCCGCTGGTCGATGGTTGCGCCATGAACACTTCCGTGGACCTTCCGCACACCGCTCGCCATAATACCTCGACTAAACTCTGTGACGTATGAAAAAACTGTTCGCGTTGCTCGTTGCTCTTTTACTCCTGCCCGCGGTATCCGGCTTGGCTGCGCCGCCTTTGCGCGCGCTCCTGATTACCGGCGGCTGCTGCCATGATTACGACGCGCAGAAGAAAATCCTGACCGAGGGCATCTCCGCGCGTGCCAACGTCACCTGGACCATCGTCCAGGAAGGGGGCGACACCCGCACCCATGAGGTCAGCATTTATACCAATGCCGATTGGGCCAAGGGTTATGACGTGGTCGTGCACAACGAATGCTTCGGGTATGTCACCAACGTGGCATTTGTCGGGCGCATCGCGGCCGCTCACAGCAACGGGGTCCCGGCGGTGGTCCTGCATTGCAGCATACATAGTTATCGGATGGCGCCGACGGATGCCTGGCGCCAGGTGCTCGGTGTCAGTTCCTACGCACACGAGCGGCGCCGCACGTTCCAGGTCATCAATCTCAAACCCGGCGACCCGGTCATGCACGGATTCCCCACCGAGTGGACCGACCCGGAGGACGAACTGTATCAGATTCGCAAGTTATGGTCGGATTGTGTGCCGTTGGCCAAGGGCATTGGCGAGAAAGGCGCCGAGCACGTATGCGTCTGGCTTAACACCTGCGGGCGCGGCCGGATTTTTGGCACCACCATGGGCCACAGCCCGGAAACGATGTCGATGCCGGTTTATTTGGACCTGGTCACCCGCGGCCTGCTCTGGGCCTGCAATAAACTCGGCCCGGATGGTAAACCCGTCGCGGGGTACGGACCGCGCTAAAGAGCCTGTAGAGCGTTGTATCGAACGGGTGAAGCTGATTGCTGGCCGGACAACGCACAAGAGGTCCCCGCCCGCTGCCGCGTCCTTAAAAGCGGTACTGCAAGCTGGTGTACACCATGTGCGCGTCGAAGTTGGCGTTGCCGCCATACAGCACGTCGGCATAGTGGAAAAACCCGTAGCGCAGCATCAGGCGCACGTTTTGGCGCAGACGGCGGGTGAGCGTGGCGGTCACACCGTGTTCTTGTCCGCCCGCGCCATACGGCACACCCTCCAGCGCGATATCCTGGTAGTCATCAGCCTGGTAATAGAAGTACGAAAGCTTCAGGTCCGTCCGGTCATCGACGACAAAGCCCGACGAAAAATTAAGCATCCAATAATTGTTTTGCGAGTTGAGGATGGCCTGCGTGTAACCCGAGGCCGGTGTTTTGGTCTGACTCAGGACATAGTTTAAACCGGCCTGTAAGTAGAGGCGTGACCAGGGTGTCCAGGTCACGTCCTCCGAAATGATATGACTGAGCATAGTCGAGGATTCCACCTCGCCGAGGGTTGAAACCGGGTCGGGCCGGGTGTGGATGGTGGAATACTGGAGCTCGTAACGCGTGTTGAGGCTCACATTCTGCAGCGGCCGCCACGTCAGGCGCACATTGCCGTCGGAGGTCTGGAAATCCTGCATCAGCAGGTAGCCGGGGTAGCGGGTAAAGCTGTTATTCGGGGTGCTGTCTTGCTCGTAGGTGTAATTATAATGCTCGTCTTTGTAGTAGGCGCCCGCATCCAGCACGAGGCGCCGGGTCGGATACCAGCGCGCGCCGGCGCTATATTTTTGAAACAGGCGGGTATCGTCGCTGGCTAACTGAACCGGCAGACGGCCCACCAGCGATGAGCCGAATTGCGAGAAGAGCGGCATCTGCACCAGGCCGCCCGTCTCGGTCAGGTCGCCGCTGCCTTCATCCAACTCACCCCGCGCGTATAACACCCAGTTAGTGATGCCGCTATACAGCACGTCCAAGCGCTCGCGCACATCCAGTTCGCGGTCGTTGCCACTGGCCGAGAATGCCGTGGGGGTGTCGCTCATCAGCGTCTCCATCCCGCCGGCGTTGGCATCCGTCTCGTCATACTGCACGCGCAGCGAAGGGATCACGCGCACAACTGGTGTTGGCTTGTACATCAGGTTCAAGTCCACCACGTATTCGTCCAGGCGCGAGCCGCCGTTCAAATTGAAATAGCCGAAATCGGTCTGCAACGGGTTGGGCACGTACCCGAGCCCGAAATCCGAGCCGTAAATCCGGCTCCCCAAATAGGTGTTATCCAGGTCCGAATAGGCAAACCCGGTGGAAAGCTCGAGGTTCTTCTTGAGCCAGGTCTCGGTATAAGCATGGACGTTGAACAGGTCATAGGTGGTGCCTTGCTGGTTAGTAACTTTCTGTTCGAAAAGCTCTCCAGGGAACCGGTCGCTGTTCAAGGAGTCATCCACCTTCCCATGGGTGTAAGAGAGCCCCGCTCCCAAATCCGTTGCCTTGATATGGTGCGTCACGTCGATGCTGAAAGTGTCGCTGGTTTCATTCAGGTCATAAAAGGACGGGCTAAGTCCCTGAGTAACCCCGGGCGCCGGATGCGTCATCGCCCAACTGGTCGAATCCTTTTCCCCGTCGCGGCTCGAGTGATTGTACTTCAACACCACCTTGGGCAGCTTGTCCAGCGTCAGGCCGGCTTCGAGCGAAATGTTTTGGCGATCCACGGCCAGCGCGTCGGGCGAAAGTGAATAATAAATGCCCGTTGGCGGATAATCGCCGCCGTTGCCATCGTACCAGGTGCGGAACTCGCTCACCGAAAGCTTAACATAGCCAAGTTTCTCCTTCTGCAGGGACATGTTCAGCAGGTAATCGTGCTGGTCGAAGATCGAGTGCCCGTCCAGCGTGAAGGTGGTTCCTTTCGATGGGCTGCCCTGGTAATGCAGGTCTTCAATCCCACCGAAAGGGCCAAAGGTGGACTGTTGCTGGTGCTCGAAGGATGCGTGATTGCCGCTGAGGAAGAAGCTGCCGCCTGACAGCTCGATCCAATTGTCGTAGCTCTTGGTCCCACCCTCGAACATCTCCTCGGGTTTCATGGGCGGCGGCGGCGGTTTGGCCGGCGCGTTGGTTACGGCCGCGGGTGGGGCGTTGGTTGTTGCAACGGGTGGAGCGTTCGTCTCCGCGCCGTTAGACGCCCACGTCAGAGCCAGGGTCAGACTCACGACACCGGACCAGCGGACCGTTGCCAGGGAAAACCGGGTTGCCTTCATGAGAGTGCGCAGGTGTGGGGTGATTAGAAACGCAATGAGGGGCTAACTCGTGAGCCGTGAACCGCTTCGTGACAACCCGCCGTCCAGCAGGTGCCCTGCTGCAGTCGCACCGTATGGTCCGACCCGCCGATCAGTATCCGGCCGTTACTGATTTGCTGGAAATGGCATTTGAGACACAGGTTGGCGTCGCGTTCGGTCAGCAGCTTCGCATTGACCGAGCCATGGACTTTGTGACAGGAAGTGCAGCCTTCGCGGAGTGCTTCGTGCTCGAATACGTGCGGCCCTTGCTGGGCGGGATGGCACCGCAGACATCCTTCGTTGGCTGACATCAGCGCCATACCGCCGGCCGTAAAGATCTGCCCTTTGTGTGGCGAATGGCAATCCGTGCAGGTCATGTGACCTTCGGGCACTGGATGGTGGCTGGGCAGACTGAACTGGGCGCGGACATCGGCGTGGCACTGATAACAAACCGTTTCCTTCGAGCGGGGCGGGTTGACGGCTGTGCGCGCCCCATAACTGCTGGTCTGGGCTCGGCCGGCAGTGAAGCTGTAAGGCGGTTTGACCTCGCCGCCCGAATCGGAGTGCAGGCTCGCCGGGCCATGACACGATTCACAACCGGCGCCCAGCGCGTTCGGACCGGCGGCAATCAGGCGCGCATGATCCGCCGTCGCGAAATTTCGGTAGATTTCGTCATGGCACTGTTCGCATTCACTCGAGCCGATGTACTTCGCCCCGGGCACGTTCGGCAACACCACCACCGCCCGATGCACACTCTGACACGCCACCAACACAATCATTAGTGCCAGGCTGCAGGCGCCCGCCAGCCACACCCGCATACCGCCCCTCTTCGGGCGCTTTCTCGTCTGCCACCGAACCCAAAGTTGCCCCTTCAAACGTTTTCTCGTCGGCATGGCATTATCTCCTCAACTCGGTTTCTACCCAGGTCTGCGCGGCATCCAACAAGTCGATGAAGTGTGGCCCGTTGTGAGCGCCGCCGCTGCCATCATGTTGGACTAAGTACAGATTAAAGCGCGCTTTGCGGATGGTGACTGGGATCTGCGCTTGTTCCGCCGCCGTCGGGCCCGCTCCGCCCGGCGATAACTCGCCGGGCGTGCTGTACTCCCACGCGCGCCGGCCGTACTTGGTTCGCAAGGTCGAGGGCGCTTTGGTCAGCGCCCATTGGTCCAGCTCGTACTTCACCGTCAGCAATCGGTTGGTCACTGCGCCCATCACAAACTGCAGCAGCGGCTGCGGCTGCGGGTGGCACGCCAGGCATTGACCGTATAGCTGCACCGTGAACTTATGCCCGGTGACGGCCGGCTGAGTGGCGCCCTGGTAGGGCGCAGTCGCCATGTGGCAATAGACGCATTGGTTGGTCAACCACGCGTGCATCGCCGGCGCATATCTCGCCGAGCCGTTGGTGAATTCGCCCACCGCTCCCAGCAGCATGTTGAACTGCGGCGTGACCGGCGCCGCCGCCGTGTTAGTCCAGGATGCGCCGTGGTGATTGTGACACTGGGCGCAGAGATTCACGTTGGGCGAAGTGACGCCGGGAGTCGCGTTAACATAATTGTTGGTCGAGACCATCACCGACCTGAGTTGATCGGTGTAGCGCCGTGCGGTCAGCACGTTGGTCCAGGTGTGCGTCGCATGCGGATCGTGGCAGGTGGGGCAACCCACCGAAACCGTCTTGTGTGCGCTGCTGCTCCATTCGGTGAAGTAAGGATGTTGCGCGCCGGTGTGGCAATTGCCGCAAACTGTTCCCAGCGTATCCACGGTGGGCAGCACCGTTGGGTCTGAGTAATCCGCCGCGTGCGCCGCCGCCGGCCCATGGCAACTCTCGCAACCGACGCTGGCAGCAAAGTGCGGGGTGGCGTTCCAGGTCCCGTAGATGCCGCTGTGGCATTCCTGGCAGGCCTGGGACCCGGCATATTGGGCACGGGCGGGGCTGGCACCATGCGCCGCCAGGAGGAGCGCCATCCAAAACCCGACCAGCCATTTTTTGCCTCTCAAGGTGCTTATGCGGTTCATATTGCGAGAGTGTGCGGATGCCGTCTTGCCCGCTCGCCGTCCCGCTCCGGCCAGCCCGATGGATCTCTCCCTGCGCCTGCGCGGGGTTGCCGGACCTGACGGTTGTCGAAACGCGAGAAACATGTCGTGGAATAGGCTGAACCCGCGGCGGGTGATGGACTATGCGGATTTTGGCCAACATTGACCATCGATTGTCAACCGCGACATTTTCCTCGCCGCACCGCAAGAGATGTGGCACCTGAGAACTGCGGGCACCAGCTCGATACAAACATTATGCAGACAATAAATGGTCAGTTTCCCGAGGTCGCTGGAGCTGCCCGGGGACAGGCACAAGCGCGGACGTTGCTGATGGCACTTCTGGGCCTGGGCGCCGGCCTGGCCTTGGGCGCGGTTTGGTTCCACCACCCGGAAACCAGTAGCGTCGCCACAACGCCGATGCCAGCACGCGACGCCGGTGGGTTATCCGACACCACCCGCAACGTTCTGCAACGGCTGCCCGCGCCCATCGAAATTCGCTTTTACTCGTTGTTGGACGACGCGACGGTCTCTGAATCGCTGCGTGCTCTGTCCGGCCGCGTCAGCACTCTGCTGGCGGCCTATGAATCCGCCGCTAATGGGAAGCTTAAAGTCGCGCGGATTTCTTCCCTGACTTACGCCAATAACAATGCCGCGGCCAAAGACGGCGTGCGGGAGTTCAACGGCGAAAAGGGCAATCCCTCTTTCCTGGGAATTGCCGTGGTCCGTGGCGAGGCCCGGGAGTCTCTGGCCTGGCTGGCGCCCGAATGGGAACCGGCGCTGGAATGCGACCTTACCCGGGCCATCTCGGCCGTAGCGGATGCGAGCGCGCAGTCCCAGCCCGCGCCGCCGCCTACCCCCGCCGCGATCGCTGCCCTGGAGTCGGTGAAAACCTCGATCACCAACCTGGACGCGGTGTCGTTCGAGCAGGGCGCCCAAATCCTGCGCGAGGCTGCCCTGGCAGAGTTCACCCAGGCCACGCAGGACATGGAGGCGAAAGTCAAACAGGCGCAACAACTCCTGGTCCAGGCGAAAACCAGCCAATCGCCCGCCGAGCAACAGGCCGCACTGCAGAAACTGCAACAGCTCCAGGCCGAACAGGGTGAAAAGCTCAAAGAGATCGCGGCGCGTTCCCAGGCGCAAATCCAGGCGCTGCAGCAGTACAAGACCGTTGCCCGGTAATTGAGACGCCAGCGAATTTGCTGTCTGGTTGTGGATGGTTGCTGTTAGTCGCGGTTGTGAGCCCCCGTGATTCGAGAACCCGGTTGAGGCCGGGGCCGCGGTTTGCGGTGCCAACAGGCTGCCGGCGGTGGTTGCGGCGCAGACGGCGATTATCGTCTGGATGCCTGCTGATGCGGTGACGGAGATTCTCACGCTAGTCCGGACCTTTGTGCTGACGGTCGTTGCCTTGCTTTTCCTTTCGCGGGTTGCGCCAGTGGCAGCTTGGCCTGCGTCTTGGCAGAGGGCAGTAAAATGGGGTATCGCGCTCTTGGCCGCCTTGCTCGTCTGCATTGAGCCGTTCGACGTCCCAGCACTGCGCCGATGAACCCATGGTCCAACCACGCGGCTTCGGCATCGGAAGTGGCACGCTAATCACCGCATCCATGAGAGGTGAGCGAAGGGAATAACAAATCGATCTTTTTAGGGAACCAAATCCCAAACCAAGCATCATACCTCAAACGACACCTTAACTGACGCCGCAACGACAAAATGAAATTAGCACGAGAAAGGTTATTGCCATGAAAATCCTTAATCCTAACCAGACCCACTCCATTCGAAAACCCGGGCACGGTTCGGTCTGGCGGCGCGCCGCCGTTCTGACGCTTTCGTTCTCGCTCATGCTCGGGGCAATTCCCGCCTTTGCTGACCACGGCGGGGGAGACGACCACGGCTCGCGAGGTTCCCGCGGTTTCAACCGCAGGGGCGATCTTCTCATCGCAGATCAATTCAACAATCGCGTTATCGAGGTTACTCCCGCCGGACACATCGTCTGGTCGTTCGGGCTGGGGCCCAACGATTTCTCTCGGCACTCGGTCATCGGCTGCAACGATGCTCAACGCGTCGGCCGCTTCACTCTGATGGCGGGAACCGGCACGCCTCCGGGCGTCATCCCTCAGGCTCCCAACGGCGCGGTTGATAATCGCGTTATCCTGGTTGATGAGCGTGGCCGGATCGTCTGGCAGTACGGCCAATTCGGACAAACCGGTTCCGACCCGAACCTGCTCAGCACACCCGTACAAAGCACCTGGTTGCCGAATCTGCACGTGCTTATTACCGACCAGGGCAATAACCGCATTATCGAGGTGGACCTCCATAAGCATATCGTCTGGCAATATCCTGGGTCCGACACCAACGCCTCCGACCAGCTCAATAGCCCAAACTCCGCCGAGTTGCTTGAAAACGGGAACATTTTAATTGCGGATGAGAACAACAACCGTGCCATCGAGGTGACGCGCGGCGATGAAATCGTCGGAACCTTCACCGCCAGCGGCACTCTGGGCGCGTGCGCGTTCGCCAGCCGCCTCGACAACGGTCACACGCTGCTAACCGATGCAGGCAATTCCCGCGCGGTCGAAGTTGATGCCGATGATATGGTCGTTTGGCAATATGCGACCGACACCGATCCGCTCAGTATCGCCGCGCCCCTGCCCACACGCGCTGTGCGGCTCCGCGGCGGAGATACTTTGATCAGTGATCAGTTTAACAATCGCGTCATCCGGGTGACTGCTGCCGGTCAAATCGACGCCAGTTATGGCCTGCCCCTGACAGGCCTCACCTTGACCGGGGCCCCGGCCATTGGCAGCAACGTGGGATACGACCTGCACACCACGCAAAACGGCTTGTATTCCCCCTACGACGCCAAAGTCATCGGTGACTATACCGGTCTTACTCCTCCTTTTGACTCCGACCAGGACGCGGACGACTAACGCGCCGAGCGGTGGCTCGATTGGCCGAACCTGGCGCGAATATGTTCCCCATTCGCCCAGGTTCCCGTCAACCATCGCAAGGCTTCAGGGTACCTCCTTTGCTTGCAATTGAGCCTGGGGCTTGGATCGTGCGCCACGTCCGGCCCCTGGCCATTGCTCATATCCGGATCCGCAGAAATGTGCGTGCCGTCGGCTTCTAGGCCGACAACCCATCACAGTACACAATCCAGAAAAACACTGTGCAGGTGGAGTTCTTTCTTTCGCACGCGTCAGCCTTAGCGACAGGGCTGATTCAACCCGAACTCATCGCCAAGTCGCCACCGCAAGTCTTTGGGCCGGAAGCCATAACAACCCGCCGGTCCTTGTTGACGATGAGGAGGTAGCGGGCGGCGGTGTGCATAGTGTCGTGGTCTAACATTCGATGGGCGAGAGAACGCAATCGCCATCGGCGCTGGCCATTCTCGCGGCCCATAAAAGGCGAACGCCCGAATACGGCACGTCGATCAAGCCTTCCTTCGGATATGGTCGTTTGGTGAACTTGGCCAATCTCCCGATTTCGCCAATAAATAGTTGCGGCGAGCTCGTGAGATGGCGATTTCCAGTCGTGCCAATTATCGGCAACTTTATACCGAACCGCCGCCCCGGTTCCGGGAGAATTGCTAATGACCAGTTCCTTTGCGTGGTCCTGTTGGGCCTGGAACAGAATCAATTTCGTCGTGCGCTTGATTGCATCGTCATTCATGACGCTTTGCTGCTGTGGAAAACGGAACGACGCTGCTCCGCGGCGCCGTATCTGTGGCCCAGGAATAAACAGCAGGCGCAGCCCGGCATCAGATGCTAGCCGACCTTCTCAATCTCATCTGACTCATATTCGGACTCCTGACCGTGATGGAGCAGCCAAGCACGCGCCTGCCCCTCTCTCTCGCCCAACTGCAAGATATCTCGGCTGATGCCATCGCCAGTCGAGGCGCGCAAACTCAGGCGAGCGTGAACGCTTTCATGAATGCTTCTTTCGTGGTTAGTTCCTCCTGAAGAGCTCTTCGATGTCGTCTTGATTGAAAGTAACAAAAGTCCGCATATCCATCTCCTTTTCAGGCCCAGGAGACAAATACTCCTCCTGGGAAAGCCACTTTAACAGGTCAGCTTTGCTCTTGAAATCCAGCCGCACAAAAGGCCCAAACCCGCCATCCTTCTCAATATACATGAGGCTGGTAGCTCCGGTGAACAATAGTCCAGCGTGGACCGTCAACATCGAAGGGGGATCAAGCCGCACTTTATGGCACAAAACTACCTCACAATTCCGCGGAAACAAAATACCCTGACACTTCCAGTTGTACCGGAGCGTCTCCAATGCCTTCTGCGGTACGCTTTCCTGCGGTATGTGACCTGGTAACGGAGAGAAGCTGAATAACGCGACAAACAGATTGGTTCTGGATTTTAGCGACCCGGCAGGAATGAAACCTCGGGTAAGTTCCTGATACCATGGAGGGCAGCTCCAGGAGTAGGCATCTCCGGCTGTGGCCACAGAAGAAAGCGTAACCGTCCAATTGGTCTCAATCCGCGGAGCCGCTGACCAACCGAACACGTCATCGGGACCCAGACCGCTCCGCAATTGTCCGTCCGCAAGAAAAATCACCGTGTCGTAGCAATTGACTTCAAAAGGATGGGGGGCCTCACAAAGCCTACTCGGCAAAGCCGCTATGAGCTGACTCATTGATTGAAAGCTGTAAAACCCGTTTTTAGCCTCCGGGAATTTTCCCCGGTCCACCTCAAAGGGTAGCAAGTTGTAATAATTGACTGCCCGAACAAACGCCAGCAAACCATCGCCAGAGCAGCCGTGCTTTTTCAGAAACTCCATAGTTGAATTCAACGCACTAGCCTCGTTGAGGAACGAGATACAAACCCCAGCACTTTTGGGTAACGTTGCAGTGTCTGCTTGTTGGCCACTGGACATGCAAGCCCGTGACAACAGGATGCAGACTAGCATTCCACCTAGGTATTTCACGACTGCGAATGCCCGGCCGAAAAAGCGCAATTCCACAACGGCGGTTTGGCGCAGTCTGGCGTCGTTGGATTTGTTAGTGAGGCACTCGGTGAGTGCCAGGACTGCGGGTTCGGCGTTCAAGGCGGCGTTCATGTGTGGAGTATATCAAATCGGGGAGAGATGAGCGAGCGGTTGGACATTGCGCGGCGAGGTTTTCCTGTCGCGGCGAGGTTTTCCTGTCGCGGCGAGGTTTTCCTTGACGACCTGACGGGGTTCGCGCTAGGAAATTGAGCGCGGCCCGGCACCCTGACAATGATCAATCAGAAATACTGCCCATTTTGTAGAACTTCAGCCGCCCGTTCCTGCACCCATCTGGCGTTGGCGGCCGAAGCGCGTGAGTTTGTGCGCCGTTGTGTGGACCGTTGCCAGGGGCAGATGCAGTGGCGCCTGCTGTGCGAGCAGAAACATCACCTGCGCCACCAGGCGCGCGAGTGGTCGCCCGAGCAGGAGGATTTCATGTGGCTGGAAACCGCCTTCTGCGACACGTTCCTGAAGCACCTGACGTGGTTTGGAGGGATGGATTATGAGTGGCGGTCGGGACCGCGACCCGAGCAGGGCGGTTTTTGGGTGTTGCTGTGGTCGAAGGACCCGCAACGGTTGTGGTGGGAATTGCGGGACGAATTCGAGCGCCGCGCTTCCAGCCTGCCAGTGGTGCCGGACACGGCTTCGTCGTGGCTGATTTGGCTCTCGCCCCGATAAGGTCTTGGCCAGGCCTCACCAGCGATAAACGGCTTTACCGTACACGCCGCGCGTGATCTCCTCCTGGGTTAGCCCGGGGAACCCGGCTTCAGGGTGCTGATCGCCGATGAGGTTTTGGCCGACCAGCGAGAATTCCAGGTGCCGGGTAGCCTGCCAGGCCAGGCGCACGTCCAACTCCGCATAGCTCGGGATGGTCCCGACCGCGCTGGCATTATTGTTGTGGACGGTATCGATCCAGCGGGCGGAGGCATCCAATTGGAGGCGATAAGGCAAATCCATCGAAGAGCGGAGGAAGACCTGGTTTTGCGGGTCGGCGGTTTCGTTGCGGCCGTTGGAAATATCACCACCGGGTCCGACGGTGATATGCTCCTTGAGCAGGTCGTAACCGCCGTGGAGCCGCCACCAATCGAGCAGTTGGTAATCAAGACTCAGTTCAAATCCGTAAGTGCGCGCCTTGAGGTTGTTCCCCCAAGTCAAGGGCAAGGGACCCGGTGTGGAAAAGTTCAGGCTCCGCAAGTTCCGGTAGTCATTGTAAAAGGAGGAAAGCGACCCGGCCAATTTGGGAGACAATTGGGCGCGATATCCCAGTTCATAAGCGATGAGGTCTTCGGATTGAAAGGTGTCGTTGCCGGCGAGGAATGAGCCGTAAGCGGGGCTCGGCTCGAACAAATCGCGGTCGTACCGCGACGGTGTGCGGACCGCGCGCGAAACTGCGCCCCAAAGCATTTGGTTCCGGGCGACATTCCATTGCAACCGGCCGCTCGGTTCCAGCTCCAGGCCGGTGTAATCATTGTGTTCGACTTTGGTGCCCAGGGTCAGGAAGACTTTCTGTTGCAGTTTGATTTCATCCTGAACAAATCCGCTGAACAGGTTTTGGTCCAGCACGCCGGGGAGGAACGCGACGAGCGGGGCCTGGTGGACGACATCATGCGTGAACCGGTATTCGAAGCCCCAAACAAAATGCTGCCGCTGGCCCCAGCTAAAGCGATGCTGGAAATCCAGGTCGTAGGTATCCAGGTCGTCAAAGAGGGTGCCTGGGGGAATGACGCCGGCGCCCTGGAAAGGCGCGGCCAGATGCTGCCGGTCATAGTACACCTGCACACTGAGGTCCGAATCTTCTCCGAAGGAATGGGTCAAACGTCCCAAGAGATGTCCATCGCTGCCATCGCCGAGCGCCGGCGGCGTGCCTTGCCCTCCGGGAACCGTGTGGGTCAACCCGCCCAGGCCATCACCTTCGACCGTCAAATGGTTGTCGGGCGACGCGTAGGAATCCAGGCGGAACCCGCCTTCGGCACGCCACCAGTCATCGCCGGCGCTGGCGCCGTCTGAATAAACTTCCGAGCCATAGTGAATGTACTTGGTGTAAACGCGGAAATAGACGTTGCTGGCGAGAGTGCCGCCGTAGCGTACGCCGCCAAAATCCTCCAGCCAGGAGCCGCCGCCGGCTTCGGTGTACAGGCCCTGAGTATCGCGGGCGTCTTTGGTAACAATATTGATAACGCCATTAACGGCGTTAGCGCCCCAAAGCGTACCGCCGGGGCCGCTGATCACCTCAATCCGGTCGATATCCGGCATGAAATAATCCTGCATGTTCCAAATGGTTCCCGAGAACAAGGGCGAGTAGATGCTGCGGCCGTCCATCAGGACCAACAGCTTATTGCCGACCGCGGAGTTGAAGCCGCGTGCGCTGATGTTCCAGGTTGAGGAGGACATCTGGGCGACATCGAGGTTGTCGGCCAACCGGAGCGCTTCGGGCAGATTGGCCGCGCCAAACCGGAGGATAGCGTCGCTGGTGACGACCTGGATGGCCGCGGGCGCCTGGCGCAACGGCTCAGGCTCCCGCGATACCGAGGTCACATCCTGGCTCATCAGTTGATCCAGGCTCATGCTTTTGTAGGCTTGCAGCGATTGTTCCTCAGACGCATCGGCCAATTGGACGGGAACGTCGGAAGCGGCAGAGGCGGCCACAGCTCGCGAAGAGAAAAGCAGAATGACCAAGACCTGCGGCCAGCAACTCCTGGCCCTGAACATCCGTGAAAGCCGAAACCTGCTGGTGCAGCGCATGTATGATTGGAGCAGGGATGCTAGCGAAGAACGCGCCGGGTCAAATAGGGTGCTTACCCCATATCGGCAAACGCCCCGGGTGCGGGACTATCAGGTATTCTCAGAGAGGCCGCAGCAAACGGCGCGCGAGTCTCTCGTCGAGGCAATCGCATGGTGGAATCTGAATAATTTTCGCAAAACCGGCAGTGGGGAGCCCAATGCCGCAGGTGTTAGGTGTTAGCAGTTCGTTACGAAATGGTATCGCCACTCTCGATTTTCTCAGGCTGCGCTCCTGGCCGGCGGAGCGGCGGCATAACCGGAAAGGGGCTCGGCTCATATTGTTCCATAGTCCTGCTGACGCTGTGCTTCTGTGACCTCGCCGCAGCCCAAGCCTCCAGAGAGTATCAAATCAAGGCGGTACTGCTGCTGAACCTCACCCGGTTTGTGAATTGGCCTGACACGGCCTTCGCCGCGCCGGATTCGCCGATAGTGATCGGGATTGTGGGGCGCGACCCGTTTGGCGGCGCGCTCGATGAGGTGGTCAAAGGCGAACAGGTCAATGGGCGGAGCATCGTCGTCGAGCGCTACCCGACTGCGCAGCAAATCAAACCGTGCCAAATCCTGTTTGTCAGCCGCAGCGAGAAGGAGCACATCAAGCAAATCCTCGCGCGGGCGCAATACCGGCCCGTATTGACAGTTTCTGAGATGGAAGGGTTTGCGGAGCCCGGCGGCGGGATGGTCCGCTTGTATGTGAACGAGCAGAAGCGAGTGCGGTTGCAAGTGAACCTGCAAGCGGTACAGGAGCACGACCTCAAGCTCAGCGCCAAGTTGCTGCAGGTTGCCGAGGTGACACGCGGGAGGCCCATCCCATGATCGGCCGTTCCATTCGGAGCAAGCTGTTGGGTGCGTTCCTGATCACCAGCGCCAGCGTGTTGCTGCTGACGGGTCTGGCCCTGGTCTCCTACGAATTCAGAAGTTACAAGGAGGCCACCGCGCGGAATCTTTCCACACTGGGCGAGACCATTGCCGCAAACATCTCCGGCGCTTTGCTCTTCGAAGATACCAATGTGGCTGAGGAGATCCTTTCGGCGCTCAAAGCTGAGCCTCACGTCCGGTACGCCTGCCTGTACAATAAGGCCGGCAAGCTGTATGCGGCCTGGTCGGCTGGCGCTCTCGCGCCGAAAACATTCCCGGACCGTCCCGGGCCTTCCGGGATTCGCTTTGGCGCCCGTGAGCTGGTCCTGGTCCAACCGGTGTTGCAAGCCAACGCGCGGATCGGAACGTTGCTGGTCAACGAGGATCTGGGAGCGCTGACCGCTCGTCTGACCACCTACGCGCTGGTGGTCCTGCTGGTCATCGGCAGTTCTGCGGTTTTCGCTGTGCTGCTGTCCCGTTTCTTCGAGAGCCGGCTGACGCAGCCCATTCTGTCGCTGGCCACCACCGCCCGGAACGTGTCCATCGCCCGGGACTTTTCCCTGCGCGCGCCGGAGACGACCAGCGACGAGTTGGGGCAACTGACTCATGCCTTTAACGAGATGCTGGCAGACATCCAAAACCATCAACGCCAACTGCTCGCCGAATTGACCGCCCGCAAGAAAGCCGAGGCCGACGCGCGTGAGGCCGAGAGTCGCTTTCGTGCGTTGGCGGAAAACATCCCGCAGTTGGCGTGGATCGCGGCGCCGGACGGCGCAATCATCTGGTACAATCAGCGTTGGTACGATTATACCGGCACGACGCTGGAGCAGATGAAGGGTTGGGGTTGGCAAGCGGTTCACCGGCCTGATTACGTTGAACGTGTGACGGCCAACTTCAAGCGAGCCGTTCAGAGCGGCACGCCCTGGGAGGATACCTTCCCGCTCCGCGGCAAGGACGGGCGCTATGCGTGGTTCCTGTCACGCGCCTTCCCCATCCGCAATGAGCAAGGCCAGATCTCTCGCTGGTTCGGAACCAACACCGATATTACCGAATTGCGTGAAACGCAGGATGCGCTTGCCAAAGCCAAGCTCGAACTTCAGCAGCACGCCGAGAATCTGGAGAAAACCGTCACCCAGCGCACCGCCCAGTTGCGCGAGGCGAACGAAAACCTACAGACTTTTTCATACAGTGCGGCGCACGATTTACGTTCGCCCTTGCGTACGATCCGCAGTTTTTCGTCGATCATCCTCGAGGATTTCGGGGCTTCTCTCGACCCGGCGGTCATGGGTCACTTAAAGCGTATCAGCGGTTCGGTCCGTCACATGGAGCAGTTGCTCAATGATCTGCTGGAGTACAGCCGCATCAGCCAGGCGGAGTTGCAGCTCGAACCGGTTTCTCTCCAATGGGCGGTGCGAGACGCGCTCGCGCTGCTGGAAACTGATATCCGCGCCAGGAATGCCAGCATTAGCGTTTCCAAGTCGCTCCCGACGGTTCGCGCGCACCCGGCCACCTTGGTCCTCTTGCTGCAAAACCTGCTTTCCAATGCGCTGAAGTTCACCGGTAATGGAAAGCCGCCTGGCATCGAGATCTATGCCGAGGAACCAGGTCCGATTGAGCGCACCGCTGCCGCAGGGAACCCACGTTTCCAGACTGAGCCGAAGAATGGGGAGGAGCCGCTGGCTGCGGCGGATTCCGCCCGGTTCATACGCGTGGTGGTGGAAGACAACGGGATCGGCATCGCCACGGAACATCTGCCCAAACTTTTCGGTGCGTTTCAACGGCTGGTCAGTTCTGCCACATACCCGGGTACCGGATTGGGGTTGGCGATCGTTCGCAAAGGCGCAGAGCGCATGGGCGGCCGTGTCGGGGTTGAGTCGCAGCCCGGCAAAGGCAGCCGCTTCTGGCTGGAACTGCCGCTGGTCGCGCCGGACGAAAGCGCTGGGCAGACCGCGCTGAGCAGCTAGCCCTTGGGCAACTCGAGCCAAAAACTGCTGCCGCGCCCCGGTTCCGAGTCCACCCCCGCTACGCCCTTCATCCGCTCGAGGGCTTTACGCACTACCGCCAGGCCCAGGCCGTTGCCCTCAAAGTCGCTGCTGAGACGCTGGAACATTTCAAAGATTTTTTGGTGTGATTTGGCGGCGATGCCAATCCCGTTGTCGCGGAAGATCAGGCGGACTCGGTCCCCGGCAGGTTCCGAACTGATCGTGACCTGGGGTTGCGTGCCGGGGGCCACAAATTTCAGGCCATTGTCCAGGAGATTGCGAATGGCAAATCGCAAAAACGTAGCGTCCCCGCGCATTGCCAGTAAAGGCGCCGCAACCTGGATATTGCCCTGTTGGGCCTGGAACTCGGGCTCGGCGCAAATTTCGCCTACGAGTTTGTTCACATCGACAGGAGCCAGGTCGGGGGTTTGACGTGAAACACGATTAAACGCCAGCACGTTCTGCATCAGCCGCTCCATACGGGCGGCCGCGCCGATTACTTTCTCCAGCAAGTCCTTCGCTTCGGGCTCCAATGAAGCGCTGTAATCTTCCAGGACCACCCCGGTGAAGGTGGTGATCGCGCGCAACGGCGCGCGCAGATCATGGGAGAGGTGATAAAAGAGCGCGTCCTGCTCGGCGAGCACCGGCTCCAGGCTCGCCCCGGGCGGCGGCGCCTGCGCCGGAGGGCCGGGGGTGGATGCGTCACTCATAGCTTGAAAGGCTAATACCAACTTGCGTCAAAAGAATCCGAGTCAAGACTCGCGTTGGAAAGAATCCAGCCCATCGCACATGAAGGTAGGTACCTCAGCCCCGGCTTTTTGCAACGGGTAAAACCCTCCAACCAGAGTTTGCGCTGGCCTAACCTTATGGCAATATGAGCCTCCATGTGGATCGTTCGACTGGCCCTGCGCCGCCCCTATACCTTCGTAGTGGGAGCGCTGGTCCTTTTAATTTTGACGCCCTTCGTCCTGTTGCGCACGCCCACAGACATTTTCCCTTCCATAACCATTCCGGTGGTGAGCGTCGTGTGGAATTATGTGGGCCTCGATGCCAAAGACGTCGAGCAGCGGCTCAACTACCTGCTGGAACGGTCACTCACAACGACCGTCAACAATATCGAGCACATCGAGTCGAATTCCTACAACGGCATTGGCGTGATTAAGGTCTTCTTCCGCGAAGGCACCTCGGTCGATGCCGGCGTGGCGCAAGTCACCGCCATTGCCCAAACGGTGTTGCGCCAGATGCCCCCAGGGACAACTCCACCGCTGATCATCCAATACAGCGCCTCGACAGTGCCCATCCTCCAATACAGCATCAGCAGCCCCAAATTGACCGAGCAGGAAATCTTTGACCTCAGCGTCAACAACATCCGTGTCGGTCTGTCCACCGTCCAGGGCGCATCGATGCCCTATCCTTATGGCGGCAAGACCCGGTTGGTGTCGGTGGACCTCGACCTGGCCGCGCTCAAGGCCAAGAACCTCGCCGCTGCTGACGTGGTCGCCGCGATCAATGCCCAGAACCTGATCTTCCCCAGCGGCACAGCCAAAATCGGCGGCACCGAATATCCCGTCGAACTCAATACCAGCCCCGTATTTCGTGAAGAGCTCGGGAACCTGCCCATTAAGACCGTCAATGGCGCGGTGATCCGCGTCAGCGACGTGGCGCAGGTGCGGGATGGGTATCTCCCGCAGCAAAATGTGGTCCGTAACGAAGGGGTGCGCGGGGCGCTGCTGACGATTTACAAAACCGGCACCGCCTCGACCCTCGACGTGGTGAACGGAATCAAGCGGGCGCTGCCGCGGATTCTCAAGGGGCTGCCGCGGGACTTATCGGTAAAGGAGTTTGCGGATCAATCCATTTTCGTGCGAGCCGCCATTAACGGGGTGATGCGGGAAGGGCTGATCGCCGCCGCGTTGACGGCGTTGATGATTTTGCTGTTTCTGGGCTCGTGGCGCAGCACGTTGATTATCGCAACTTCGATCCCGCTTTCGGTTTTGGCTTCGATCGCCACGCTGAGCGCGCTGGGCGAAACCATCAACTTGATGACGCTCGGCGGGCTGGCCCTGGCCGTGGGCATCCTGGTCGATGACGCCACCGTCGCGATTGAAAACATTCATCGGCACATGGCCGCGGGTAAGGAGCTCGAAGCGGCGATCCTGGATGGCGCGCAGGAGATCGCGATGCCGGCGTTTGTCTCCACGCTATGTATTTGCATTGTGTTCGTGCCGATGTTCTTCCTGACCGGGGTTGCGCATTACCTGTTTGTGCCGCTCGCGGAGTCGGTGGTCTTCGCGATGCTGGCGAGTTATGTCTTGTCTCGCACCCTGGTCCCCACCCTGGTGATGTGGTTCTATCGGAATGTGCAGCATTACCGTCACGGGGAGGAACCTGTGCCGAGCGCATTCTGGTTGCGCCCCTTCACAGCCATCCAGATTAGGTTTGAACGCGGGTTCGACCGTTTCCGGGAGAGCTACCGGTTATTGCTGGGCGGGTTGCTGCAGCATCGCGGCACCTTCGCGGTCTTGTTTCTCGCGTTCTGTTGCGCCTCCATGCTGCTGGTGCCGCAACTGGGCCAGGACTTTTTCCCGTCGGTTGATGCCGGACAATTCCGGCTGCATGTGCGCGCGCGCAGCGGCACACGGATCGAGGAAACCGCCAAGCTGGTGGACCAGGTTGAAAGCGCGGTGCGTCAGGCGATCCCGCGCAGCGAGTTCCGGGGCATGCTCGATAATATCGGTATTCCCGCTTCGAGCATTAACCTGACCTACAGCGATAGCGGCCTGCTCGGGACGGGCGACGCCGATGTGCTCGTTTCGCTGCAAGCCAAGCATCACCCCACCGATGAATACATTCGGAAGCTGCGCCATGTATTACCGCAGCAATTTCCCGGCACGATGTTTTATTTCCTCCCGGCCGATATCGTCAGCCAATCGATCAACTTCGGCCTGCCCGCGCCGTTCGACATTCAGGTGGTCGGGCGCGATCAGGCGCACAATCGCCAGATAGCCAATTGGCTGGCCGAGCAGGTGCGGCACGTAACGGGCGCGGTGGACGTGCGGGTGCAGCAACCGGCGGATTTGTCGAAACTGGAGTTCGACATCGACCGCGAGAAAGCTTCCGAGATGGGACTGGCCGAGCGGGACATCGCCAATTCGGTTTTGCTCAGTCTTAGCGGCAGCGGCCAGGTCCAGCCGGGCTATTGGATTGACCCGGACAACGGTATTCAATACCTCGTCAATGTCCGCGTGCCCGAGCGCGACATGGATTCGCTTAGCGCGCTGAACTCGATCCCCGTCAACGCCAGCCAACCCGGCCGGGGCAATGTCGAACTGCTGGCCAACGTCGCGAGTTTCCATCGCACGGCTGGCCCGCCGGTCATTTCGCATTACAATATTACTCCGGTGATCGATGTCTTCGGCGGCGTGAGCGGGCGGGACCTGGGCGGTGTGCTGCATGAGCTTAAGCCGCTCATCGCGCAGGCAGAAAAATCTCTGCCCCGAGGCAGTTTCATCATGTTGCGCGGCCAGGCCGAGACCATGCACTCCAGCTTCGCCGGTCTGGGCCTCGGCTTGGTCATGGCGATGATTTTAATCTACCTGTTGTTGGTGGTGAATTTCCAGAGCTGGCTCGACCCATTCATTATCATCGCGGCGTTGCCGGGCGCCCTGGCCGGAGTGGTTTGGGCGTTGCACCTGAGCTTCACGACCTTGAGCGTGCCCGCCTTAATGGGTGCCATCATGAGCCTGGGCGTGGCCACCGCAAACTCGGTGCTGGTTGTCACGTTTGCCCGGAACGCATTACTGGAGGGCAAAACGCCCCTGAACGCTGCCTGGGAAGCAGGCGTGAGCCGGTTGCGGCCGGTGCTGATGACCGCCGCAGCGATGGTGATCGGCATGTTCCCCATGGCTCTAGCCCTGGGTGAAGGTGGCGAACAGAATGCCCCGCTGGGCCGGGCAGTCATTGGCGGGTTAGTACTCGCCACGATCGCCACGCTGTTCTTCGTGCCCGTGGTCTTTACCCTGCTTCACCGCCGCGCCTCAGCAACTGCGTCTTCTTTGGCGGCGCTGCCCGGGATTAACCCTGCTCCTGCCTGAGCCTGATGGACCACGCTTTTTCATGAACCCCCATGACATAGTAATTAAACCTGCCAACCCTCCGGTGCCTGAGGGCGCGACGGCCCCCAGCGCGACCACCCGGACGCTGCGCAACGCCAGCGTCGTAGCGTTGCTGCTCATTGTGGCGGGAGCCCTGGCCGGGCTTCTTCCACGCTGGCACCACCAGCTTGAGCTGCGGCAAGAGACACTCGAATTAGCTACGCCAACCGTCGCGGTGGTCTCTCCCGCTCCGGGAAAAGCTCCGCCCACACTGGTGCTGCCGGCGGAAGTGCGCCCCTATCTTGACTCGCCGATTTACGCCCGCGCCAGCGGTTATATCAAACGCTGGCTGGTCGATATCGGCGCGCAGGTCAAGGAGGGCGATTTGTTGGCCGAGATCGACACGCCGGAGCTTAACCAGGAATTGGCTCAGGCGCGCGCGCAACTTGTCCAGGCCAAAGCCGCGCTCGAACTGGCGCGCACCACCGCCGCGCGCTGGATCGAGTTGCTCAAGACCACGAGCGTAAGTGAACAGGAAACCGCCGAAAAGAATGCCGACCTCGAGCTGAAGAAGGCCGATGTCGCCGCGGCGGAGGCCAATGTGCGCCGCTTTGAGGATTTGCAGGCTTTCGAGAGCGTGCGCGCGCCCTTTACGGGCACAATCACGGTGCGGAATATCGATGTCGGCCAATTGATTACCGCCGGCAGCACCACAGAACTGTTCCGTCTGGCCCAAACCGGCACGCTGCGCGTCTATGTGCGGGTGCCGGACACCGCGGCCCGCAGCGTGGTTCCCGGCCAAATGGCTCAGCTCAGCTTTGCCGAACTGCCCAACCGCGTCTTTCCGGCAAAGGTGGTGCGCACCTCGGGCGCGGTCAGTTCCGACTCCCGCACCTTGTTGACAGAATTGTCGGTGGATAATTCCAACGGCGAAATTCTCGCTGGAACATACGCACAGGTGACCTTTACCGAAGCCCGGCCCGAGGCTCCGCTGACCATTCCGTCGAATGCGTTGCTGTTCCGCGCCGAAGGTACGCAGGTGGGCGTAGTGAATCTCGACGGCAAAGTTGAGCTGCGCAACGTGACTCTCGGCCGCGACTTCGGGCCATCGGTGGAGGTCCTGCGCGGGTTGGGCCCGGCGGACCGGGTGATCCTCAACCCGGCTGATTCGCTGGTCAGCGGTATCACGGTGCACGTCGCGGCCAACGCCACCAACGCACTCGGCGAGAAGTAGTAGCTTTGTCGCAAGCTTTATCGAACTGCCGCCGCCGCCACCGCGCTTTCCCCGGCTTTACACCGCCCGCGCCTCGTCCTATGCTCCGGGTCGAAGGTAAGCAGGAGCGCCGGTGCTGAACCCGGGCCTCACCCTCGCAGTAACAGAATGACCATATGAAACACACGCCGCTTTATGCCACGCACCAGCAGTTGGGCGGCAAACTTATCGAGTTCGGTGGCTGGGAAATGCCGGTGCAATACACCAGCATTGTGGACGAGCACCTGGCGGTGCGAAAAGCAGCCGGTATTTTCGACATTTCGCACATGGGCGAAGTGCTCCTGCAAGGGCCCGGGGCGGACGCGTTCCTCAATCGCACGCTCACCAATGACATTACCAAGCTCACTCCCGGCCAGGGCCAATACACGCTGATGTGCAATGAGCGCGGCGGGGTCATTGACGACTTGTATGCCTATCGCCTTGGTCCGCAGGATTACCTGCTGATCATCAATGCCTCCCGTATCGATGACGATGTAGCGTGGCTCGAAAAGCAGCGTGCCCTGGCAAGTGGCACGGCCACCTTCAGCTTGCGCAACGCCTCGGACGCCACCGGCGCGGTGGCGGTACAGGGCCCGCGCGTCGTCGAGTTTATCAACCGCTGCTTTCCCGCAGCTTCCATCAGCGGAACCGCGGTGGCGAAAGTCTCCGAATTAACGAAAAACCAAATTGCCAAATTTAGTTTTCATGGCGCCGACATCTGGGTGTCGCGCACCGGCTATACGGGCGAAGATGGATTCGAGGTGGTCGCGCCCGCCGAGCGCATTACTGACGTTTGGAATGCTTTGTTGAACATCGGCCGGCCGTTTGGTTTGAAGCCAGCCGGCCTGGGCGCGCGCGACACGTTGCGCACGGAAGTTTGCTACCCGCTCTACGGCCATGAACTCGACGAAAACACCACCCCGCTCGAAGCCGGTGTTGGGTTTTTTGTCGCGCTCGATAAGGGCGACTTCATCGGCCGGGCGGTATTGGCCGAGCAAAAAGCCAAAGGCACGGCGAAAAAGCTAGTGGCGTTCAAGATGACCGACAGGTCAGCGCCGCCACGCCCGCACTACCCGATTTTGCGCGCGGACGGCGCCGCCACGAGGGTTGGCCAGGTGGTCAGTGGGACCCAGAGTCCTTCGCTGAGCGTGGGGATCGGCATGGGCTACGTGCCCCCGGAGCTGGCCAAGGCGCAGACGCGGCTGCAGATCGAAATCCGCGGCCGCCCGGCCCCGGCAATAGTGGTGCCCAAACCGATTTACAAGAAAACCGACGGTTCGCAGACAAAACCCTGATTAATGCGTTATGGCTAATGTACCCTCAGATTTAAAATACACCTCTTCCCACGAGTGGGTCCGCGCCGCAGGCGACACAGCGACGGTGGGGATAACTGACCACGCGCAACACGAACTGACCGACGTCGTGTTCGTTGAGTTGCCGGAGGTCGGCCGCAAAGTCAAAGCCGGCGAGGCTTGCGCCGTTGTCGAATCGGTCAAGACCGCCAGTGATATTTACTCGCCGCTGACCGGTGAGATCGCGGAAGTCAACAAAGCGGTCGTGGAGAACCCGGCGTTGGTCAATAGTGAACCGTATGGCGGGGGCTGGTTTTATAAAGTAAAGCTCGCCAACCCGGCCGAGCTAAACGCTTTGCTCGGCGCCGAGCAGTACCAAACACAGATCGGCGCGAGTTGATGAAGACCATGGACTCTCGCCGGCGCCTTAACCTCGGCGGCAAGATCGCGGACGAGGGTATCGGCGCTCCGCAAGCAGCATTTGAAAAATGGTCCGACATCCAGCACTGTATAGTTGTGAAACCGAAAAGGATTCGCTTGTTCATCAAGCCTTATTGCGGATGGTGCCACAAGGCCATGCACTGGCTCGAGGACCGGGACGTCGAGTACGAAAAGGTGGATGTGATTGCCGACGAGGCCGCGCTTGACGAGATGATTCGGCTTTCGGGCCAGGACCTTGCCCCGGTCATTGACGTTGATGGCGAGGTGCTGGCCGATTTCGGTCCGGACCAACTGGCGGATTTTTGGAACAAACTCGAAAGGAAGAATGCCCGGACTGAAGCCCGCTGAGACGCCGCCGCGCCAGCGCCTGCCCGAGTGGCTGCGCATTCGGCTGCCCACGACCGATCGCTTCGCCCACACCCGCGCCCTGCTGGACGAACTGAAGCTCCACACGGTTTGCCAAAGCGCCCAGTGCCCCAACCATTGGGAATGCTGGAGCCACGGCACCGCTACCTTCATGATCGGCGGGGACCGCTGCACGCGGGCCTGCGCGTTCTGCGCCGTCACCACCGCGCGCCCGCTGCCGCTCGAAGCCGACGAACCGGCGCGCGTTGCCGAAGCCGCCCACCGAATGCATTTGCGCCACGTCGTCATCACGGCCGTCGCCCGCGACGACCTGGCCGATGGCGGTGCGGACCACTTTCGCCAAACCATCGTGGCCGTACGCGCGTTAAACCCGGGCATTGTGATCGAAGTGCTGACGCCGGACTTCAACGCGCGCGACGCGGCGATCGACGCCGTCCTGGCCGCCCAGCCGAACATTTTCAATCACAATCTCGAGACGGTGCGGCGGCTCACGCCCGCTGTGCGGTCCCGTGCCACTTACGACCGCTCACTGCGCGTGCTGGCCAAGGTAAAAGCTCGCGCGGGAGCCATCTTTACCAAGTCCGGTCTGATGCTCGGATTGGGCGAGACCGAAGAAGAGCTGTTTACGGCGCTGGCTGACTTACGGCAGGCCGGGTGCGATATTCTCACGCTCGGCCAGTACTTGCAGCCGACGTTGCGGCATCTGCCCGTGCTCGAGTATGTGCGTCCGGAAAAATTCGTTGAATATGGGCGGCACGCGCGCCAGATGGGATTTGTGCATGTGGCCAGCGGACCGATGGTGCGCAGTTCCTACCACGCCGACGAGTTCTCTTCAATGTTGCAGCAACCGGGGGTTGTGGCGCAGCAGCAGGAATCCGCCGGCCATGACCAATGCCAGCACGACCAGGGCCACTAGCGTCGCGATCGCTTTGAGCATTTTGGCCTGTTGCATCGCCCGCGCGGTGCGTTCCTTTTCCGCCGCCATGTACATCGCGAATTCTTTGTCGGCGGAGATCACCTCAGCGATGTCTTCCTTCAATTTCAACGTCAACCAGGGCCCGGGTGAACCCCGCCAGCCTTCCGGCAGCTTTTCCAGGGCTTCCGGGTCCGGCTTGACCAGCCCGCAGTGACTCCAAAACGGCGCTTGTTCCTGGCTCCAGAGCCGGAGCAATCCGTGGTTAGCCGCCAAAGCATTGAGCCGGTCCCACAGCAGCGGCCGCACATGGTCTGCCACGGAAAAATCGCCAAAAGCCTCGCTGTGAATGCGGCCCTGGCGCTGCGCCATTTGCAGACCCACGGCGCCAAGCACCTTCCCATCCGCCCCTTCAGCCACCTGGAATTCCGTTATGCGCCGCGCCAATTCATCGGCGGGGTACTTCATCGACTTCCACAGCTCCATTAGGACCGTGACGTCCTCGAGCGTCGCCCGCCGGACCCGATAGTTCGATGAGCTCATTGCGGCCAAGGTAAAAAGAGCCACTGCAAAGGAAAAGGGCAAACTGGGGCTATGGAACCGTAAAAAAAGGAGTAAGGGAATGCGGCCTCATGTCTTCGAAACGAGGCCGGTGGTCACACGCCTTTTTGTTCAGGTGGCCAAATCAGTTTATGAAGCTGCACCTGAAACCGCACCGGCAACGAGTCGGCGATCACCCGCTCAACTAACTCCCGGCGTGATAGCGGTGTTTGGCCGGCCGGCACACGCTTCAGCGTTTTGTCTTGCTGTTCCGGCGCCAGTGGATGCACCCACGAAAAGAGCATCGGACAAATCCCCGCCAATCCGTGCGTTCCAATCGCGTCCCTCGCCCATTCATAATCCTCAACCGTGCCGATCACAAACTTGACCTCGTCAGTGGATTTGAGGTGGCGCAGGTTCTCCCAGCGATTGCGGTCGGACTCGCCGCTGCTGGGGCATTTCAAATCCATGATGCGCCGAACGCGCGGATCCACCGGCGCGATATCCAGCGCGCCGCTGGTTTCCAGCAGCACGGTGTAATCTTCATCGCATAACGCTTGCATCAGGGGCAGCGAACCCTTTTGCAATAAGGGCTCGCCGCCGGTTAATTCAACCAGTGGCAAACGGCTTGGCGCGCCGGCAGAACCATTTTCAAATGGCTTCGCCAGCCGTGCCACTTCCGCACACACTGCGTCCACCGGCATGCGTTTTCCTTCGGTAAAGGCATAAGCGGTATCGCAGTACGAGCAACGCAGATTGCAAGCGGTGAGCCGAATGAAAATGCAGGGCAGCCCCGCCAGGGTGCTTTCCCCTTGCAGGCTGAGGTAGATTTCGTTGACTGCCAAACTGTCCGACATGCCACGGCACGATAGCGGATATTACCTCGAATAACCAATGACCATTGCGTCCAGACCATGGAATATCGAACGATGGTTATTGAGCCCTTGAGTGAGAAACTCGAGGTAACCTGAATCGTTCAGACCATTTTGCCCAGCAATTGCGCGCGGTACTCTGTCGGAGACTGGCCGAGGATCTTCTTAAACACGCGGTTGAAATGGGTGAGGGACTGGAACCCGACTTCAAAGGCAATTTCGCTGACCCGCAGGTTGGGATTGAGCAGGAGGTTCTTGGATTTTTCAATTCGCACCCGCGAAAGGTAATCGGTGAAGTTGATCCCGGTAATCTTCTTGAACATTTTGCAGAAATAAAACGTGCTGGTATTGCACGCTTTGGCGACATGACCCAGGCGCAGGTTCTCGGTTTGGTGTTCCTGGATGTACTCCTTGGCGCGCGTGATGACCGGCGGTTCGGCGTGGTCCTGCTGCACGATCACCTGGTTACTTAACATTGAGAGGTGTTGAGCAAAAATTGTTAGGAGTTTTACCACCGCTTCGTGTTGCCGCGTGGGCACTACTCGCGTCGCGAAATAGGCCTCGCGCAGCGTCGCCACGCTCACGTCCACGCCCCATTGCGCCACTTGCCGCGCCGCCCGTTCGAATTGCGATTCCGTCGGCTTCTTGCGGAATACCTGCCCGGTCTGCAAAAATCCGATCAACCGATCGCCCAACCGCACCGGCACCGCCGTATCGCACAGCCCGTTGGGACAACCCAGCGTTTGCGCTTCCAGAGTGGCCGCCTGCGACAACCGTTCCTGCATCGAGAGGCACGACGCACACGCACGGCTTTTCTCGGATATGAGCGAGCAAAACGGGCCTTCGTTGCGCCTGCCGTGATGCGGTAACTGCCACGTTTCCACTGGCCGCAAGGCCACCGGCAACCCCGTGGCCTCCGTGAAGGCCCGCTCGTAATCCTGAAACACCTTCGAGGCCCCCAGCGCTTCGATCAAACCCCGGTCGCTCTGCCCGTTGCCGTTGGCGCCCCCGCGGCCTTTGTACGGAGCCGCCCGCCGCGGGACCGGGCCATTGCTGCCCGCCCCCCCGCGCAACGCCAGGCCGCCGCCACCGGCCGCGACAGCATTAAATTGGCTTTTCGCTGGGGAAGGCTGCCTAACATATGTTGTCTGCATGGAAGCAATTTAGGAGAAGGCACGAGTCAAGACAATTAGGACCTGCTCTTATTTTGTCTAGGGGTTTTGAACTAGAGGCGCTAAGGGAAACCCTTAGACGGGCCGCCCACCACGCCTGACCGGACCGGAGCGGGGGCGGCTCTGGTCCTCCGATGTCCTGAGCTCAGACCACTGACTGCTGCTTTTCAGTCGAGTTGCTTTTCGGCCATCGCCAGCGGTATTTAAGGTTCCTGCATGCCTGAATTGCCCGAAGTCGAAGTGCTGGTTCGTCACTTGCGACCCCTTTTGGTTGGCAAAACTATTCGCTCGGTGCGCGTGCGCCGGGCCAAGGTCTTGTTGCCGACCAGCGTCGCGGAGCTGGGCCGAACGCTGCGCGGCGCGCGCTTTACGGAGGTTGCGCGCCGGGGGAAATTCCTCGTGTTCACGTTGCGGCGCAGACGAACCGGCGCGATCTCCCTGCTCGGGCATTTGGGGATGACCGGCCGAATGTATTTGGCGCCCGCAGGGTCGGTTGAGCCGAAGCACGCCGCCGTGGTGCTCGAACTTGGGCGCGAGAAATTTATCTTCGAGGACACCCGTTACTTTGGACGCTTCACGCTCGCGACGGGAGCGCTGGCGAGGTTGGGGCCGGAACCCCTGGGCAAGGATTTTAGTGCGCGGAGTTTGGCGCAGGCGCTGGGCGACTCGCGTCAGGCGATCAAAGTGAAGCTGCTGGATCAATCGGCCCTTGCGGGAGTGGGGAACATCTACGCCAGCGAGGCGTTGTTCCGCGCCAGATTGCGGCCGAGTGTGCCTGCGGGGCAGCTCACGCGGCCCGAGGTGCGCCGGTTGTGGCGGGCACTGCGCAGTGTGCTGCGTCAGGCCATCCTGTGCGGCAGCACCGTGCCATTGAACTTTAGCGGCAGCGCCAAAAGCCGCCGCCCGGAGCGCGAGGCTCGACTCAACCTTTTTTACTACGGCGCCAACCAGGATACTCCGCTCACCTACGAAGAACGGTTGCGGGTTTATGACCGCGAGGGCAAACCTTGTGTTCGATGCGGTCGAGCCGTCCGGCGCATCGTTCAGGCGGCGCGCAGCACTTTCTTCTGTCCGCAGTGCCAGCGCGGACCGCCGACGCCGGCTGCTCGGCTAAAACCCTAGCTCGGCTTTTCGCGCCTCTGCCGTCGGCAGCGGGTCCTTCTTTTGGACCAGCGCGTCCTGGCCGGCATCCTTCACGCGGCGGGATTCGGTGGCATTGAACTCGACCGCAGCCTGAAAATCGCCCGGCAGGTCGGCCTCGGCGTAGATTGCCTGGACCGGACACTCCGACACGCAAGCGGTGCAATCGATGCATTCATCCGGGTGAATCACCAGTTGATTGTCGAGTTCGTAAAAACAGGCTACAGGACAGACCTCGACACAGTCGGTGAACTTGCAGCCATTGCATTTGTTGGTAACAACGTGGGCCATGAAACCTATTGTAGCGCATTTCAGTTTCCGCGCCAGCCAATGTAATAGCCATGGGGCAGTTGGACCAAATCGGAGCTGGCGACGGTGGCGCCCGGAACCCAGCCCGGCTGCAAAAACACTCTCGTCAACGCACCCGGCTTTACCACGACCGGCACGTTAATCACCCCGTAAAACTCGGCTTGAGCCTGGACCATATAGTTGCCCGCGGGCAGACTCACGACGGTGGGCATTTCGTCCTCATGACTCTGCGAGTTCCACACCCGCCGGACGGCTTTCCCCGCCGGCGTCAAAACCCGGTAGTCGGTGTGGGGGAAATAAGGCACGTCATGGTCAATCTCGAATTCATCGGTTTGCGTATAGACCTGCAGTTGGCCCTTGGCGCCGGCCGGCGCCAACGGGGACCAGGCAGCCGGCGCCGGGCCAACCGGATTAACGGTCAACTGCGGTGCGGTGCACGAAACGAAGATCAGCGTTGAAGCAATCAAACTCACCAAGCCTAAGATGCGCATAAACTATTCTCCACTATGGTCCCCGGAACCGGCCCGGAGGGTGACGGTCGCGGGAGCCTGGCCCAATGGACGCGGTTCCATTCATGTCATCTTAAATTTCCACTCGAAGATTAAATGGAGATTAATAGAAGATTAAATTGACGACATGCCCGATACAAATCTGTTCTCGCGAAACCTGCCGGTCAGGCCCTTTGAAAATGGAATTCTGGGAACCAGTGGCAACGAGGAACAGGGTTGTCGCTGCACAGTCCCTGTGGAATGCTAACCGGATTCGATGTCTGTCATTGTCAAAATCTGCGGGCTTACTAATGAGGCGGATGCCCTCGCCGCGGCGAACGCCGGGGCGGACGCGCTGGGGTTCGTTTTTTACGAGTCCAGCCCGCGCCACGTCTCTGTTGAGCGGGCGCGGGAAATCGTGCGCCGATTGCCCGCGCCCGTCGTGAAGGTGGGCGTGTTCGTCAACGCGCCGGAAGAGCTCGTGCTACGCGCCCTCAGTGAATGCGGTCTGAACCTGCTGCAGTTTCATGGGGATGAACCTCCGGAATATTGTTCTCAGTTCGGCATCATGAGCATGAAGGCGTTCCGGATTCGGGATGCCGCCTCGCTCGAAGCGGTTGCGCTTTATCCTACCGACGCGTGGCTGCTGGATGCCTACTCAGCGGAGGTCGTGGGCGGCACCGGCGCCACCTTCAATTGGGAGTTGGCGCGCACGGTGCAGGGCCGTGGCCGCCCCATTTTCCTGGCGGGCGGCTTGACTCCGGAAAACGTCGCGACGGCCATTCAGCAAGTTCAGCCGTACGGTGTGGATGTTTCCAGTGGCGTCGAAACTTCGCCTGGGAAGAAAGACCAGCAAAAGGTCGAGGCATTTATTCATGCGGCCAAAGGGGCCGTTGCGGCTTAGGGCGAGTCCCGGGTTGTATTTTACAAAACCATGACAATTCTCCAGCCTGCCAGGGTTAGGTTGCACCGAACATGGATGGAGTCATGGGTCAACCCGCGAACCAACGGCACCCAGGTTTCTTCTGGCAGGGCGCGCTGATCCTGCTCCCCTGCGCTATTCTGGCCACCGTCGGCTTGCTGTCGTTGCGGCAGGACCGCGCGTTGGCCCGCCAGGACGCCGCCCAGCGCGCCCAGGGCCTCGCCGATTCGCTCGCGCAACAGTTTTGGAACACCCTCACCAACTTCGCTTCCGAAGCCTCCCCCTCGCTTGATAGCGATGGCGCTCGGCAATTCACCGTGGACTCGCTCGGGCGGATCGTTTCACCCCCACCCTATAACCCCGATCCGGCTCCCGAGCCTTTGGACCTCGCAGCGCTCCAACCCCGCCTGGCGCGTCTGTGGCAAACTGCGCGCGAAGCCGAAGCCCGCGACGACAGCCCCGACCCGGCGCTGCGCGCTTACCGCCAATTCATTGAAGCCAATCCGCCGCGCCGATTTGCCGCAGCCGCTCGGTATGCTTCCGGGCTGTTGCTGGCCAAACAAAACAAGGCTCAAGCCGCTCAAGAGGAATTTGCCATGGTGCGAGACAAATATTCTGATGTGGCAAGCGAGGGCGGTTTGCCGCTGGGGGTGCTCGCGGGTCTGAAAATCATTCAATACTTACACGGAGCACCCGCTGACCTGGGGGGAGCTGTGGAAAATTTGTGCTCGAACCTGGTGTGCCGCCCCTCTGCGGTCACACCATTGATGTTGGACCTGCTGGAGCGGCAGCCGGGCTTACCGGAGTCCACCGTTGGCAAATGGCGCCGCATTTGGAACGAGCAATCCGCCGCGCGCGACTTTTATACCGCGGCGCAAGGCCCTTTGCTCCGCGGCGGCTGGGTCTGGTTCACTGCGCCGGGATACGCCGCCCAAAGGTGGCTGGCCATTCCCGCAAGCCGCTCAGGGACCAATATTGTTTACTACTGCCGCAGCGAATCGGACCTGGGCGCGCGTCTGAGCCGGCTCGCTCTGTCCACCCGTGGGCTGCCCGATTACTTCGGGGTGGGCGTCGAGCTTGCCGGGGAACGAGTTATCCAGTCAGCGCCCGCTCTGCGAGTCTGGCGGTCTGTCCATCGCATCAGCAAAGGGATTGGCTTTGATGCGAAGGAAGACGTCACTGAACAACTGAAGAATTTTGGCCCCGTGCTCGCGACCGACGTGCTGTCGTCGGCCACGCCACCTGGCGCGACCGGCGACCAAATGCGGCTCAATATTTACCTCACCAGCCCGGACACGTTATTCGCCGTCCAAAAGGCGCGGGTGTACTGGTTCGGCGCGCTCATCATAGCTGCGGCTTTGGCGGCGGTGGTCGGTTTGGCCGCGGCCTATCGCGCATTCCAACGCCAGCTCCGGCTCAGCGAAATGAAGAGCAACTTCGTCTCCAGCGTGTCCCACGAGTTGCGGGCGCCCATCGCTTCGGTGCGGTTGCTGGCCGAGAGCCTGGCGCGCGGCAAAGTGACCGCCAGCACCAAACAGCAGGAATATTTCCAATTCATCGTCCAGGAATGCCGGCGGCTCTCCTCACTAATCGAAAACGTGCTGGATTTTTCCCGCATCGAGCAGGGCCGCAAGCAATACGAATTCGAACCCACGGACCTGGTGGCGCTGGTCGAGCAAACCGTCAAGCTGATGGAACCTTACGCCGCAGAATCCCACATCCACCTGGCTCTAGCCGCCCAGCAACCATCAACGATCCACTATCAACCACTTCTGGACGGCAAAGCCATCCAACAGGCCCTGATCAATCTGCTGGATAACGCGATCAAATATTCCCCGCCCAACGGCACGGTCACCGTCGGTTTGGAGATGGCCACACTAGCTTGGAATGGTCCTGACCGCAACGTGCAAGGGAATCAGTCATTGTCCTCAGCCGCCAACGCCACGACTGCATGCGCGATTTGTGCGCTCTGGGTCCAGGACCGGGGCGAAGGTATCCCGGCCTCGGAGCACGAACGTATCTTCGAGCGCTTTTACCGGCGCGGGAATGAATTGCGGCGTCAGACCCAAGGCGTCGGTATTGGCTTGAGCATCGTCAAACACATCGTCGAGGCGCATGGCGGGCGCGTCCGTGTTCACAGCGAGGTGGGAAAGGGCAGCCGGTTCACGATTGAGCTTCCCCTGGCGCTCGACCAGGGATCCGCCTCGCATCATTTGGCTCGTAACCTATGAGCAGCGAGCGCGTATTAATCGTCGAAGATGAGCGCCCGATGCGCATCGCCCTCCAGGACGTTCTCGCGGGCGAAGGCTACCGCGTGCTGACTGCCGCCGAGGGCGAGAGCGGCTTGCAACGCGCAGTCGAGGAGAAGCCGGACCTGATCCTGCTGGACGTGATGATGCCCAAACTCGATGGCTATGCTCTCTGCGCCGAACTGCGCCGGCTGGGCAACCCGGTCCCCATTCTTATGCTCACAGCCAAGGGCCAGGTCGAGGACCGCGTCACCGGGCTCGATGCCGGCGCCGATGATTACCTGGTCAAACCGTTCAGCACGGAAGAGTTGTTGGCGCGAGTCCGAGCGCTATTGCGCCGTACGCGACGCCAGGGGCACGCCCCGTCCCGGATGAAGCTCGGCGAGGTGGAGATCGATCTCGCCCGGCAGACCGCCGCGCGCGGCCGCAAATCCCTGCACCTGACCGCCAAAGAATTTGCCATGCTCCGGCTGATGGCCGAAGCCGCCGGCGAACCGGTTTCGCGCGAGCGTTTCCTGGACCTCGTCTGGGGCTACACCGCCTTCCCAACGACGCGGACGGTGGACAACCACATCGCCAGCCTGCGGGCGAAAATCGAATCCGATCCCGACCAGCCGCGTTGGATCAAGACAGTGCATGGCGTCGGCTACCGGCTGGAGGTGGAGAAATGAAGCTCACAGGATTTTACAAAGGCATGACAATTGGTGGGAGATGTTCTCGTCAGAATGATTGAGTTATGAAAAGGAAAACCAGTGGCGAAATTCGAACGGGCATCAAGACGCATACCCAACGTCCACCGTCTGAACCCGCTCGCTGTCGCGCAGCGTCTTGGACTGCGCCAGCCCTCTGGCGCTATGTAAGGTCCTGGGCCTGCGAAAGCGCCAGAGGGCTGGCGCAGTCCAAGACGCTGCGCGAACACGTCTGGGCCAAGGTGTTTCGCGAGGTTCGCGGCGCGCCTCGCTGGCTCGGTGGTGCGGCTGGTGCGCTGGTGGTGTTTGCGTTCTGCATCGCCTCGCCAGCCTATGCCGCCACCAATGATCCAACCATGGCCCTGCAGAAAGGGCTGTTCGAAGAAGAGGCCAACCACGATTTCAATGCCGCCATTGCCGTCTACCAGGACGTGATCAAACAATTCGACCAGAACCGGAAGCTCGCCGCCACGGCCGTTTTCCGGCTCGGCGAGTGTTACCGCAAACAGGGCCACACCAATGAGGCCGATGTCCAATATGAGCGCATCGTGCGGGAGTTTCCGGACCAGTCCTCGCTGGTGGCCTTGAGCCGCTCGTACCTCGCCGCGGCAGGTCAATCGCCCGTGGTGGAAGCCGCCGGAGCTGCGCCCGCGACCTCCGAAGAAGCCGAAGAGGTCCGCCGCATCCGCGCGATGATCAAAGACAGCCCGGATTTAATTAATGCTCGCGACTTCGCCGGCAACACGCCCTTAAGCCATGCTGCTGAAAAAGGGCAACTGGTCGTCGCGACGTTCCTTCTGGAGAATGGCGCCGAGGTCAATGCCGCCAACAACAACGGCGACACGCCACTGCACTTGGCCGCGGCACAGGGACATAAGGCGATGATCGAGCTCCTGTTGGATCACAAAGCGGATGTGCAGGCCATGAGTCATGATAACGAGGCGCCCACAGCGTTGCACAGGGCCACTCAACAAGGGTTCCGCAGTATCGTTGAATTGCTCCTGGCCCATAAAGCCAATGTCAACGCGCGGGCGAGCGACAGCAGCCCGACGGCCTTGCATTTGGCCGCGGCCCGTGGATTCAAAGCCATCGCCGAGGTGCTGCTGAACAACGGCGCCAACGTCAATGCGCTGGCAAACAGCATCAGCAATCCTCACGGTCCGAATTTCAGCGGCACGCCGCTGCACATCGCCGCTCAGCGAGGCGACGTGCCGATGGCAGAGTTGCTGCTCGCCAACAAGGCCGACCCAAACGCAAAACCGGATAACGGCCTAACGCCTTTGCATGTCGTCGCGCAGGTCGGGTCCCAGGACATAGCCAAATTACTCATTGCTCATGGGGCTGAGGTGAATGCGCGCACGACCTGGGGAGCGACACCGCTGGCCCTGGCAGTGCAACGGCAAAACGTGCCTGTGGCTCAGTCGCTTCTCGCGGCCAAAGCCGATCCGAACATTACGTTCGAGGCCCAGGGACTGCACGAATCGCCCCTCTACGAGGCTACCCGCGCTCACGACGAGCGGCCCGCAGCCGTTCAAGGAAACCCCAACCTTGATCTTGTGGCCTTATTGCTCCAGTACGGCGCCGATCCAAACCTCAAAGTGGATGCGAACAATCCCGGTGGAGGTGGAGTGCCCGACGATAATACCCCCTTGCTGGTTGCTACTCACCATCAGTTGCCCCAGATCGTGAAATTGTTGCTGGCGGCCAAAGCCAATCCGAATGTGCCGTCCTTCATCGGGGCCACATTTCCGTTGCATTATGCGGTCGCCGAGCCGACCAACGTTGAAATGCTCTTATCAGCGCAGGCCCAAGTCGATGCCCGAGATAAGGCAGGCGAAACTCCCTTGCACTGGGCCGCCGGCGCCGGCTTAAGCAATTCCGCGGCGTTGCTGCTCGAGCATGGCGCAGCGATCAACGCCGCCGATAACAATGGCAATACTCCGCTGCACTTTGCCGTCGCCGCAAAGCGAACGGCGATGGTGGATTTCCTTTTGGGGAAAGGGGCGAATCCGAACTTGCCGAATCGTGACGGGAGCACGCCGTTGGATTGGGCTAAGAACGGGACGGGGTACCCCTATTCATGGTACCAGATCGGCAACAATGCCTCGTTTGTCCGCCTGGCCGTCTCCCGGTCGGGATTCAGGTCGGCGCCACCTGGTTTTGTGGCAGGGACTGCGCCTCCAGCCCAAACCCGGGATGAATTGGCCGCTGCCCTCAGGAGTCATGGCGCCGTGGATGAGTTGCCGCATCTGGACTGGATCGAAGTCAGCCGGCCCGGCAGTGATTATGCCAAGGCGATCTTCTTTAAAGGCACCAATGATTGGAACCAGTTCACCGCGCTCGAGTTGATTGGAATACAATATGGTCTGCTGACGGGAAATCCGGAGGGGGGCAATAGTGCATATGACAGCAAAGCCGTCTGGGTCGAGCATTACCGCACTCTCCCGTTCCCGAACCTGGCGGATTTGCGTCTGCGTCATCCTGACGCTGACTTGAAGACGTGGCGTGAGAGGAAAGTTGACCTGACGCCGGTAATCGAATCGGGCGATTGCTCGAAAGATGTGCCGTTGGCCTGGGGTGAGGTCGTCCAGATTCCTGAGGCTGACCACCCGTTAAATGAGCAATGGCAGGGATTCACCGACGCGGAACTGACCAACCTGGTTAAATGCCTTTCACGACAGGTCACAGTCGTGATCAAGGGCAAGCCAGCCAACCTGGTTTTGGGACCGAATGTGGAGTTTTACGCACCATCTCCGCTCGGGCTTCCTGGCAGGCCTCTCAATATTCACACCGAAGCGCCGCTTTGGCTCAAACCCGCTTTGCGTGCCTCGAACCTATTGCTGGCGTCCTCCGATCTGTCGCGTATTAAAGTGACGCGCGTGGACCCGGCCTCCGGCGAAAAGCACGAATGGGTGCTGGATTGCTCGGACGGCAAACCCGCCCCGGCGTTCTGGCTCAAAGCCGGCGATGTGATTGACGTGCCGGAAAAACCAGGGTCAGCATCCGAGGCGGCAAGCAAGTAATGCGGGCTGCTTCTTAATCGTAATCATAATCGTAATCGCAAACCCTTCTCCTAAGCTGCGGTTTCGATTAGGATTATGATTATGATTACGATTAAGATTAAAACCGATTAAGCCCTAAACAGTTGCCCCCTTGTTCCCCCTGAGCCAAGATAATGTGAATGTCTGTTGCCGAAACGCCTGGCGTGTCAGGGCGCGCGGAGCAGGTCGAGACCTCGCGGCTGGTCTGGGCCTTCGCGATTTCCATGGTCGTGCACCTGTTGCTCTTCGGCGGCTACTACACAGACCACAGGTTCCATTGGACCCAGTACGTGCACCTGCCCGGGTGGCTGCGCCCGCTCCAGAACCTGGCGCAATTGCTGCATAAAAAGCCACTGCCGCCTCCGCCGCCGCCCAGCGAGGAAGTCCCGCTGATGTTCGTCGATGTCAACCCGGCTCACGCGACAGCCGAACCTCCAAAGAACGCGAAGTACTATTCGAGCAAGAATTCCCAGGCGGCGAACCCGGATATCGATAAAGAGTCTGACGTGCCAAAAATCAGCGGCACGCACACCGAGATCGTGAAGACCGAAGATGTCCCGCGCGAGAAGTTCATGCCGCTGCAGCCGACCCCGCCGGTTCGGCAACCGCAGCGGGCCCAGACCGCCCAGGAACCCCAAGCCGAACAGGCGCAAGCCAAACCCGCTCAGAAACCAGGCGACCTGGCAATAAGCAAGCCCGAACCGGAAACCAAGAACGAAGCGACCGAGGCCAAGCACTTCCGGCCGCGGCTGCTGGCCCAGGTCGATCCCAAGCTCATCGCGCATCAAAACCTCTTACCCGGCGAGAAAATGAGGGAGGAAGGGGGCGTCCGGCAAAAGCTGGATATCTCGCTTTTGGACGTTAAGGCGACGCCGATGGGCGAGTACGATTCGGCGTTGGTCGATGCGATCGCCAGCGCGTGGTACGGCTTGCTGGATGCCCAGCAATACGCGTTTGATTACCGGGGAAAAGTCGCCGTGCAATTTCATCTCTATGCCGATGGCCGGATCAGCGACTTGAAAGTGACTGAAAACAGCACCGCGGGGGACCGCCCGGCCATGCTCTGCCAAATGGCCATTGACCACTCGAGCCCTTTCCTGCCATTTCCCTCAGCGCTGCGCACCACCGTCCCCAACCCGCGCAGCATCCAGTTTACCTTTTATTACAATTGGTGAACTGATAGCGTTATTCTCGAACGTATTTTGCTATGGAATCGATTGTATATGGTTTGCTGATTCTGACCTCGGTAATTGGGTTGGCGTTCATCATCGAGCGCGGCCTGGCGCTGCGCTGGCGGCGCGTCGTACCGCCGGAAGTCGAGGCGGCTGTCGAGTCCTGCCAAACGCCCGAGGACGTGCCGATGCTGCGCCGGGTGTGCCAGCAACATCCCTCGCCCATAAGCCGGCTGCTGCTGATTGCCGCCGAACACCTCGATTGGCCACGCGTGGAAACCTCCGATGCGCTGCAGACCCGCGCGCGCCACGAGGTGACCCGGCTGGAACGCGGCCTGGTGGTGTTGGAAATTATTGTCGGCATCGCGCCGCTGCTGGGCCTGGTCGGAACGATTGTCGGCATGATCGGCGCCTTCGCCGATGTGGGCCAACACGGCATGGAGAACGCCGCGTTGCTGGCGCATAACATCTCGCTGATTCTTTGGGCCACCCTGACCGGCCTGCTCATCGCCATTCCCTCATTGGTTTTCTGGAGCTATTACAGCAAGAAGGTTGAGACCATCGCCGTCGAGATGGAGACGCTCTGCGAAGGCTTTATCCGCCGGCAATACCGGGAGCCAGTCGAGAAAAGGTAAGCATGCGTTTCTATCCAAAACAGCGGCGGCGCCCACCCGGGATCATCATCGTTGCCTTGATCGATGTCCTGATTGTGCTGGTGATCTTCTTGATGGTGACCACGACCTTCAAGCAGCAGCCGGCGCTCAAGCTGGCCTTGCCGGAATCCTCTCAGGCCGTGAAGACCGGCGCGAACGAAAATGCGCCGCTGATCATTAGCATCGATCCCCAGGGCGTCCTGCGTTTCGGGGCCGATTCACGGCCGGTGACTGTCGAGGGGTTGCGTGAGGAATTGGCCCAGGCGGTGGCGAAGAATCCTGGGCTGCGGCTGGCGATCAGCGCCGACAAAGCCGCTCCCTGGGGGCAGGTGGTGCGGGTGATGGACGCGGCTAAACAAGCTCACGTGGCGCCCGGCGCGGTCAACGCCTTCATGAAGCAGGCGGCCGCTGCGCCATAGAACCCAACGTTGGGCCGGTAAGAATCGTTGCGGCCGCGTGCAGTTCGGAGCCCCCTCTCCATGGGAACGCGCTCTGCCAGGCCGCCAGGTTGTGGACTGCGCCAGCCCTCTGGCGCTTTCGGTACACCAGCTACTGCCGAAAAGAGCCAGAGGGCTGGGGCAGTCCAAGACGCTGACGCGCCCGATACAACTCAATTGCGGTTCAATCCAGCAGGACTTCCGCAATCTGCACCGCGTTGAGCGCTGCGCCTTTTAGCAGTTGATCGCCGGCGACCCAAAACGCCAGGCCGTTGTCCATCGCGCAGTCCTTTCGCAGCCGCCCCACGGCGCAGTCGTATTGCTCCGCTTGATAGAGGGGCAGGGGATACTGGCTCTTGGCCGGCTCATCGATCACCTGAAGCCCGGGCGCTTTCTTCAACACTTCGCGCGCGGCTTCGACACTCGTTGTCCGTTCGAACTCGGCACTGACCGCGACCGAATGCGCTCGATAGACCGGCACCCGCACGCAAGTAACGCTGGCCCGGAACGCCGGGTGATGCATGATCTTGCGCCCCTCGTTCTCCATCTTCATTTCTTCCTTGGTATAGCCGGTCGGCAGGAAGGAATCGACTTGCGGCAGCACGTTAAAGGCAATCTGGTGCGGATACACCTCGCGCGTGACCGCCTGCCCGTGCACGACCTGGTCCACCTGCCGCTGCAATTCGGCGATGGCTTTGGCGCCGGTGCCCGAAACGGCCTGGTAACTCGAAGCGAAAATGCGCCGGCAACCGAAGGCCCGATGCAGCGGGTAAAGCGCCATCAAAGTAATCGCGGTGGTGCAATTGGGATTGGCGATGATGCCTTTGTGCAGTTTCACGTCCGCCGCATTGATCTCGGGAATCACCAGCGGCACCTGGTCGTCCATACGGAACGCGCTCGAATTATCAATGACGACGCACCCGGCGCGCGCCGCCAGAGGAGCATACTCTTTGGAGATGTTCCCGCCGGCGCTGAACAACGCAATGTCGATGCCGGCGAAGCCATTCTTTGTCAGTTCCTGCACCGGAATCGTTTGGCCGCGAAATTCCATCTTCTTGCCCGCGGAACGCGCCGAGGCCATTAACGTGAGCCGGCCCACGGGAAAATTGCGCTTTTCCAGCGTTTTAATCATCTCGACCCCGACGGCACCCGTCGCGCCGACAACGGCGACGTGCAGATTCTGCTTCATATAAAAGGCGGGGAATATAGGCCCGCTTTCAGCAAACTGTCAATGAGGCGTCGGGCTTTGCGGGCTTTGTTTGGGCTCTTAATCCTAATCGTAATCGTAATCATAAATCGGAAACCAAATCGATTAGGATTAGGATTACGATTAGGAAAAGAAGACGGTCCTATTTTCGTCTTCGGGCCGGCCCAAAGAAATAGCCGCCGCGAATTCGCGCGCCGGTGATGCGTTGGGGCATGCCGCCGGGTTTGTTTTCCTCGAACAGTGCCGTGTAGCGGTAATTGAAATCCTCAAGCTTCACGCGCGGTATTTTTTGCCCGATGAACCGCTCGATCGCCTGCACGTGACGGACATCCTCGGCTACCATCAGCGTAAAGGCGTCCCCTTTGGCCTCCATCCGCCCCGTGCGGCCAATACGATGGATGTAATCTTCGGGGTGCTGCGGCACGTCATAATTCACGACGTGGCTGACGTCGGCGATATCCAGGCCGCGGGCGGCGATATCCGTCGCTACCAGCACTTCGAAACGGCCGTCCCGAAACCCGCGGAGGGCCTGTTCCCGCTCGCGTTGGGTGCGGTTGGAGTGCAGCACCGCCACTGCGTGGTTGTTGCGCTTCAACAAATGCGCCACCCGGTCGGCGCCGTACTTCGTGCGGCAAAACACAATCACCGAGTCGTAGTTGACCCGCTTTAGCAACTCGAGCAGCAAATCGGTTTTCTGCGCCTCGGCCACCGTGTAAATGACGTGCTTGACGGTCTCGACCGGTGTGCGGCGGGGGCCGATTTCGATCGTCTGGGGATTCTTCATCGCCCACTGAATCAGCGTCTCGATTTCCGGGGGGACGGTCGCGGAAAAGAGCGAGGTGTGCCGGTCCCGCGGGCATTTCTGCACGATTCGCCGCACATCCGGCAGGAACCCCATATCGAGCATGCGATCCGCCTCATCCAATACCAGGTACTCAATCCGGTCCAGACGGCAGGAGCCTTGCTGCAGCAGGTCCAGCAGGCGGCCCGGCGTGGCCACCAGCACATCCACTCCCTTGCGCAGCGCCTCGCGTTGCAGCCCATATCCGACCCCGCCAAAAACCACCGCCACCCGCAAATCCGTGAACCGTGCAAAATCGCGAAACGCGGTTTCCACCTGTGCGGCCAGCTCACGCGTTGGCTCGAGAATCAGCACACGCGGTTGCGGTTGGTGACCACCCAGGCGCGAAAGAATCGGCAGGGCAAACGCCGCCGTTTTGCCGGTGCCGGTTTGGGCGCTGCCGATGACGTCCTGGCCCTGGAGAATGAGTGGGATCGCGCGAAGTTGAATGGGCGTCGGCTCGACGTAGCCCATCGCCTTGACGCCATCAACCATGGCGTCGGCCAAACCTAGATTCTTAAATGGCATATTGAAGTGTTGCTGCTGAGAGCGGCCGAAACCAGCGCCATCCCATTCGCTTATGCGTGTGGCTCACCGCCAACCACCCATTGCCCGGTAATCCCATTGAAATTTCAGGAGGGCACGGACGGCCCCCCCGAGGGGACCGGGGTTTCCTCAGAGCGGGAGCTCGGCATGCCGTTTGAGCTGGCTTCGGTTGCAAGTGTAGGCGAAAGCGCTTCGGTCGTCGTTGAAGAAGCTGCCGGATTTTCCGGGTTCTCGGAAGCGGGCGCCGCCTCCGTGCTCACGTTCGTTTGTGATTCCCCCGGCTCGGGCGGGGCCTCGTTCTCCCCTGCGGCCGCGTTCGTCGTCGTGGCTTCGCCGGTTGGCGATGCCGCTTCAGCCACGGCGCCGTTGGCTGGTTGCGCTTCGGCCGTCTCCGGCCCCGGCGCGGCGGGCTTGATCGGCTTGGCCGGGCGCGGCAGGGGCTTTTTGGCGGTTTCCAGCGTGCCGTTGGCAAACTCGATGACATGTCCCTGGTGAATGAGCCAATGCAGGTCGGCAATTAACGCATTCTGTTCGGCCGTCGGTTCCCGCTGCAATTCAGGTGCCGGCGGCACTCCCGCACTTTGGGGTGCGGCGGATTCGGGCGCGGCTGGCGCAGTGGGTTCGGGCGCGGCAGGCGGCGCGACGGGCAGCACGGTGGGCGCTGGCGCGAGCGCTTCAAATAATTTGCGCCGCGTGCATTTTGGATGGGTGTTGATGTAATCGACAACCCGTTTCACCCCCTCGGAGACGGGCGTCAGCGTCAGGTCCAGGTAATGGGGCCGGGCGACCGACACGTGCGTAATGGTCTTGTTAACTTTGAAGAACTGCAAGCCATGGCCGGCGAACTGCTGGCTGAGCACAGTCGCGATTTGCAACGGAAAGCGTCTTTGGTCCTCCCACGCACTGCGCACCAGGCGCGCCAGTTCGTGGCTGCGCAAACCCCGGGCCGCAATCCCGCCCAGCGTGTGCGATTCGACCGGTTTGATGATATTGTCCTTGTGCTGCTCGCGAAAGTGCTTCTCGACGGATTCCATGCTGGGCAGCCGCAGCGGTTCGGGCATGTTCAAGCACAGGTACTCGGTCTTCCAGCTCTGGTCCTCGACCCACTTCTTGACCACCGCCTCGTCTTTGACGATGCGGACGCGGGCTTTGAAAGCCTCGAAGGGCATGCGGGCAAAGCGCTCGCCATGCAGTTTGCGTAATTGGTTTTGATAATCGTGATAATTAGGCGGCCCCAGGATGGTCCCACTCAACCCGCACTGAGCCACAAACGTGTACTTGCCTTTGGGCGGTTCGGTGGCGGTTTTCTCCGCCTGGTAGAACGTGGCAAAGTGCTTGTGCAGCACGTGGCTGATGGCTTCGTCTTCAGAAAGCCAAAGGGTGTCATCCAACGCGCAAACGAACAACGGTTGGATGGGTTTGCCTTCCTGATTCTTCTTGATGCCGAATACCACCGAATGCCGCTCCGGCTTTTGCAGAATCATCTGCGCGATATCGAACAAGGGAAACGCGCGGCCGGTCATTTTGATTTGCCGCGCGAGGGATTCGACACCCCGCTCATCCGGCAACAGCGACACGGTGATCTCCGGCAAAGGCGCCGGTGGTTCGCGGCGTTCGCGGGGCGGGCCTCGCCGGTCAGCCCCTCGCGGCCCCTGCCAGCTTCGCTGGCTTTCCCCAGGCGCTCCGCCGTGTTCGCGACCACTCGGCCCACGCCCGCCTCTGGGGCGGTCGCCTTCGCCACGTCCGCCGGGGGGGCCGGAGCGGCGCGGTGGCCGCGGCCCGCGGCGCTCGCCACGCCGGTCCGGCCGTTCCGTCTCGCCTTCGTACTTGGCGTACTTGACCGAGGACGGGGCCTCCTGGGCCCAGGCGGGCAGGAATAGTTTCTCTAAATCAAAATCGCTTTCAGGTACTGTGCTCATTCGGTTCACTCACCCCCATAAGGGCACGGGGTTACAACTTACCGCTTGTTCCAGCATGGATGGCCGGGAGCGGGATTGCAAGGCGCTTTAAAGGCTTCCAAAGGCTTCAAAGGTTTCGGGGGCGGGACCGCCTCGTTCATTTGAGGAGGGGAAGGGGGAATGACGGCATCGTCCCCTTCGCGCTGAGGAATTACTACGTACCGCTGCGAGGAGGCCCGTCTCCTCCCCGCTGCCCATTAGTTCGTGAATCTACCCGCAAAAGCAATATCAGACAAATTGCCATTTGCCGTGCCCCGGGTGATTCCGCATTCTCCATAGATGCGGCTGTTGGCACCGGGCGTGCGCTTTTGGATTTGTAATCTTATTTTCCTTGGCCACATCTATTTGATAATTCCCCTGCGCAGCGGGGCGGCGACGTTCTTTGTCGCGGCGGACGGGTCGGATGCGAATGCGGGCACCAATATCGCTGAACCGTTCCAGACGCTGGCGCAGGCAGCCCGAACCATCAAGGCGGGGGATACCTGCTGGATCCGCGCGGGAACTTATCGAGAGACGCTCCGGCCGCGGGCATCCGGAACCGCCCGGGCGCCAATCACTTTCGCCGCTTACTCCAATGAGGTGGTGATTGTCACCGGCGTGGACCTGCTCTCCGGTTGGACCAGTTCCGCTCAGGGGATTTATTCGGCCGCTGCCGCAACCAGCCTGGGCACGGGCTATGACCAGGTGTTTGTGGATGGGAAGATGGCGCATGAGGCGCGCTATCCCCATTTCGGCGCAGGAGACCTGTTACATCCGGCGGTGGCGTCGGTCAGCGTCGATGCCGCCGCGCCGAACGTCGTGCGAAGCCCCGCTTGGGCCGGGCATCCGAATAATTTCTGGGTCGGCGCCTGGTTCAGTGGCGGGCTCGGTGAGAGGTGGTCCTGGCAATGCGCGCGAGTCATAGCGTCGGCGGGCGACACTCTGACAGTGGACCCGGCGAGCCAGTCCCAGCCATGGTTCACCGGCACCGGCGTGGGTTTTGTTTGGGGAGTGCGTGGTGCGCCGCCAGGAGACAACGAGTGGCGGCTGGAAAACGGATTCGGCGGCAATACCCTGTCGCTCCGCCTGAACAATGGCGCGGACCCCGCCCGCCATATCGTCGAAATGAAACGGAGGTTCTGGTGCATTGATTTCAACGGCCAAAGCTACGTCACAGTGCACGGGTTGCGCCTGCGCGCGGGCGCGGTCCGCCTCACCGGCACTCATAATCTGCTGGACGATTGCCAGGGCCTATTTCTAAGTCACTATCTGAAGTACACCTGGGGCTACTCGTTCTGTGGAGACAACCCGGCCGGCAGCGGGATTTGGCTCGCCGGCACCAACAACGTCCTGCACGGCTGCACAATCCGGGATACTGCGGGTTCGGCAGTCGTGTGCGGCGGATACGGCAACAGCATCGTCCGCAACCGGTTTTCCAATTCGGATTATTCCGGGACCTACGCCTGCGCGCTCCGGCTGGAAGGCACTCATACGCTGGTGGCCTTCAACTCGGCGCACCATTCCGGACGCGACCTGCTTCAGCCCGCCGGCGCGGGGCATAGCATCTATTTGAATGACCTGTCTTTTCCAGGCGTGTTGTGCCGGGATCTCGGCGCGATTTACGTCTGGGGCGTCAATGCCCGCGCCGCCGATGGCGTCGCGACCCGCATCGCTTACAATTGGCTCCACGACAACACCCTCTCGGGCGGCCCCTCCCCGCTGATTTACCTGGACAACTGGTGCCGCAATTTCGTCGTGGACCACAATGTGTGCTGGAACAACCAGGGCGACGCGGGAATTCGGATCAACGCACCGGCTTTTGGCCATCAACTCTACAATAACACCCTGTTCAACTGCGATCGCCTGGGCACGCATACCTATGACATGTGGCCCAACTTCGACCCCGACCCCGCGTTCTGGACCCGCGATTTTTACTCCTATCAGGCGGCCAATACGCTCTTCCTGGGAAATGCGCCTCAGGAGCAGTTAATGGATTGGGCCGGGGAGGATTTCCGGCTGCGCGTTGCCGCTGCGGGCGTCCACGCGGGGGTGGCGATCCCTCAATTCACCACCCCGGGGGTCGATGCGCCAGATCTCGGCGCCTACGAAGGGAGCGGGGACTTCTGGCGGCCAGGGGTGGACGGCCGGTGGTGAAACGGTAAGGTAAAAAACCTCTATTGACTTCACGCCCTGGTTTGCTAATTTCACCCCTCTTTTATCAGGACTCGAGATGAAAACGTATTTACCGAAAGTGAATTTGGATGAGCGCAAGTGGCATGTGATCAATGCTGACGGCGCGGTCCTGGGGCGGCTGGCTGCGCAGGTCGCCGATATTCTGCGCGGGAAGAACAAACCGGTGTTTACGCCGCACCTGGACGCCGGCGATTTTGTCATTGTCATTAACGCGGAAAAGGTCCGGGTCACCGGTAAGAAAGAAATCGGCAAGACGTACATGACGTATTCAGGTTGGAAGGGGGGAGAGCGTTATGCCACCGTGGGGCAACTGCGCGCCCGCCATCCCGAGATGCTGATCACCCGCGCCGTTCGGGGCATGGTGCCCAAGAACCGGCTGGGACGCGTCCTGATGACCAAGCTTAAAGTGTATAAGGGCGACACCCACCCGCACGCCGCGCAAATGCCCGAAGCGCTCGCGCCCGCCAAATAATCTCAACGCCTACCGCAAGCCATGTCCGACATCAAACTCCCCGATTCCAAGACCGACCAACATTTGGGCACCGGCCGGCGCAAAACCGCCGTCGCCCGCGTGCGCCTCGCTTCCGGCACCGGTAAAATCCAGATCAACGGCCGGCCTTTTGAGAATTATTTCCCGATGGAAACGCAGCGGGCCATGGCAACGCAGCCGCTGACCGTCACCGGCACGACTGACAAATTCGACGCCCAGATCACCGTCTCGGGCGGCGGCCCTCTCGGCCAGGCCGGCGCCGTCCGCCATGGGCTGGCTCGCGCCCTCCTGACCGTCGATGCCAACCTGCGCCCGCTTCTGAAAGCCGAAGGCTTTCTGACGCGCGACCCGCGCATGCGCGAACGCAAGAAGTACGGCCAGCCCGGCGCGCGGAAACGCTTCCAGTACAGCAAACGTTAAACCGATTCATTTCCGCCAAGCCCCGCTGGTGTTATGCTGGCGGGGCTTTTTACTATCTATATGGAATCGAAGGGCAAGGTTGGGATCGTTGGCGCTTCCGGCTATTCCGGTGAGGAATTGGTTCGGCTGTTGCTGGCCCATCCCCGCGCTGAGCTTGTTGCCATCACCTCGCGCCAATACGCCGGCCGAATGCTCGCCGAGGTCTTCCCCCGGTTTGCGCATTATCCCGCGGCAAAAAGGCTGCGATTTGCCGAACCGAACGTTGAGACCCTGGCGCGCGACGCCGGCACCATTTTTCTGGCCCTGCCCCATGGCGTGGCGGCTGAGTTCGCCCGCCCGCTACTCCAGGCCGGCTGCCGGGTGATTGATCTCAGCGCGGATTTCCGTGTCCGCAACCCGGCGATTTATAAAGAATTCTACGGCCACGCGCATCCGGCGCCGGACTTGCTCCCCCAAGCCGTGTATGCGCTGCCCGAGATTTATCGTCAGCAGATTAAAGGCGCATCCCTGCTTGCCTCGCCGGGTTGTTATCCGACCAGCATTCTGCTCCCCTGCATCCCGTTGCTCAAAGCGGGATTGATCAAACCGGCTGGCATGATTGCCGACTCGCTCAGCGGCGTCAGCGGCGCCGGGCGAAAAGCTGAACCTGACTACCTTTTCGTTGAGTGCAATGAAAGCCTGCGTCCCTACGGAATTCCCAAACACAGGCACTTGTCCGAAATCGAGCAGGAACTGTCGGTCGCCGCCGGCCAGCCGGTGGTGATCCAATTCACGCCTCATTTGGTCCCCGTCAGTCGTGGCATTCTTACGACGCTCTATCTGGAACCGGCGCAGAAACGGAATAATGCGAGCGAGTTGGAGCAGTTCGAGCAACAGGTCGCCGCGTGTTACCAGGCCGCGTACGGCGCCGAACCTTTCGTTCGCTTGTTACCCGGCAAGAGCCTCCCCGACACCAAGAACGTTGTCGGCACCAACTTCCTCGAGCTCGCCTTCCGAGCCGACCCCCGCACCGGGCGGTTGCTCGTGCTGAGCGCCGAGGACAATTTGCTCAAGGGTGCCGGCGGTCAAGCCGTCCAGACCTTGAACGTGGTGTGCGGTTGGCCGGAACAGGCCGGGCTGGTGTGAGGCCGTGAAGGCCGTGCACCGTTCGCTCTCCGCTCCACGCTCCCCGAATTTTACCAATGCCGTCCGCCAAAATAAAACCGGAAGCCAGGGCCGTAGTAATAAGGCGGACCGTAATAATAAGCCGGGGGCGGGTAATAATACGCGGGCGGCGGCGTTGGATATGCCGGAGCCGGCGGGGGCGGGGTGTTCATGTCAAAATAAATATGCCCCGGGACGTAGTCCTCGGGCGTGAACCAGCGCCCGGTGCGGAACGCACGTGTTTGGACGAACTGATTGGTGGTCAAGGGGAGGGCCCGAATGACGTAGTAATACGAGCCGAAGTCATGGAAGGTGCCGTCTTTATCGCCGAAGATTTTCAAATGCAGCGGCGTGTTCCCGACCACTTCACCATTGGCTTCAATGCGCGCCCCCGGAGGGGACGCTTCGATGAACACGTCATAGGCGATGGTTCCTTGCGGGCCGCGTTCGACCCCGGGCGGCACGGTTTCACAACCCGCCAGCAACATCACGGCCGTTAAGCCCGTTGCAAAAAACAGTGCATTTTTCATAGCAGTACATACTACTTGATCATCGCAGATTTACAACGTTCAATAACAAATTCTCAATGCCAAATCCTTAATGAAGCATTCTGCTAATTGCTATCTAAGGATTGTGTAATAGTCATTGACCTGCCGGGGCGCTTTTTTGGGTTTCCGGTCCGGGTTCTTCCCTGGCGAAAATGCGCCGGATGACCTCTTCGATCGGGACTTCCTGGATGTCGATATCCGTTACCGGCAAGTCATCGAGCAACGCCTTGCATACCGGGATCACTCGGTCACGTTTGACTTTCAATTGAATCGTGCCGGGCGTTTGCTCGAGCAACTCCCCATATTTGCCCAGGTGCTCGGCCGACCACGGGGTATCGCTTTTGCACTCGATGCGCACCAACTTGGAATCGGCGAAGCGGTCCACGACCTGGCTAAGCAGGCCGTCGAAAAAGATTGTGCCGTGGTCAATGATGATAACGCGCCGGCAAAGCTCCTGGATGTCGGCCATGTAATGGCTGGTGAGCAGGATGGTGGTGTGGTGCCGCGCATTGTGCTCGCGGAGAAACTCGCGGACGGTCTTTTGCGACACCACGTCCAGGCCAATGGTCGGCTCATCCAGAAACAGCACGCGCGGCTCGTGCAACAGCGAGGCGATCAGCTCCATCTTGGTTCGCTCGCCCAGCGACAGTTCCCGCACGCTCACGTTGAGCTTGTGCCGCACCCCGAGCAACTCCGTCATTTGCGCTACGCGCCCTTCGAAGGTCGCGCGGTCCAACCCGTAAATCTCGGCGTTCAGCTCGAAGGATTCCTGGGCCGGCAAATCCCACCAGAGCTGGTTCTTTTGGCCGAGCAATAGTGCGAATTGTCTGCGATAACCGTCGTTGCGCTCCCAGGGCACATAACCCAGCACCCGGGCCGAGCCGCTGCTGGGGTAGAGCAACCCGGAAAGCATTTTTAAGGTCGTGGTTTTCCCCGCTCCATTTGGCCCCAAAAACCCTACCAACTCCCCGGGTTCGATTGTGAAACTGACTTCCTTGACCGCGACCGTTTGCTCGTAATGGCGCCGGAACAGCCCGCGCAAAGCGCCGCCAAAGCCCGGCCGCTTCTTATAGGTGCGGAAGGCCTTGGTGAGACGGCTGACTTCAATGACGGACACGGTGAGATGCCCGGTGGGCCTTACCGCAGGAGCTGTTTTTCGAGGTAACTGACGACCTGGCGCACGTGGGCGTCCACTTCCATGCGGTCTTTGACCAACCGGCACGCATGCAGGACGGTGCCGTGATCGCGCCCGCCGAAGGCCTCGCCGATTGTGCTCAAGGAGAACTCGGTCATCTGGCGGGCGAGGAACATCGCGATTTGCCTCGGGAACGCGATATTCTCCGGCCGGCGTTTGCTGGTCATGTCCGCCAGGCGAATATCAAAGTGCTCAGCGACTTTCTTTTGGATCGTCTCGATGTTGATCGAGTAACGGCCTTCCTCGTGCAGAATCTCGCGCAACAGACCTTCGACCACTTCGATGGTGAGCTTCTTTCCGGTTAACGCCGCATAGGAAGCCACCCGGATCAACGCGCCTTCGAGCCGGCGGATGTTGGTGCGAATACGATTGGCGAGAAAATTGAGAACCTCATCCGGCAACTGCACGCCCATCAACTGGGCTTTCTTGTTCAAGATCGCCAGGCGCATCTCGACATCCGGCGGCTGCAAATCCGTTACCAGGCCCCACTCGAACCGGGACACCAGCCGTTGTTCGAGATTCTGAATTTCGCTCGCCGGCCGGTCGCAGGTCAGCACGATCTGCTTGTGCGCTTCGTGCAGGGCATTGAACGTGTGAAAGAATTCCTCCTGAATGCGTTCTTTGCCGGCCAGAAACTGAATGTCATCAATCAGCAGCACATCGGTCTGGCGGTACTTCTTGCGAAATTTTGCCAGTTGGTTGTTTTGGATGCCGTCGATGTACTCGTTGGTAAATTTTTCGGAGGAAAGGTACGCCACCCGCGCGCCTTTCTTGTGGCTGAACACGTACTGGCCGATCGCATGCAGCAGGTGCGTTTTACCCAAACCTACGCCGCCATACAGGAACAGCGGGTTGTAGGATTTGCCGGGCGCCTGCGCCACCGCCAGCGCCGCCGCATACGCGAAGTTGTTGTTGTTCCCTACCACGAACGTATCGAACGTGTTCTTGGGGTTGAACCCCAAATCATGGTTGTTGTTGTTCCGCTCCGCCGCCGGTTCGAGTGCTTTTGGTGCCTTCTCGGCCGCCGGTGGTTCCGCCTGCGGTATCACCACATTACCCTGCGGCGTCGCCACCTGGAACTTGATGTGCAGTTGCCGGCCCGAAGCCAGCGCCACCACGTCCTGCAGCAGGCCCATGTAATTATCCTTGAGCCACACCTCGCAAAAATCGTTGGCCACCTCCAGCACCAATCCGCTGTTGTCCTGCCCACAGGCGCGCAAGGGCGCAAACCAGAGATTGTAAGTGTCAGCGCTGAGCATCGAACGAAGGTGTCCCTGCGCCGCTACCCAAATTTTTTCTGCAGAAGCTTGCATGTTGTCGTCCCTAAAAAGGTCGTTTTTCGGGCATTTATTCACCTCGACCCTCGCCGTTATGGCCGAAACCCTGCGGGGCGGCATCTGCGCCCACCGACTGCTGTCCTGCTGACTGATAGCTTGATGCGAAATCGGCCCAAAGGTCATAAAAGTGAAAAGACAGCCGCAAAGTGTTCATTTTGAGTGACTTGTAAAACGCACGCCAGACAGATTATAGTTCGTCACCGGGTCCCGCCGAATCTGCGAGTCAATTGCGCTGTCTGAAGGAGTTTTTTAGGCAATCGGGCTCGAAGTTGCGAGGACAACATATTAACTCTTGTTCACGAGTTATTCACAGGTGTGTTTTTGCGCAAAAACCGGCAAAATTTGGTCAGTTTGCACAAATGAAGCCCTGCCGGTTTAGCGCCGCTTCGTTCGCGCGCGAGCGGGACTCTTACACCGCCTGCTCGCCCGTCTCTTCGGTCCGAATTCGGATGGCGTTGTCGATTGAGCTGACAAACACCTTCCCGTCACCGATCTTGCCCGTCTTGGCCGCTTTAACAATGGCGTCCACTGCCTGCTCAACCATCGCTTCGGCCAGCACAACTTCGATCTTAATCTTTGGCAGGAAATCAACCGTGTATTCACTCCCTCGATAAATTTCCGTATGGCCCTTCTGGCGGCCAAAGCCCTTCACCTCGGAAACAGTCATGCCTTCCACACCCAGGCCGGAGAGCGCTTCTTTAACGTCCTCCAACTTGAAAGGCTTGATGATGGCCTCGATTTTTTTCATGTGTTTTGTTTCCGGTTGCGAAGCCTGATACTAACGACCGCATGGCCGCTGTAAACAGCAAACTGAATAAAGCGATCGCCTCAGTGAAGCCATGCGGAGCGGGCATGCGGAGCGCGGACTTTAGCTTTAGTCCGCAGCAAGGTCCGATGGGGCGGGATTTTCGAATGTTGCTGCGGACTAAAACTAAAGTCCGCGCTCCGGCGCCAGTCCCGCCTTCGCCGAGCGGGCACATAAAAGCGAAAGACAAACATCCAACGAACGATAAGCGATCCCCTATGCTCCCCAGGTTTCCTGTTTAACGTATTGCGCCCGGTAGCGCGTGCGCGGCGGGAGTTGCTCGCCGGGCAGGCCCAGCGACACCGCGGCGACCGGCACGACCGCGGCCGGCAAAGCCAGCAGGTCCCTGACCTTTTTGATCGCGTCCGCCGATGGATGAATCCCAACCCAGCAGGCGCCCAGGTCCAGTGCGTGCGCTGCCAGCAGCAGATTCTCGATCGCCGCCGAACAGTCCTGTAACAGAAAACTCAACTGCTGCTCCAATGCGGCCTCCTGGTCGCCGCACACGATTACCGCGGCGGTGGCCGTCAGGAGCATCTTCCCACCTGGAAGGATAGAAGCCAGGTGGGCCAGCGTGGCCTTATTGCGAATGGTGATAAAACGCCACGGGTCTTTGGTCATCGCCGAGGGCGCCGCCATCGCCGCCTTCAGAAGTTGTTCGAGCGCCGCATCGGATATTTCTCCAGGCGCGTACACACGGATGCTGCGCCGGCCCAGGATGAGTTCCAATCGAGGATTAGGGTTAGGGTTCATACAGCAGTAACACGACACATTAAGTTTTCGCCGGCCGCACGATGGTCAAGACGGACCGTCAATCAGGCACTATCCACCGCCAATTTCCGAGGCGGCCAGCTTGCGCGCGCCGGCGTTTCATGACCCAAACGTGCTTCCAGCGCGGGAATCACCACCGCCGGCGCCAACCCGCGTAAACATTCAAACAGGCGCTGAGAGTGGCAGCGGGATTTCAGACAAGGCGCACAGGGCAGGTCCAATTGCATCCCGTACTGGACCTGCCCATAAGGTCCAGTGCGGCGCGGTTCGGTCGGCCCGAACAAGGCTGTAACCGGGGTGCCCAATGCGGCGGCCACGTGCATCGGCCCGGTGTCGTTGGTCAGCATCAGCTCGCAGAGCCGAATCCATTCGACCATTTCGGGCAGGGAAAGCCGGCCGGTGAGATCCAGGCAGCGGTTCGGCGCCGCCTCGGTGAGCGCCGCTCCCAGCGAACGGTCCTGTAAGCCTCCAAGAATAGCGAAGCGGAGATCCGCGTGGCCCGGAGCCAATTGTTGCACGACCTGGGCGAAATACTCCAGGGGCCAGCGTTTGTTGGACCAGCGGGCGCCCGGCTGCAAGCCGATCCAGCGGTGGGCGTTGACGGGCCACTTCTGGCGCACGGCCGCCGCCACCTCCCGCCGCTCCGGCAGCCATTCGAAGGGCCGGTCCGCCGGCACCCCCAGCAACGGCAGCACCCCCAAATACCAATCCACCGCATGCGTATGAAAAGAAGGGCGCGGTACGACCCGATCATAAATTCCGCGGGCGGCTTCGCGCGGCGCGTCCAGGCCGATGAAGGATTTGCCGGCGGCCAGCCAACCCATCGCTGCGCTGCGGGCCAGCGCTTGCAGATCGATTACCAGGTCGAATTGCTGCGCGCGCGTCCAGGCGATGCTGCGGGCCAGCCGCACCCAATTAGCCGGGGCCGCCCATCGTTTTCGCTCGAAGAGCACGATCCCCGCCAGGTCGGGGTCCCCTGCCAACAGCGGCGCAAGCCCCGACTCGATCCACCAGTAAATCCGGCTGGCGGGCCAATGCAATTTAAGCAGCCGCAATACGGGGAGCGCTTGCACAACGTCCCCCAGCGAACTGGGTTTGAGAATGAGGATTTTCAAGGCCGGGCCCGTTGAGCAAACTAAACCAGGACCGGGCGGCGGCAGGCCCCCGGTTACTTGCCGAACGCCAGCCGTTCCGCCAGCCGCGGCGGCAGACCGGCATCGAGAATTTTTTTCTGCGCGCCGGCGATGTCATAATCCAGCCGGCGCAACTCAATGGTGCCTTCGTCCACGTCGTAAACGACGTAAGCGGCTTTGGGGTTGTTATCGCGGGGTTGGCCAATCGCCCCGACGTTGATGAAGTACTTCTTGCCCGCCTCAATTTTAAATTTCGAGTAGGTGCCGCCCCGTACCATGTTGTCGCGGATGAACGCCACCGGCACATGCGTGTGGCCGAAGAAACAGACCGAGGTGTTTTGGTAGGTGAAACTGGCTGCGGCAGCCAATTTGTCGAAGACATATCCCCAACGTTGCGGCCCGTCCAGCGTCGCATGCACGATCGTGAAACTGGTCACCATCCGCACATATTTCAAATCGCGCAACCAGGTCTTGTCATCCTGGGACAATTGTTTGCGTGTCCAGTTGACGGCTTCGGCGGCGGCGGGGTTGAAGCCGTCCAGCGGTTCGTCCGTCGAGCAGTATTCGTCGTGGTTGCCTTTGACGCAGGGGATGTTCATCTTGCGTACAATGTCGAGGCATTCCTTGGGATTGGCGTTGTAGCCGACGACATCGCCCAGGCAGGCGTAGTGGGTGCACTTTTGCTGTTTGATGTCCTCCAACACAACCTGGAAGGCTTCCAGGTTGGCGTGGATATCGGCGATAATGGCAAACTTCATGGTTACCTAGCTATTTCAAAACCGCGCAAATCGTTGTTGGGCTCTTCCCAGCGCAGCGCCTCGTCCCGGATAAAATGCCCCAGGTCCGATTCGCCAATGGCCTTGCGGAATGCGTCCAGTTCGGCACGCTCGCCTTCGGCGAGCAATTCGACCCGGCCATCCGGCAGGTTGCGAATGGTGCCCGTGACCTCGAACCCTGCGGCCAGGCTCTTGACTGTATAACGAAAACCGACACCCTGCACGGTGCCGGCATATAAGATCTGCATTCGCTTGCGATTGACCATTGTGTCCCCGGCCAATGTGCCACAGGGGGACTGTTTCCGAGAGTAAAATCAGCCCTTCAGCCGAACCAACTACCGGGATAAAGCCATACCTCGCCGGGTCGCGCAACTTATTTTACGGGCGGGGCCTCCCCGGCCCGAGTTGACCAGGTTCATGAATTGGGCGCCGCACAACCTGCTTGCCAGTCAGCCGCCAGGAGGTGTTTACTCCGGGTGGAATATAATGAATGCCGCCCATTCGCAGCACAGCGCCGTTAAAAACGGCGGCCCACCGCTCATTTACGTCGTGGACGACGAAGCGATGCTGCTGGAGCTGGCCTGTGTGATCCTTCAACCGCAGGGGTATCGATTGCAAACGTTCCGCGACCCCATGGCCGCGCTGCAGGCCTTTACCACCGCCAAACCCCGGCCCGCGCTCCTGCTGACGGATTATTCGATGCACCGGATGACCGGTTTGGACCTTATCCAGGCATGCCGCCGCATCGAGCCCACGCAACGCGCCGCCCTCATCAGCGGCACCATCGGCCCGGAAATTATGGACCAGACCAGCATCAAACCGGACCGTTTCCTGGCCAAGCCTTACCACGCCCGACAGTTGCTCGACTTGGTTGGAGCCATGCTGGCCTCTTGAATGTCACCGCCGCAACCCGATACAAATAACCCGATCTATGAAGAAACTCATTGTCCGAATACTCCTCGGCCTGGTGTTGTTGGTGGGTCTGGCATTAGTCGCCGTCAGTTTGTTTCTGGATGGAGCGGTGCGCCGCGGCATCGAGACCTTTGGGCCGATGCTCACCAAGGTGGATGTCAAATTGCAATCGGTTAGCCTGTCGCTGTTCTCTGGCAGCGGCCAACTCAAAGGCCTGGTCGTCGGCAATCCCGCAGGGTTCAAAACCCCTTCCGCCATCCAGGTTAACCTCGCCAGCATGGCGCTGCAGCCCAGCTCGGTTCTCTCCGATAAAATCATCATCCGCTCCATCGAGCTGCGGGCGCCGGAAATCACCTACGAAACCGACCTCAAAGGCAACAACCTGAGCAAAATCCTGGCGAATCTTCAGGCCGCCTCGGGGCCCTCCAACAATAACTCCACTGCCACCAAGTCCACCGGCGCCTCCCGCAAGCTCGAAGTCGATGATTTTCTCATCTCGGGCGGCAAAATCCACGTCAGCGTCACCGCCCTCGGCGGACGCTCCGCCACCGTTCCCCTGCCGGATATTCATTTCACCGATTTAGGCAAGGGACCTGACGGCATTACCGCGGCCGAGTTGGCACAGAAAGTCTTTGCGGCCATCGAACACGAAAGCGTTCAGGCCGCCAGTTCCTCCGTCGCTGACCTGACCAAGGACGCCGCCGGCTTGACCAAAGGCCTGGGCAAGGATGCGGGCAGCGCGGCCGACAAGGTCACCAAAGGCCTCGGCAACCTCTTCAAGAAGCCCTGAGCGCTAACCCTTTCCGGGCTGGTGGCGTAGGCTTGTTGCGGCGGTGCGGCCTATGGCAGTGTAAGGCAATGCGGTATGGCAACTGCGCCAGAAGGGCACAGTGTGAGCGCCTGTTAGCAGAGGTCCAACGGGCTGCGCACGCCCAGGCCCGGGCGCTTGGTGACGTGGGTATAGATTTGGGTGGTGGCGAGGTTGAGGTGGCCCAGCAGGTCCTGGACGGTGCGGATGTCAGCGCCGGAGTCCAGCAGGTGGGTGGCAAAGCTATGCCGCAGTGTGTGCGGCGTCACGCGCTTGTTCAGCCGGGCGGTCTTTACGGCCTGGCGGATGGCGTGCTGGAAGGTGGCGTCCAGCACGTGGTGCCGCCGGTACCAGCCTGAGTGGGGGTCGCGCATAAGCTGGCGCGAAGGGAAGAACCAGAACCATTCCCAGGAGGTGCCCGCGCCGGGGTATTTGCGCTGGAGGGCTTCGGGTAGCCAGACCCCCGCGACGTCTTCTTGCCTGTCCTGGTCGAATAACGCCCGGAGCCGATCCCGGTGAGTGCGGAGCGCCTCGACCAGCGTTTCGGGGATGACCGTCACACGGTCTTTGTCCCCTTTGCCAGAACGAACGAACAATTGCTGGCGGTCCAGGTCCAGGTCCTTGATGCGGAGCCGGAGGAGCTCAGTGAGGCGCAGGCCGCTACCGTACATCAGTTGGGCCATCAGGCGGGGTGTGCCGTCCAGTTTCTCGAAGAGCCGTTGGCACTCCAAACGCGTCAGCACCGTCGGCACGCGGGCGCCTCGGCGCGACACCTCATAACCGGTGAGGTCACCCGGGTCGCGCCCGAGGGCTTCGCGGAACAAAAAGACCAGCGCATTGAGCGCCTGCTTCTGGGTCGATGCGCTGACGCGGCCCTTGACGGCCAATTGGGTGAGAAACTCCTTGAGGTCCTCGCCGGTGGCCGCTTCGGCTCCCTTGCGCCCGATAAAGCGATCCAGGCGCCAAGCCCATTCGCGGTAGGTCTGTTCGGTGCGCCAGGAATAATGGTTTAAGCGGAGGCGCTCGATTAAGCGGCGTTCCCAAGGTGTGACGCCGGTATCAGCGGCTCCGGGAGAGGGGGCGCCCGGGGCCCAGGCGGAGGACTTGCGGCCCTGGGTGAAGAACCAGTTGAGGCCGTTCTTCCACAGAGCCGGGTTACGTGCCAACTGGCGGCGCTCGACGTCGGCCATGTAGGCGCGGGCACTCTGGCTATTGACGCTGAAGGCGTTACGGCGGCAATAGTCCAGGTAGCCGCCGATGGCCAAGGTGTATCCGGCCCGGGTGGGGTCGGAAAGACGTGCCTGGTTCAAGACTTCGCGCCAATTGGGGAAGATCACCGCCGGCACGGCTGAGGAGGCGGCCTGCGCCGGGTGAGACGGGTCAGGATCGGTCAAGCCCATGACTTTGTCTTTATACGGTTATGTACGAAAAATGTAAAGACAAAGATTAAGCTGCACTGAGTCCGTTCTCATGACTGAGAACCGCGTTTTATGTTAATCTCAGCGAGAGGGTTGTAATCAGACTTGACAAGATTTGCCATATGCCTGATGATGCTCTTATGAAAACGGGGTGCGGTTTGAATCTTTGTCTTTTGGGGAAATCTTTGTCCCATTGGTACTGTTGAACTAAACCGCTTCGCGGAGGAGGTTGGGGCGTCAGGTTTCCTTTTGTAAGTTATTCTTCTACTTCGCTGTGGCAGGAGTAGTGTAACCGCACTATGACAGCACTGCGACAGAGATTGATCGAGGAGTTGGTC
>DASYXT010000073.1:0-84514 GCA_035934555.1 Verrucomicrobiia bacterium | reverse complement strand
GATTAGGCACTGCAGGGATCGACGCCGGGCCAGCATGAGCGGCTTTTACGATTTCATGTCCGCTCAGGGCGGAAAAAAAGCGCTCAGCCTCGTAACTGTCTCTAAACCAAAATGGCTACCAGAGTTCTGACTCGGCCATAGGCGGATGCAGAGGCTGGCCCATTTCGCTTGCTCGCGTGCTGTTTTCTTCGATATTAGCCCGACTGGCTGGTTCCGTGGGCGCTTAGCTCAGTGGTAGAGCACCTCGTTTACACCGAGTAGGCCGGGGGTTCGAATCCCTCAGCGCCCACCATTTGCATGCAAGAGCATCATTTTTTGCTCCTCGAAACGCCCAGTCCCTACGCCACAGGCTTTTTCCAAATCGGCACGACCCGCTTCATTTCGTCAATGAGCCACTGGCACGCGGCGAAGGCCTCGCCCCGGTGCGGCGCAATCACTTCAACCCACAGGGACGGTTCACTGACATTCACAACGCCAACCCGATGCACCAGGCGGACCGATTGGATGGGCCAGCGGCGGGACATCTCGTTAAACAGCAGTTCGAACTGGTGCTCCGCCATCCGCTCGAACGCCTCGTACTCCAAGGCGCGAATGGGGGTCTCGCCCTCTGTGCCGCGGACCACCCCGAGAAAATAAACCGCCGCGCCCATCCCGGGCGACACCTTCCGCCCCGCCAGCAGCGCGGGCTCATCCAGCGGTTGCGACGTAATTCGGACAAAGCGTTCCATGACCGGCATCGCTATCCGCCCTGCACGGGAGGAAATAGCGAGACTTCGTCGTCATCCTGCAAGACATAGGCGCGGTGCTGATACTCGACGCCGACCGCGGCGAGCATCGATTTGCGCAACGCGCCCAGTTTGGGGAAGCGCGCGCCAAGTTGGTCAACTAAATCGCCCAGGGTGCTGCCCGGCGGCAACTCCTGGCCGACGGCACTGCAGCCGGTCAGGTCCTTGAAATACGAATAGAACTGGACGGTTACCTGCATGGTTGTGCCGTGCCGGCTTCTGTGCGGGCCTCGAGATACACGTGCGGATGCAGCACCCCTACAAACGGCAGGTTGCGGTAACGCTCGGCAAAATCCAGGCCATAGCCCACGACGAAAAAATCCGGGATGTCAAAGCCGACATAATCGGCCTCGATCTGCTGGGTGCGGCGCGCGGGTTTATTGAGCAGAACGCAGGTGCGGATGCGCCGCGGCTTGAGGGGGCGCAGCTTGACCAGCACCCGGCACATCGTGTTGCCGGTATCCAGAATATCATCCACCAGCAGCACGTCGCGCCCCTCCACATCCAGACGCAGTTCCTTGGTGAACACCAATTCGCCCGATTCTGTTCCGGCGCCATAGCTCGATACGCCGATGAAATCCAGGCGCAACGGCAGCGACAAGTGCCGGATAAGGTCCGCCAGGAACATCACCGTGCCGCTTAGCAACGATACCACCACCAACTCGCGCCCGGCGAAGTCGCGCTGAATCTCGCGCGAGAGCATGCGAATCCGCCGCTCGAGCTGTTCGTCGGTGATCAGGACCCGTTCCACCTCGGCGCGCCAGCGGGCCGGCACGCGGCCATTGGCGCGCGCGGGCAAGACCGAACCAGAACGTCTCATGCTCGGCCAGTCTATGGCCGGCGGGCAGCGCGCGCAGCAGTTTTTTGCAGGTCCAGTTCCAGGAACACAGCGCTGTCGCTGGGATTGTGGTAATACGGCGCGGTGCGGTGGAACCCGATTGACTCGTAGAGCGCAATGGCGGGGGTCATCGAGGCGAGGGTATCCAATCGCATTCGTTGATAGCCAATGTGGCGCGCCGCGGCCACCACCGCCTCGGCCAGCAGCCGCCCGCCGCCTTTCCCGCGACAAGCCGGGCGCACATAAAGGCGCTTCATCTCGCAATCGTGTCCGCCCAACGGACGCAACGCGACGCAGCCGCCCATCAAGCCGCCGTCTTCCAGCAGCAGAAGGCATCCTTGCGGTGGCGCGTACTTGCCGGGCAACCCTGCCAGTTCCTCGGCGAACCCCTGGAAGCAAAGGTCGATGCTGAGCGACGCCGCATATTCCTCGAACAGCTCTCGCACCACGCTAACGTGCTCCGGCATCTCCGCTTCCAACACTCGCATGGCTGTTAACTCCTGGTTTAAGCCGCTGATGTGGGATTTGCTTCGTTTTCGATTCATCCTTTAATTATCCGATACAGCCAGCCTGTCAGGGAAAGTATGGAAAAGAACCACCCACTCACGAACATGACACGCCGAAAAACTTGGAGACGCTGACCAGGGATGCGTCCGCCCATTGCGGAAGTGAAAAACAAAGCCGCACAGACCGCCGCCAAGAAGAACGACCACACACACCACCCATGCATATGGACATCCCTCCTGCCTGGAGGCCAGTTCTGAGCCGCCAGCGTCTCTGGAAACCAGATGTCATTGCACAACAGCCCGTAGAGCCCGTATCCGACGAAAAGGGCTGAAAAACAGATGCTGAATGTCCTGCCATAAACCGGAGGCCAGTTCGGCGAGAGGGAGCGCCACGGCAGCGTTTTGAAAAGGACAAAGCCAGCCGTCATGCAAGCCGCCAGGAGAACAAACAGGAGCTCCGAGGTCAGATGCATAATGTCGGCTAAAAAGGTCAGTGGTTTCGCCAAAGCACCGCTGCCAAGAGCATTACCAGCACTCCAAGAAAGAAGGCCGAGCACCAGACCGCGACAGATCGACGGTGTCGCCGGGCCAACCGCTGGAACTCGTCATAAAACTCTCTTGGCATATAACACCCACCGAAGCAGGCCATGCAGAAATCCGCATCGAAACCTTCGCCGGAATCCTTTTGAAAGCTCGCCACCAATTCGTGTTTGCAGCCAGGCTGGGGGCTATTCCCAAACGGCTTAAGGTGGCTCACGGAAATCAACCGCCGCACCTCGTCTGGATCACTCACGGTGAACCACCTCCGCCACAATCGAGACCCTGGCTTAAATTTCTTAAACGTGACCTTCGTTACACCTTCGAAATCCTGGAGGTCCATACTCTCTTTTGAGCTAGCTATCAATATACGGCCAGCGGTGTCAGCGGTTCGAAAATTGAAATCTAGACCCTCGAGTATGGTCGATTCAGCGTAAAAAATCGAGCATTTTCCCGGATTTTATCATTTCGGGCGGTCGGCTTGGCCGAGAGCCCGTAAACAGAGTTCAATATCCCGCCTTGACGTATTGGCGAACACGGGGCCACTCTTTCCCGACGGTTTTCATAGGGTCCAGGCCTTAAAGGCCCGTAAAACATGTTGGAGTTTTGTTGGGAAGACTCCGGCCTTTCAGGGGTAAAAAATAGGCGGAAACACCTATAAAACCGCGGGTTGCCCCCATAGCTCAAATGGATAGAGCGGCGGTTTCCTAAACCGTTGATCCCCGTTCAATTCGGGGTGGGGGTACCAGTCGAGGCAATTTGCGGAGGGTTTATACCAAAAAATGTAAAGCACATAAAGCGGGGATTTTCGTGGGGTGCCGAAGATGTAATCGAAGATCTGTGCAGGAACTGGCGTGAATGCGGATTGACTGAGCCACTACCAGCCCGAGTAAGTAGAGGTTGCATAAGTGCTTCCGGGCCGCCCGCTCTCGTCGAAAGACCCTGTTCCTGCTGGACCCCCAAGCGAGCAATTTCCCCAGCCGCTTCGATTGCCTGTTGCCGCGATACCCTCAGGGTGCCGTGACGCGGTAAAAGCGGGCGGGGGTGGTGGAGGGGGAACTCTCGGTGAAGACGCCACGGCCGCTGGCGATGGTGACAGTGGCGAGCGGTTGCCAGCTCGGGGAGAAGAGCAGCGTCGTGCCCCAGACGGTGACCTGGGTGGCGCCCGGGCCGGCGTCGATGGCGAATTGAATGCGGCCGTCCGGCAGGCGGATCAAGGACGAGGTGTCGATGGTGATGGGCCCCAGCGGCTGGAACTGCGCCGTGACGCTACGATAACCGGAGATGACAGCCTGGGCGGTGTTGTTGGACTGAGTATCGACGCCGCTCCAGGAACCGAACACGAAACCCGGATTGGGAGAGGCGGTGAGGGACACCGTTTGGTTGGCGGCGTACCAGGGACCGGCAGGCAGGGCCGCCACGGTACCAGCATTGGTGGGCGTCACCGAGGCGTCGAGCCGGTACTGCGTGGAGAAGGCGGCCGCATAGTTCGCATCGGACAACGCGGTAGTGATAGTGTGGATTTGCGCCCCGCCGTCGCTCCAGGACAGGAACGGATATCGGAGGTGACCGTCCGGGGAAAGTTGGGCGTCCGGGGCGGAGAGGGTGTGGGACGAATTGGTAGCGAAGGTCAAGCTGGCGGGCGTCGTGTAGTTGGTGCCGTCCACAGAAACGGTCAAGCCGCCGGGCAGCGTGGCGAGGGTGAGGGTCACCTGTGTGGGATAAGCCATGTAAACCGAAACATTGTCCAGGACGATATCGCGGGCCAGGCCGCCCATATTGAACATTAAACGGGCGTTGAGATCGGTGGCGTTGGCCATCGTAAAGCTATAGACAAAATGGGTCCACACGGGGGAGAAAGTCGGCGAGGCCGTGTAGTAAATCCCAAACGGGGATTGGTCCTGGCCGAGTTTCACATCAATGGTATGGGTACCGCCCACAGAGTAGCCATCGAAGGCGACGTAATAGCGTTTGCCTTGGATTAATTTCAGGCCGGACTGTCGCAACTGGATATCGGTCAAGGCGGCGCCCGGGCTGGTGATGTGGATGAGACAGGCGCCGGTGACGACGCTGAAGGTGGCCACGCCGGTGTTGTTGTTGGTGAAGATCCAGTTGTTGGTGCCGGCTGAGAAATCGCCATTCACCAGCATGTTTTGACCGGGCTGAATGAGATTGACCATGACGGTTTCCTCGTTGGAATAAGGGCTTTCGGTGCCATCGCCGGAGACAGCGGTGACATCGAAATAGTACTGCTGGTTATTCTGCAAGTTGCTGAGGCGGGCGAGGGTGAACGGCGTGGAGGCGAGCAGCGTGGTGGGATGCGGTGTGGTGCCGCCATAAATGCGATAATAGCTGACGTTGGTGTCGCCGAATTTGTTGAAGACCAATGTGACGTTGTCAGGGTAGGATTCGGCGATAAGGTAGGGAACGGGCACGACGCCATTCCAGGGGGCGCGCCAGGAGCGGTAAAGGTCCTGCCCGGGGGTAAGGCTCAATTCCAACTGTTTGACCCCATTGGTGTCCACCTCGACGGCTTTGGGATAACCGGACAGGACCCAGTTGATGTGCGTGTTGCCGTTGGTCAGGCGCTGGACGTTGCCCATGTAGTAGGCGTATTTGTCGGGCGTATCGCGGAATTGCCAGACCAGGGTGGCGGTGCGGGCGACGGGGTCAACGACATACTCGACGGCACGGGAGACAGATGGGTTATGCAGGTTGCCATCATCGAACAGAATATAGTGACCGCCGCCGAGGGCACGGAAGCAGTGCTGCTGGCGCGGGCCTTGCAAGGGGTCGTTGACAAAGGTCAAAGTGCTGTAAGCGCCGCCCAGGCGCCAGATGACCTCGCCGGTGTCCTTGTTGATCTTGGTGCACTCGCTGCTGCTGCGGCTGGAGAGCAGGATGTTGCCGTCGTCGTCCACGTCGATGGAATTCATGTGCGGGAAATCAAAATTGGCGGAGGTAAGGTCGATAAACGACTGTTGGCCGAGGATGTTCATATGGTCCCAGGCACGCCACTGGAAGATTAACTCGTCAGCGGCAGTGAATTGCTGCACGACGTTGTCCAGGACCGAGGCGGAGGGGTTGCCGCCAGAGATGTAGCGGCTCATATCGACGGATTCGGAGGTGTCGCCAATCAGGAAATAGGAGCCATCCTTCATGACGACCAACTCGTGGTCGTCGGTGCCGTAGCCATTGACGGTGCCGTAGGTGCGCAGGTAATTGAAATTATTATCCACGGCGGTGAAGCCCCCCCAGGTAATGGTGCCATTCTTCTGGGGCTTAAAGTCGCGGGCACCACCGCGCTGGTAGAAGACGGGGTTGCCCCAGGTATCGAGGATGATCTTGTACGTCTGGCCGTTCTGGCCGACGTTTTCCAACCAAATATAATCGAGCGCCGGGTTGCGCCGGGCGGTGAGGGTGATCTGCGGGAAATCGCTCGGGATGGAAACGTTATTGGAGAGGATAGCGGCGAGGGGGCGAATGCCTGTTCCCGAGGCGCCGGTGGCTGGCGAGGAAGCCAGGAGCGCATGCGTGGTCTGGAGCGGGCCGCCAAGCCAGGGGGAGAGCGTTGCGCTGGGAACGATCTGCGAGGGCCCGGAGGCGCTCTGACCGGGCATGGCCCAGCCGACGGCCAGGTTATCGCCGCCGCCGCCCTGCTTATGGAGCGCCTCGACATAGTAGGTTTGGCCGGCAGCCAGGTTGATGCCCGCCGATTGCTGGGAGGGGTATTTGGTCCATTCCCGCGGGTTGGTCCAGCCCGACACCGAGGCCACCAGCCTTTTGTTGGCCGGGGTGACATCGGTGCTGATGAACAACTGGCTGTCGTCATCGCTCGAGATCCAGAACACAAAGGCGCCGGTGGCGGGCGCGGTGATATAGCCGCGGATCCTTTGGCCATAGTTGTAAGCGAAGTTTACGGGAGCTTCGAAGGTGTTGATTTGGGTGTTGCCGCTGGGGCTCGCAGGGAAGCTGAGGTTGTTGGTCAGGTCGCTGACGGCGCTGCCGGTGATATTCAACCAGAACTCGCGCAGCAGCGAGCCTTGGCGCTCGGTAATTTGCAACTCAGCCAGTTGCACAGCGGTTGCCGTGCCGGGATTATTCACGCGAGTGATTTCCAAGCGGTAGCCGCGAAAGGCCAGCGGGTTGGTGAGCCAGTAGGTGTTGGTCAGGCCGCGGCTGTTAAACACCTGGTTGGTTTGCCGGTCCAATAGCACCAGGTTTGTGGCCGCATCCACACCATAGAAATTCCAGTCTGCCGGGTCGCGCTCCGGGGCGTCGCTGGCCGAGACCAGCGCATACTGGCCGGCGATCAGGGTAGCGTTATCGGGATAGAGGCATTGAATCCAACTGTAGTTGGCCGTGCCGTTGGGGACGATATAGTCCACCCACTTGGTGGCTGGGTCGGCGTCGAATGCGTTTTCCTTGGCTTCGTAGGGGGGATTATCCCCGCGCGCGGTGATAATCAGAGGATCGGGAAGGTGGCCGCCCACCACAAATTCATATTGATAAGGGTCGGGCGCGCTGCCGGAGGCGACCTGCGGATTTAAGGCGACGGTGACGATTTCGTTCACCACGAATCCGGTCGTCATTTGGAAGATGACCGTTCTGCTATCGGCCGCGATATGCGCCTGGCCGGGATGCGGTCCGCTGCTGGAGCCGGTAACGGTTATGAACGAGGTGAGGTTGGCCAGCGTGCCGGAAGTAATAGAACTGAACCGGACTAACACGAGGTTATTTTGGGCGGAGACGTATTGGGCCTCAGGCAAGGGCGAGAGGTAAAGATAACCAAGATCGCGATAAGTGACTTGAAAGCTCAGCACGGTGGGGTTGGGCAGGATGGGCGAAAGGCCGCCCGCGCTCCAGCCGAGGACATTGCTGATGGAAAGGGCGAAGTCGGAGAAAATGCCCAGTGTTGGCTGGAGGTAGAGCCGGACGACGCTTTGGGGGCCGTTGGTGGCCAGGTCGGGAGCAAAGGAGACATTCGTCACGGTGACGCCGTGGTTGAGCGTGTAGCGGCTGGGGGTCCAGCGCGGTGGCCACATCCATATTCGTGGAAAAATAGACATCCAGCTCACGCCGGTCCGCCACGCTCAGACCGAGGACGTAGGGCACGCTGATGACATGCAGGGTAGCGACCGAGCTGGTGGCCCAGAGGGGGTTGCCCTCGTTATCGCTGTAGCCGAGTGCCCGCATGGTGCAGAAAACAGTCGTGCCCTCGTCACCGGCCTGCACGTTCGGGAGGCTCAGCGCCGAGTTCGTAGAGCCGGCGAGCAGCGCGCCATTCTTGTACCATTGAAATTGGAGAAGATTAGTGAAGTACTGCCTCCAGTCATCCTCGCCCCCGATTGGAACAGTCGAATCAGTCGTGCCGCCGGCGCTGAAGGTGACGCTGGAGAAGTTGTTGGCGGTGACGCTTTGGGGCTGGTTGGTGAAGGTCACATAAGAGCATCGGGGCACGTAGGTGCCCAGTTGGCTGCCCCGAATGGCGCTCAAGCTGCCACTAGCCGGGGCATTTGGATAGTTGGGATCGGTCGTCAACTCGTAGGTAATGCAGGAATAGGTGGCGCCGCCACCCTGGTGATGGACGCATTGGATGAAGTATTTCTGGCCGGCGAGCAGCGGAATGCCATTCGAGTAGGGCGTGGTCCCCGTTGCCGGATCCACAAACCTGTCGGACCGGATTTGGGCCGGGTTAGCGGTAGTGGCGCCCCATTGCAGCGGACCGGGTGCCCAAGCTATTTCCTGGGCTACCAAGCGCCGGTTGCTGGCCGAGGCGTCGCTGCTCAGAAAGAAGTCGGTGTCATCGTCGCCGTTGCAGAAGAACACGTAGTTACCCGTAGTCGGCGGGATGAAAAAGCCCACCAACTGATCGCAGAAATTGTCAGCGATCTCCGCGCCGGTGTCGCCGACCGCGAACGCCGTCGAAGCCATGGACCAGCTCGGTGCGCCCGCGGTGTTGTTCTCGATGGCCAGTCGCCCCGGGTTTGAGCTGTAGAATTGGTGCAAGGCGAAACCTGGCTCGTAAGCGGCGACACCGGTCACGACGAGATTGGCAACGCTGCTGGTCAGCCAAAGATCGTTGCCGTTGGTGTCCACGTATCCCAGGCCCCGAATAAGGCAGGCAAACTCCTGCGCGCTGTCCGCGGGGGTGACCGGGCCGAAGGAAAAGCTGCTGCTGAGCGCGCCCGGGATCGGGCTTCCATTCCTGGTCCACTGGTAGAGCACGTAATTAGTCCACTCGTTGCGGGGATCCAGGTTGTCGCCGAGGGCGTTGGTCGAGTCGGTGGCGCCCCGGGCCGTGAAGGTGGCGAAGCCGCCCGCCGGAACCGTCAAGCTGCCGGGCTGCTGCAAAAAGGACATCGCCGAACAAGGGTGCGCGTACGCGGCGATCAAGTTACCGCTGAGCCGGCTGTACGAGCCGAGCGCTGGCCCCGTGTTGCCGCCGGCGTTATACTGGCTCAGGGTCATGAAAGTCGCTTCGCAATTATCACCGCCGGCCCCTTCGTGATGGATGAGCGCCAGATAGCAGGGCTGGCCCTGAATCAAGCGGATGCCACTCGCCCAGGGGTGGCCGTTATTGAGGTCGGTCCAGGTGGCCGAGCATTTGGTCGCCGCCAGACCGCCGTTGGCCGTCGTCCATTGCCAGGGGCTGCTCCAGCCTGTTTCCTGCGCCACCAGCACCGCGTTGGCGGCGCTGGAATTGGTGCTCACAAACAGCGCGGAATCATCGTCTGAGTTGACGAAGAAAATGTAATTGTCCGTCGCCGGCGGGTAGAACAGAGCGCTAAGCCGCTCGGTGTAATTGTCTCCGGCCTCATCGCTCATCGATGAGCCTTCGGCTCGCGGCTGGAAGATGATTTCGTCGGGCGCGGTGCCGTAACTGGTGGCCAGGTAGGAGGTGACGTAACCGCCGGCGTTGGTAACGTTGTTGATAAAAGCTGCCACCCCCGGGTTGGCGACGTACCAATATTCATCCTGGGCCCAGCCTGGTTCCAGAACGGAGGCGCTGGCGGCGCGCGACGTGAGAGACCACCCCATCAGCAGGGGGAGTGTGACCGCACATGCTCGAATCAGTTTCATAATCTGCTCAACCGCATAAGCGGAGCCCTTGGAGAATTCAAACACTGCGCCGCCATTCGCCTGTTGACTGGTACGGCGCGTTGGGGGGCGACGTAAGGAGTCTCAGGTTGGGGGTCGGTGGAGGTCCGTTAATGACTAGGGCATTGAACTTGCTTCAAGGACATTTTAGGGATCGTATCGCCTCTCGTCAATAGTATTTGCGCCTTGTCGCACTACGCCGCGGCCGCGGGGCCCGCCCGACAATCCATTAATCCATCAATCCCGTCCCCCTGCTCGGCACCAGGCTAGACGTTCTGGATGGGGGGTACCGCCGAACCTGAACCAGCCCTCTTGCCGCGAGCTGATGGGGCGCGCTATATACTCGGTGGCCAAACGTGCGCGTCATCTTTCATTTGGACATGGACGCCTTCTACGCGTCGGTCGAGCAGCGGGATAACCCGGCTCTGCGCGGGCAACCCGTCATTGTCGGCGCGCCGCCGACCCAACGCGGAGTGGTCTGCGCTGCCAGCTATGAAGCGCGCAAGTTCGGCGTCCGCTCGGCGATGCCCAGCCTGACCGCCGGCCGCCTTTGTCCCGGTGGCGTGTTCGTGCGGCCTCGCATGGAGACTTATCGCGAGGAGTCGCAGGCCATCATGAAGTTGGTTGCCGCAACCGGCGGCCAAATCGAACAGATGTCCATCGACGAGGCCTATCTGGAATTGCCGCCGATGTTCGTCGCGCAGGACCCCGACGCGGCGCTCGCCGGCTCGGTGCCGCTGGCCCGCGGCCTTAAAGAGCGCATTAAAGCCGAACGCGCTCTCACCGCGACGATCGGGATCGCTTCCAACAAGCTGCTGGCCAAGATCGCCAGCTACCATCAAAAACCCGACGGCCTGACGGTGATTCTCGAGAAAGACAAGCTGCCGTTCCTGCGGCCGCTGCCCGTTCGCGCGCTTTACGGCGTGGGCAAAGTGACCGAGCAGGTTTTGAATCGGGCGGGTATCGAGACGGTGGGCGACTTGCAGGACCATCCGGGCGATTTGCGGGCATTGGTCGGCTCGTTTGGGCCGACGTTGCGCCGCTTCGCTTTAGGCGAGGATGACCGGGCGTTGGACTCCGGCGATGAAATCAAAAGCATCAGCGAAGAAGAAACGTTCCTCAACAACACGGAGGACCGGCGCGTGCTGCGCGCCTGTCTGCGAACGCAAGCCGGGAACATCGCCGCCCGCCTCAAACGCCACCAGCTCGGCGCGCGCACCGTGCAAGTGAAAGTCCGGTATGGCGATTTTACCACCCTGACAAGGCAGATTTCCGTGGAAGAACCGTTGACTGACGCCCACGAGCTGTACCGCCTTGGTTGTTTTCTGCTGGGCCGGGAGAAGCTCGTCTCGCGGCCGTTGCGGTTGCTGGGCCTGGGGGTCAGCGCCCTGGGCGAACCGTCCAGCCGGCAATTGGTTCTGCTGTAGCGTCCCCTGTGCCTTTCTACTGGAACGTGGTATGCTGGAGCAAATGAAACAGGCAGACCCAGACCCGCTTTCTGGACCCGGTGACCGCCAGCGCCTGGAAATCCTGCGCGGACCGCTGTTGAACTTGCACAAAGCCCTCGTGGACTCCGAACGCGTTACCTATGAACAAACGATGGGTAAAATCCAATCGCCCAACCATTTCCTGCAACTGCTGACCAAGGATCCCTGGTTCGCCTGGCTCAGCCCGCTGTCGCAACTGATTGTATCGATTGACGAAGCGCTGGACGCCAAAGAACCGCTCACCGCCGCCGCCATCGAGGCCCTCCTCAAGGAATCCGCGCGCCTGCTGGTCCCTTCTGAAACCGGCGCGGGTTTTTCCAAACATTATTACGAAGCGCTCCAACGCGACCCCGACGTCGTGCTGGCCCACGCCAAGGTCGCCAAGTTGCGTTTCTCCCCAAAAAAACCGGGTTAGCGGCGCGCGGGACTTTAGTCCGCAGCAATGCCCGAATCCAGGTGGGCACTGCGCAATTATTCTGACGTCCTCCAATTCGATCGTTGCTGCGGACTAAAGTCCGCGCGCCGCCTAAAACGGTTGTCACTCCCGGCGTGTGGCACTAAGTTGAACTGGCCAGGTGCCTGCATGCACGAACTATCGATCATGGACAGTGCGCTGACCCAGGCGCTGGAACGTGCCCGGGAGGCGGGCGCGCGCCAGGTGCAAATCGTCCGTTTGCGCATCGGCGCGCTGAGCGGCGTGGTGCCTGATGCGCTTCAATTCGCGTTCGAAACCCTCACCCCCGGCACGATGGCCGAGGGTGCGCAACTGGCCATCGAAGATGTTCCCGCGCGGTTTTGGTGCGCGGCGTGCGCGCGGGAGTTCCAAGCGGATGATTTCCTGGCTGAATGTCCTCGCTGCCAGCGGCCCAGCGGTGAGTTGCGCGCCGGGCGTGAGCTTGAATTGGCTTCTCTCGAAATAACCTGAAGGCGAATTTATGTGTAGAGATTGTGGTTGCGGATTGCCGGGCGAAGACCCGGTCGGCATCAGTGCTGCTCACCCCCATGCCCACGAGCACGAACATGAGCACACCCACCCTCATGACCACGAGCACGCGCACGAGCTGGAGCATGAACACGAACATGCGCACCAGCATGAGCACGGCCCCGGCCACCATCCTGGCGCACCCCACGACCACAGCCATTCCCACCCCCACGCTCACAGCCACAGCCATTCTCATTCACACCAGGATGCCGCCGATGAGCACGAGCATGACCACACGCATGCGCACGACACCCAGGCCAAGCGCACCTTGGAGGTGCGCCAATCTATTCTCGAGAAAAATGACCGGCTGGCCGAGCGCAACCGCGGATTCTTCCATGCCCGCGGGCTGCTCGTGCTGAATGTATTGTCCTCCCCAGGTTCGGGCAAAACAACCTTCCTGCGTGAAACCGTCCGCGCGCTGGGTGCGCAGCTCAAAGCGGGGGTAATTGTGGGGGACCTGGCGACCGACAACGACGCTGAGATTTTGAGACAATCCGGCGCGCCGGTCGTGCAAATCACCACCGGAACTGTATGCCACCTCGAAGCCGAGATGGTCGCGCGCGCGGTGAATCGTCTCGACCTGTCCGGGCTGGAACTGCTCATCATCGAAAACGTCGGCAACCTGGTTTGCCCCGCTTCCTACGATCTGGGCGAGGACCTCCGGGTCGTGTTGCTTTCCGTCACCGAGGGAGAGGACAAGCCGTTAAAGTACCCGCCCATGTTTCAGGCGGCAAATGTCGTCGTCATCAGCAAAATGGATTTGGCGCAAGCGTGCGCGTTTAACCGCGATGCGCTTCTGACCAATATCCGCCGGATTGCGCCCAAGGCGCGAGTGTTCGAAGTCTCCGCCCGCAGTGGTCAGGGCATGGACGCCTGGCGTGAGTTCCTCCTTAAGGAACACCGCTCGTATAAATCCCGCGAACCGCTCCCGTCCTAACCACGAAACCATGTCACTCCGTCTTAAGCGCCGCGGGACGGCCCTCCTGGCGCTGGACTTGCAAGAGCGGCTTGTGCCGGCGATGCATGGCCGGGAAGCGCTGCTGCAAAACGTTGAGCGGTTGCTCAAAGGCGCCGCAGTGCTTGGCGTGCCCGTCCTCGCCACCGAGCAGTACCGCAAAGGCCTCGGGCCAACGATTCCTCAAGTGGCCGCCCTTATTGCTGATTTCGCGCCGTTTGAGAAGCTCACCTTCAGCGGCGCGCGAGAAACGCCGTTGCAGTCGAGGTGCGAGGCCGCAGGAGTTTCCCAACTGGTGCTTTGCGGCGTCGAGACGCATGTCTGTGTGCTGCAAACCTGCCTGGACCTGCTTGAGCATAACCTGCAGGTGTTCGTCGTCGCCGACGCGGTTTCTTCACGCACCGTGGCTAATCACCAACTCGGCCTGACGCGCATGCAGCAGGCCGGAGCGGTGGTGGTCTCGACTGAGATGGTTCTGTTCGAGCTGCTTGAGCGGGCGGGCACTGCTGAGTTCAAGGCGATTCTCGAGTTGGTTAAGTAATAGGGCGGGCGTTCCTGCACACAGCGATGTGTTAAGCGGAAATCACCAGGACGGAGCTGCGCTCGCTTTTGGGGTTTGCTGCGGAGAGGAATGTCGGCGCGCTGCTCAACCTTCGGGAGTTGCTGAGGAGTGAAGTCTCCGCGGCGCCGTCCACGTGCCGGGGGCGGCAATTAAACCATTCATTGGGAAAAGCGGCAGAGGGCTGCCGCAGTCCAAAACCTGGCGGGGGGTGCGTTGCTGCGGACTAAAGTCTGCGCGCCGCAGGTTTGGTTGCTTTTGTTCGGCGTTTATGAAATGCTGCATTTCGGATGAATGGGCCGAACCCAGGTGAATTCAATTTAGGCGCTTTGGCGGGTGCGGTGGTAGGCGCGATTGGCGGGCTATTTGCCATCGGCCTGGCGCCCGCGGTCATTGGGCATAGTTTCCGGCTGTTGTTCGCGACTCCGAACTTAGGGTTGATCTGCTGGGTGATCAGCGGTGTGGCCGGCTGGTTTATCGGCGGCCAAATCGGTCCGCGTTTGGGTATGCGGCTGGGCTCCCAACGCGTAGAGTTGGTTGCAGGCGCTTTCGGCGGATTGGTCCCGGTGGCCCTGATTGCCTCGATCGGTTGGTACCTGGTCACCCACTGAGCGCCTTGTGGCAGCGGCGCGATAAGGTTGACGACAAGGTTTGCGACAAGGTTGATGACAAGGGAAGGGTCACGTTGCAAGATGTCCAAACTCCTGGGACAGCCAGGCGGCCTCCTCCAACTCCTTCGGGTAGGTCATGAATATCATGAAAGAAATGGCGAATTTCGGCCGAGTACTCTTAGATGGAGCTAACTTTGATTGATTCGTCGAAAGCCGAAAACGGAAGAGTCGCTGGGACCAGGATGAATCTCTCTACGAACGAATCCATCCCCACCAGGTACAGCCTGCTTAGCCGGCTGCAGGATTGGGGCGACCAGGAGAGCTGGAAGGACTTCTTCGATACTTACTGGCGGCTGATCTACGCCGTCGCACTCAAGTCCGGATTGACCGAGACCGAAGCGCAGGAGGTTGTGCAGGAAACCGTCATCTGCGTTGCGAAGGATATCGCTAAATTCAAACGGCAACGACAGTTAGGGACCTTCAAAGGCTGGCTGCATCAACTTACTCGGTGGCGGATTGCCGACCAGATGCGCAAACGCGGGCCCCAGCAGCCCCCATTGGCCGGCAAAGGGGCCGGGGGCGCCCTCGACATCCCGGAACAGATCCCCGAAGAGCTCGAGCCGCTGCTTGGGCCGACGACGCCTGAGTTGGAGACGCTTTGGAACGAGGAATGGCAGCGGAACCTGCTGGACACCGCGGTGAACCGCGTTAAACGCCTCGTCCGCGAGGAGCATTACCAGATTTTTGATCTTTATGTGCTCAAGGAATGGCCCCCGTCCAAAGTCGCGCGCATATTGAGGGTCAACCTCGCGGCGGTGTATCTGGCCAAACATCGAGTCTCAGCAGTCCTGAAAAAGGAGCTTCGGGCTTTAGAGAAAGAAATTTAGCCTTTTCTGAAAGATTCCGTCTTCTGCACCCGAGATATGTACAGGCGCGGCGTTCGCGCATGCTCCTCGTTCGCCCAGCCAGGGCACCGAAAGACGCGACCGTCGAGCGCCAACAGATTTTGTTCCCAGGACGCCTGGAGAAGCATTAGGGGATTGGCGGCCAGAGGCAGGACACGCGACTGCCTCTGGCCTGCAACCGGGGGTCCGGAGGTCGAATAAGGCCAGGCACAGCACAAAAGCAGGTTCCCCCCAGCCCAAGAGGCAAAGAAATGATTTCGGAAGGGCTGTAAGCCGAATTCTGTCTGCCCCGCTCTTCCTGAGACGTTTGGCCGCCCACGCTTGGGCGGTGCGTGGCCAATCGCCTCAGGAAGAGCGGAGGAGAGAATCATTTGTCTTAGCAGCCAGTACCCGGAACCCATCCCACGTTAGCAGGAAATGGAGCGGGCAGCTCCAAGGTTCCCTATTTGGCCTTGCACCCGATGGGGTTTTCCCTGCCTCCGCGCTTGCGCTTGGAGCGGTGGGCTCTTACCCCGCCATTTCACCCTTACCCCGCTCTTTCCCAAACCGGCAGAGGCATGGGCCAGGCCGGTGCCGGAAAGAGCGGGGCGGTATATTTTCTGTGGCACTGTCCGTGAGCGCGCCTTACGGCAGCGCTCCCCGCGTGTATCCCGGCACTCGCTTGCGCGGTTCCAGGTTACGCGGCATCGCGCCCTCAGGTGTTCGGACTTTCCTCCCCCGGCATTACCCGGGAGCGATTCTCCGCCCTTCCGAAATCAATCAACAATAAACCAAAACGACCCCACGGGCAAACCGCAAACGAAAACACGAACCGCACGTGGTGCGCTTCCTGGCCAGCGCGGATTATCCCGGCGTCGCGGCCGGGGCTCCGGGTGAGTTCACTGCTCGACGCGGTATCAGTAAACCAGCACAAAGTCGCCGGCGGGCTGTGCGTAAGCGGCCGCGAAGCTCCACGCCGGAACACCTTCGGCGCGCCCCACTTCGGAAATCGGCTCGCCATCGGCTCCATAAATTTGCCAGGCAACTGCACCCCCTTTGGCCCAAGCCATGCCTTCGACCCACACGAGCAAAACTTCGCCTCGTGCATTTGCAACTGCGACTGGGTACTTGCCTTTCCTTTCCGGCGAAACTGGCGTTGAAACCTTTCCCGTCGCCGGGTCCACGCGAACAAAAAAGACCCGCCCGTGTGTCTCTGCCGCCGCCAGGACGCCCGATTTGGTTTCAGATAAAAACGCGCTGCTCATCGGGCAACTGCCGATTTTCCATGGATGCACATAGGCGATCTGGAAGTTTACGCCCTGATTGTGGGAAATCAGCAACGTCTCGTCACGGTTCATCATATCCGACGCGGCGCGATAAAGCGCGAACACATTGCCTTGGCTGTCAGCGAATGCCTTCATGCCGCAGCAGCCGCAGGCGCCGGTGGGCTTTTCCAGCGCGAGCTTTTCGGGCGCAAACGTTTTGCCATCATCCTGCGAGCGCGCAATAAACACTGCGCGGCCGGCCTCGCCATTGGTGTTCCCCGGTCTGGGGGCGTGCCACATGACAAACACGTTTCCCTGGTTATCCGCCGCAACCGAGCCGCCGCCGTCCAGCCCCCGCGCCGAGGTAATGACATCGCGTTCCGGCTCGAAGGCCGTGCCGGCATCATTGAGGCGAGTGTAGAGCATGGGCGCGGCCATGTAGCCGCCTTGGTCTGGCGCAGGCCCGTTCCACGCCACATGCACTCGCCCATTGCGACCCAGCGCCAATTGAGCTCCGCGAATCGTTCCCACCGCTATCGCGGTGCGTGGTCGAGTATTAACCTGGATTGGCTGCGAAAACACCTGTTCGCCCGGCCGCTTGCGAACGTAGAAAATATCTCCGCCGCTGGCTTCCCCTTTGAAATAGATCAAATGCACCACCCCCTGATTATCCACCGCGGCCTGCGGCTGGATGCCATGATCAGGAGTCCGCAGCAGGGTGACTCGTCCCGCTCCAGCGGCAGCGGAAGCGACCGCCAGCCCGAGCAGCAGTGACACTGAGACGCCGTGCATTTTCACCTGGTTCATGAATGGCAAATTCCACCCCCGAGTCAATCTTCTTACCCCTTCCGCGATGCCGATACACCGTGATCCGTGCAAAAAGCGCCACCCGTCCCAGCACGACGCCCTACCAGCCAAACCGGAACATGCGCCAGCATAGAATTGAAATGAGCAACGAGAGCCTCGCCCAGATCAGGCCGGAACTATTCTCAAATACCGCAGCCCGGTAATAGAACAGCGCGCAACCGCCGACTCCAAGCGGGCAACCTTTAGGATCCTGCGGCGTTATTCTGCCACGGCCAGGTCCATGTCGCGGGTGTAATAGAGAATCCGGCCGCAGTTGATGCACGTCACTAGTTCCTGCTGTGCCTGACACTGAACCAGCAGTTGCGGCGGCAGGCGCATATGGCAACCGCCACAAACGCCATGTTGCACGCCCACGACGACGGTTTCGCCCTTGTTGCGCACCAGCCGGTCGTAGCGGCCTCGGGCGCTATCATCGACCGCGGCGGCGAGCTCCTCACGGTTTTGGGTCAGCTCGGCCAGTTCGGACTGAAGATTCTCCTCACGCTGGGCGAGTTTGGCGAGCTGGTCTTCCATCAATTGGGTTGCGGTTTTGGCGGCCTGGGTGGCGCGGAGGACCTCTTTCTGGGCTGCCTCGGCCTGTTCCATCAGCTCGATTTCCTGGTTTTCAATTTTAAAGATGTCGCCTTTGCACGTGTCGATCTCGTGCGCCAGGGCGCGGTACTCCTCGTTCTTGCGGGTTTGGAGCTGCTGGTTGGCGTAGCGGGCGATGAGCTGCTTTTTGGCCTCGACTTCCAGTTCAAGGTTCTTGCGGTCCGATTCAACCTGTTTAACCCGGGTCCGGGCGGTTTCCAGCGCCGTTTGCGCCTCGTTGGCCCGGCCGCGCAAGCTCTGCCGTTCAGGCTCGATATGGGCCAATTCCCCGCGGACCCTTCGCAGTTTGCGGTCGCGGTCTTGTAAAATCAGCAGCTTTTCGATGGCGTCGAGCATGTCGTCAGCCTGTAAGAGTATCTATGGGCGCAACCCAAGTCAACCGCACGGTTGGCGCTTTTCTCGAATGCGCCGGCCCGGATATAAGTCAGATACTTATGTTTACGATTTTGGAATGACGCGGTGATGAACATTTGAACTGGCTGATTTCGGATTTTTATAGCCGCTCCGATACCCTTTGACTAAACTGCTGGCTGGGTTGCACCCATGAGCGATAGTCCGATGATACAGGTCGAGCATTTGACCAAGCGTTACGCCGGTCACACGGCGGTCTCGGACATCTCGTTTTCGGTGGCGCGTGGCGAAATTGTCGGCCTGTTAGGCGAGAACGGGGCGGGCAAGAGCACCACCATGCGGATTCTCTCGTGCTATCTGCCGGCCACCTCTGGCTCGGTCAAAATTGCCGGATTGGACGTCTATCATGAGTCAATCGAAGTGCGCCGGCGCATTGGCTACATGCCGGAAAACAACCCGCTGCACCAGGACATGCGGGTGCGCGAATACCTCAAGTTCCGGGCGCATCTGAAGGGGTTGGGACTGCGCCAGGCGCGTCAGCGCGTCGATACGGTCTTGGAACAGTGTGATTTAACCGACGTGGCGCGGCGCATCATCGGCCAGCTCTCGAAAGGCTTTCGCCAGCGAGTCGGGTTGGCCGACGCCCTGGTGCACCAACCCGAACTGCTGATTCTGGATGAACCGACCATCGGCCTGGATCCAAACCAAATCCGCTCGGTGCGCCAGCTCATCAAGAGCCTGGCCCAGGCACACACGGTCCTCATCTCGACGCATATTCTGCCCGAGGCCGAGATGACCTGCAATCGGGTGATGATCATGTATCAGGGCAAAATCCTCGCTGCGGATACGCCACAAAACCTGCAACATCGGCTGGCCAGCAGCGGGCAGGTGTTGGCGGAGATCGCCGCGCCCCGGGAGCAATTACACCAGTGCTGGACGGAGATGCCGGAGATCGAGCGATTCGATATTGCGGTGGCCGAAGGCGAGTACTTCCGCTGCGCGCTGATGCCGCGCAATGGGATGGACCTGCGGCCGCGCGTGTTTGAAGTTGCACGCGAGCACGGCTGGCCATTGCGGGAATTGACGCGCAACCGCCATACTCTCGAGGATATTTATATCCAGGTGACTCGTCCGACCGAGGAGGAAGAGGCCTAATGCGCGCGTATTGGACGCTGCTGTGCCGCGAGTTGGGGGGGTATTTCTTCTCGATGAGCGGGTACGTCATTATCGGCGCGGCGATGTTCCTGCTGGGCTTCAGCTTTGTGGTGCTGTTGGTCAATCTACAACAACAGCCCACGTCGCTGCCGATAACGGAGCTGTTCTACATGACGCCGTTTTTTTGGCTCATCCTGCTGCTTTCGGCGCCGCTGATCACCATGCGCCTGTTCGCGCTGGAGAAGTTCTCCGGCACATTCGAGGCGCTGATGACGACGCCGGTGAGCGATCTCCAGGTTGTCCTGGCGAAGTTCAGCGCCGCGCTGTTTTTCTACCTGGTGATGTGGCTCCCGTTACTGGGCTGCCTGTTCGTGGTTCGGCATTACGCCAGCGATGTCTCGTCCCTGGCACCGGCGACCATTGGCAGCACTTTCCTGGGCATTCTCCTGCTGGGCGGCCTGTTTCTTTCGTTGGGCAGTTGCGCCTCGGCCCTGACGCGCAGCCAGGTCACCGCCGCGATGATTTCGCTCGTCTTCGGCGTCAGTCTGTTCCTGATTGGGGTCCTGGCGTATCGTCTTCCCCTGCAAAACACCTGGCCGGCGCAGCTTCTGGGCGCCTTATCCTTTTTTGAGCAAATGCACGATTTCGCGCGCGGGGTCGTGGACACACGCCCCGTGCTGCTCTATCTGAGTATGACCGCGCTGTTCCTGTTCCTGACGTTGCGCGTCGTCGAAAGCCGCCGCTGGAAATAAGCATGCCCGTCCGAACTGAATCTACCCCCAGTTTCTCCCCCGGCCGCAAATGGGGCATTGGGCTCAATGTCGCCTTGCTCATCGTTCTGGTGACCGCCGTGGTCGTGATGGTGAATTATATCGGCCAGGTTTATTTCCTGCGCCTGCATTGGGCCGGTGCGACGCGCGAACCGCTTTCACGCCAAACGCTCGCGCTGCTCAATTCCCTGACCAACCACGTCAAAATCATCGTTTATTACGACAAAGACGACCCCATCTACAGCATGGTGGCGGACCTGGCGAATGAGTACCGGCTCGCCAACCGCAGGATCAGCGTCCAGTTGCTCGATTACAAACGGGACCCGGCCGCCGCCCTGCAGTTGCGAATGAAATACCCGTTCCTGTCCTCCCCCGAGGCGAAGAATTTAGTCATCTTCGATTCTGACGGCCGGGTCAAACCGATCGAAGGAAATGCCCTGGCGAAGTACATCCTGGAAAAGGTGCCCAACCCCGATGAACCGTTCCGGCGCAAACTCACGGCCTTTCAGGGCGAAATGACTTTTGATGGCACATTGATGGCCATCACCAGCCCCAAAAAACTCCAGGCTTATTTCCTAGAAGGAGAGGGCGAGCCCCAAATTGATGGGCATGACGAACAATTCGGTTATAACAAGTTCGCTTCGATCCTGCGGCTGAACTACGTCGAACCGCACGAACTCTCGCTGCTGGGGACCAACAACGTCCCCCAGGACTGCAATCTGCTGGTGATCGCCGGCCCCACCGAACGGTTCTCGGACATCACACTCGAGAGAATCGATCAATATCTCAACCAGGGCGGCCGGCTGCTGGCGCTGTTCAGCTATCGCACCATCCATCGGCAGACCGGCCTCGAAAGCATCCTCGCCAAGTGGGGCGTCCAGGTCGGCGACAGCATCATCAAAGACCCGGATCACACCACCCAGCATGACCTGGTCGATATTAAAGTGGGCAGCTTTAATCCCAAACACCCCCTTGTCGAGCCGCTCCAGTTGCAGCAACTCCATTTCGTGTTGCCGCGTGCCATTGGCGACCTGCCACCCCAAACGCCGGACCCGCCTCATGTTGACAAACTGGCCTTTTCCGGGCCGAACTCCTTTGCGGTGGATGCGCCTTCGGTGCTCAAGGCGTTCCCCTTGATGGTTGCGGTCGAAAAGGGCGCGATCAATGGAGTCGTGACTGAGCGCGGCACGACCCGCATGGTGGTCATAGGCGATTCCAATTGTCTCGGCAACGAGATGATCGAATCGGCTGCCAACCGCGATTTCGCCAATTACCTGGTCAACTGGCTCCTGGACCGCACGCAATTGATTAAAGGGCCTGGACCGCGCCCAGTGACCGAGTACAAACTCACCATGACCCGGACGCAGCTCCAGAGCGCGGAATGGATTCTGTTGGCAGGGATGCCCGGCACCGCGGTGGCATTCGGCTGGTTAGTCTGGCTGCGCCGCCGCCATTAAGGCGAATCCTCGGCGCGCCCCTCTTCCGGCATGAGTCCCAAGAAAACCTGGTTCTGGCTGTTGGTCGCCGCGGGCCTGTTCGCTTTCATTTTCGTCTTCCGCCCGCACCGGGCAGCGCCCGCGGGTCCGGCCAGGATTTTACCTCAACTCAAGCCGGACGCCGTGACGTCCATCCAGGTGCGGCCGCCCGGGCCGGGGCAACTCCTGGCCGGCGCGCACACCAATGAGCTGGTTCAACTTCAGTTGGTTGCCGAGCGCACCAACGGGAGCTGGCAGTTGCTCGAACCGATGGTCTATCCGGCGGCCGGAGCGAAAATCCAGCATTTGCTGGGACGCCTGGCCGAACTTACGCCGGCCACTTACATTACGCCCGAGGAAGTACGCAGCCGGGCCGATGCCGACACGCAGTACGGCTTCACGACCCCGCAGGCCTCGATCATTATCTCGCAGGGTGACTACCGCGCCCACCTGCTCGTGGGCGCCACAACGCCCCCAGGCGACCAGGTCTTCCTGCAAGTGGTCAGCCATCAGGGAGTCTATGTGGTCGATGCGGACCTGTTGAAATTGCTGCCGCGCACCGCTAATGATTGGCGGGACACCAGTGCGGTCCCACCCAACCTGGTTTTCGATCGGCTCTCCGTCACTAACCGTGTCAAAGAAGCAGGTATCGCCGGCGTCACTTTCACCGTACAACGCGAGGGGACAAACGGTTTGTGGCGGCTGGTCTGGCCCTTCACACGCGGCGCGCGTGCTGATAATCTCCGCATCCAGAGCGCGCTGTCGGAGCTGCTTTCCTTGCAAGTCCGGCAATTCTGTTCCGACACACCGACGCCGGACCTGGAGTCCTTCGGCCTGGCACGGCCGGAGTTGGAGGTCGGGCTGGCGCAGGGCACCAACACCCTCGCGCTGCTTCAGGTCGGCCGCAGTCCCACCAACGATGCGAATGTGGTTTATGCCCGGCGCCTGGGTCAAAATGCGATTTTCACCGTGCCGAAGCAGCCGCTCGAGGCCTGGCAGCGCAGCTCCTTGAACGATTTTCGCGACCCACACCTCTTAACCGTCACCGAACCAGTGGCACGAATTCAGGTCCATGGCCGCGATGATTTTTCGGTCGAGCTTCAGACCAATGGGAACTGGCGTATTCAGCCGGAAAATCTTCCGGCCGACCCGTTTGCCGTCAGCCATTTCCTGTTCGTGCTCACCAATGTGCCCATCATCCAGTTCAGCAAAGATGTCGTCAACGACCCGGACCTGCCGGAGTTCGGCCTCGCAGCGCCGATCCGCGAGTACCGCTTGTTCGGCGGGCCAGCGAACGCAATAGCCACGAACAATCTGCTGGTTGATTTGAGGTTTGGCCTCGGCACCAATCAGGAGGTCTATGCCCGCCGCACGGATGAGAGCTGCGTCTATGCCATCTCGACCAATGAATTTGCACGCCTGCCGGACCTGAGTTGGACCTTGCGTGCGCACCAGTTGTTCGCGTTCACCGAGACGGACCTGGCGGGAGTGACACTCCGCCAGCAAGGGCGCGAGCGGCGCCTGTTGCGGCGTGGGCCGCACCAATGGTCGTTGGCGCCAGGGTCCCAGGGAATTATTAACGATCTGGCGGTGGAAGAAACGGTGCGCGGCCTGACGCAGGCGGCCGCAGTCGCTTGGGTTGGGCGTGGCGATGCCGAGCTTACGCGTTTTGGTTTTCGCCCCGATGGTTATCAGATCACGTTCGACCTGCTCAATGGGCAGAAGACGAATTTGGAGTTCGGCGGGCTGGCGCCGTCCGGTGCTCCCTACGCCGCGGTCATGTTCGAGGGGCAGCGTTGGATTTGCGAATTTCCGCCGGACCTGTTCGGCCAGGTCGCCTATAGTCTATCTGTCCCATAACATGCCTCCGCGACCCAAACGGCGGTTTTGGCGACTTTGTCGCATTTACTTTCGGCGGTTCCGGATGGTGGTGTGGCTGGTGATTTTGGCTCTCCTGGCCGGGTTCATCTACCTAAATCAGGTCGGGTTGCCGGGGTTCCTCAAACGGCCGCTGCTGGACAAACTGCGAGCCCGTGGCATCGACTTGCAGTTTTCGCGGCTGCGGCTGCGCTGGACTGGCGCGATTATGGCCGAAGACGTTCGGTTCGGGCGGAGTGGTTCTGGCGGCGGCCCACAACTCACTTTGCGCGAAGTGCAGGTGCTGCTGAACCATCACGCCCTTGCGCGGCTCGAGCTGCAGGTCGATTCCCTCAGCCTGCGCCAAGGCCACCTGGTCTGGCCCTTGCCCGACACCAATCAAACACCCCGGCAACTCTCCGTCGAACGCATCCACGCCGACCTCCGGTTCCTCCCCGATGATAGGTGGTCGGTGGATAATTTCCGCGCCTCCTTCGCCGGCGCCGAAGTCAATCTCTCCGCGCTGGTGGCCAATGCATCGGCGGCGCGGCAATGGGAATTCCTGCGCAGCACGCCTGCTGCGCCGGGTCAGGCTCCAAGCTGGCCTGCCCGGCTGGAAAAACTGGCCGACACCCTCGCGCGGATTCATTTCTCAGCGCCGCCGGAATTGCGCTTGGATGTGCGTGGAGATGCCCGCGACCTGCAAACTTTTGGCGTGCTGCTGTTGGTGGCTGCGCCGGATGCACAAACTCCCTGGGGCGCGGTGACGCGGGGTCGCTTCACCGGCCGACTCTTTCCCGCCGATACCAACGGGCTGTCGCATGCCAGAGTCAACCTCGAAGCCCTCGCCGCCCAGACCCGCTGGGGTTCCATTACCAACTTCGTGCTGGATATGCGGCTTGCCAGCCACAATTCCCGCTCGAGCCTCGTGCAGGGCTCCTTGCGGCTTTCGGCCAAAACGCTCCAGACGGAGTGGGGGCACGGGAAGCAACTGCTATTCACGGCGGATTGGCTGCACTCACTGACGAACCTTGTGCCGGTTTCCGGAGAGGGCGCGCTCAACCTGACCGCCGTGGAAAGCCAATGGGGTTCGGCCGGGCGTCTGCAATGGCATGGTTCCCTCAGCTTGCCGACAGTGCCTGCGGCGTGGGATGATTCGTGGGCCTGGTGGACCAATCTGGCGCCTTATCAACTGCATTATGACTGCCAGTTGCACGATGTCGCCGCGGACGAAATTCGCGCTGAACGCGTCGTTTTCGGCGGAGCATGGGCCCCACCTGGCTTGTCGCTGACCAACCTCGAGGTGTCGCTTTACGGTGGCCGGCTTGACGCCCAGGTCGAGCTGAACGTTGCGACTCGCCTGCTCGCGGCCAGGCTCAATTCGGATTTCGATCCGCACAAGCTCGAGCCCTTGCTGCCGGAAGGCGCCCACCAGTGGCTCGAACCTTATCAATGGGTGAGTGCGCCGGTGATTAGCGGCCAGGCCAGCGTCATCCTGCCGGCCTGGACCAACCGCCAGCCGGATTGGCGCGGCGAGGTCCAACCAACGTTATATCTCGCCGGCGAATTCAATATCCCGCAAGGGGGCAGTTTCCGCCACGTGCCGTTCACCGCCGCCCACTCGCATGTCACTTATTCCAATTTGTGCTGGCATTTGCCCGACCTCCGATTAGTGCGACCGGAAGGAGAGGTTTTGGCGGAGCATCGTGCTAATGAGCGGACAAAGGATTTTTATTGGCGCATCACCAGCCACGTGGATGTGCGTGTGTTACGCCCGGTGTTGGGGGAGCAGGAAACCAAGGGGCTGGACCTGTTTACTTTCAGCCAGCCACCGGGGGTCGAGCTCGAACTCTGGGGCCGATTTCATGAGCCGGACCTTACAGGGTTCAAAGGGCGGGTTGCCATCACCAACCTGGCGTTCCGCAGCGAACCGATCAGCCGTTTGGAAACGCAAGTGCAGTACACCAATCGTGCGCTTCGTCTTATTCAGCCGCGGGTTCAGTGCGGCTCCCGCGCCGCCCACGCCGACGGTTTAACTGTGGATTTAGCCTCGCAAGTGGCATTCCTCACCAATGGGGTCAGCACGCTGCCGCCGATGCTGGTGGCCCGCGCGATTGGCCCGCACATCGTCCGCGCCATCGAGGCTTATCAGTTCCTGGAGCCGCCGACCGCGCACGTGTACGGCACTATCCCGCTGCGCGGTGAGGAACAGGCCGATTTGCATTTCGATCTCGCGGGCGGTCCCTTCCAATGGTGGCGGTTCCACCTGCCTCATATTACCGGGCATGTGCATTGGGCCGGCAAAAGACTCGAAGTGAGTCCGGTGCACATGGAGTTTTATGGCGGCCTGGCCGATGGCGCGGCTTCCTTCGACTTTTCTGCACGGCAAGGCGCGGAATTTCGGTTTTCCGTAGCGACCACCAACACCCAACTGCACGCGCTGATGGCTGACCTGGTGGCGGGCACCAACCAGCTCGACGGCCGGCTCGCCAGCCATCTGGTGGTAACGCATGGGAACACGGAAGATTTGCACTCGCTCAATGGCTATGGCGACCTCGCCCTGGCCGACGGGTTGATCTGGGAGATCCGGCTGTTCGGCATTTTCAGTCCCGTGCTCAACGGTATCGTTCCCGGGCTTGGGAATAGCCGCGCGACGGCGGCAAACTGCACCTTCGAAATGACCAACGGAGTGATCTGGTCGCGCGATCTGGAAATCCGCTCCCAGGCGATGCGGCTCCAGTACCGCGGCTCGTTGGATTTGCAGCAACAGGTCAATGCCCGCGTCGAAGCGGAGCTGTTGCGCGATATGTGGGTCGTCGGCCCGCTGGTCAGCACCGTTTTCTGGCCGGTGACAAAACTGTTTGAGTACAAGGTCACCGGCGAAGTGAGCAACCCGAAGCTGGAGCCGGTCTTTCTTATCCCCCGATTGCTGTTGATGCCTTTTCATCCCCTTAAAACGATCAAGAACCTGTTGATCGAGGAGCCAAACGAGCGCCCAACGTTTTCGCCGTTGCCGCAGTAAGGATCCGGATCTTAATCAAAATCGGGATTCGCGATTACGATTAAGATTAAGATTAAGATGGTTAAGGTTAGTTAGGACCACGATATCCTTGAATCCTGGAGGCGGCGCGCTATGGTTGCCGCCATGCGCGGCGTGCTCATTTGCCTGGTTTTGATTGGCGGATTATGGCTGCAGCCACAGGCCATGGCCGCCTCAGGCCGGGTGATCAAAGTTTTGCCGGAGTACGTTGACCTTAAGGGGCACACCAGCTTGACCCCGAGCCTCTATGACCGCGACGCCTATCAAGCGATCTTGAGGGATCATCCTGAGCGACGTTCAGGAGTGCGGTTCTTCGTGCAATGGAAAACCAAGGGCCTGGCCGGTGCCCCGCTTAAGGTCCGCGTAGAATTGCGCGGCAGCGCGGAAGGAAATTTGCCCAAACGAACCACCTTGGAAGAACCACTCACGCCCAAGGGGGGCTGGTTTAGCCATTGGACAACTCTGAATCTGGAAGGCGAGGCTTATAAGCGCTTCGGCGGCGTTGTGGCGTGGCGCGTCACGCTCTGGGAAGGCTCGCAACTGTTGTCGCAGCAAGCCTCATTCCTCTGGTAAAGCACTGGGGCGCGGACATTCTTGTCCGCAGCAACTTCCGAACGAAAGCGCGGCTCGGTTTAACAGGAATCTTGGTCTGAGACACTGCTGCGGACAGGAATGTCCGCGCTCCGCTCAGGTTTTCCCTGGTTTTTCCTGCGATTGCAATGCCCGCTCGTAGCAGTCGAGCGCCTCTTGAAATCGTTCGAGCCGGTTGCACAACCCGCCTTTGTGCAGATAGGCAATGGTCATTGAATTGTCCGCGGCCAGCGCCCGGTTGTAACAATCCAGCGCCTCATCCAGTTTCTGCAACCGCTCCAGCGCGCTGCCTTTCTTTACCAATGCTTCCGGGTTGGCTGGGTCCAGCGCCAAAGCCGACTCGAACCGCCCCAAGGCTCCTTGGGCATCGTCGCGGTTCAGCAGCATTTCGCCCTCGCGCAACAGTTCGGGGATGGGCGCCGCGCCCGCGGTGGCTGGTTCGGCTCCGTTTTCCGGGGAATGCCCATTGGCTTGGGAATTGGGTTTGGGGGCGCGTGCAGCGTCAGTTGCCGCAATCTCGGCTGGCGCAGCAGGGGTGTGTTCAATTTGATAGAGCCGTTTCTCCAAATGCTCCAGAGCCCCCAGCAACCGCAAATTGGATTGCTCGGCCGGATCGGTGGAGGCCGGCAAGTCATCCCCTGGGCCGAGTGCCGCCAGGGCCGGTGCCGGCCCCAGGCCGCGCGGGGCCGGCAAGGCGGTCGAGAGTTGGGCCAGGCCATTGACCGTGCGCCACTGAAAATAGGCCATCAGCAACATCGCGATGAATCCAATCACGGCAAAGGCCCCTGCGACAATTACCATAACTCGATTGGAGCTTTGCATCGTCTCCAATTCACTGCTGCGCTGAGCAGAAATCGCGTGCTCCAGCATGTCCATCCGGTTGTTCAGCGCCTCGGCGCTCTTGGCGGCAGATTCTTTGGCCTCACGCTGGTTTTCCTCAATGGAGAGCTGGGTGGCATGGAGCTGTTCCTGGAGTTGCAGGTAAGCTCGGAGCACTTCTTGTGAGCTGGGGTCCTCGACCTGGACTAGATTCGTGCTGGCGGGGGCTGCGTTGGTTCCGGCGGCGCGGCCCGTCACCACCGAGCAGCCCAACGCCAAAGCGAACAAACAGGGGAAAAAAGAATGAGAGTTCATGAACATCCGGGTCGAGCAGCCACCGCGCTGCCGGCGATAAATATTCTGGCCACGCCGTGTTCTGCTCATCCGCAGGTGAGCTTTGTGCGCAACCCCCCCGGTTGTCAAGCCGCGCTTGGATTATAATCGGCTTGTTTGCTTGCTGCGCGGCGCGGGTTAATGGTTCGATAGAGGCAGCAAGAGATGAGCGCGAAATTCTGGCATCGATTGTCCTACGAGTGCGACCTCTGGGGCCGCGGCTGCCCGCTGGTCGCCGGTGTGGACGAGGCTGGTTGCGGGCCGCTGGCCGGACCGGTGGTGGCCGCCGCGGTGATGTTTCCAGCCACCTGGTTGCAGGAGGGGCTCTGCCGCAAGCTGCGCGGCCTCAACGATTCAAAGCAACTCAGTCCGGAGCAACGCCAGAAATATTTCACGGTGCTGGCTTCGTTGCCGGATGTGAAGTACGCCATCGCGACGGTCGAGGTCGAGCTGATCGATCAGATTAACATTCGCCAGGCAGCCTGGCGCGCGATGAACCAGGCCCTTGACCAATTGCAACCCCGACCGGAGCATGTGCTGGTCGATGGGTTGCGAATTCGCTGGCTGACGTATCCGCAGACCGCATTAGTGCAGGGCGACGCGCGCAGTTATTCCATCGCCGCGGCGAGTGTGTTGGCCAAGGTCACGCGTGACCGGCTGATGGTCGAGTACGAGAAGCAATTTCCGGGTTATGGCTTCGCCGAACATAAAGGCTACGGGACGCCGCAGCATCTGGCGGCCATTGAGGCCCTGGGGCCCTGCGCGTTGCATCGCCGCACTTTCTCGCCCTTCCGGCCGATGGCGCAGGAATTAGAGCTGTTCGCCCTGGAGGACCCGGACGCGCCGGCCCAAAAGACGAACACCGAGGATTCAACGCCCAACATCCAGCCTTGAAGTCGGAAAGCCACGGAAAGAAAGCCACAGATTGCGCAGGTGGCAAAGATGGGAGGGATACACTAATGCCGAAACGATGGCTGCCTTCCGCAAGGTCCAAGTTGGCGCGGTTTTAGTTAAATCGCGTAACTTTCGGCCGCGCCGTTAGTGGCTTTGCGCACTTCAATTTCAATCGGCTGCACATGACTGATAATGTATGTGCCGCGATGCGGATCGCGTTCCAAGGGTTGAGTTCGGCCGCGAGCGTCGGTAGCCCGCGCCATGAGCGTGTAACGCCCTGGTTGAGCAGGCGTGCGCCAATGATGTTCCCATAGGCGCCAACCATGGCCGCCGGCAACGCCCAGCAGGTGCGCCCGCACCCAGGTTTTTCCGCTGTCGCTGCTCAACTCGACCTGCTCGATTTCCGACTCGCCGGTCCAAGCTGCTCCATGCACGCGGTAAATCGAGCCTGCGGGCAACACTTCGTGGAGCGCGGGCCGAGCGATTTCCGCTTTCACCTCCATTTCGCCCACAGGCAGCAATTGAATCGGCAATCCGTCGCGGCGCTCCCAAAAGGTGTAATCGGAGGTCTGGAAATAGCCGCGGAAGACGCGATCGATGACCACCAGGCGTGTGACCCATTTAACCGAAGCCATGCCGTACCAGCCGCTGACTACGGCGCGCAAGGGGTAGCCGTGAGCCGGGCTGAGCGGCTCGCCGTTCATCCGGTACGCCAGCAAGACCTCACGATCCAATGCTTTGGCCAGCGGCAGACTGCGCGCATAATTGATTTTCCCAGGCGAGAGCGGCTCCTTTTTTATTTCGCCGCTATCGGCCCCTTCGAGCACAACCTCCACCGCATTGGCCTTAATGCCAGCCAGGTCCAGCACGTCGCTGAGTCGGACGCCGGTCCATTCGGCATTGCCGACCGCGCCCAATTCCCACTGGAGCCCGCCTACCTTAGGCGAAAGGAAGATGCGGCTGTTGCCGGCGCACTCCATGACCATTCTGCTCGTGCGCGGTGGCATCCTCGTGATGGCCTCGTAGCTTAACTCCAACGGGCGCTTCACTTGTCCCTCCACTTTGAGACGCCACTGGGCGGAATTGAGCTGTGGCACAGGAAAATGGCTGCGCACAAAGAACTGCTCGTTGGGGGTCAGCGCGGTGTTCAGCGATGAAAAAGGGTACTCGAGGTTCTCCGGGTCACGGTCACGAATGATTAGACCCTGGAACGGGCTTTGTTCCGTGCGGGTGAGGAGGCGGTCGTCTGAAGCGGCTTCTGCTCCGGGCGCAGAATGGGCTGCCGGGAGCTCGGCGTGCGACCGAGTGCCTGCCTGGGTGCGGATTCTCTTGCGCGGGGCTTGCATAGGGAGAATCTGCCCTCGCCGGCTGCGGTGTCAATGAGCGCCTTGGGCGCTGGGTGTTAACGTTGGGTGGTCTGCATCCCGAGGGTGACGTATTGCGGCATCGCCTGCAATTCGAGCCGCAACCGCCCGGAATCGATTGCTACCGGGCGAGCCGAGCCGTCACCCATCGTTATGTTGGCCCCCGTTGCGTGAGCCTGGCTAAGTTGCAAGCCGTAAGCGTGAGGCTTACCGAGGGTCCAGGCGACGAGCTTGCTGGCGCCGGCAGAATTCGTAAAACTGAGCACGTAATCGTCGCTGTTCTCGATGGGCAACCGGCGCGCAATGCCGAACCCGGACAATTGTTTTGTCATCAACTTCAGCGCGAGATAGGCCGGCTTGGGCTTGAGGTCGGAGTACATCGTGCCGAAATTCTCCTCCCGCTCGGCGGGGTTGCGCCCGTCATTGCTTAAGTCATACCAGATCGAGAGAGGAACACCCTCGAGCAGATTGGCCAATTGCTGCCGCACGGCGAAGGCGGCTTGCGTCTGGAGCGACACGCCACGGCGCGTCGCGCTGGTATAGCCCCACTCACCGCTGAGGATGGGGATTTTGCCGGTGCGGCCAGGCGGCGCATAGCGGTCGATCATTTCGCGGAGCCGATGAAAGTCTGCCGCCGCGGTCTCAGGCGGGCGGTCGAACTGGCGATACGGGTGGACGCTGACCGCATCGAGGTATTCCAACGCGCCGGATTTCAGCAAAGTTTCCAAAAAATCCCAGGGGAAGGTTGAGGAGGCAGGGCCGATGATCGTCGCTTCGGGTGCGACCTGGCGAATCGCCTTGCAGGTGGCCAGCGCCAGTGTCGTGTACTGCTGTGCATCCGGTTGTGGGCTCCAGAATTCAATATTAGGTTCGTTCCAGATTTCCCACAGCACGTGGCGATTGCGGAAATGTTCGACACCAGCGGCGGCCCAGCGTGTGAAGGCGGCGATGCTTTCCGGGTGCTGCGGCGCCGCAATTGTCGTGTGCAGTTGATTGTTCATCGGATTGGTGCAAGTCACGCTCTGTTCGTACAGCGGGTTGGAATAATCCAGGATCAGAATCGCGCGCAGACCATGCTGGTCCAGGTGTTGCAGCAATTGTTCGTATTCGGACCAATCGTATTGGCCCTTCTGCCGCTCGATGGCTGTCCAGGCAAAATCCATTCGCACGAACTTGAAGCCCGCCGCCTGGATGAGGTCGAGTTCATGCTGGTGGCCCGTTACAAAGTGGATGTTGATGCCGACTCCCTGAGGCAGGACGGGTTCGGGAATTTCAGAGGCAACTGCGCGGAAGGAAAGCAAAAGCGCAAGCCCAAGCCATCGTTTCATGCGCTGATTTTGGCGACAAAAGCGGAACGAGTCACGCTTAAACAAATACGTTTAGCGCAGCGCGGACTTTAGCCAGACTTTAGCCTGCAGCAGTGTGCAATCGCTGAGCATGCCTGCGAATCGGGGCAAATCCGCCATTAGGATATTGCTGCGGACTAAAGTCAGACTGGAGTCCGCGCTCCGCTACCGGCGTTTGAGCCAAACTCCGAATAACAACCCAGCGGCAAAGGCGAACCCGGCGGAGGAATACGGGTATTGCCGCAGGACCTTGTCGGTCGCGAGGGCGGTGCGGACGGTCTGGCGCTTGATTTGCCGGCAACCCTCCTTCAGGCGCTGCAGGCGTGAGGCGATTTCCTCTTTATGCTCTTTTGGCAGGCCGGCCCCCGCCGCCTCGACAAACTCCTCAGCTCCCTGCACGACGAGCATTAAGTCGTCCACCAACTTGTCCAGCGACGCGTCTTCAGAAATCAGATCACGAAAATACAGTTCCATAACTAACCGTCCTCATTTCCACGCCCCGGTTTTACGGCTGCTCGCGCGGGAAAAGCCGAGCCCGACCCGCTCGAATTGCCTGATGCCCACTTAGTCATAAAGCCAAAGCGCTCGAAAAGCAACTGGACGCTTGCGGTGAGGCGTCTTCGCAACTCTGTCTCACACTCGTGTGGCCCCGCTACCCCCGGATTTCCCTGTAACTTTCGCCCCGGTTCACGTGTAATCCCAATACTGGATGAGCGATGTGAACGAGGGCCGAGCGGAATCCGCCACAACTCCGGTCGATGATCAGCCGCCCCGGGCGGAACGGCATTGGAAACCTGTGCTGACGTTGCTGGTGCTGGCCCCTGCGGTGGGGGAGTTGCTTTCGGGCTCATCACCGCCGCTGCAATTCTTCAACCCGGTGTTCTTCGTGCTGCTGGTGGGGCTGTACGGTTGCGGAGCGCTGCTGGTGCGCGAGTTGGTGGTGCGCCGCGGGCTCAATGCGGCCGGACTGCTGCTGCTGGGGGCCGCCTATGGCATCATCGAGGAGGGGCTGATGTGCAAAAGCTTCTTCAACCCTTACTGGACGGACACCGGGTTCTTAAGCATTTATGGCCGGGCTGCGGGCGTGAACTGGGTTTGGGCCTTTGGCCTGACATTCTATCACATGGCCATCTCGATCACGGCGCCGGTGTTCATCACCGAAGCGGCATTCTCAGGCCACGCAACGGTTCCCTGGCTGCGCCGGCGGGGCCAGGTTATCGCCGGCTCGGCCTTTGCGCTGGTGGTGCTGCTCGGGTTCGCTTTTTTTGATAATCGGCCCTTTCACCTGATTGAGATGGAGCACTCGCTTGAGCTGGCGCGCCAAGTCGAGGCGGGCAGCCGACCGCTGGACCGGTTCATTGCGGGCGGGTTCAGCGCGAAGCACGGCGAAATTGTCCGCAAAGCCGTTGCTACGCAGGCTGATTCTGTCGAGCTGAAGCACGCGCTGCAGGAGGAGCTCAATCGGTTACTGCCGCGGCCCGAGTTGTATTCGCCCGAGCGATTTGCCGGCGTGCCTTTGCCGGCGCGCTTGAGTGAGCAGATGGCAAAGCGGCCGCAAGGCGACCAGTTGGTCGAGTTCAACCGTGGGCTGTTGGAGGCTGCGTTTCCGGGAGTTCTGCCGGTTCGGCAAGTCTATCCGTTCCGGCTGGGCTGGCCGTGGACACTGGGTTGCCTGGGGGGCATCCTGGCCCTGGTGGGTCTCGCGCTACAGCAGACGCGTGCGACAAGCGGCGCCAGGGCGGTCAGAGCACCGTGGTTCACCGGGATCGGGTTCACCGCGGGGTTCGTGATGCTGGGATTTATTGTGCCGTCGATCGTGGAGCATGGTGGGCGGTTTCCGGCGTGGCTGTTGTGCGGGATGTGGGTGGGGCTTGGCATGCTGCTGGGAATGGTGCTGCGGCGCCTGGATGGCGCGCGCGACCGCACGTGGCGGCGCGGTCTGTGGGCAATCGGCGCGATCAGCCCGTGGGTTTTGTTTGCGCTTTTGCTCGGGTTGGCAGTGGGTGTGATGGGCGCCAAGTCGTTTCTGGGAATGCCCTGGGTGGCCCTGGGTTTCGGGAGCGCAATGGTTGTGCTGGCGCGCGCATGGAAGCGGCGGTCAAAACTGGAGCTTGGGGATGCGGGGGCTGGGTAAGATAGCGCTACCGCAGCACGAGCGGATGTAATCGGCAGTGAGGGCGTGGAGCGCGGACATTCGTGTCCGCAGCAACGTAACTGGTAAAATCGGCAGCAAATCCGAGCCGTGCTCCGTTCGGGAGTTGCTGCGGACTAAGGTCTGACTAAGGTCCGCGCGCCGGGGGCTTTACTGGAAGGGGATCCCGGGTGAGAGTAAGGACGATGCATCCACAGCCTCTTATTTGCGCGCGGGACGTCGAGGCGACGAGCCGCTGGTATCAACAACTTCTCGGGTGCCAGAGCGCCCATGGCGGCCCAAATTACGAGCGGTTGGTCTCGAATGGCCGGCTGATTCTTCAATTGCACAATTGGGAGGTGGCGCATCATCACGGGCGCATAGGCGAGCCTAACCTCGCTGTCGGCAACGGCGTGCTGCTGTGGTTCGAAGTTGAGGATTTTGATGCGGCAGTTGCGCGCGCCGAGCGTTTGAAAGCTGAGATTATTCTGCCGCGCCATCGCAATCCGCCCGACAACCCTGACGGCGGCCCAAACCACTGGGAAATATGGCTTCGCGATCCGAACGGTTACAAGGTGGTACTTGCCAGCCCCGACGGCTCGGCCGATGGGAATTGGAAGCCTGGGTGAAGTGTCGCAGATGTCACGGCGAAGCTTGACTTGCTGTGGCGATGTTCTATGGTCGGTTTCCGCTATGCGCATCGGCATTAATACTTTCCTTTTCACCTCCCCGTTCACCACTCAAAGCACGCGCCTGTTCAAGCCCATCAAGCGCTGGGGCTTCGAGACGGTGGAAATCCCGATCGAACAGCCCAACCACATTGACCCGCGGGTGGTCAAAAGCCGGCTCGAGGATACCGGGCTGACCTGCGGGTCGGTGTGCGCGTGCATGAGCGCCGAGCGAGACCTGCGCGGCACTGCCCGCCAGCAACAAATTGCGCTGAAATACATGACCCAACTGATGGACCAGGCCAAGGCGTTGGATTGCTCGACGGTGATTGGGCCGATTTATTCGGCGACCGGCCGCGCCGAGGCGGTGCCACGCCGGGAGTACCAGCAGCAATGGAAGCTGGTGGCCCGGCATTTGCGCACGCTCGCCCGCGAAGCTCAAGACCGTGGCCAGCGCATCTGCCTGGAGCCGCTCAACCGCTTTGAAACCGATTTCATTAATACGTGCGAGCAGGCGTTGAACATGATCGAGGAAGTGGACAACCCGGCGCTCAAACTCATGCTGGACACCTTCCACATGAACATCGAGGAGAAGAACCAGGCGGCCGCGATCCTGCGGGCCGGCAAACGGCTGGCCCATCTCCACGCTTGCGGGTGCGACCGTGGCACCCCCGGCAACGACCATATCGATTGGCGGGCGATCGGCCAGGCGCTGCGCGCGATTAATTTCCAGGGCGACGTGGTCATTGAAGGTTTCGGCAGCCATGTGAAGCTGATCGCGCGGGCCGCCGCCATCTGGCGCCAGGTCGAGCCGCGCCAGGAAGACATCGCCGTAAAAGGTTTGAAGTTTTTGCAGCGCGTGCTGTGAGGCAGCAACACTGAGCCCACCATTAACCCCGGAGGAACCGAACTTGAAGGCTGCTCTGCGAATTACAGCTTCCGTTATCGCCGGTTGCGGCACACTATTGTTTTCGATGCTGCCGGTCGCCGCACAACGCGCTGAGAATAGCGTCGCTCCCGGCGCCGGGCAATATGGTCGGGACACGACGCTGCTGGATGATCGCCGGCACGGTTTTCAAAGCATTTTCAACGGCAAAGATCTGACCGGGTGGGACGGCAACCGCGAGCTCTGGAGCGTACGCGACGGCGCGATCACCGGCCAGACCACACCGGAACATCCGGCAAAAGTGAATACGTTCCTGGTGTGGACCAACGGCGTGGTCGCCGATTTCGAGTTGCATTGCTCGTTCAAGATCGTCCCCAACAGCAACTCCGGTTTCGCCAATTCGGGCATTCAGTACCGCAGCAAAATTTTCGACCGCGCCAACTGGGTGGTGGGCGGTTACCAGGCCGATATGGAAGCCGGTCCGAACTACACCGGCAATCTTTACGAGGAACGCATGCGCGGCACGATCGCCGACCGGGGCGAAAAGGTGCTCTGGGACGCCGAGGGCAAGAAGCACGTGCTGGGCTCGATTGGGTCCGCGGCTGAAATCGAGGCTTCGATCAAGAAGGGGGACTGGAATGAGTATGTGATCGTGGCCCGGGGCAATCATCTGCAACAGTGGCTCAACGGTAAACCAACTATAGACCTGACTGACGAAGATACGGCGCATCGAGCGCTGAGCGGTATTCTCGCGTTGCAGTTGCACGTGGGAACTCCGTTTACCGTGCAGTTCAAAGACATTCGCCTCAAGAAGCTTTAGCCTTATGAAACGATTACTCCTGCTGGCTATATTGCCTTTCATTGTGGCCAGCCTGGGCGCGGCTGAGCCGAAGGAAATTGTGTTTCTGGCCGGGCCCCCCAGCCACGGTCCGGGTGAGCATGAACACCGCGCCGGCTGCTTGTTGCTGAAGTCGTGCCTCGAGGGATTTCCCGGCGTGACAGCGACGGTATATAGCAACGGCTGGCCAACGGAACCGGACGCGGCATTTGCGCACGCGGCGACGATCGTGGTTTATAGCGATGGCGGCGGTGGTCATCCGCTGTTGCAAGATGACCGGTTGGAGCGGATCAGCGAGTTGATGAAGAAAGGGGTTGGGCTGGTCTGCCTGCATTACGCGGTGGAACCAACCAAAGAACGGGGGGAAAAGGAGTTTCTGGATTGGCTGGGCGGGTGTTTCGAGATCGACCGCTCGGTGAACCCGGTCTGGAAAGCGGACTTCAAACAGTTGCCCGAGCACCCGATCACGCGCGGGGTGCATCCGTTTACGACGACGGATGAGTGGTACTTTTACATGCGCTTTCGCGACGGCATGCAGGGCGTTACGCCCATTCTCAGCGCGGTGGCCCCGCCCAGCACGATGCACCGACCTGATGGCCCGCACGAGGGCAATCCGGCGGTGCGCGAGTCAGTTGCGCACGGCGAAATGCAAACCACGGCCTGGGCGTGCGAACGGCCGGACGGCGGCCGGGGATTCGGTTTTTCGGGCGGGCATTATCACAAGAATTGGGGCAACGACGACGTGCGCAAGCTTGTGCTGAACGCGATTCTGTGGACGGCAAAAGTTGAAGTCCCGGCCGAGGGAGTGCAGAGCCATGTGAGCGAGGAGCAACTCAAAGCCAACCTCGATCGCAAGGGGCGCGACTGATAGAGCTGCTGTTTCCGGTGCTGGCCGTGCTGGGTGCGGTAATAGCTTCGGATAAAGCGCCAGAGGGCTGGCGCAGTCCAAAAGCTGGCCCCCCACTCGGCGTCCAATGGCAGGCGAAGTGTCTCGGACGTGACGCTGGCATTGGAAACTTGCGAAGCGTCGTGGACTGCGCCAGCCCTCTCTGGCGCTTTCCTGTTAGATCCCGTTCAGGACATCGATGAGCTGCCGCAATCTTCCATAATCGCGGCGGTTAAACCCGAACGCGATGCGGGGCAAATCCACGTTGTCATCATCAGCGATTTCGTCGGCGGTTGCGTCAATCCGTTCAATGGGCGGAGTCGTGATCAGGTCCGCAAAGTCTTCGTTCAGAGCCTGCACGGCGGAATCGGAGGGCGGATGCTTGAGACGGATGACAAACAGGTCCTTGACGAACCGGCTCGAGTGGAAATTACGATAGAAGCGTGTGATGATCTTCACCGCCTGATCGGTATCATCGGTGATTTGGTACAGGTTCAGGTCATCCGGAGAAATCAACTGGTCGCGGAGCAAGTGCTCGCGGACGTGTTTGTCCCAGGTTTTCCAATAAGTGCCGCCCGGGCGATCGATCAGCACCAGCGGCATCAATTGGCTCTTGCCGGTCTGCATCAAAGTCAGGGCCTCGTAGCCCTCGTCCATGGTGCCGAACCCGCCGGGGAACAGGACAATGGCATCTGAATGCCGGACAAAGATCAATTTGCGTGTGAAGAAATACTTGAAGGTAACCAGCTTTTTATCCTCGCGGATGACGGGGTTGGCGGCTTGCTCCCAGGGCAGGCGGATGTTGGCGCCGAAACTGTTCTCCGGACCGGCGCCTTCGTGGCCGGCATGCATGATCCCGCCGCCGGCGCCGGTTATCACCATGAACCCCGCCTCCCTAATCTTGCGCCCAAACTCGACCGCCTGCTGATATTCCATCCGCGTCGGCAACGTGCGCGCGGAGCCGAAGATGGTCACCTTGCGGACACCGGCGTAGGGGGCGAACAGCTTGAAGGCGTAGCGCAGCTCGCGCAGCGCGGTTTGAATCACGCGCACATCGCCGGTATCTTTGACATCGGTCAGCAGCTTGAGCGCGTTCTCGATGATGTCGGCGACGTTCTCTTGATTGAACCCGCCGCCTTTATAGGCGAGCAGGTCGTCGATGCGCCGCTTCAGCTCGGGGTCCACGGGCGGCTTTTCTGCCTTCAACATAGGGCGGCAAAATACGCTCAGCCGCCTTCCCGCTCAAGCGCCGGATTGGGACCATTGGGACAGATTGGCCTCAATCGAGGTTAGGCTCGGACCCGTCCAGCATCTTCACCTTGTTGTGAACGAAATATTCGCGCGTCAGGGCTTGCATCATCCGGACACGGTTATCATAGAGTCGGCGCAACTTGCGCGGCTTGTGCCGGGACAGAGCGTATTGGGTGAGCAGCGGCATCGCCAGCGTCGTGTCCGTGTAGCAAACCACGGCATCCGGCAGCTTGGTCGGATCGACTTTCCCCCAACTGACCGCTTCGCTGGGCGTGGCGCCCGAAAGGCCGCCCGTATCGGGACGGGCATCGGTCACCTGGATGAAAAAGTCCTGGCCGAGTTCTTTGATCCGCAGCACTTCCTGAATTTGCGGTTCGGTTTGGAGCATAAAGTTTTTCGGACTGCCGCCGCCCCACAACACGACGCCGCTTTTGCCGCCGGCGCGCTTGGCGGCGAGCACGAACGCCGTCGTCTCGTTCACATCGATCGACGGGTTCATCCGCAGTTTGTTTCCGCGCAACTCGACTCCGGCGACGTTCATGCCAATCGTCGAATCCCCGGGCGACGAGGTGTAACACGGCACTCCGGCGCGATAGGCCGCCGCGAGCACCGAAACATTCTTCAGCTTGTTTTTGCGCTCCCATTCGTTGCAGTACCGGCCGAGGAGATAATGCAACTCGCCGGTGCCCATCTCCTTTTGAAATTCGGGCTGAACCAGGATGTCGCGCAGGATTTCGTCGGTCGCCATCAGGCCATCCGAGTACGGAATCACCACGTCGTAAATGCGCACCAGGTCGTTATCGCGCAGGTCGGTGTCGTCGAATTTAAAGCTGCCGGCGTGGACCGGGTAATTCAGCGCGAAATGCATGTCGTGGTAGAGGTTGGCGCCGGTGGACACGATCCAATCGACAAATCCGGCATTGATGAGCGGGATGAGGCTCGAGCAGCCGAGGCCGGCCGGCGTGAGCGCACCGGAGATGCTCATGCCGATCGTGACATCCGGTTCGAGCATTTTGTTGGCGAAAAGCTGACAGGCCTCCTTAAGCCGCGCGGAATTATACGCCAGGAACACCTCGTCGATCAGGTGCGCAACCGACTCCTTGCCGGTCAGATTGCGCGGCATGATCCGTTTGCCCGCCATATATTGGCGTTTATGGGGACATTGCTTTTCCTTTAGCCACTCCGGTAATTCGGAAATGTCTTCGCGGGAACGAACGTGTTTCTTTTGAGTTTTCGCCATAATCAAAGTTCCAGAAAAATTTCGAGCCGCCACCATAAGGGCCAGCGCAGGGTTTAACAAGCCCGGAGAACGACAGACGTCGGGGCGGATCGTCCCCGCCCGGCGCCGCTTCACTGCGCTTTTGATTCGGTAACCGCAGCGCCAGTGGTAACGGTGTCGGGCCAATCCACCGCGACTCTCTCTCCGGGACTGAGGCCCGCGGTAATGATGGCTTCGTCGGCTCCGAAGTTGCTGATGACGACTGAGCGGCGTTGGGCGTGTTGGTCTTGCACGACTAAGACGAGGTCACGACCATCCTGTTGGTGCACCGCGGCGCGCGGAACAATCACCGCGTGCCCCGCCGGCGCTGTCCCACCCATTTCGTGAAAGGCGACTTTGACGCTCATGTCGGGCAAAATGCGCGGGTCCAGTTTATCAAAGCCGACGCGGACCTTGACGGTGGACTTCTGACGGTCGGCGGTCGGGATGATGGCGATAACTTTGCAGGGGATTTTCCAATCCGGATAGGCATCGAGCACGGCTTCGACCGGCTGGCCGGGCTCGACGCGATTGATGTAACTCTCGTTGACATCAATTTCGATTTCGAGCGAGGTCATATCCACGACGGTGCCAATGCCGGTCCGGGTGAACCCGCCGCCGGCGGAAATGGGTGAAATCATTTCACCCGGCTGCGCGTTCTTGGAGGTGACAATGCCGGCGAACGGGGAGCGGATGATGGTATCATCGAGTTGTTGCTGCCAGGTTTGGATGGTGCGCTGGGCGACGAGCACGTCGGCTTGCTGCTGGAGCAAATGCGCCTGGTAAGCAAGGTAAGCTGCCTGGGCATGGTCATAGTCAGCGTGGGTGGCGATATTATTGCTGAGCAGGCCGGCCTGGCGTTGGAGTTCCTGATCGGCTTCGCGGATGCGCACGCGGGTTTCGGCCAGGGCGTTGCTGGCGGAGACCAGTTGGGCCTCGGCCAAGAGCAAACTCGCGCGAACGTTGGTGTCATCCAGGCGCGCCAGGACCTGGCCTTCCTGCACGTGCATGCCTTCTTCGATGAGCACTTCAGTAACCTTGCCGGTGACTTTGGATGAAACGGTGGCCTCGCGCCGCGCAGTGACGTAGCCCGAGGCATTCAGCACAGTTCGGTCGGCAGGGGCCGATTGGGTATCACGCGCCAGGACGGTGTGCAACGCCAGCGGATGCGGGCGAGTGACCCACCAGAGCGCAGCCAGCGCAAGCGCCAGCACAAGTAGCAGCGGCAGGACCCAGCCGAAGGCTGGGCGGCCGGTGCGAGCACTGCGATCGATGCGCAAATCGTCGATGGGCTGTTTGGAGTCGCTCATTCAGTAGCCTCAGCAAACCGCTTTTGCGGTCGGAGGTCAATGGGCCAAGGGTTCGCTGAGCAGCAGACCGCGTTCAATCATGCCCTGGACCAGGCCGGCGAAGTCGTCGAGGGCAAACCCGGCGGGCAATTCATCGCGCGCCTGGGCAAAGACGTCCGCAACGGATTGAGCGCCTTCGAGGCGAGCTAAAAGCGGCACGATCCAGGCGTCCGGCCGCAAAGCGCTTTCGACGCCGTTGCTGATGGAGAAAACAAACTCGGCCGGGACGAGGGATCCCTCCTGGACCAGGTGCCGGACGGTGAGTTCGAGCTCGGGAGCGAGGCGAGGGCGAGACCCGGCGAGCCATTGCGCAAATCCCGGTTTGCGGCGGTGCTGGCGCCACGCGAGCAGACGCTGGAACTCGGCCGCGCCGGCTTTGGGCGTAATGCGGATGCGCAACGGCCGGTCGTTCACCGGTTCGGCAAAGCGTTGAATAAACAGCGCGCCGTAAGCGAATTGGCGGGTGCCCAAAGCTCGCAGGCGCGCCCGTAACTGGGCCGCTTCGGCCGCGCTCATCACCTGGCTACGGCGGCGCATCGACTCGACCACCTCGTCCACGGACAGAATCTTTTCAAGGCCGAAGACGATGTCAAAATACTCGGCCGCCACACCCAGCCACTGACGGGCGCGGAGTTCGAAAGTTTCGTCGTTGGTATCGCGCGCGACACAGAGTATGACGCAGAGGCCGCCCGGGCGCAGTGATGCAGGAAGGCCTTCGATAATCCGGCGGGTCACCTCTTCTCCGGTATCGCCGCCGTCCCGGTAAATCATCTTGGCACCAGTGTCGGGCACAAAGGGCGGATGGGCTGAGATCAGGTCGAACTGCTTTCCTGCCGCCGGAACATAGAGGTCACCGCAAAGGCTGGTCACAGGCAAATCGTTCAGGCGCGCGTTGAACTCGGCAAAGAATGCAGACCGCTCGGTCAAATCCGCCGTCGCGGCGGAACGGCCCGTGCGCGCCAGGCGCAAGGCGCCGATGCCTGAGCCGCCGCATAAATCCAAGGCTTCGCCGCCAGGAATGGGAGGAAGCAACCTCAGGAAGCGCAGCGTGCCACCGTAGATGGCGGGGAAAACCACGTCCGCAGGGGGTGTGTAGGCATCGGTTTCAGGATCGTCGCGGCGGTCGGAGACCATCACGAACCCGTCGGCAGGATAGACCCACACTGGGCAAAAGACTGTTGCTTGGTTTTTCACACTGCGGCGCAACAGTCCCAGGGCCAAAAGGGCCGAGAAGACTTCATCGCCACAGACGCGTCGGGAACTTTCGGCTTCTACCTTCAACCCACGGATGAATACCTCGATACACCACTGGAGCCCTGGCGAGCAAGGCTTCGCCGCGGCAGATGTGCTCGAGGCGGCGGCCGCCGCGGCGACGCCGGCATGGGCGGCCGGTTCGGCAACTGGCAACAAGTCGAGCCCGCCGGTCGAAGATCTCTTGGGCTCAGTGGCCTGCCCCTGGGCATTGCCGAACGGGAGCTGGTCCCAGGCGACGCGGCCCAAGTCGCTCATATCCTGCATCCCGAGCAACCGGCACAGCGAGGTGTCATTGAAGTCAGCCACGCGGAAGAAGTCGCGGACGCAGGCAAATTGGGCGGACTCGCCGAGATGGATCGGGAATGATGAGGAGGGATCGCTCATGCAACGGCGGAGTGAGAGGTAGAACCGGCGGCGGTTAGCTGGCCGGCAAATCGGCTGGCGGCGCCTGGCCATCAATAACCGAGCCCATGCTCGGCCGCAGCGCGTCCATGCCGGCGACCAGGTTCAGTTCCTGCACGGCCTGGACAAAGTTCATGGCCGCGAGCTTTTGGGCGCGGCGAAGCAGGAACGGGACAGGGCTGCCGGGTTCAACCTGATCATAGTATTGGCAGATGCTCTCGAGTGCGGCGACCGCATCGGACCGCGAGCGAATGGTGCCGCGCACAAACATGGCACCGCCGCCGTCTGTCCCAGCTTCGGTGGCAGCACCATCGGCGGGCGCGTCTCCCGCAGGCTGGCCTTCCTGGCCCGGCAGGAACGGTTCGAGCGCGGTGATCATCTCCTGAAGAGCTTTGAACAGGTCATCAAAGCTCATCGATTTCTGTGCGGTGAGAGTATTTGCGAGGAATTGATCCAGCGCCTGGGCGGCTTCAAGTGTCTCGGTCAGCGCCTGATGGTGCATCGCGACCTGGTCGGCACAGGCGCGCAACATTGGCGTCAGGCTCGCCAGGCTAGGCGGAGCAGGGGCGCCTTCGACCGGTGGCGGCGGTGATTTCGCGGTCTGGAGCTGGTCAAAAGTGAGCGGTGCAGCGCCTTTGGCCTGGCAGAGCGGGGCGGTGTAGAGATTGTCAATGATGGCGAGCCAACCAGTGACCGACCCGCGCGGAGCCGTCAGCGCGCCGATGATATTGAGGCGGTAAGTGGGATCATTGTTATCCTCAGGATCCAGCAGTGGGTAGAGGGAGGTCCAGTATTGCTCGACGAGGCCGCGCAGCAACTGCACCCCGTCGCGGAAGCCGGGCAAGCCGCTCGTTTTGAGCAGGCTGCAGCAAAGCATCAGCGCCGGCCGCAGGTGCTTCGATTGGGTGAGGAACTCGGCGCTCTTCTCCTGTAGCTGGCGCCAATCCGGCGGTTCAGCAGGCTTTTTGATGTTGCCGAAATCGATTTCCGGTTTGCCTTTGAGAATGGTTTCCAACTCGTCAAACCGGCCGTCGTAGGAAAGGTCCGGTCCGCAGGGTTGTTCAGGCGAAACAGGTCCGAGGAGTTTTTCGATCCGCTCGTTCATAGTCCTGGAATGGTTGGTTAGCGGTAATTAATGGCTTCCCTGATTTTTGTGAGGTACTTCTGGCGGTTGTCCTGGTCCAGCCAGCCGCCATTTTTATATCCCTGTTCGAGCCGTTGGACCCGGTTCAGGTACGGCTGTGGATCATCGAGCGCGCCTGAGGGCAGCGGCTTGGTCTGGCGCGCGGCGTCGAAATGGATTTCAGCAGCCGTAGCCTTCAGAACCCCGAACTGCACCAGAAGGACTTCCAGGTCGGTGTCCAGGCGCTGCAAGTCAGGTGTGGCGCCCGAAGCGGCGGCCGTGGACTGCGCATCAGCCCAGGTGCGCAAGTCTGCGAAAGGGGGTTTAGCGAGAACCCCCGCGAGGGCCGGGTCAGCGAGGCGTTGCTTGAGTTGTTGCCAACCGTTGGTTTGCTTGAGTTGCTGCAAAGTATCTAAGGTGGTCTTTTCGGTCGTGGCCTGGGCCAGCAAGTTGGAGAAAGACGGTTTCCCGGCGTAACTCGAGCTGGTCAGCGACTGAATGAAAGTGTAATCCCCGTTGGAAAGGCTAAGGCTATCATTGGCGAGGGTGGTTTGTTCCGCGGCAATGGCGGCGAGCAGGTTCGTGAACTGCGACAAGCCGGGATGGTCTTTGGCGAGGGCCTGGGCGGTGCTGTAATCCCCGCGAGAAAAGGCGGCCTGGGCGGAGGCCAAATCGGCTGCGGCAGCGGCTTGAGCTTTGAGTTGCCGGGCGGCCGGATCGTTCGGCTGAAGACTGAGAGCAACCTGAGCCTGGCGGGCCGCCTCGGGGAAATTGGTTTGGCCGAGCGCCAAAGCGGCGGCGTTGGTGGCGGCCTGGTACTGTTGAAGCTTCTGGGTCACCATGGCTTCGGCCTTAAGGGCAGTGCGCGCGTCGGCGCTGAGCTTGGCGGCGGCAGGGTCGTTTGGCCTCAGAGTCAGGGCCGCCGCCGCCTGCGCAGCAGCCGTCTCGAACTGCCCGGCCTCAAAGGCAGATTTTGCCGCATCGAAAGTGACTTGGAATTTTTGTTGTTGAGCGCCGGCAGCAAGGCCTTGCTGGGCATCGGCCAGGAGTTTGGATGCGGTGGGGTCGTCGGGTTGCAGCGCCAAGGCAATGGCGGCCTGGTTGGTGGCTTCCTGATAATTCATTTGCACCAGCGCCAGGGTCGCCGCATTGGTCGCGGTTTGGTACTTCTGCCGGGCGACGGCAGCGGCTTGGGCGAGCGGTTTGAGCGTCGCGACCAACTCGGCGGCATTGGTGTCGTTGGGCTTCAATTTCAGCGCGAGTTCGGCTTGAGCCAAAGCGTTCGAATAATCCTTGGTTGCTTGCGCCGCTTGAGCCCCCGCCAGGGCAATTTGGAAGTCGTGTTCCTGTTGAGCCGCGGCCGAAGCGCCGTTGGGCCGGGACTTTTGCCCAAATGAAGCAGGGCTGCCATCCGGGTGACGGCTTAAAAGCCAGAAGACCGCGCCAGCGACAACCAGGATTAGTAAGCCAAGAGCCAGCCAAGGCAATGGCGAGCGTCGCGCCGGGGCGGGCGTAGTGGCAGGAGGGGCGGGAGCGGTTGGTCTTTGAGGCGCTGATGGGGCGGGGGTGGGCACTGCCGGCGGTGGCCGACTGGGCCGAGCGGCTTGTGGCGGCGGCGGCACAGGGTGGGTCGGAGGAGGAGGAGGCCCGGGCGAGGGCCGGACTGATGCGGAAGGCGGCGGCACCGGGGGCGGAGGAGGCAAAGGGCTTTGCGCAGGCCGGGGAGTCCGGGGGATACCACCAGTGAACTTTGCTTCGATGTGAGACCAGCGCTCTGACAAATCGGGCGCCAGACCGTAGGGGATTTCAGTCGTTAGCGGCAACGCGCGGGGCGCCGCTTGCAAACAGAAGAAATCATCCGGCGCGGGGTCGTTGATGAGCACGTCGAGCCAGGGTTCGCCGGCGCGGGCCAGCAGGAATAGTGGGGTGGGCTCGGGCACGATGCAGCGCAACAAGGCGGCCCAAAGCTGAAGGGCTTCCTGGGTTGTTTCTACGCCGAGCGGTACTCGTAGGTGCAGCGAGGCCAGTGCATTGGCTTCGCGAGAGGCTCCCGGCGCGGCTTTGAGTTCGTGCAAGGCGCGCAGAAAACCGAGGCGGTCCGGCCCGAGTTGGGAATTGGCGAGAAACCGTTGGCGCGCGTCCACGCCCGGGCCCGGGTCTGAAACTCGAGCGTTTTCCCGCGCAAGAAGTGAGCGGAGTTGTTCCTGGGCGGAGCGGCATTGCTGGGCGACTTGCTCAGCGGCGTTGGTAGCTTTGCACGCTGCACGGAGGTTCTCCAATCCGGGGGACAGCACGTTGACGACGAACCCGGGGGAAACGCCTTCCCCGTCAATGGCCAGCACCATCGGATATTTGGCGCGGCCTTTGCCATCAGTTGAAGACCACAACTGGCCAAGCAGGACATGCCCCGGGCTCAATCCGAGAAACGTGTGGTCGAACCCCGGCAGCCGCTTTTCCGATTCGAGTTTCTCCCAGGCGCCGGAATCGATTTGGCTGCCGATCCCCTGCACATAAAGGATTTGCTTGAGGTGCGCCAACGTCTCGGTTTCCACACCGATGCCCAAAATGTGATCGTCCCAGCCCGGATGCTTGCCAAACGCACCCAGCGTCAGGCGTGCCGGACCTGATTCGGTGCCCGAAGCACGTCGCTGGAACAGACTCTTCATTTTGGCCAATCCTCACTCTTGGGCAGCGGCTGGTGGGCATCCAGCCGCGCTTCAAAGGTTACCTTGCCGTTAAGCGTGCCATCGGAGAGCGGCACCTGAAAGGTCCAGTGAGTGCCGTCGTCCGACCGTTTAGCCTGGCCGGCCTGGATCAGACGAAGCAGCGCCCAGTCTGAGGCAGACGGAGGGGACCAACTCTTGTCCGGTGTTGCCGCATCAGCGAATTTATTGAAGGAAATCGTCAAGGGCGCGTTCATCGGCACGGTGCCAAGCATGCACGCATTGGGGTCATTACGATCGAGTGCCGTAAGATCGGTGATCTTCTTGCCAATTGAGCCCTGCACGACGCGGAACACGCTAATGATCGCCTTGTCGTCCTGAGCCGCATCCGACGGTGGCACAAAATACAGATCCCACGCAGTGGCGGAGCCGTCCTCTTTAACTAGCGAGTTGACGACGCCCACCGCGCTGGAGCAAAAGGCGGTAACGCCAGCCAGCGCGCCCGAATGATCGGCTTGCCACGCCGGGTCTTGCAAGGCGGCCGTGACGCCTCCGAGGCGTTTCCGCAGGGAAGCTAAATCCGAGACGCTGAGGCTGACGCCTGAAGGATTATCCAGGACGAGGGGGAATCGTGCGCCGGCACGGAGATTGTTACGGAACGCCACCAGAATATCGTGGCGTGCGTTCTCCAAGGCAGCGCGGACCGGGTCCAGTTTGGCGGGCTGAGCCAGGCGCGTTGGGCAAGCGACCAGGTCGCGTTCGACCTTGGCGAGCCAGGCGGCGGCATTGGTCAGGCCGACGGTATCCTGCGGTCCAGGTTGAGAGAGATTCTGCAACTGGCCGAGAGCCACTTTGACGTAGTCCTCGACATACTGGTTCTGGAGAGTCTCTTCTGCCTGATGGGCAACGCGGTCGCAAATATTGCTGACGGGTTCGTGGAACGGACCGTGGTAGGCGGTAAGGGTGTTGCGGAACTGCGTGGCGGTTTCTTTCAACCGCGTGTACTGGGTCCATTGTTCGCCCAGCACGCTGGGGTCAGGGTGAACCACACCGGAAGCCAGCGAGCAGGCATTGGTGTAAAGCGACCAACGAATCTGGAACGACGGCAACGGGCTGTTGGTGGGCACCTGCAAATAGGCAATATCAAGTGAAGTAATCGAGGGGGCACGCTGCTTGTATCCCGCCCAAATATTGGCGGTGGCGCCGGAAGCCAGCGTGGAGAGCCGATCGTTGATCTCTTTGAATAACCCGCGGCCCTGCTCGCTTGCCGGCAGGCGGAGCATAATGAGCCTGACCGGAGCGGCCAGCGAGGAAGCCGAGGCGTTGGAGCCCGCGCTGGCGAGGTTGGTGTAGAACAATGCGAGGTTGCTTAAGGGCGCCAGTGAGGGGCTGTTAGCGCCGCGCAGCGCGGTCCAGCTTGCATCCACCTGCGCCTTGGCTGAGACGAGGGTGTCCGGCAGCGGGCAGTTTTGAGTGGTGTTCGTCAGCCAATCGCGTTCGAGGAGTTGGTAGGTCAGCAGTTTATCGGTGAGGTCGTTGACGCGGTTCAGTTGGTTATCGATGTTGGTCTGCGCAGTTCGGCTGATCTTATCGAAATTCTCGAGGCCGATGCTCAGGGCGGTGTTGCTGGCGAGCAGACTGCCCCCCAGCAGGCTCGCCGGCGGCCAGGTGCCGTGGTTTTTGCGAAGTCCGTCCGCCGAATAGGTCCGTTCAAAAATATCCGCAAGCGCAGGGCTGGGACTAAAGTCACTTTCGGTCAGGTAGGAGACAAAGGTCTTCAGGAACCGAGCGGGAGCGCCCGGGGTGGAAAAGCTGCCGTGGCCGGCGCCGAGGCCATCGGCTTCAAGCTCCATGAGCGAGAGAAGCGCGTCGCGGTGCCGTTCCAGGGAGATGCCTGGCGCCGGAGCGGCGGTGCGCAGCTTGGCCTGGACGCGGTTGACCAGGGGATCGACAACGCTCAACTCGAAAACGCGGCGCTGCGCTTCAGCGCGGTCACGGACCTCGCCGAACCCGAGCCAAACCATCGGCTTGAAGATAATGGATACAGGCAGGTTGGTGGCGGCGATGCGGGCGAGGGTTTGGTTGAACTCGATCAGAGTTGGTTGCGCCGAGCCGACCGGCACGGTATTGGAGCCCTGAAAAGCGTAACGGACGCCGTCCACGGGCGAATCACTAACGATGGCGGGCGACCAGATGCCACCTTTTACGTGAGTTGCGGCCGTCTTCCAATAGCCGGCTTCGGCGCGAACGCTCTGTTTGAGTTTGTGATTAGCCAGGCTGGCCAACAGCAGCACCAGCAACAGCGCCGCGCCGGCGGAGCCGAAAATGGCGACTTGCCGTTGCCGCAGCAGTTTCAGGGTATTGGTGGCGCGCGTGACCAGGCCGCTCTCACGAAATACTTTGTCGTGGAAAAGATCGCGCAGGAAGAAGGCGCGATTCTTTTCCCAACTCCGCTCCTCGGGCAACTGGTCCAGGGCGAGCCCGGTGGCCAGGGCGATGGCTTCGTCCAGTGCCTTGCCCTCGCGCATGGACGAGGTGAAATAAATTCCGCGCAGGAACACCGGCTTGGCCGACCATTCGCCCGCGACGAAAACCGTCTCGAGATACCGCTGCAGGCGCGGAGCGAGGCGCATGACGCTTTCGGGCAGCGCAAACATCGCATCCACTTCATCCAATCGCCGGGTGGGGGTCGTCGGGCCGCGGCCCAACTGGTAGGTCGCCGCGAAGAATTGTTGGGTGTCGCCCAGACGGCCCGTGCCGGACAAGTCACGAACGAGCGCCATGCGACGGCGCCGCAACCGCGCGGCGACTGTGCGCAGATGCTGCTCGACCAACTCCGGCCGGAAATGGGAATCCAACGGCTCCGGATTGGACCAGCCGAACATCTGGTGCTGGAGCAGCGGGTCGTCGATGCTGTCGAAGAATTCGCGGAACCCGACCAGCAGGTCGCACTTGGTAACCAGCAGATAGACGGGGAAACGCACGTCGAGCACGCGCTGGATGATGTCCAGTTGCTGGGCCAGGCGGCTGGCCTTTTGGGCGATCACGTCGGCCGAATCACGGATCAGACTCTCGACCGAAAGCACCAGGAACAATCCGTTAACGGGGCAATGGGGACGGGCGCGCTTAAGCAGGCGGAGGAACTCGCGCCATTCCGGGGCTTCGCCGGCGTGCAGTTCGTTGAATAGCATCGAGCCGGCGGTATCGAGGATGATGCCGCGGTTGGTGAACCACCAGTCCATGTTGACGGTGCCGCCCGAGCCCTGGAGCTCGTCCTGCAGACCGGGCGGGAAATCGATCCCCGAATGGCGAATGGCCTCGGTTTTGCCGGAACCGGATTCGCCGATGATGACGTACCACGGCAATTTGTAGAGGTCCTTGCCCCGGCTCTTGAACTCCTGCAGGCCGGTTTGGAATTTTTGCCGGACCCGGTCCAGGTCCGCGCGTCTATTGGGGTCGCTGATGCCTTTGGGGGCGGCCGCGGTCTGGGTTTCAATGGCGGCGGTAAACTGCTCGCGTTCGCGGCGGACGTGCATCCTGCGCCAGAGGAAGTAGCCGCCGAATAACAGGGCGGCCAAAATGAGGATCAACAGGGCCACATAAAGGCCGTAAGGGAAGGGGATCGTGAAACCCGCGGCGATCGCCCCGAGCCCGGTTGCTGCCAGGGCACCTTTAATCAAAGTGCCAAATTTTGAATCGTCATCCATAAACTGACCTGCTGAGACTAACTGCCGCCTTTGCCGATCACCTGGACGGCTTCCTTCAAATCGTGTACGGCGCCGGCGTAAAGCGCGTAAAAGACCGCGAGCGCACTCACGCTCAGGAAAACGAATACCAGCGCGACCAGAATGATCTTGTTGCTGGGCGGCTCGGTGAGCACCCGATTGTCGGTGTGTTGATAGGCTTCCTCGCTGATCTTGGTGCGGGGGTCGCGATCCACCCAGGGACTGATGCGCGGATAGATCTGCTCGACGTACCGCCGCACCTGCTCCGGCTGACCCTGGTACATGCCGAGGAACCCGAGGCACATGCAGACGTAAAACACGGCGAGCCTTTCGGCGGCTTCTTCGCTGGTGTCCTTGAGGTCTTCTTCGAGGAGATCGAAAAAGCGTTCGTCGCCGGCCAGTTCGTTACGTTCTTTGGCAAGCCGGTTTTCGGCCCATTGGGTGGCGAACTTCAGCCGGCTGGTGCAGATGAGGTAATCGATGAAGAAGATGACGGGCAATTCGAGCCGCCGGGCCTGGTTGAGCAAGCGCACATCACTGCTGGCCTGGCGGATGATTTGTTCGAGCAGGTCCTTAACCTCGCCGCGCACGCGCGCGTAGTCCGGCTGGGCGGAGGTCTTGGCCGCCCGGTTGAGGCGGCATATGTACTGGAACAGTTCCTCGTAAAGCTCGAGCAGTTTCATGTGGGCAAAGTCATGTAGAGCGTAAAGGTCGCGTCAGATAAATCAAAATCCGTCTTGTTCCACACCAGCGAAGCCGCTTTCTCATCCTTGATCTTGTCCCAGCGGCGTTGGTTGGACGACGGCAGCACGCGAAAATAATGCAGGTCGCTTTGGCCGGGCAATTCGAGCGGCGGATAGTTTTCCTCCTTGAGTTCGACGCCGAAGATGGCGGCGTCTTCGAGGCTGCGGGGCATGAACTTGAATTTGTTACCGTCGGTGATGTAGAGAGCCAGCTTGGTGCGCTCGGTTTTGGTTTTGATGCCGAGGAAATAGCCGGTGGGCTTTTCAAAATGCTGCGCTTCCAGGGCCGCCCGCAAGCGGCCGGGGTCGCCTTCAAAGCCCACGCGCAGCGGCTGGCTGGCGCGCGAGACGATGATTTCGGCGCGGATCTTGCGGTCCAGTTCCTTGAAAGCGGGAAGCGGGTCGAGGTGGTTGTAGGGGCGGCAATCAAAGAGCGTCTCGGCCGGATGAAGCGCGAGCAATTCGCCGAGCAGCTCCCGTAGTTGCAAATAAAGGGTGAAGGGCGGAATCCACCCCTCCTCGATGAGGGAGGGGAGGCTGGCGCAGAACCGGTTGAGCACGGACAGGCGCAACGTCAGCTCCCATTTGACTTCAATGCCCAAACCGCCGGTGGCCGCTTTGATGCGGAGTTGTTCGCGGCTGGCATTGAGTTGCGCCACCAGGTCGCGGGCCAGATCGTGCAGCGCCGGCGAAGAGCGCAACAGCAAACAGGGCGGCGCGAACTCCGGGTCCTGGCGGGGTTTGCCGGCGTCCTCGCCGGCGGCGCGCAGCACGCGCAGCAAGGGCAGAAATTCCATGTCGGACAGGTCGTCGCCTTTGAGGGCGACGCGAGCGTTGACCTTGCGGATGTGGATGGCCTGCTTGTTGTCGCCGTTGTTCTCATCGGCGACTTCGCGCGCTTCTTCGGGAATATAAAGCAACTTCACGCGCGGGTCAGCGCTCTCCCCGGGCCGGAACGCATTGGCGCGGTTCTTCGACCATAACGGGGCGGCGAGGACGACTTCCAGCGCGCCGGAACCGCGGGCCAATTCGGCTTTGATATCCAGCGGCGGAAGATTGGCGTCATCCGGAAAGAAAACCTCCTGACCGCTCGGCAGGATGGCGCGCAAACGCTCGAAGCGAATGCGCCCATCGGCGAGGTCATCCGGCGAGAGCCGGCTCTCCAGCACGCCGAAACCGAACGGGGTGAACAGGGCGCGCGCGCCGCGGATGTCCGACAGCAGCCGTCGCTGCATCAACTGCAAGTGATGCGGCTGTAAAAACAGACCTTCATGCCAATGCACGTGCATAAATTCAGCGGGCGCTCAGCACCTTTCGCTCGACAAACGCGGCCAGGCAATCGCGCAAACGCCGCTCCACCAGGTCGGCTGTTTCAAACTCCTTGCACAACAGCACGTACCTTTCCCAACAAAGCTCTTTCTTTTTCTTCCCAAAAAGTGAACTGCCACCGCCCTCGCCAACCACGACGTCTTCGATAGCGATCGGGGAGAGGCGCTCGACGAACTGACGGCCAAAATCACGACCACCCCCGAGCATGCCCGCCAACAACGCACCCAGCAGGCCCATCACCATCCGCAAATAAGGGTCCAAGGCATCGGGTTGCTCGCCGGTGAGGAAAACCGCGGCCGCGCCTTTGAAATCCTGCGGCCGTTTCAACAACGAACTGCGCGGCGCCAACTCGCGGAGGGTGGCCAGCGCCGTTTGGTCCAGGCGCTGAAAGGAATCGAGCAACAACGCGCATAGTTTCACTGTGTTTTCGAGGTTCGGTTGCTGGCCCGGCGGCAGACCCAGCGCCCGCTGCAACTCCTCGCTGATTTCCAAACCCGGCGCGGAACTGGGGGCGGGGGCCAAACCGGCCGCCGCAAGACGCTGAAGGGCCTGCGCCCGGCGCTCGGAGCCGGGTTCGGGAGCGGCCTTCACCAGGGCGTCGAGCAACTCCTCGAACGTTTGCGGACGCGGAGGCGCGGGGGCCTGAGCGGGAGCAGCCGCAGGCATGGCAGCGCTCAGGACCTGCCCATGAACGGGGAAGCGTGTCAGCAGCGCTTGCAAGTAGCGCTTGCGGTCCGGAGCGGGGATGGGTTTAAGACTGCGGGCGAGTTCCTCGCCGAGGAATTCGCGACGCTGCTGTGGGTTGGCGACCGCGGCATCGGCCTGGAGCATACGCAGTCTCCCCGCCACTTCGGTAATCCAAGCCCCTTCCTGCTCCGTCAATGCGGCATTCTGATCATTCATCACGGACACTTTTTGGCCCACAGCGGCCTTTCGCGAGCGACACAGTGGCGCGCACAAAAGCGGCTCGTTCATCCGGGCTGTCGGCCCATATTATTACGCAGCCGGCAGCCCTGACAAGCGGAGAAATCCGCCGGGCGCAACTCAGTTGGTCGGCGCATAAAGGCGGAAGAACTGCACCGGCGGCGGGTTGCTCCAGGTGAAAGAGTTTTGCCCAAAACTGCTGTTGCTGAGCACATCCGTCCAAATGGGAGCCACCAGGTTGGTGGTGGATTGGAGTACCCAATTGCCATACCACTGGAGCGTCCCGACGCCATTGGTCGCACCGCTGATCGTCACGTTCTGCGGACAATTGGTCGTAATGAGCGATACAGGCGTAAGCGCGGTCGAGCGGCAGGAATTGGTCAGCGCCGGGTCGTTGAAGCGAGTCGCAGCCCAGAACGTCTGGGTCGCCACGAGGCTGCCGGTGAACACGTTGGTGGTGAGTGTCGTCGAGCCGAGCAGCAACACATTGGTGCCGCTGGAATCGCTATACCAATCAGCGGTGAATCCGGCCGGGACAGATACCGCCAGTGTCGCCGGGATGCTGTAACAGGTGAATTGATCGCCCAGGCTGGCCGGGGCACTCGCCGGAACGGGATCGACCTGGACCAGAACGGTTCCAGTCAGATCATTCGAACTGGTAGTGCTGCAGTGGGCGTCGCTGAGTGCGCTGACGGTATAAACTACTCCTGTCGAAGCAGCCGGATACGGGTCCACCAACGTGACTGTCTCCTGGTCAGTTGCGGTCGCAACCGAGTTCGTCAGGATGGGGATACCATTGGAGGACCAGGTGACGGTCCAGGGGGCGACACCGGTCAAGGCAGCTTGCAGCAAAGTCGCACTGCCACTGCAAACGACCGCTGGACCCGTCAGGCTCGCGGTGGCCGTTGGCCGTGGGTAGATTACAACACTTGCGTTGTTTGTAATGTCTTGCGCGCCCGCGGTGCAATGGGCGTCACTAAGCGCAATTACGGTATAGGCCACCCTGTTGGATTGATTCAGCGAAGCATCAACGGGCGTAACCGTCAGAGTCGTGGTGGTGGTGGCGACGGTATTGGTCAGCACCGGCACGCCGTTGGAAGCCCAGGTAATGGTCCAGGGCGCCACGCCGGTCAAGGTGGCCTGCACGGTGGTTGAATCGCCATTGCAAATGGCCGCCGGTCCGCTCACGGTGGCTGTCGCCGTCGCCCTCGGATACACCGTCACCGAGGCATTGTTGGTCAGGTCGGCTCCAGTCGCGGTGCAGTGGGCGTCGCTCAGAGCAGTGACGGTATAGATGACGGTGTTGGAAGCATTCAAGCTCGGGTCGCCGGGACTTACGGTGATGGTATCGGAGGCCGTGGCGACGGTATTGGTGAGCACGGGAACACCATTGGATGACCAGGTCACGGTCCAGGGCGCCACGCCGGTTAGCGTTGCGTGGACCGTGGTGGAGCTGCCGTTGCAAATCGCCGCCGGTCCGGAAACGGTGCTGGAAGCGGTTGCGCGCGGATAGACGGTCACGGTGGCGTTGTTGGTAAGGTCGCCTGCACCCGCCACACAATGAGCATCGCTCAACGCGCTGACCGAGTAAGCCACCGTGTTACTCGAATTCAGAGAGGCATCTTGCGGACTGACGTTGATAGTCGTGGTTGGGGTGGCGACGGTGTTGGTCAGGATGGGCACGCCATTGGAGGACCAGGTAACCGTCCAGGGCGCGACACCGGTCAACGCCGCCTGCAAGGTCGTCGCCGAGCCGTTGCATATTGCCGCGGGGCCGCTCACTGAAGCAGTCGCAGTCGGGCGTGGATAGATCGTCACGCTGGCGTTATTGGTCAGATCCTGCGGCCCGGAGGTGCAGTGCGCATCGGTTAGGGCCATGAGGGTGTAGGTTACAATATTCGAGCCATTGAGAGCGGCATCGACCGGGGTAATGACCAGGGGCACAGGCGAAGCTGGAACCGTGTTAGTAAAAAATGGGACGCCATTGGAGGCCCAAGTGATCGTCCATGGGGCAACACCCGTTAAAGCCGCTTGCAATAGAGTGGAGCTGCCATTGCAAATGGCCGATGCACCGGTCACGGTCACGGCTCCCGTGGGCCGCGGATAGATGGTGACCGCGGCGCTGTTCGTCAGATCCCTGCCGGTAGCCGTGCAATGAGCATCACTAAGGCTAGTGACCGAATAAACGACAATATTGGAGGCGTTGAGGTTGGCATCCACGGGCGTAACCATGATGGTATCCGTTGAAGTTCCGACGGTGTTGGTTAGGACCGGCACACCATTGGAGGACCAGGTGACGGTCCAGGGAGCGACACCGGTCAGCGCGGCCTGCAACGTAGTGGCACTGCCATTGCAGATTGCGGCCGGCCCGCTCACGGTCGCGGAGGCCGTCGGGCGAGGATAAATGGTAACTGGCGCATTGTTTGTCAGGTCGGTTGTGCCCGCGCTGCAGTGGGCGTCGCTCAGCGCGGTAACAGCATAGGTAACGGTGTTAGAGGCGTTGAGGAAGGGATCGGCCGGCGTGACGTTGATGCTAGCCGGGCTGGCGCCAAAGCTGTTCGTCAGCACTGGAACGCCATTTGAAGACCAGGTAACGGTCCAGGGCGCCACACCTGTGAGTGTTGCCTGAATTGTGGTAGAATCGCCATTACAAATCGCCACCGGCCCGCTGACTGTGCTTGAGGCCGTCGGCCGCGGATAGACTGTCACTGCCCCGCTATTGGTTAGGTCGCCGGGGCCAGCGATGCAATTGGCGTCCTGCAGGGCGCTCACGGTGTAAACAACAATGTTGGACCCGTTAAGGCTGGCATCGACCGGGCTGACCGTCAGCGTATTGGTCTGGGTAGCGACGGTATTGGTGAGAATGGGGATGCCGTTTGAAGACCAGGTAAACGTCCACGGGGCATAGCCGGTGAAGACCGTCTGCAGGATGGTGGAGCTGCCGTTGCAAATGGCCGACGGGCCACTGACGGTCGCGACCGCCGTGGGGCGAGGGTTAATCCAAACGCTGGCGACACCCATCAAGTCCCCGAGCTCGTTCCCCAGGCAAGTATCGGCATTCGACACCACCGTGACGAAGAACGTGTTATTGCTGATAACGTTCAGGTCGGTATTCGTAGGGATGATCGTGCGTGTGAGGGTGACTGGGCCAGCGATGGGTTCGGGTTCTGTTTGCACCAAGCCGTCATTCCAAGTGATGGTCCACGGCCCCAGGCCGGTCAGGGTGTTCGTCAGCGTATATACGGTGCCAAGGTTACAGTTAGTAACGGTGAAGGTCGCCATCGAGGCTGTGGGCCGCGGGTTTACCCAGACGCTCGCCGTGCCGATAATGTCGCCGGGCAGGTTGCCGACGCAGGTGTCGGCATTAGAGATGCCGCTGACAAAAAATGTGTTATTACTCGGGACATTGAAAACCGTGTTGGTCGGGATAATGGTTCGGGTTAACAATACCGGTCCGCCGCCGACAGTCGGCTGAGTTTGCACCAACCCATCATTCCAGGTCACCGTCCAGGGGCCAAGGCCGTGCAGGACGTTGGTGAGGATATAAACAATCCCGTAATTGCAGTTGGTGGTGGTGAAGGTGGGCTGAGTGGCGGTTGGCCGCGGGTTGATGGTGAGCGTGACGGCCAGCGGCGTGGAATTCGTGAAGCCGGTGCGCAGGTCGCGGGTCCGGGCAAAATAGGTATAAGTGGCGGGAGCATCCGGCGGAGCGGTATTGTCTGTCGGGGTGAAGGTAGTGGTGTTGACGGCGACGCGCGTGCCGCCGGTATTGTACCAATCGACCCCGACGGTGCCGACCGGATGAGCCACATCGTTGACGATGGTGACCTGGAGCGCCTTGTTTTGCACCGGGGCAGCGCAGTTGGTTTGGTTGATCGGGTTGATGGGTGCGGACGGCGGCGTGCCGGCAAGGAAGGCTGTGCCGCTGTCGCCCACCAGCAGGCCCACTCCGGCCAGTTTGCCGTAATTGGCAAACGTGGCGCCATGGAAGTTCTGGCCCGTGCCGGCACTCCGCAGCGTCCAAGTCAGACCATCGGGGCTGGTGAGAACAGCACCTGAGTTACCGACGACAATGAACAACCCATCCGCACTATCGAACGCAACCGCATTCAAAGTAGTGGAACCGGCGGGGGAAGTTCGTGCTGACCAACTGGCAGCACCATTGCCGGAGAACAACAGCGTGCCGCTCACCCCAACAGCGACGATACGGTTGTTGCCGTCCGAGGCGATGCCCAATAAGTCCGGCTGGGTCGAAACCGGGACGCGGCTCAGAGACCAGGTGACGCCACCGTCGGAAGAATAACGGATGTCGCCCTCAAAACCACAAACGACGAATGAGTTCTGGCCGAAGGGCGCCGCAGCGCGCCACGATTCGCCCAGGCTGTATTGATTCATCGTCGCGCCTTTCCACGCCAACGGCAACGCCGCTGGACTGTAGGCGACTTCAAACAAAGCCGGCGCGGCGATGAACTTCGGACTGCTCGGCGCCCGGGGGTTGAATGCCAGACCCATAATGTAGGCGGTAAAGTTCGTGAACGGTGCCGTTGGCGAACCCCAATTCAATCCGTCACTCGAACTCACCACCGTCCCGGCGGTGCCGCCCGCCAGGAACGTGTTGTTCCCAAAGGTGGCCGACTGCAGCGAGATCGAAACCGGTACGCTGTGGGCGGTCCATTGAAGTTGGCTCGAGGCGAATTTGCCAGTCAACACGGCTGAGTTGGTGCCCACCGCTATGAAGGTGGCGTTGGTATCGCAGGCCGCTGCCAGCAGGCCTGAGCCGACAGGTGAATTGACCCGCACAAATTGAAGGGTTGAAGCGGCGTTCAACGGCGAACCGGCGCCCGCGATGGCCGCCAAAAAAAACAGGAGGAATCGTTGCATAAGTATTCAGGTGGAGATTAGAAGGCGTAGCGTAACCCCGCTTTGATGTAGGGGCCCCAGAGCATTTCGTTAAAGCTGCCCAACCCCGACGGGTAACTAATCATATCGAAGCGGCCCTGCATGCCTCCGTCGGCAAACAGCTTGAACGCCCCGGTGTGCCCAAGCCGGTACTCGAAGCGGACCGCGCCGCGGCCGATGCCGCCATACAAATCGTTGTTGATCGAGACGGGTGACAGCACCAACCCGAAGTCGTTCACGAACGATTCCGTAATGTTCTGCGAACGGCGGCCGTAGAACCCCTCCCCTTCCACCTGCACACCCAGGCGAACGTGGCGGCTGGCATACAATGAATAAAACACGCCAAAACCGATGTTGCCGAGCAGGTCGTCGGTCCTGTCCGTTTCCGAATAAACGCCAAACGCGGGGATGGGAGCGGCGTCGGTCAAGCGCGCCTGCACATAACTGATGCCCGCGCGCAGGTAGGCTGAGAGGCGCTTGCCGCGCAGCGAGGGGAACGTGTACCGGATATAGGCCTGATACCAATCGTCGTTGATGGAAAAGCTCGAGTTGAGCGTTTCGAACAGCGAACTCGAACTCAGCGAAACCGGCACGTTGCCGCTTGATGAACCATGAGCATAAGCCAAGTCCAGGAACCACGCCGCGCCATAGGAATACGAGATGGTGGCGCCGTAGTAATCAGAAGTGCGGTCCGCTTTATTGACCGTGCCGTGAAGGCCCCCACCGGGCACCAGCGGATTCAAGGCGTTAGCCAGGGAGAAACCAAAGGGCAGTGTGACGTTGCCCTGGCCGAGGAAGAAGTCGCCCGAAACCGACACCTCGCTCTTGCGAATACGGGGCTGGAGGGGCGGAGCCGCCTGAGTCGGAGCTGCGGCTGCGCTCGGCTCAGGGGCCGCACTTTCAGCAACCGGTGTCGGCGTAGGCGCTGGCGCCGGAGTGCTGGGAGCCGGTTCTACTGCAGCCGGGGCGACTGGCTTCGCTTTCTTCTGTTTAGCTGGGGCTGTCCAGGGAGCATCCAGGCTGGGGTAGCCGGGCGGCATCAGCGGTTCTTCCTCCTGTGGTGGTGGACTAGCAGGCTGCGGTTGGGCTTGAGCCCAGACCTTTGCCGCCGGCAACTCAAGGCAAACGGCCATGACAACAGCCCAGAAGATTGTGCCAGAGGATGCCCGGCGCAGCCAGCCAGAGCATTGGTTTGATTTCAGGCCCGCTAGCAAACCGCGCTGACCAGGCGAGTCAGTCGCCCGCACGGCTTGTATTAGCATTCGTGTTTTTTTTAGCCCCTCTCGTGTGCATTGAGTATCCATGTGATGTTTGGTTTGCCGGTTCCCCAGGCGGGGGAAATCAGTCGGATTGCCTGAACGGTCGTTTGAATGCAGCGCAGTCATCGAGCCCGCTCTCGCCGCCAATAGTACAAAAAGTTCAAGTACAACAGATTCTCTAAAGAGTTAAGGCGTTCTAAGGACCTCTTATCTCGCAGTAGGGGTGGGAAGTCAAGGCATTTGCAATCGTTTTCTATTTCAGTACTTTTACGGCTGCCTCAATCCGGAGGAGTACTGAACCGGCGGCGAGTGGGGCGTCAAGCGTGCAGCGTGCTCCCCTTCAGAAGTTGTCCAAGAAGCTGCGCACCGCCTTCAGGGCACGGGTAACTTCAGGCGTGAGTTGGTTCAGGGCCTTATAGTTCTTTTCGAGGTCATTGGCTTCGGCATAGTAAGCATCCAGCAGTGTTCCGGGCGCGAGCTTCTTAACCGGGTCGCCTTTGGCATCCTTAACGGTCACCCCCCTGGCCTGAGTGCCGGTTTCGGCCTCGAGGATCAGCAACCGACGGTTGAGCAGGAGGATGGGATCGTTTCTGGCAGCCAAATCGAGCAACGTTTTAAACGGGGGTTTGTTTGTCACCGCCCCTGCCTGTGCCAATCTTGCGTTCAGGTCACGCCATTGGTTGCCCTGTTTCAACTGCTGGAAGGAAGCGAGGAGGGTCTGTTCCTGGGTCGCCTGCGTGAGCAAATCGGTGAACGGACGCTTGGAATGATAACCCTGCGCCTGCAAGGTCTGGATAAAAGAATAATCCCCGTTGGCAAAAGATTGTGAATTCTGGTTGAAGGCCGTCTGCTCAGTCTGGACGCTGCCAGCCAGATTGGTGAAATCCGCAATGTTCGGGTATCGCTGGCAAACCTGCAGCGCGTTGGCGTAATCCCCGGATGCGAACGAGGCCTTCGCGCTGGCTAAGTCCAGGCCCTGATTTGCCGCGGCAGTCAACTGCGCCGCGACGGCGTCGTTGGTCCTGATTTGTGAAGCCGTGGCAGCCTGGAGGAGGGCCTCGTGGAAATTACCCTGCCCGAGGGCAACGCCGGCCGCGTTGGTCGCCGCCCTATAATTCTGTTCTTGTTGGCGCTCTAACTCCGCCAGGTCGTCTAGCTTTCGCTGAGCGGCGGCCTGTAATCGCAGGGCGACCGTATCATTCGTCTTTACACTGGCCGCGATGCGGGCCTGTTTGAGCGCTTCGGTGTAATTGGCTTTGGCGAAGGCAATGCTGGCGGCGTTTGTCGCCGCGCCGTATTTCTGTTCCTGCTGGCGGGCAACCTGTGCCATTTCATCGAGTTTGGTCTGAGCCGCCGACTGAATTTTGCTGGCCACCGAATCATTGTTTTTAACACCTAAGGCGATGTCGGCTTGCCGGACGGCTTCGAGATAGTTGGTCTGAGAAAAGGCAAGCGCAGCGGCGTTGGTAGCCTTCTCATATGTCTGCTCTTGCTGCTGAGCAAACATGAGCTTGGCCACCAGGCCATCTTGCGCCGCCTTCTGCAGCTTGAGCGCGGCAGCGTCGTTCGGTTTGAGGCTCAAGGCGCGCGCAGCCTGGTTGGTCGCCACCTCGAACTGGCTGCTGGTCAACGCGTCTCCAGCCGTTTGCATCGCGGTCTCGTACTCCTTTTCGCGCCGGATGGCCGCCATCGCATCGGTCTGCGCGGCGTCAGCCGCGTCCGTCAGGATTTTTCGGGCAAGACTGTCGCCGGGGTGAGCCTGCAGCGCGCGGGCGGCCTGGTTGGTGGCGGTCTGGTAATCACGCCTGGTGAACGCCTGCAAAGCTAAATTAGTGGCGCTCTCATATTCTGTTTCTTTCTGTTGGGCAGCCAGCCGGGCGTTCTCGGCGGCCTTCTGCGCCTGGTCTTTAAGCTTGAGCGCGGTCGAGTCATTCGGCTTGAGAAGCAGCGCAACAGCAGCCTGGTTTGTCGCGGTAGCATAATCTTGATGCGCGAAAGCCTGCGCGGAGTTGGTAATCGCTTTTTCGTACTGTTGTTGGGTTTGGGCGGCCGTCAATGCCGCCTCGCGCATCGTTGTGTCGGCCTTAAGCCAGGCGAGCGCGACGTCGTTGGTGAAAGCCTTTACGGCTGCGGCCCGCTGCGGACTGCCGCTCCAGAGAGACGCCTGGGGTAGTGCGGCGAGCGCCTGGCCATAAAGATTGGTAACTATCTGCGCCTGGGCGGCCCCGCTGCCGCTCTGTGCCTGCGCCGAGCCGAACTTTTCCCGCGCGCTGAGCAGGCCATTGGCAAACGCAAGCCCTGCCCCAACCTCGTTCGCCGAGGCCCCGAGTTGTTGCGCTTTTTGCCATTGGGCTGCCGCGAGCGTCCAATTTCCAGCCGCCTCAGAATTTGTGGCAGTCGCGAGCGCGTCCTGGATTTGTGTGCGGGCCAACCTGGCTGCGAGCTGTGCCTGCGCTTTGCTCTTCAGCGTCAGAGCAGCGGGGTCGTCCGGTTTCGCGACTAAGGCCATTTGTGCTTGGGTCAGGGCATTCGAGTAGTCCTGCTGGCCAAACGCACCATTCCCTTTGGCCATTTCGTCCTGGTAGGTCTGTTCCGTGAGCTGGGTTTGGGCGGCGTCCCGAAGTTTGGTCGCGTCGGGGTCGCCAGCCCTAATTGCCAGGGCGTCATTGGCATGATTTTTTGCTGCGGTATAGTCCTTTTGGTCAAAAGCGGTCTGACCACTTTTCAATGCGGCTTCAAAGCTCTCCTGCTGGTGCAACTGCCGCCTCTGTGCCGCCTTATGGACGGCCGCAATGCCGAAATAGGCGCCGCCCCCGAGCAGGCAGATCGCAGCGACACCTGCCAGCACCAAGCCGGCCTTGGCTCCAGCCTGTGACGGCCGGAACTGCTGGGCCAGGGACTCCAGGTTGATTGTCTGCAGCGAAAGTTGCGGGTTGACGAGCTGATTGCATAGCTTCAGCCAGTAATCGGTATCTTTGCCGAGGATGTCCCAGATGCCCGAGCGCCCAACCGGGTAATTGTAATCGTCGCTCCTCGAGAACAACCGTCCCTCGACTAATTGCAGAAGCAACTCGCCAAGGTTCCGCAGGTCTTGCGCTTCGGTCACCTGCCCGAGCAGTTCGTCCACTTCCCGCCGATCACCGGCGCCGAGGGAAGCCAACTGCAGCGGCGACGACGGGTAGGCGTCCGTCAGCACCAGCGGCGTTTTCTTTAACGGCCGCGGCTCGCCGACCAAAAAAATGTTGGACGGTTTGAGGTTGCCGTGCGAATAGCCCCGGGACCGCTTCAGGGCCAGGCAGCCCGCCACCACACTCTCGACCACATGCCGCAAGGCTGCGCTGTCCACGCCGCCGCGCCGGGCCACCCACGCCTTTAAATTATTGCGCGGGTAATGGTCGGTGACGTACCACGCTTCCGATTCTGTGCGCCCGAGCGCGTGAATCGGGGCCAGGTTTCGACCCCCTTCGCTTTGGGCTTTCTTGATCTGCTTGATGCCGTCGAGAAACTCCAGGCAGCGGTCCTGCTCGAGCTCCTCGGTGCTCTGGCCGGGGGCGGGTGCGGCGAGGCGCGGGGCGTAACACTTGATGATGTAGAGGCGGCTATCGCCGCCGGTCTTGCGCGCCTGCCAAATAGTCGTGACGTGGCGGCGCTCGTCGGTCACCACCAACGGCTCGCCGTAGGTTTCGAATTCGGCGAACGTCGGCACAATGCGGGACTAAGGCTTGGCCGGCGTCAGCACCCGGATTTGTCCATCCAGGATTTCCAGCTCGATAGTGTTGTCTTTGGCCTGCCAATCGTTCTTGCCGATGGGGACGATGAGCCGCCGCGGGTCCGCCTCGTCATTGGAATATTTCCCGGGCAGGTTCGCCATGACCAGCAGTTCCGTGGTGCCATAGCTGCGCCATTGCTTCCAAATCGGGTCATCCATCTTGAGCACAAACACCGGGCCGCTCTCGAACCGGGTCGTGCGCATCCGGTTCTGGGCTTGCTTGCGAATCGGCTTGTTCGGATTCCAGTAATCATCGGGTTTGACGCTCCGCCGCCAGTACGAATCCTCTGATGGGGAGATGCCGAGCAAATCCACCTCGACGGAGGCGGCGGTGCTCTTGGTGGCTTTGACGTTCCAGGCCACCGGTTTGCCCGATTTGTGGCCCGACGACGCGCACCCGGCGGTTAGGAGGGCCACAACGGCCACCAGGGCAGCGGCGCGCGCAATACTGAGCAACTGGCCTGCTCTGGGGCGGGCCAGGGTGCGGGCACATTGTGTGGATTCACGAGTGCGAAAGCCGGCTTGGGCGACGTTCATAAGCAATTTAACTTTGTTGAGATGGCGTTTCCCGAATAATTAAGCTGCCGGCGGGCAGTGGTCAAGCACAGAAGCATTCCAACATTGCCATTGCTGCGTTCTGGTCTTCCCGCACACTTGGGTTATTTTGGTGGCGTGGTTCATATAAACAGAAGACAAATGCATGTCACTTTGGTGCCGCCGATCACACGGTTTCTTCAGTCCTTGCCGTACTTGTTTCTCCCTGTCTTGCTGTTGGTGCTGACGGGTTGCTCGACGGAAAAACCGGAATCGAAGCGGTATGCATCGGTGGTTGTGCAGGGCAATACGCCCGGCCAGATTGCGGCGGCCGCCACCCAGGTTCTGCACGAAAACGGCTACAGCCCCGTGCAGGTTGAGCCGCCAAACCTGGTTTACGAAAAGCGCGGCAATCGCTGGGCTCAGATCAAGTACGGGAGCGCTATCGACGACACCCCGATCTTTGTGCGTGTAAAGGTGGCCATCGTCCCGGCCGGGGAGGCGCAATTCCGGCTGGACGCCCATGCATATTACGTCTGGGACAAGGGCGGGCCTACCGAACAGGAAATAACCTCCAACCTGCCCCGGAGTGGCCCGATCCAGAAAATGCTCGAGGAAATTGTCCGCCGATTGGGAGGCAAGGGCGGGCGCAATAGGCTGTCATAAAGCGGCGGCCCCTCTCCGTCGCCAACTCAGCCAGAGGCCGGGAGGTTTTGGACTGCGCCAGCCCTCTGGCGCTTTCGGCTGCGGCCCCGGTTCAAAAAAAAGCGCCAGAGGGCTGGCGCAGTCCAAGCCGGGGCTTCATGGAAAGGGGGAGCCAAATGCCGCGAAGGAGAGTTACGCGAACAAATCCATCTGCGGCGCGGGGGCCAATTTTTGCAACTTCTCGCGGTCGCGTTGGCGCCGGGTGGCCTGCCGGACGTTGCCCTCGGGGGTGAGTTCGGATTCCTCGAGATTGCGCAAAATCTCTTTGGCGCGGTCGAGAACGGGGCGGGGAACGCCGGCGAGCCGGGCGACCTGAATGCCATAGCTCTTATCGGTGCCCCCTTCGATGATTTTGCGCAGAAACACAACCTGGTCGTGCCATTCGCGCACGGCGACATTGAAATTCTTTACGCGCGGCAGCCGGCCGGCCAGCTCAGTGAGTTCATGGTAATGAGTCGCGAAAAGGGTTTTCGCGCCCACCTGGTTGTGGAGATGCTCGACGATTGACCAGGCCAGGCTCAGGCCGTCGAAGGTGCTGGTGCCGCGGCCAATCTCATCCAGGACAATGAGGCTGCGCGGCGTGGCATTATTAAGAATGTTGGCGGTCTCGCACATCTCGACCATAAAGGTGGATTGGCCACGGGCGAGATCATCACTGGCGCCAATGCGGGTAAAGATGCGATCCACCAGATCGACGCGGGCCTCCGCCGCGGGGATAAACGAGCCGGTATGGGCAAGCAGCGTCAGCAGCGCGACCTGGCGGATGTAAGTGCTCTTGCCGGCCATATTGGGACCGGTGATGAGCGCGATGCGGGTTGCGCGGTCCAGGCAGGCGTCGTTGGGAACAAAGCGTTCGTCGGTCAGCGTTTGTTCCAGGACCGGGTGGCGCCCTTCGCGAATCTCCAGGACTCCTTCATCGCTCACCTCGGGGCGGCAATAATTGTGCAAGCCGGCGGTCTTGGCAAAGGCGCCCAGCACGTCCAACTGGGCCAGGCTGGCGGCCGTCTGCTGGATCTGCGGCAGGCGCGCCAGCACCTCCTCCCGCACCCGCTGGAACAACTCGTATTCCAGTTTGCTCGCCCGTTCTTCGGCGCCGAGAATTCTACTCTCCATCTGTTTCAACTCGGGCGTAATGAACCGCTCACCGTTGGCGATGGTTTGCTTCCGGACGTACTCAGGCGGCACCTTATCCAGGTTGGCCCTGGTGACTTCGAGGTAATACCCAAAGACAGAGTTGAACCGCACCTTGAGAGATTGAATGCCGGTGCGGGCGATTTCATCCTGCTGGAGCCGCGCGATCCAATCTTTGCCGCCGCGCATCGCCGCCCGCAACTCATCCAACGCCGGGTCGAATCCGTCCCGGATGAGCCCGCCTTCCTTCAAGGCCAGTGGCGGTTCATCGACAATCGCCCGGCCGATGAGTTCGAGTAACTCAGGGTTTTCAGTGAGATTCGCTTCCAACTCGGCCAGCAGCGTGGGACCAGAGGCCTCCCCGTTGCTGGCTGGTTTCAAAGCCGGCAAATCGTGAACTTCGCCGGCTTGAACAGCCGGCGCCGCGGCCAAATCCTGCAACGTCTGCTTCAGGACAGGCAACTGTTCCAGAGCCAGGCGCAGCGCCAGCAGATCGCGGGCATTGCCGGTGCCGGCGCTCAAGCGGCCCAAGGTGCGTTCGAGATCGCGCACTTCGGTCAGTTGCGTTCGGAACGCGTCGAGCGTGGCCGTATTATCCAGGAGTTTCTGCACTGCGTCCTGGCGGCGGCGGATAGGCTGCAGGGCGGCAAGTGGCTGGGATAACCAATCCCGCAGACGCCGCGCGCCCATCGGCGTGACGGTTCGGTTAAGCGCGCCGTAGAGCGAGGCGTTGCGCGGCGCGTCATGGTGCAGCGGTTCGAGCAACTCCAGATGGCGCAGCGTGGTGAGGTCCAAGCCCAGAAAATCGCCGCGCTCGTAGAAGGAGACACGGGTGAGATTGGCGGCATCCCGGCGGAGGTGCTGGGTCAAATAGTGCAGAACCGCACCGGCCGCGCCGATTGCCGCGAGGTGGCCTTTGAGGCCGAACCCATCCAGGGACGCAACCTTGAAATGCTCGCGCACGGTGAAGACGGCGGTTTCGGGGCCGAACACCCAATCTTCGTAACCATTGAGCATCCAACCGTTCACCGGCAGCGGCGCAGGCTCGGTCTTGCCGGCGGCGGGGTTTGGAAATCGCGGCCCGGCGGCAGCGCCGCTGCGCAGCGAGTCCCGCAGCGGCTCGGCTTCGGAAGGGAAAATGATTTCCGCCGGGCGTACGCGTTGCAATTCGCTGAGCGCAGCGGCCTCGCCCTCGACTTCGGTCGCCACGAAATCACCGGTCGTCAAGTCGGCGAAGGCCAGGCCATAGGTGTGGCCGGCAGGGCAAACCGCAGCGAGAAAGTTATTGCGTTCAGCGGTCAGCAGGCGCTCATCGAAATGCGTGCCCGGGCTGAGGATTTGCGTCACTTCCCGTTTCACGAGCTGACCCGGTCGGGCATCCTCGATCTGGTCGCAGATGGCCACTTTGCGTCCGGCGCGCAGCAAGCGGCCGATGTAAGCATTGGCGGCGTGGAAGGGGATGCCGCACATAGGAACAACGCCGCGTTTGGTCAGCGCCACATTCAATAACTGGGCACCGGCCTGGGCGTCCTCGAAGAACATTTCGTAAAAATCACCGAGGCGGAACAACAGGAGCGCGTCTTTGGGCAACTCGCTTTTGATGCGGCGGTATTGCGCCATCATCGGGGTGAGTTGGGCGTCGCTGGCCATCGGCGTCACCATAAAAGAACCGGCCGCAGAACTCAACAGAAGGAAACGAAGGCAACAGCGGCCTTGCGCTTTTTCTTTCCGGCTAACCTCGATTCGAGTATCTAAACGGCATGTTACCTCCGCGACGCCACATTCCGCCGCTCGGGGCGCGCAAGCCGACGGCGCGTCAGCGCGTGTGTGCGCAGTGGCGCGGCATCGACCTGGCGCCGCTGGAAAAGGCGCAAGCGCAACGGGCGCGCCGGGTGGCAGATTTGCTCCCCAGTATCCTGGCGGATTTGCGGCTGGACCGCCGTCAGGCTGAGGCCGAAGTGGTGAAGGTGTGGAACAACTTGCTGGACCCAATAATCGTGGCCCATGCCCAACCCACAGGCTTGCGCAAAGGGACATTGTTCGTCGCCGTGGACAGCTCGGTGTGGCTGAGTGAAATCGTCCGCTACCGCCGCAAGGAGATCCTCGAACGGCTGCAGTCCAGCTTCGGCCGCGAGCTGGTCACACGCATTTCGTTCCGGGTTGGGTGAGTTATTTTTCCGCGCCACCCAGGGTGGCGAACCCCTCGCGAAAGGTTGGGTATCTGAAACGGAATCCCAGTTCGGTTTTGAGTTTTTGATTGGAGATGCGCTTGCTGGTGAGGCCACGAGCGCGTCCGGTTCCCGTCGGCTCAGCCATGCTGGCCGGCACAGGTTGTTTCAACTGTTCCGCGAGCCATTGGAATAATTCCAACTGCGTGACGGGTTGCTCATCAACGGCGTTATAGATTTGCCCCGGCCGTCCGCGCTGCAGCGCGGCCATCACCGCTCCGGCCACATCATCCCGGTGGATCATGTTCAGGACCCGCTCGCCGCGTCCCTCCAAACGGGCTTGACCGCTGAGGAACTGCCGGAGCCAATAGCCGCGGCCTGGCCCGTAAATGCCGGCCACACGCAACACCACGCCGGGGACCTGGTTGTTCGGGCTCGTGTCGAGGAGCACCTGCTCGGCGGCCAGCAGCACGCGCGCGGTCTCGGCTTCGGGTTGCGTCGCGCTGGTTTCAGTCACCCACGAGCCGTCGGTTTGGCCATAAACACCCGTGCTGCTGGTATAGACCAGCCGCAGCGGTGGGTGGGCCCCCAGCCAGCTCAATAAATGCCGCATCCCCTCCAAGTACGCCAACCGATAAGCCGCGGCATCGCTGGAGCCGGCCGAAACGCAATTGACCACCCAGTCAAAGCTCGGGGGGTTCGTCGCCAGCGTTTTGGGCCGAGTTATATCGCCGATCACGGGTTGGATACCGGCAGCACGCATTTCTTTGATCCCGGTGTCGCTCCTGCGCATGCCATAGACCTCGTGGCCTTGCAGCGCCAAGGCCGCCCCGAGCGGCAAACCGACGTAACCGCACCCGACGATCAGCACACGCATTGGGTCAAGCTAGACGGCTCGGAAAGCAGTGGCAATGATCAGAAGTTTGAAGAAATAAACGTCGGTTTTCAGTGCTCAGGCAGCGGCTTTTTCGTTGCCAAATCATCTCGACAAGTCTAGCTCAGGCTGACGATGAACTTTGTTACTCACCTGGAATGTGCGAATTGTGGCCAACGCTACGATGCTGCGAAAATTCACAACCTCTGCACCGCCTGCCAGCGGCCATTATGGGTGCGCTACAATTTGCCCGCCCTGAAGAAAAACTTTCCCAAAAAGGCCCTGTTCGGCCGGCCGCCGACAATTTGGCGGTATTTGGAGATGCTGCCGATGCAGGACCCGGCAAAGATCGTGTCGCTGACGGAAACGATCACTCCGATTCTGGAAGCCAAACGCCTGGCCGCCGGCTTGGGCATGAACTCGTTGTATATTAAGGATGAAAGCCGGCTGCCCACCGGCAGTTTCAAAGCTCGCGGGATGGCGATGGCCATCTCGAAGGCCAACGAATTCGGCATCAACCAAGTCGCGGTGCCGACTGCCGGCAATGCCGGAGGGGCGATGGCCGCGTACGCCGCGCGCGCCGGAATGGAAGCCTATGTGTTCATGCCGGAAGACACGCCGGCGATCAATCGCAAGGAATGTTTTCTTAGCGGAGCAAAGACCTTCCTCGTCAACGGTTTGATAACCGATTGTGGCCGGCTCGTCGGGGAAGGTAAGAAGGTCAAGGGGTGGTTTGATGTGTCCACACTTAAGGAGCCTTATCGGATCGAGGGTAAGAAGACCATGGGCCTGGAGTTAGCTGAGCAATTTGATTGGGAACTGCCCGATGTGATTCTGTATCCGACCGGCGGCGGCACCGGCTTGATTGGAATGTGGAAGGCCTTTGGCGAATTGGAGGCGTTGGGGTGGCTCAATTCGCCCAAAAAACCCCGCATGATTTCCTGTCAAAGCGATGGGTGCGCGCCCATCGCCGTCGCCTTTGCCAAGGGCGAGCGCTTCGCCAAGAAATTCGAAAATGCCGCTACAATTGCCAGCGGGTTGCGCGTGCCCGCTGCGGTGGGTGATTTCATGATCCTCGATGCGGTCAGGGCGAGCAACGGCGTGGCGGTGGCCGCGCCTGAAGATGAAATCCCCAAATGGATGCAACGCGCCGGCTCTCAGGAAGGCGTGTCGCTTTGCCCTGAAACCGCGGTTTGCCTTGCTGTGCTCGAGCGGCTGCTGCAGCGCGGCGACATCAAACCGACCGAACGCGTCCTGGTATTCAACACCGGTGCGGCGCAGAAGTATCCTGAAGCCGTTCAGGAAAAGCTGCCTCGCCTCGATGCCACCAAACCTGTGGATTGGGCGAGTCTGTAAGCGGACAACGCACAACCCACGCGTGGCAATAAAGCCTTCGCGGGAAGACCCTCGCGGCCGAATCCGGGAACCGGCGGTGTGCCCGCCGGACCCGGCATGACCGAAGCCGTTCGAATTACCGACCGGTCGGCACCAGCAGGTTGTTATAAACCTGCGCAACGCCCGGGGTGGAAGCAGCGATCTCGCCGGCCCGCTGACGGGCGGCCTGATTATCGACAAAGCCGCTCAACTCGACCACCCCGTTCAGCGATTGAACCTTCACCTGCGTGCCGTGCACGGTAGGATCGGCATAGAGTGCAGTTTTGATACGCGTGGTGATCTCCTTATCACGCGCATACTCCTTGGCGCTCTCTTGCCCGTGCGCTACCGCGCATCCTGTGGTCAGGATAACGGGCGACACGGTTAAGGCGGCTGCCATCATCATGTAAGCTATCGTTTTTTTCATATGGTCCCCCTTCACTGGAGGTGTCACATGATAATCCGTCGATTCTGGGGCAGCGATGGGGTGTTCTGCGCAACCGCGACAGGTGAAACCGGTGGCGGCGTTTCAGTTCAACCCAAAAATTGAAGCCTTTCTCCGGCGCTCGGGCTAAAGCACCCGGCACGCCTCTGCAAACGTCAGCCGCGGGCTGCGCGGGTACAGTTTGCTCGGATCGCCGTAGCCCAGGTTGCACAAAAAGTTCGACTTCACCTGGCCCTGGCTGAAAAACTCCTGCTCACTGCCTTTGCTCTGGCCGGCACCAAAGAACTCCTCATCCAATGCGGCGTTATCGAACCCCGACATCGGCCCGCAATCCAGCCCAACCGAACGCGCGGCCACCATGAAGTAGGCGCCCTGCAGCGATGAATTGCGCTGCGCGGTGGATTCGACCAACTGCGGGTTTTGCTCGAAAAGCTGCTTCATCCCCGGATTATGCGGAAACAACTTCGGCAGGTGCTGATAGAATTTAAGATCGTAAGCGACGATCACTGTGACCGGCGCCGCCATGGTTTTATCGACATTGCCGGCGCTCAGTACCGGCTTGAGCCGCTGCTTGGCTTCTTTGGAACGAATAAAGAAGAAGCGTGCGGGAGAACTGTTGGCACTGGTCGGCCCCCATTTCATCAGGTCGTAAACCTGGCGTAGCGTGTCCTCCGTCACCGGCCGGTCTGCCCACGCGGCGTGGGTGCGCGCTTTACGGAAGATCGTGTCCAGCGCCTCATCGGTCAGCGTTGGCCTCCCATCAGGTGTGTGGTCCATAGCAGTGCGTTTCGGGTTGTTTGGTTTAGCTCTCGCTCATTTAGCGATGATGCGCCAGCAGCCATTTATAAAGGTCGGGATTGTTGTAAGTCTCCGTCCAGGCATCGTGGCCCGCGTTTGGGTAAACAGTCAGTTTCACATCCGCAACGCCGAGGTACTTCATAAAATCCACCATCCGCTTGGATTCCACGAGCGGCACCGTCTTATCTTTGCCGCCGTGAAATGCCCACACGCCGAGCGTTTTGAGTGCCTGGGTTTTTCCCGGAGTCAGCAACAGCACGTTAATCAACTCACCTCCACCGCAAATCGGCACGAGCGCGGCGAATCTTTCGGGGTATCCCAAACCGAGGTCCCAAGTGCCGTAGCCGCCCATGCTCAGCCCGGTCAGATACACCCGCCGCCTATCCACCGCGAATTTGGCCAGGAGCTCATCCAGCAGTCCCAACAGCACTTCGCTGGACCAGATTTGACCTTCGGGGCACTGCGGCGCTACGACGATAAAAGGAAAATCGGGATTTTGGGCGACGCGCTTGAGTGGTCCATGCGCGGCGACCTTCCGAACATTCGAGCCACGTTCCCCTGCGCCGTGCAGGAACAGAATCAGCGGCCAACGCTTGCGGGAGTCCAGGGCGTATTCCTTCGGCAGGAATAATAGGTACTGCACGTTGATGCGCCGGGTATGTTTAAACGTATAGTTTTTTGCCATTGCGTTACATCAACTTGAGTTTCGGCAAATCCTGTGAATCCACCAACCCCACCGGTTCGTGCCGGCTGTTTACTACCAGCAGATCGTCGATGTTCCGTTCATTGAACATTTTCAGCGCCTCGGCGGCCAGCGCCTCCTGCCGGATGCAAATCGGGTCGCGGGTCATCACTGTCGAAAGTTTTTGCTCCAACAAATGATCGTCGCCGGCGATCCGTCGCCGGAAATCGCCGTCGGTGAACACGCCGACCAACTTGCCGCGCGCGCTGACCACGCTCAGGCTGCCCGACCGTGCTTGGGTCATCACTACCAGCGCTTGCTTCACCGTCAGAGTTTGCTGGGCGACCGCGTTGCGCTCTCCGCTGCGCATGATGTCGGAAACCCGCAGCAGCATCGCCCGGCCAATCGCGCCCGAGGGATGCAACCTGGCGAAATCGGATTGTTTAAACCCGCGCGCCTGGAGCACAGCCATCGCCAGCGCATCGCCCATGACGAGCATCGCGGTGGTGCTGGCGGTCGGCGCGAGATTAAACGGGCAGGCCTCCCGGGGCACCCGCACGTTCAGCACCAGGTCGCTGTTGCGCGCGAGGGAAGATTTCACCGCGCCGGTCATCGCAATCAGTTTAATCGAGAACCGTTTCAATGCCGGCATCAGGTTCAACAACTCTTCGGATTCGCCCGAGTAACTCAGCGCCAGCACCACGTCGCCATCGTTGATAATCCCCAGGTCCCCATGGAGCGCATCAACGCTGCTTAACACCACGCTCGTCGAGCCGGTGCTGGTAAGCGTCGCGGCAATCTTCGCGCCGACATTGCCCGATTTGCCAATCCCGACCACGACGATTTTCCCCCGCTGTCTTAGCAGGGCGACCAGCATTTCGACCGCCTGATGGAACTGGCTGTCCAGTTGCGTGCGCACCGCGTGCAGCGCCGCGATTTCAATCGCGAATACCTTCCGCGCCTCAACCAGATGATTCACGCCGTGAAGATGAAGAAAGCCCAAGTGAGTTTCAACCCCGAAGCCGAGGCGAGGGAAACCCGGCTGCGATTAAAAATGCCCAGTCGAATGGCAAAGCGCCAGAGGGCTGGCGCAGTCCACGACGCTGGCGCGCGTTTCGCGCGCACCTCAATCCGAGAGGTTTTGGACTGCGCCAGCCCTCTGGCGCTTTGGCTCCTGCTGCCTTAAGTGCCCGGCCGTCTTAATCCTACCTGTACCCGTGGCAGCGCCTTAGGCCCCATCGGGGAAACTCCCGAGCACCTTCACGAAGTTACAATGCTCGCCCAGGTGCGCCAAAGCCTTTTGGACTTTGGGTTGTTCCAGGTGCCCGTCGCAGTCGATGAAGAAGAAATATTCCCAAGCCTTGCGCTTGCTTGGACGCGATTCGATTTTCGTCATGTTGATCCGGTAACGCCGGAAAGCGGACAAGGCGCGGTACAGCGCTCCGACACGGTCGGTGATACTGATCATGATACTGGTGCGATCGCGGCCAGTCGGCGGACTGCATTTGCGGCCCAGCACCAAAAAGCGCGTCGCATTGGCTGCATTGTCCTGGATGTCGTATTCGAGGATATCCAAGCCATACTTTTCCGCCGCGAGGATGCCGGCAATGGCCGCGGCGCCTTTTTCCTTGGCCGCCAGGTCCGCCGAGCGCGCATTGGACGACGTCTCGATGATCTCGACGCGCGGCAGGTTGTTCTGCACCCAACCACGGCATTGGCCGAGCGACTGCGGATGGGAGTAGAGTTTGCGGATTTGCGAGCGCGGGCTGTTGCTGACCAGGCAATGCTGCACCGGCAGGACAATTTGCGCGACGATCTTCAAATCACTGTCCACGAACATGTCGAGCGTGTGGGTGACCACCCCTTCGGTGGAGTTTTCCACCGGCACGACACCGTATTCGGCGCGGTTTTTGCTCACCTCGGTGAACACGTCGGCGATGGTTTTTTGCGATGCATACTGCAGGCTCGAACCGAACCGGCGAATGGCCGCCTGGTGCGTGAAGGTCGCTTCGGGGCCCAGGTAGGCAATCTTCATCGATTTTTCCAGCGACAGGGCGCTGGACATGACCTCGCGATAAATGGCTTCGAGCGATTCGTTGGTGATCGGGCCATGGTTCAACCGGCACACCCGAGCCAGCACGGCGCGTTCGCGGTGCGGCGCGTAGATTTCCTGACCGGCCTTAAGCTTCAGTTCGCCGATCGCCAGCACATGCCGCGTGCGCTCGTTCAACAGCTTGATCAATTGCGCATCCAGATGATCAATGGCTTTGCGATGCTCAGGTATATTCATCCCTGGTTTCTATTTTTATCCCGCTTTAACCTTAATCTTAATCTTTAATCCTAATCATAATCGTAATCGTAATCCTAATCCTAATCGCCCCCGCCCACCGAGGATTCTCCCTCTCCCCTTCGGAAGGGGAGAGGGCCGGGGTGAGGGGTCGGTTCTTACAGGCGATCCCATGGTTCTCTCAAACCGCGAGTGCGGCTAATCACTAGCCCGGCGGCGCTTCCTGAGCTTGCGCTGCGTCCAGTTGTTGCGCTTGCTCCGGCGCCGTTTGCCCTTGCGCCTTTTCCGCTTCAGCCAACGCCAATTGTTCCGGCGGGGCCGTCGCCAAGCCTGGCTCGGCTGTCACGAGCGTTTCGGGTTTCTGCACTGGGATTCGTCGCAATTCATCCGCCGCGGGGAGCTCTTCCAGGCTGCGCAATCCGAAATACTCGAGAAACACCGGCGTGGTGGCGTAAGTCATCGGGCGGCCGACAACCTCGGCGCGCCCGACTTGTTCCACTAATCCGCGTTCCAGCAGTGTTTGCATCACGCCGTCCACGGCGACGCCGCGGACCTGCTCGATTTCGGCGCGCGTCAATGGCTGGCGATAGGCGATGATGGCGAGCGTCTCGAGGGCCGGCTGCGACAGCCGCGGCGGGCGCGCTTTGTGGCCCACCAGCGCCTTGAGCCAGGGCGCGTAGGGGGGTTCGGTAACGAACTGCCACGCGCCCGCAACGCATACCAGTCGGTAACTGCGGGCCGCCGATTCGTGCTCGCGCGCCAGCTCTTCGAGTGCCGCAACGAGCTGGTCCTCTTTGACTTTCTTCAAGCCGCGCGCGGTTTCATTGCCCTCGGCGTGCTCGACTGCGCCGGCGAACACCTCGCGCAGGTCCTTTGCGCTCATCGGTTTCTGGGCCGAGAACAAAATCGCTTCCAGGATAGACTTCAAGTCCATGTCAGGCAGGGGGAGGAGCGTGCAACGCCGCAGTGGGCGCGCCCGCATTGAGGCTCGCGGCGAGGGCCACGTCGGCGCCTTCTTCAGGCTCCGGTCCGCGTCCGGGCGGCGCAGTGACGGCCTCCAATGGCGGCAACGCCGGGGCTGGCGCGCGGCAGATTTCAATTTCACCGAACGCCTCGGTTTGGATCGCGGCGATTTGTTTGAGGCGGATCAATTCGAGCAGCGCTAGAAAGGTGCACACCACTTCGGAGCGGCTGGTGACGCCGGCGAACAGTTCAGAGAACTTGAGGCTGGGCCGCTCGCTAAGGGCACGGAGCAAGTAATCAATCTTTTCGCTTACCGTCCATTTATCCTCGAAAATGTCGCGCTGCTCGGGGCGTTGCTGGAACCGCTGCAGCACGCCATTGACCGCATTGAGAAGGTCGAATAAGGACGCCTCGGACCGGCGCGCGGGTTCCGGCTCGAAGGCCGGCTTGCCAGGCACGCGCGGGAAGATTTCTTCCTGGCGGCTCTCCAGGACTGCCAGTTGGGCGGCCGCATCTTTGAATTTCTTGTAGGCCACCAGTTGGCGGATGAGTTCCCAGCGTGGGTCTTCGCCTTCCTCATCGCCCTCAGCCTGGACCTGTTGATCGACTGGCAGCAACTCGCGGCTCTTGATGTACATCAGCGTCGCGGCCATCACCAGGAATTCGCCCGCCAACTCCAAATCCAGCAGCCTCATCGTCTCGATATACTCGATGAACTGCGTCGCCAGGCTGGTCAGGTTGACCTCATAAATATCGACCTCCTCCTTCTTGATCAGGTAAAGGAGCAAATCCAGCGGGCCTTCAAAGACCTCGAATTTGACTTTGTATTCAGCCATGCCGCCCGGCCCGCAACGGGGTCTCGGGACAAAGGCATCTTAGGGCCGCGCCGATCGATTGGCAACGATGGAAGCATGCTGCGGCGCTCAGTATTCGCGTTTGCCGGTCATTCCCGGCATGGGGACGGGGTACTTACCTTCTTTATCGGCCGGCAGCGGCGCGGGCGAATCGAACGTCAGCTTGTCCACATCGGCAGCGAACTGGTGCTCGCTGTTGAGCATGTCCTCGTAAGTGATTTCCTGGCCGGTGTGCGCCGCCATGCGGCCCATGCTAGTGACCAGGCTCGCCTCGACGCCGCGCCGGGCTTCGTTGTAGGGCTGGTCGTTGCGAATCGCCTGGACCAGCTCGTTCCACTCGTTTTCGTATGGGTCTTGCTGCCCGGGAGGGGTTGTTGAGTTCCAAACCATGTCGGAGTGGCGCGGGGTTTGGCCCTTGAAAATGGCTGAAGGCGCGCCGCAATCGCCGTTGCGGGAAACAATCGCCGACCCTTTGGTGCCGTGCACATAGCTCGAGTAGAGATCATTGCAGCCGACGATGCCGCGTCCGTCCATCAGCATTCGCGCGCCATCGGGGAATATGTATTCGACGGCATAGGCATCGAAGTTCTGGTCCACCCGTAGGTCGCCCTCGGGGCCATAGCGATAATGCCGGCTGCCCAGCGCCTGCGCTTTGATCGGCCACGCGTTTTTCATCCAGCAGAGGTGGTCGATGATATGAATGTAAAAGTCGCTGAACGCGCCGCCGCTGGCCCAAAGGAAGCTGTGGAAATGGCGAATCTGCCATAGCAGCTCGCTCGGCTGGCCGGGCCAGCGGGTGACACTGCCACCGCCGCCTTGCATGCGGTACCCGCGCAACAGAACCAACTCGCCCAGCTCACCATCGGCAATGCGTTGATGCAGTTCCTGGAGCGGCCGGCTGTGGCGCGACATCAACCCGACCCCCACCTTGAGGTTCTTCGCAGCGGCCTGGTCGGCCAACGCGAGCATGCGTTTGGAAGTCGGGCCATCGGCCGTCAGCGGCTTCTCCATGAACACGTTCAAACCCTTTTGAATCGCGTAGCCAAAGTGAACCCAGCGAAAGGCCAGCGGCGTGGTGAAAATCGCAATGTCGCCGGGCTTCAGGCAATCCATCGCTTTCTGGTAAGCATCGAACCCGAGGAACTGCCGTTCAGGCGGGACATCGACCGCGTCGGGATGACGGGGTTTGAGCGTTTCATAACTTCGGCTGAGCCGATTCTCAAACACGTCCGCCATGGCGACGAGTTTCACCGGACCGCCTTGGGTGGTTATCGCGTTGGCGGCAGCGCCGGTGCCGCGCCCGCCGCAACCAATCAAGGCTACGTGCAGTTCCCCGCCAGAGGCCGCATGGACCTGGGGTAAGGTAACTCCGGCCAGCGCGCCGATTGCAGCCACGCCAGCGCTGGAGCTCAGTCGGGTAGAACCGGAGGAGGGAGTCGGGGGGGCATCGTCATGCATGAGAGCAAGTGTTCCTTGTCGGCTGGGCGCATGTCAATGCGAAGTGGCAGCGGGGCGAAGTAGCGGGAGGCACCCTTGCCTGCAAGTACTCGCCGGCATCCTGCCACTGGCGTTTCAGGCCCGAGGCTGCAAGTAATGCTCTTGACGCAAGGGATTGGTCAGGGCCCGCGCAATCGATAGAAACCCCGCGTCCCGACCGTCGCGTTGGTACTAACCCAGTTGCCTCCGCTGAGAACGGCATTGGTCAGCGGCTGCCACGAAGAACCGAGAGCGGGACACGCCTCCGCCACGTAGCCGGTGAGCGACGCCGGCCAGGATAGGACGATATTGCCCGGAACCCAGGACGCCTGCAGTGTCGGCGCGGGCACGATGAGGGTTGCCTTGCGGATCGTGTTGTTCATCGTATCGGCAATATACAGGTTCCCCACCGCATCTACCGCCACCCCTTCAGGTTGGTAGAATAAACCGAAGGGGGCATCGACGGAGCCGTGGAAATCAGCCAAGCCGCCCACCGTCAGCACCCAGGAGTTGGTTCCCTCATTGCTTACCCGGCGGATGGTATTGGCGATCGTGTCGGCCACATACAGATTCCCGGCCGTATCGAGGGCCATTCCGGAGACATTCTCAAAGGTCCCTCGTGGGTACCGGCTCATGTCGGCGTAGCCGTCTGACGTTCCGATGCTGCGCCCCGCAAACGTGGTGACGACCCAGTTGGTCCCCTGTGGGCGCACTTTACGAACTCGATAGCCTTGGTAATCGGTCACCAACAGGTTCCCAGCCCCGTCACAAATTATGCGGAAAGGGTTCTTGAAATTGGCGGCGTTGTTGGTTCCGTCAACGGTTCCCCACACCCCGACCGCCCCGGCAATGGTGGTCACGACGCCGCCGCTGATTTTGCGAATCGTATAATTGCCGGTGTCAGCCACATAGATGGTGCCGGCTGCGTCCACCGCGACACCGCCGGGGCCATAAAAGCGAGCTAGATTTGTGGCGCCATCGGTGCTCCCCGTGGTGCGTGCGCGTCCGGCGATAGTGGTAACCACGCCCGCGGGCGTCACCTTCCGAATAATTGAGTTGCCGGCATCGGCCACAAACAGATTGCCGGCGTTGTCCATCGCCAACCCGGATGGACCATAAAAGGTCGCATTGGTGCCTGTGCCATCTGCACTGCCGGCTATCAAGGGCTTTCCCACAAAAGTAGAAACCACACCGTCGGGTGTCATTTTGCGAATCGTATGTGACCCATCGGCAATATAGAAGTTACCGTCGCGGCCGAGGATTATTTCAGAGGGGACACTGAATCGCGCGGTCCGATTGGCGCCATCGCGATAGCCGCCCGTGGCCGGGCCGGCGCCCGTCACAGTGGTAACCACTCCCGCCGGTGTGACCTTCCGAATCGCGTTGTTATCCGAATCGGCGACATACAAATTGCCGGCGTCGTCGGTCACGATTCCCGTTATCGAACCGAAGCGTGCGTTGGTGCCGCTGCCGTCGATCCATCCAAAGGCGGCATTTCCGGCCAGGGTGGTGACAACGGCGCCGGGGGTTATCTTTCGAATCCGGGTGACTTCACCGACATACAGGTTGCCCTGGGCATCAACGGCGATGGTATTCAGGCCGCTGAATCGCGCGGCCGAGCCGGTGCCATCCTGATAGCCTGGGGCATAAAGAATGCCCGCGAATGTCGTAACGACGCCACCAGGGGCGACCTTGCGAACAGCAGAATTCCCCGTGTCGGCGACATACAAGTTCCCGCCCGTGTCGGCGACAACAGCCGAGGGATACATAAAGTGAGCGGCTGTCCCTGTGCCATCAGACGCACCGGGTCCGCTGCCGGCAAGCGTGCTGACATTCCAGCCCTCGCCGCTGGGTGAAAGTTTGCGGATGGTGGAACTGGTGACATCCATCAGGTAAAGATTGCCCGCCGGATCGCGCGTGATACCCTCGGGATTGCTGAACAAAGCGCTGAGACCCGGCCCATCATTGACACCCGAGGTGTCAAAACGGCCGGCGATGGTGCGCACGATGCCGTCGGGCGTGATTTGCCGAATTAATTGGCTGCGGGTATCAGTGACGTAGAGTGTTCCCTGAGGGTCGGCGACCACACTATTGGGCCACCAGAACTGCGCATTGGTGCCCACTCCGTCCACATGACCCAAGCGCAGTGGATTGCCGGCCAGTGTGCTGACCGCTCCGCCCGGGGTGATCTTACGAATCGTCTGATTCCCATCGGCTTCGGTTCCCTCGGTGACGTAAATGTTCCCGGCGGCGTCTCGGGTGATGCCCTGGAGGCGGAAGAATCGGGCGTCGGCCAACGAACCGTTGACATACCCATAACCGGCCTCGCCGGCGAGTGTGGAAAAGATGTAGTTCGGTGCGGCACTCGCTGCCTGGCCCAGTAAAGCGCCCAGCATGGACGCTGCGAACAGATGGGTGTGTTTCATGTGGATGATGCGGGTTAGTGGTTTTTTAACGGCTCGATGTACAGGAAGTCCGTCTCCGGCCTTCTGGCGCATTTCCAGCGCGCCAGCGGCTTGGTGAAATTCACACCCGGTAAAGGGACCCACCGCTTCATCGAGGTTGCTGCCCTTAAGCCCTAACAAAAACGGGGGAAGTTGACTGCACGGATTCTGTTTTTTGCTTTACAAAAATTGCCCGCCCGGCCGCTACGCTACACAGGTATTGTCAGAGGCCAAAGACTCTGCTCTGATTTGGTCCCAGTGGTCCAGTGCACTACAAATTGCTTAGGCGGGGAATTGCTCTCATTAATGGCGTCGCACCCCCCCATAAATGGGCGGTTTAATGAGACACGGTCGTGTGCTTGGCGGAGGACGTTCCTGTCCCACATTCCCCTCAATGGGGGTGGTAATCAGACTAGGCCCCGTGTGGTCCGATGAGTGCGATTCCGCCCGAGCCACCCAACAAACCGCGCCGCGGCTGCCTTTTCTACGGTTGTTTCACACTGAGCCTGTTTTTCCTGGCGATACTGTTGGCGGCGTTGTTGGGTGTTTATCGTTTCCGCCGGATGGTGGTCGATTACACCGACACCACGCCGCGGGCATTGCCGGTGGTGGCCCTCGCGCCGGGTCAATTGGAGCAATTGGAGCGGCGGGTGGATGTGTTTCGTGACGCGGTCAACGCGCGGCGAACCACCGAACCGCTGGTGCTGACGACGCAAGAGGTCAACGCTTTAATCAGTGCGGACCCGGATTTCGCCAAGATGAAGGGCAAGGTTTATGTGAAATCGCTCGAACGCGGCCGTGCGACGGTAATGGTTAGCCTGCCTCTGGCCGACCTCGGTTTTGCGATGTTCAGGGGCAGGTACCTCAACGCGACGATGTCGGTGGCGGTCCAGTTTCAAAATGGGCTGCTGGACGCCCGGGCCGATGCGGTCTCGGCTAAGGGCAAACCTCTGACCGGGATGTACCTGAACAAGGTGCGGACGTTAAACCTGGCCGCGGCGATCAACGAGAATGCGCGCGCCTCGGTGGGGCTGAACCGGCTGCAATCGATCCAACTTCAAGAGGGGCAGGTAACACTGGTGCCGAAAGAGGAGCGGTAAGGTGCGCCACGCCATCCGCGTCTGAATTTCGGAATTCCGGCAAGGGCCGCGGTCCGTCTCCCAAGAGCCTGCGGTGTTCCAGCATCGCATAGCGGTCGGTCATACCGGCGAGGTAATCGCAGATGGCGCGGGGCCAGCCATCGCGGCGGGCGCGTTTGCGGGCCTGGGCGCCGATTTCGCGCCGATGGGCGGCGTAATAGCCGAATAGTTCCTCGAGAATGTGCCGAGCGCGAATGTGCGGCTCATTGACCTGCTGGTTGTAGTACAGGTTATGGTAAAGAAACCGGCGGAGTTCGAGGTTCAGCTTACGGCGCGCCGGGCTGTACCGGACCAGCGGGCGCGGTTGGCGGCGCACGGCGTCGGCGCTGCGCACGCCTGACTTCTGAATGCGCGCCTCGGTATGGGTCACGACGTCTTTGACCTGCAAATCGGTGATGCACCGGATGATAAAATAGCGGCGGCACTCGTCGGGTAATGGGCCAAATTCCGTTTCGACGGTCTGGGCGGCCAGGCGCCAGACCTGCACCTCGCGCTTGAGTTGGGCTTCGGACAATAAGCCTGAATCCAGGCCATCGTCCAGGTCATGGCTGTAGTAGGCGATTTCGTCGGCGAGGTTGGCGACCTGGGCTTCGAGCGACGCGGAAGGTGTGGCAAACTCCGGGCGCGCGGCCGGGCGGTCGTAAGCGGTCAAATGCTTACCCAGGCCCTCGCGGACTTCCCAGGTCAGGTTCAGGCCCGGAAAACGGGGATACTTTTGTTCCAGCTTCTCGACAATGCGCAAGCTGTGGCAATTGTGCTCAAAGCCACCGTGGTCCTTCATCAAGCGGTCCAGTATCGCTTCGCCTTTGTGGCCAAAGGGCGAATGACCCAGGTCGTGGGCCAGCGCGATGGTCTCGGTCAGGTCCTCGTTAAGCCGCAAAGCGCGGGCGATGTTGCGCGAAATGGCTGCCACTTCCATCGTGTGGGTGAGCCGGGTGCGGAGGTGGTCGCCGCTGCCATTGAGGAACACCTGCGTTTTGTACTCGAGCCGCCGAAACGCGCGGGAATGAATCACGCGGTCGCGGTCGCGTTGGTACTGGGTGCGCCATTCCGGCGGGCTTTCTGGATAGCGCCGGCCGCGCGAGGCGGCGCTGAGCTGCGCGTAGGGCGCCAACTCTCGCGTTTCAAGCTGTTCAAGTTCTTCGCGTGTCCTGGGCATGAGTCGCAAAACTCCTGAATTGCCACAAAGAACCCCAGGACCACAAAGGAAAAACAGACGTTCTTCCCGTTTCTTGGATCTCTGCGTTCTTTGTGGTTGCTCTTGCGGTTGACCGCCGACACCGGCGGCCCGGTCAGGCCGCCAGCAACTGCTGCACCGAAATCCCGCGCAACTCGAACACGCGCCGGATGGTATCTTCGATCAGGTTGTTCGGGCAGGACGCCCCGGCAGTGATGCCGACGGTGACGCGGCCCGGGGGCAGCCAATTGCGGGTCTCGATCTCCTCGTGCTTGTGCTGGTCGTAATGCAGAATCAACTGGTCGGAGACCATTTTGGCGGCGTTCTTGATGAAATAGGTCGGCAGCTTGGCTTCGCCCATCTCAGCCAGATGCGATGTGTTGGACGAGTTATACCCGCCGATGACCAGCAGCAGGTCCAACGGGTTAATCAGCAATTTCTCGAGCGCGTCCTGCCGGTCCTGCGTGGCGCCGCAAATGGTGTCGAAAAAGCGGAAGTGCCGCGGCACGTCGGCCTCACCGTACTTGCGGATCATAGCCGTTTTGAGCCGGCGTTGGACTTCCTCAGTTTCGCCGCGAAGCATGGTGGTTTGATTCGCGACGCCGATCGCTTCGAGGTGTAGCTCGGGATCAAAGCCTTCCGAATACGCCCCTTTGAATTTCTCCAGAAACTCTGCCTTGTTGCCGCCGTTGACGATGTAATCGCAAACGTAATCGGTCTCAGCCAGCGTGAAGACCACGAGGTAATGGCCGTTGCCGCTGGCGCGCGCCTGCGAACTGGTGGCCATCGTTTCCTCGTGCCAGGACTTGCCATGAATGATGCTGGTGACCGAGTCCTTCGAATACTGGCGGACCCGTTTCCACACGCTCATCACGTCGCCGCAAGTGGTATCGACAAACGAGCAACCCTTGGCCTCGAGCTTCTTGCGCGTGGAAACCTCGGTTCCAAACGCCGGGATAATGACAATATCCTCCGGCTGGAGTTGGTTGATCTCCTCGTCCTTGGGTTTGCCGGCAATGGTGACAATGCCGAGGCGCCGAATCTGGTCGTTGACTTCGGGGTTGTGGATGATCTCGCCGAGCAGGAAGATCCGGCGGTCCGGGTAAGCGCGGCGAGCCGCATAGGCGAGGTCAATCGCCCGCTCGACGCCGTAACAGAAGCCAAACTCCTTGGCCAGCTTGATAGTCAAATCCCCCGCCGAAAGGATATGGCCGTTGGCGCGAATCCGCTCGACCAACTCGCTGCGATAATGCGACAGCACTTCGGCCTGTACAGCGGCCATGATGTCGGGTCGGCGCAGATTAATCTTCTGCGGAGCGGTTGGGGTAGCGGTTGACATACCGCAGAAACTGTAGCACGGGGGGACTCTCAGTCCAGCGGTATTCCGGGCGAACGCTGGGCAAGAGAAAGCGGGATTTACCCGCGGCGCCGGAAGAAGGCGAGAGCGGCCACACCTAAACCGGCGAGTGCAAGCGTCGATGGCTCGGGTACGAGTACCGGCACTAATTGGCCGCGGATTTCGCCGCCCGGGAACACGCTGTCGTGGATATTAAAATAGGTGTTACCCGCCATTAGGTCCGAAACATCAGCCACCGGAAACAGAAAGTTCCCGACGATCGAGCCGGAGGTCGCGTTCGGCGTCACCGACACAAAGCTAACAATAACAGGGCCAGCGACGCCAAAAGCGCCGTCGTGGATGTGCGAGGCGGTCGCCGGGGCGGAGAGCCCGGTGAAGAACACGCTCAGCGAGATCATGTCGGTAACGGTGTCGAAGGTGGCGATGCCGCCGCCGGCAGCGCCGCTGATATTGGGAGGCGTCTCCTGGGCGCCGGTCATGCTGATGGTGTAGTTGAGGAGATTGGCTTGAGCCAAGGCGAAACTGCCGATCAGGAACAGCGTGCCGAAAATAGTCTTCATAGGTGCTTCACGTTCTCGTGGCGTTCCCATTGGTAGCAAAGATTTTGGGTTTTGTCAAAGGGTTTTCACGAAACGCACGAAACGGCTATGGCCGAGTCAGAACTCTGGTAGCCATTTTGGTTTAGAGACAGTTACGAGGCTGAGCGCTTTTTTTCCGCCCTGAGCGGACATGAAATCGTAAAAGCCGCTCATGCTGGCCCGGCGTCGATCCCTGCAGTGCCTAATC
>DASYXT010000069.1:0-100820 GCA_035934555.1 Verrucomicrobiia bacterium | reverse complement strand
TAGGCACTGCAGGGATCGACGCCGGGCCAGCATGAGCGGCTTTTACGATTTCATGTCCGCTCAGGGCGGAAAAAAAGCGCTCAGCCTCGTAACTGTCTCTAAACCAAAATGGCTACCAGAGTTCTGACTCGACCATAGCTTTAAATCCTGCTTTTTGGATTTCCCTTGAACTCCGCCGTGGCCTGCCGAACAATGGCGCCACCAGCCACTGAATTTTATGGGCACCCTCGCGCAACCGCAAATGGCCCCGGCCACCGGCTCCGAGCCCGCCAGCAGCACGCGGCTAATGTCTCTCGACGCTTTGCGCGGCTTTGACATGTTTTGGATCATCGGCGCCGATTCACTCTTTTATGCGCTGAAGCAACTCAGCCCAAATCGGGTCACCGCTTTCCTCGCTTACGAGTTGGACCACGCTGAGTGGCAAGGGTTTCACTTCTATGACCTCATCTTCCCCATGTTCGTTTTCATGGTGGGAGTGTCATTGGTATTCTCGCTTGGAAAGCTCCTAAAACAGGCGGGGCGGCCCGAAGCGCTGAAGCGCGTTGTGCGCCGCAGCGTCCTGCTGTTCATCCTCGCCTTGCTTTATTCTGGAGGTTTTGCCAAAGCGTGGCCCGATATCCGCCTGCTGGGGGTGTTGAACCGCATTGCGCTGGCTTATTGCGCGGCTGGCCTGCTGTTTTGCTTTTTCAACCCCAAAACTCTCGTTTCAGTTTGCGTCGGTTTGCTCGTGGTCTATTGGGCTTTGATGACCTTCGTTCCCATTCGCGACATTCAAATGACCAAGCCGAGCCTGGCCCGGCTGGCCGAGCAGAACGGCTCGCCCAAAACCGCCGCTTTGTTCCAGGCCGAAGGCAACCCGTCCACCGTCAAGGACAGCCCCGCGTGGGCTGCGGCGCAACGCATGTTTTACTCGACCACCAACTACACCAGCGGCAAGTTCGGCCCCGGTTACAATTTGTCCGACCACTTGGATTTCCAGTATTTGCCAGGGAAAAAGTGGGATAACTTTTATGACCCCGAAGGCTACCTGAGCACCCTTGGAGCGATCGCAACCTGCCTGCTCGGTGTCTTTGCCGGGCTGCTGTTGCGCAACCCGGCCGTAGCCGACCAGCGCAAGGTGATGTGGTTGGTGGGATTTGGCTTGGTCGCAGTCGCGCTGGGCTGGACCTGGAACCTGCAATTCCCCGTGATCAAGAAAATCTGGACCTCCTCTTACGTGCTGGTGGCGGGGGGGTACAGCGCGCTGTTGCTGGCAGCCTTTTATCAAATCGTCGATATCTGGCAGGTGCGCGGCTGGTGCCAGCCTTTTGTGTGGATAGGCATGAACCCGATAACCATCTACATGGCCAGTAACCTTCTGGGCGGGGAAGGATTTGTGAAGGTGGCGCACCGGTTTGCGGGCAGCAACGTGCAGGCCTTTCTTGATGCGCACCTGGCCCAGGGCGCAGGTGAACTGGTGCTCTCCATTATCGGTCTATTATTGGCATTATGGTTGGCGCACTTCCTCTATCGGCGGCGGGTGTTCATCCGGCTCTAGCGGAAAGATCTCCGTGCCGGGGCCGCAACTACGGGGGAGCGAGTGGAGACTCAAGCTCACACTGCCGTGGTGGCGGTGCTGGCGATTTAGGCTTTCTTGGCCGTTTCGATCAGCTCCCAGAACTTGGGGTTTTGCTGCAGCGCCTCGTCTTCCTGCATCTTAAGGCCGGACCGGAAAAAGAAGTCCTTCAGCGTGTGGCGATTGAGGATGCGGTGCACGACCAGTCCCAACTCGTGCCGCTCAAAATAGACCCGGTAGTCGCCCACACGAAAGCGGTGCAGCGTCCGCCCGGCTCGCTCCAATTTGCCGAATTCATCCAGTTCCGTCTGCAACACCTGCTGCGGAAACCCGCGAAACTCGCCCAGGATTTGGAGCTGCAGTTCTTTGGGCATGCGCGCCAGTTCGGCCGCGCTGGTCGGGTTGAAAATGATTTGAAACGGGCGCATCGGACAATCTCAAAAAGAGCCAAGCTGCTCGGAGCCGCAACGGCCAGCCCCCATCTACAAAGAGCGTTCCGGGGAGTCAAGCGCTTAACCAGCCTTGGGCACATACGCCAGGATCAGTTCAGCCAGGGCAGGACATGCCCACCGAGGCCGGGAATGATCTTCCCAGCCTCTTTTCTCTGCCGGTTACATGCGATGCTTACCGCCTCACTGTGCTGACGCCCTGCCGGTGCTGTGGTCCATTCGCCGCCGAGCCTACCGCCGCCTGGGAGTTGGTCTTGGAATGGCTCGGCAAACATTCGGCGCAGAAAGCGGCGACTTTTAGCTAAGCAGTTCCAACCCGGAAGTCGATCGGCCAAAGCGAAAGGGACCTGAGTGCCAGGATTCTGCCGGGCGCTGCTATTCTGCGCCGCGCGCCGTCGTTTGTAACTGTCGTTTGTAACTTGATTTTCTCACGGTTTTGGCTACTCTCAACCCAATAGCATCGCCCAATTATGAAAGCTGCACGTACCGCCTTGTACTGGGTCTGTTTCGCATGCTTCGCCACAGCCCCGCTTCACAGCCAAACCTTTCTCGGCACCAATGCCCCCGGTGCCGGAACCGATTTTACCTTCACCATTGGTGCCGGCGCCACCAATCTGTCTCTGGTTATTTCCAATAGCGCCGTCGCTTACTCGTACTTGCTGCTGAAAAACGGGGGCACGCCAACCGACACCGTCTTTGATTTTGCCGCCCGCCTCAACGGTCAGACCAACGAGATTAACCTCGAAGCTCCCGAGTTTGCCCAGGCTACTTACGGTTTGCGGGTTTCTACGCCCGCTGCTTCTGCCCAGCAGGCCTTTCAGGTCGTGCTGACCACCAACCGCACCGACCTCCGTTCCGCCGCATACCCGGTGCTCAAGCCGCTGGTCTTTTCCACGACCGGCCGGCTGACCAACAGCGGCGCCGGTGCCTGGCAATATTTCCAGGTGGATGTGCCGTCGAACCTGTTGACCGGTTGGCGCGTTGTTCTTAGCACCAACAGCCCCGGCGGCAATCCCGACCTCTACATCCGCCGCAATGCCCTCCCCACGCCCGGTTCCTATGACAAAGCCAGCGTCGGCCAGACGATCGACACCATAATCTTCACCAGCGCCGAAGCGACCAACAGCACGTACTTCATCGGCGTTTACCTCGGTGCGGTCACCAACGCCAATTACACCCTCAGCACCGAGCTGGCTTCCATCACCACAGTCACCTGGGACCCAGGCACTACTGACGCCGGCACACAGGTATTCACCAATCAAAGCTCGACCGGCGGTGACTATTATTTTGCCATCACGACGCTCGGCACCGCCGATGGCGTCTGGCGCACGGCGTTGAATGTCCTGGGTGGGGAAGCTGACGTCTATCTGCGCCGCGGCAGCCTGCCCTCCACCACCAGCTACGATTACGCTTCCGCGCGCGTCGGCTCGGACGGCTTTGTGCTCGCGCAGGGGCCCCAGTTCGCCGCTGGACAGAATTGGTACTTGCTGGTTCATGCCACGCCGGGAGCGCAATGGAACCTGGTTACGGGCGAGGCCTACGTGCAGCAACTGCCGGCGCTGGCAGCCGATTCCAGCAGCGGTGCCACGGTCACCATGGGAGCCGAAGGCATGCACTTCTTCAAAACCACCATCAGTACCAATACTCTCGCCTGGCGCCTCGGCCTTAACGGCCTCCCCAACCAGATGTACGTTAAAACCACCGCCGCACCTGTGCCTTATAGCACCTCCACGTACGACCTGACCCAGCCCGGCCAAATGCTGGTAGTCCCGAATTACCTGACGATTGGAAACCAGTATTTTGTGGGTGTTTCCGGCAATCCGGGCTTGGTCTTCACGTTGGACTCGCGCCAGCAAGCGGTCACGCCTCTCGCATTCAACTCAACTACGAATTTCACCGTCACGGGTTACGGTTATACCACCTTCCTGGTGCAGGTGCCCGTGCAGCAAATTGCCTGGCAATTGAACCTCGCCGAGAGCTCGGGCGAGGCCAGCATCGCGGTGCGCCGCGACAATGTCCCCAATGAATTCGTTAATGACGCGTTTTCCGAAGTGACGGCGCCCACCGCCGATAGCATTACACTGGTGCCCCCTACTCTCGCCAACGGCAACTTCTACGTTACCGTTTACGGCAATGCCCCATACAGCGTCTCACTCTTCAACGGCCAGCCGGTGATCACGGATGTCGATTATGTGTTCGCGATTACTAACGATGCTCCCGCTCGTGCCGGCTGGCGCTTTTATCGCGCCGCCAATACCACCGAGCAACTCGGTACACTTGGCTGGGAGTTGGACCTATCAAACCAGGTCGCCGGGACGGAAATCGCCATCCGCCGCAACGCCGTGCCGGGTCAATGGAATTACCGCAATAACGCGTATAACGGCACAGGCTATTCCACGCTCGGTTACGTCGATTTCTCCAGCACGCTCGGTTTTCTTCAACAGCCCAATCACCAGGCCGATATTTGGTACATCGGTGTGTACACGCCCGCTTCCGCTTTGGGCAATTTCGTCCTGACAGGCAGCCAATTGACCGGGCCCCCCGTGAACTTCGATGGCGCCAGCAGCACGGTTAGCGTTACCAACCAACCGGTGGGGAAATTTCAATACTTCACCTTTACGGTGCCCGCCGGGGCTATGGGCTGGGACCTAAGGCTAACTAACATCACCAGCGGCGCCCCGGGCTTGGCCATTTGCCGCGACCAACTCCCCTATGATTTGGGCACCCACACCTCAGCCGGATACGGTTGGAGCCCCGCCAGCTCAACCTCCTGGCCCAGCGGCGACCAATGGGGTGCCGCCTATGACTGGACAAGTGAGTACTATGACAATAACGGCGCCTACCGTTATGGGCAGGTCTTGCAGATGGGCATGACCAACCCGCTTCAGGCCGGCACTTACTACGTCGGCATCCTCAATGGCGGCGGCCCCGGTAACAACAACCCCATGAGCTACACTTTGGTCAGCCGCGGCATCGGTGCTGGCTTTACCATCCCCATCGGCAGCCTGACCTTCAGCAACGGTGTCGTTTCCAACCCCGGCTTGCCTGGACGCGAAGTCGCATACTATTCAATCGTCGTGCCTACCAACCTGCCCACGTGGCGTCTCGAGTTGAGCACAAACATGGGCGAAAGCCTCCTTATGCTCCAGAAGGATTATCTGCCCAACGTGGGCGCGGGCGGCTCAGCCCCCTATAACGTCTCCGGCGGACGCAAGATGCAGAAGTCCGGCAACGAACAGTACCTGATGATGGCGCCGTACAATCAATCGAACATCGTTGCCGGCACTTATTACCTCGCGGTCGCGAGTGAGGGAATGAACCCCAACCCGCCCTATCTCGGCACCAATAGCAGCTCGTTTAGTTTGACGAGCTATGGCGTGCTGAACGTCACCAACATCGGCACGGTGGACCCCTCCGGTCTCACCGACATCCTGGTCACCAACAGCAGCGAGGCAGGGCAATTGGTTGCCTTCCAGTTTGCGGTGCCGCCCAATACGCTCGGTTTGCAGGTTTCTTTGTCGAACCGGGTCGGCAATCCCATCATGCTCTTGCGCCCGGATAATCAACTCACCGGCGGTTACGATAGTTACGGTGTGGACGGCGGCCAAGGCTACTCTTGGGCCAACCAGAACCTGATCAATCTTATCAATCCCACCCCCACGAATTACACGCTGATGGTTCAGGCAATCGCTTCGGGTGGGAACGCCAGTTACGTTCTCCGTTTGCATGCGCAAGCCGCCGTGCCGGTGACCTTCGATGGCGGTTCCTACTTGGTCGCGGGGCAGCCTGCTGGAACCTGGCAATTCTTCAGCATTACCGTTCCCCCGGGCCCGCTGGGTTGGGATATACGTATCACCAATACCACCAGTGGTTCGCCCGGCTTTGCCGTTTGCCGCGACCTCGCTCCTTATGACTTGGGCACCCACACCTCCGCGGGCTACGGCTGGAGCCCCGCCAGCTCAACCTCCTGGCCCAGCGGCGACCAATGGGGGGCCGGCTATGACTGGACAAGCGAGTACTATGACAACAATGGCGCCTACCGCTACGGGCAGGTCTTGCAGATGGGCATGACTAATCCGCTCCAGCCAGGTAACTATATTGTCGGAGTAATTAACGAGAGTGGCACCAGCCCGATGAGCTATACGCTGCTGAGCCGGGGTATCGGCTCCGGTTTCAGCATTCCCGTCGGCACGCTCACTTTCAGCAACGGTGTCGTTTCCAACCCCGGCTTGCCTGGACGCGAAGTCGCATACTATTCAATCGTCGTGCCTACCAACCTGCCCACGTGGCGTCTCGAGTTGAGCACAAACATTGGCGATAGCCTGCTTATGCTGCAGAAGGATTATCTGCCCAACGTGGGCGCGGGCGGCTCAGCGCCCTATAACGTCTCCGGCGGACGCAAGGTCCAGAAGTCCGGCAACGAACAGTACCGGATGATGGCGCCGTACAATCAATCCAACATTGTTGCCGGGACTTATTACCTCGCGGTCGCCAGTGAGGGAATGAACCCCAACCCGCCCTATCTCGGCACCAATAGCAGCTCGTTTAGTTTGACGAGCTACGGCGTGCTGAACGTCACCAACATCGGCACGGTGGACCCCTCCGGTCTCACCGATATCCTGGTCACCAACAGCAGCGAGGCAGGGCAATTGGTTGCGTTCCAGTTTGCCGTGCCGGCCAATACACTCAGCTTGCAGATTTCTTTGTCGAACCGGGTCGGCAATCCCATCATGCTCTTGCGCCCGGATCACCAACTCACCGGCGGTTACGATAGTTACGGTGTGGACGGCGGCCAAGGGTACTCGTGGGCTAATCAGACGTTGATAAACATCGCCAATCCCGTCGCCACGAACTATACACTGATGATCCAGGCGATCGCTTCCGGCGGCAACGCCAGTTATGTCCTGGACATTCATGCGCTTGGCCCGCAACCGGTCAACTTCGATGGCGGTTCCTATAGCGTCGCTAACCAGCCCCTCGGCACCTGGCAGTTCTTCAGCATTACCGTTCCGCCGGATGCTTTAGGCTGGGACGTGCGCATTACTAACAACACCAGCGGCAGCCCGGGCTTGGCGGTTTGCCGCGATATCACCCCCTTCGACCTGGGCACCCACACGTCGGCCGGCTACGGCTGGAGCCCCGCCAGCTCCACCTCCTGGCCCAGTGGGAATCAATGGGGCGCAGGTTATGATTGGACAGCGGATTACTACGACGCTAACGGCGCGTATCGCTACGCCCAGATATTGCAGATGGGTATGGGCAACCCGCTGCAACCAGGCAATTACATTGTTGGCGTGATTAACGCCAGTGGCAACGCTCCGATGAGCTATACCTTGCTGAGCCGCGGCATTGGCGGCCCTTATTCTATCCCGGTTGGCAGCCTCCTCTTCACCAACGGTTCCGTCACTAACCTAAGCCTCCTCGGCCGCGAAGCCGCCTATTACTCTATCGTCGTGCCCACCAACACCGGCGATTGGAAGCTCCGCTTGACAACTGTCTCCGGTGAATCGCTATTGGCGGTCCAAAAAGATTACCTGCCCAGCGTGGCTGCCGGTGGCGCTGCTGCCTATTCACTTTCTGGCGGGCACAAGATGCAGAAAGCGGGCAGCGAACAATATGTGATGCTGCCGATTTCGGGCCAAAGCAATATAGTCGCGGGCACCTATTATCTGCTGGTCGCCAGCGAAGGGATGAACCCCAACTCGCCCTACCTTGGCACCAATTCCAGCTCGTTTTTCCTCACCAGTTACGGCGTCGAGAGCGTCACCAACGTCGGCCCGGTCGGGCCGGTGGACATTTTGCAGACCAACTCCTTGCAAGGTGGCGAAAATGCCTTCTACCAATTCAGCATTCCCGGCGGTGTCCCTGCCGTCGAGGTGCGTTTGGATAACGTAACCGGCGCGCCGTTCATGACCCTGCAAACCGGTGCAGCAACCCCCAGCCCGTACTGGACGTATGGTTATGATGGCGGCGTCGGTTACTCCTGGGCCTCGTCCTCACTGATGACACTGCCCAATCCTGTGCCCACTAACTACACGCTAACCGTGCAAGCCGGCTATCTGAGCGGCGGTTACCCCGATGCTCTTGATACCGTGCACATCCGCCAGATGCCGACGCCACCGCTCATCTTCGACGCCAGTCTCAATAGCAGCGGCCTTTCCAATGTCGCCAATGGCACTTTACTGAATGGCCAAAGCGCCTTTTACCGGGTCACCGTCCCGGCGCTCCTCGCCGGCCAGCCCGTCATTGGGTGGAAGCTCGATCTCGCCACAGCTTCCGGTTCACCGCGTATCCGAGTCCGCCAGGGCGCTTTACCGGATGATTATTATTATTATGATGGCACTTCTCCCTTTGTCTCAAACGAGGCGATCATTGTGCCGTCTTACCTGACGCCCGGAACGTGGTACGTCGAGGTGCGCGGCACCGGGTTGACCACCTACACCCTCACCAGCAGCAGTCTTCAGCTTAAACGCATCGCCTGGAACATGCCAAGCCTTGGCCAACCGGTCACCACTCCCGGGTTGTCCGCTGGCGGACCGCTGTTCGCTGACACCGGCGTGGATACCAACGGGGTTGCTCTCCCAGGTGATCAGGGAATCGATTTGGCACAAGGAACTTTCGATTACTATGCCGTCACCGTCCCGCCCACTAACACGGGCATCATCCGCACCCGGCTCGACGCCATCAGCGGCAACCCGAATCTGTACATTCGCGTCGCTGGCCCACCCACCTTGAGTCACTACCAGTCCGGCAGCTACGGCGCGACGCTCTATGACCGTTCCATGACCGCCAATGGCGGCAGCGAATACGGCAACTGGGTCCCCTTCAACGGGCGCTATGAAGCTTATCTCACCAATGGTACCTGGTATCTCGCGGTCCAGGCCGCGGGCAATTCCAATGTCCGCTATCGGCTGCGCTGCGATTACGGCAGCATCAGCAACCTCACGCTTAACGGCACCGGGTTCACCAATCAGCTCCTCACAGGTCACGACTGGCAGTATTATGCCGTTCAGATTCCCACCAACGCGCCGGTGAACTGGAACGTCACCTTCTCCGTCCAGCTTGGGAGCCTGGTGATGTTTGTTCGCGACCGCGTCCCGCCCGGCGACGCTACCACCATCACCGATTACCGGGACTGGTCCAACGACTACAAGAACCACGGACCCTACAATTCGTACTCCTCCCCCGGCACCTACACTCTCACGTCGCCTCCGCTGCGCCCGGGCTTTACCTACTTCCTCGGATTCCGAGCCGCCAGCGACTCCACGTTCGCTGTAAGCTGCAACACCAATGGCGGCTATATCAATTACACTAATGGCATCCCCTTCTACGGCGGTTATGTGACCAACTACATGCCACCCTTGAGTCTTTTGAAGTATGTGATTAACGTCCCGCCCGACGCTGTCCGATTCATCAGCTCTGCGTACTACGCCGCGCCGGTGTGGCTCTACCTTGACCAGGGCGCCCCGCCGACGTTGACCACCGCCGATGACTGGTACTCGATCAATAACATTAACGCCGCCCTCAATGTGTATCTGCAGACGCCTTATACCTGGCCCTGGCAGCCCGGCTACTCGTACTACCTGGCCGTCACGAACACTTCGGCCTCATTCCAGCCTTTCTCGTTCACCATGGCCGGCGAGGGCCCCGGCTCGCCTCCAACCGAATTCGTCCAAACTACCTACCTGCCCAATGGCAACGTCCAGTTGCAGATCCAGGTGAACCCCGGCTGGACCTATCAACTGCAGGCTTCGACCGACCTCGTGACGTGGTCCGTCCTGACCACCTTCACTCCCACCACGTCGCTCTATACGTACGTTGATACGACATCGCATGCGTATCGCTATCGGTTTTATCGCCTGATGGCCCAGTAGGCGCGGACGGGGGAGCGGAGAGCGAGGGCTTCGTTCGCTTTAGGCTCTACGCTCCGCCAAAGCCTGGCTCTGGACTGTTGGGCGCTTCGGGCCTAATTTGGTCTATGAAAAACTGTGTGCGGCTCCTTTTTGTTGCGGGTTTGATGCTGCTCGCCGCAGTCGGCGCGACCGGTTGCGCCTCCCGGCAGAATGCGGTCCCCGCCAATTCTAATTCGGCGACACGGTTGACCGGTTCGTACCTCCCGCAATCGGTCCAACGCAACGGGCGCATTACCGATGGAATGAACAATGTGCGCGTGGTGGATCAGTCAGACCTGGACCAAAGCGGGGGCGCCACGGTGGAACAGAGCCTGCGGCTCCTCGGGGAGTTTGGGCGGTAACCGATATCCGGCATTCACCCGCGGCTTAAGTAAGAATACGCCGGCCTTCGTCGAGGAAGATACCCTTGAAATTCATCTCGAGCGCCTGCGGGTTGGTGGCCTTGCCCAACGCTTCCTGCTCGGTCACTTTGCCTTGCTTTACCAGGTTGAACAGCGCCTGGTTGAAGTTGATCATCCCGTCATCCAGTCCGGTTTCAATCGCCGCGGGCAGCTTGTCGAGGCGGTTTTCCTCGATTAATTTCTTCACCGTCGGCGTATTGATCATGACCTCGAGCGCCGGGGTCATGCTGTTGGCCACCGTGTTGACCATGCGCTGGCAAACGACGGCCTGAAGCGTGCCCGCCAGTTGCCGCCGGATTTGCTCACGCTCATCCGCCTTGAAGAAGTCGAGAATGCGGTTAATGGACTGCGCGGCGTTGGTTGTGTGCAAAGTCGAGAGCACCAGGTGCCCCGTGTCGGCGGCGCTCATCGCCGCGGTGAAACTGATCGAATCGCGCATTTCACCAATCATGATGATGTCCGGGTCCTGCCGCAGCACGTGCTTCAGCGCGTGATGGAATGAAAGCGTATCCAGGCCCACCTCGCGTTGTTCCACGACGCATTGGTTGTCTTCAAAGACGTATTCGATGGGGTCTTCCAGTGTGATGAGGTGCTTTTTGAAATTGGCGTTGATGTGCTCGATCATCGCCGCCAACGTCGTCGATTTGCCCGAGCCGGTCGAACCCGCCACCAGCACGATGCCGCGCGGCGACTCGGCAATGCGCCGCACCTGGTCCAATAATCCCAGTTCCTCGAAGCTGGGCACGATGGTTTTGACGTAGCGCATCGCCAGGCACCAATGACCGCGTTGTTGAAAAAGATTGGTGCGGAAACGGCCGATCTCGGGGACGAAATAGGAGAAATCGATCTCGCGCTCCTGTTCGAGCCGCTTCTTCAGGTGAACCGGAGTGATGGTCTCCACCACCTTGTTCATCCAGTCCAGGGTTGGATTGGGGCACTCGATGGCAATGAGCTGACGGTTGATCCGGTAAATGACGGGCGTGCCGATTTTCAGGTGCACGTCTGACGCGCCGCCTTCCACGGCCGTCTTCAAAATGCGATGAAACATTTCCATACGCCCTCAGGCTAACAAGCGGGCGCCAGGAGCAAAGAGGAAAATAGGCTTTACTGGTGTCCCTTCAGGGAAGCGCCGGAGCGCGGACTTTCGTCCGCAGCAACATTCAAAAACCCCGCCCCGTTGACCTCGCTGCGGACTAAAGTCGTCTAAAGGCCGCACTGCGCCCAGCTTCACTGAGCGGGTTCCTTTACTGCAATGGCCCGCGACAGCAGAAACTGCGTCGCTCCGTAGCAGGGTTCCGAACGGGAAGTCGCCTGGGAAATATCGCCCCCTGCCTGGGTTGGGCGTTGCTGCGGACTTAACTTCCGCGCTCCGATGACCGGTTCCGGCTTTACTGCAACTGCGCGACCGCCAGCGCGCTGAGGCGGGCCTCGGCTTGCTTGGAAAGCCCCGTCAGGACCATCGAAATATGATAGCCGGTGTGCTTGTTGCCGGTGCAGGAGATCACCACCCCACTGCAATGCACTTTGCCATTCTCGCGCGGTGATTGCAACGTCAGCGTCATCTCCGCCCACGGCGAAAACGGCGTCGCACTGCGAAATTCTATGCCGTTTTTGTGGATGACTATCGAATCCGGGGAAAGGGTCAAACGCGTTTGCCGCGCTTCAACAGTGACATGACTCAAGGACCCAATAACTTCAGCTTTTCTCGCGCTCATACAGCAGAACCATCATAGCATACGAACTCCAAACGTCAATGCAGAATTATCGGCAATAATACTTAAGTTACCATTCAATTACCGCCGCGCCCCACGTCAGCCCCGCTCCAAAAACCACCAGCAATAATAGGTCCCCGGCCGCCAATTGCCCCGATTGCGCCGCTTCATCCAGGGCTATCGCCACCGACGCCGCCGAGGTGTTGCCGTATTTGTGCAGGTTCACGAACAGTTGCTCGGGCCGCGCCCCCAAACGTTCCCCCACCGCCTGGATGATGCGCAGGTTCGCCTGGTGCGGGATGATCAGTTTGAGGCGGGAAATGTCCAGTTCGCACCGGCGCAGCGCTTCTTTGGCGGCGGTATGCATTGCCTGCACCGCGCACTTGAAAGTCTCCTTGCCTTCCATGCGAAGGAAATGGAGCCGATTGGCGACCGTCTCCGCCGAGGCCGGGCAGCGGCTGCCGCCGGCCGCCATGAACAACAAATCGGCTTTGTTGCCATCGGCCCCCATCACCGCCGTCAGCAACCCGTGTGAATTGGGCCGGTTGCGCAGCACCGCCGCGCCCGCGCCATCCCCGAACAGCACGCACGTATTCCGGTCCTGCCAATCGACAATCGCCGAGAGCTTTTCCGCGCCAATCACCAGCACCGTGTCGTAGGTGCGGGACATGATGAACTGCTGGGCCACTTCAAGCGCGTAAATGAACCCCGAGCAAGCGGCTTCAAGGTCGAACGCGGCCGCCCGATGCGCCCCGAGCTTGCGTTGGACCAGCGCCGCCGTCGAGGGGAACGGCATATCGGGCGTGATCGTCGCCACGATGATCAAATCCAATTCCGCGGCGGTGACCCCGGCGCGGAGCATCGCCAGTTTTGCCGCCTCCGTTCCCAGGTCCGAGGTGTATTGGTCCGCCGCCGCGATATGGCGCTCCTTAATGCCCGTGCGCGTGGTGATCCACTCGTCGGAGGTGCTAACCATTTTTTCCAGGTCGGCATTGGTCAGCACTTTGGCCGGCACATACGAACCGACACCGGCGATTGAACAGGTGCGCCCCTGGAAGTTGAACTTCGCTCGCGGGTTCTTGAATTTGGTGGAGGTGGGAGGAGGACTCATCGCTTAATCATGGGCCATAGCTGCGTCAGGCAAATCGCTGCCTGCTAACTGTTCGTTGACGCGGGCAATCTCGCGCGCGATTAGCTGCTTCACCTGGTGTTGGAGGTTCTCTGTCATGACCCGTATCGCGCTGGCAATCGCCCGTTCGCGGGCAGAGCCGTGGGCCTTGAGCACCGCGCCGTTGAATCCCAGCAGCGGCGCACCCCCATAGATTTCCGGGTCCATCCGCCGCCGGATCGCGCGGAAGGCATTTTGGGCCAGCAGCGCGCCCAATTGCCGGCGCGGATTGGCCGTCAACTCGCGTTTGAGCATCGAAAACATCGCCAACGCCAGGCTCTCGCAACTCTTCAGCATGATGTTGCCCACAAAACCGTCGCACACCACCACGTCCACACGGTCTTCGAAAAGATCGTGCCCTTCGACGTTGCCAATAAAATTCAGGTCCAGCTTCTTGCAAAGCTGAAAGGTCCCCAGCGTCAGCTCATTGCCCTTGCTGTTCTCGGTCCCGATGCTCAAAATCCCCACCCGCGGCTCCGCACACCGCAGGATCTCGCGCGAGTAAATGCTGCCCATGACCGCGTATTGCGCCAGATTCAGCGGCTTGCATTCGATGTTCGCGCCCGAGTCACACAGCACGAAATGGTGGTGCGGCGTCGGAATAATCGCCGCGATGCCCCCGCGGTCCACCCCGCTAATCCGGCCCAGTCGAAACGTTGCCGCCGCGAATATTCCGCCCGTGTTGCCAACCGAAACGACTCCGTCAGCCTTGCCTTCGTGCACCAGTTCAACCGCCCGCACTATCGAGCAGTCCTTTTTGCGACGCACCGCCGCAGCCGGTTTGTCCTCCATCGTCAGCACTTCGCTGGCGTGGACTACCCGGACCCGGTGATCGCGAAAGCCGCCCTGGGGAAGCGCTCGTTGGATTTCCGCCCGCTGGCCCACCAGGAACAGCGTGGTGATGCGCTTGTCGGCCCGCAACGCCCGCAGCGCTCCCTCAATGACGACACCGCACCCGTGGTCGCCACCCATCACATCGACTGCAATGCGCATAAGCTGGACCCCGCGCGCGCGCCGACCCGGGCCGCCGCGCCGCCTCCCGGCTCAGACGCCCGCAGTGACGGTAATGACCTGTCGCCCTTTGTAGTACCCGCACGCCGGGCAAACCCGGTGCGGCACGTACGGCGCCGCGCACTGCGGGCAGGTGCTAAGCTGCGGCAGCCGCAGCACGCTGTTGTAGGCCCGGCGCATGCGCTGGCGGCTTTTCGACGGTTTTCTCTTCGGTACACCCATAAATAAAATTCGTTATTCTTTAAACTTCAGTTTGTTTAACTCGTCCCAGGCAGTGCCGCCGGCTTCCTTGCCGGCCCTGCTGCTGGTGGACTTGGCCGCGCCCGGTTTCATGGCTGGCAGTCCGCCGCATTCCGCCTCACACAACGGATGTTGCGGAAATTCGAGGAGAATATCTTCCCGCACCAGTGGCGTCAAGTCGATGCAATCATTGACTACCGGCGCCGCTTCTTCCCCCTCCAGCAGCACCAGCCGCGTCCAGTGTCGCAGGTCCAGTGGTTGCGCGAACGCCTTCAGACAGCGCGCGCATTGGCATTCCAGCGGCAGATGCAGCTCCCCTTGCACCAGCAGGCCGTCCTCGACCTTCTGCACCTCGAGCTTGTAACGCAGCGGCGGACCCAGCCGCAGCAGCTCGTCCTGGGTATCAATGTCCAGTTCTTCGACCGGCATTTCCCCGTCCAAAACCACATTGTCCGCCTCTAAATGACGCAGATTCACCAGCAACGGCATAATCCCTCCTAAACCGGCGCGCTGTATTTTTCGGCCAGGGCCGCCCGCACGTGCTCCGGCACAAACGCGCTGACGTCGCCGCCCAAACTGGCGATTTCTTTCACAATCCGCGAACTCAGAAACGTGTAGGTGTCCTTCGGCATCATGAAAAGCGTTTCGATTCGCTCATTCAATTTACGATTCATCAGCGCCAACTGGAATTCAAACTCAAAGTCCGACACCGCCCTCAGCCCACGCATGACCGCCTGCGCCCCGCGCGCCTCGACATACTCGATCAGCAAACCCGCAAACGAATCGCACTCCACGTGCGGCAGATGCTCTACCGCGTGCTTCACCATCTGCAGCCGTTCTTCCAGGCTGAACAACGGGTGCTTGCTTTCGCTGAGCGCCACCGCCACCACCACTTTATCAAACAACTTGGTCGCCCGCTGGATCACGTCCAGGTGGCCGTTGGTAATGGGGTCAAAGCTGCCGGGATAAATCACCGTGCGCATGGGACGCTACTGTAGCAGCCGGTGCGCCCCAGCACAAAGAGAATTGCGGCGGCGGCACGGCAAAAGCGTACGAGTGTTGGGCAAGAGCGGGAACAGCACGCGGGGTGCCCGCTCGACAAGATTTTGGGGTACAACGCGCCTTGGGCAGCGGGCCTGCGGCTCAAAGCCGGTGAACAAACTTGTGAACAACGTGAGAGAAGATTTTTCAGGTTGTGCTTGCATTTTGGGGGTGAAGAGCGCAGATTTAGACAGCAGATGTCTAAAGCCCCTTACAGAGAACCAGCACCCCGGCTAGTTCAGCTCGGGGAATCTTTGCGGCAATTGCGCGAGCAACGGGGGCTTACGCTGCGCGAAGTGGCGGACGCGGCCGGTATGGACCTGGCGCACTTGCAGAAAATCGAACTGGGGCAACGACTGCCAACCGAACAGCAGGCCAGCCAGCTAGCGAAATTCTTCAAACTGGATGAAATAGAAGTCCAAGCTCGGCGGATCGCGGAGAAGTTCCAACACGAGTTTGCGGAGCATCCGGCGGCCAAAGAGGCGATCAACATCCTCGCGGAGGAGGCTGGCGTCTATGGGGGGCGTTCGCCGAAGGGCGAAGGCCGGAAGAAAAGCGGCAAGCAGTGACGTACGGGTTATGCCATCATTGAATTTCAAAGGGAAGGCGCTGGTGCAGAATTTTCACCTGCTGGTGCCGTTCCATGAGTTGAAGCCGGTGAAGGCGAGGAGCCTGACGGCTAAGGCGAGCCTGCATGACAACCTGGTGGTGCATGGGGACAACCTGAAGGCGTTGAAGGCGTTGCTGCCATACTACCACGGCAAGGTGAAGTGCATCTATATTGACCCGCCCTGCAACTCCCCAAGCAGTGGGCGGGCTTGCGACTACAGCTCGATTACATATGGACCCATTATTTGCTAACAAACGTGATTTTCGCATTGATAGCGATTTGCTCCCGGAATCCAGAATCGTGCTCTTTCACGGAGATTCGCTGGAGAGATTGCGAGCGGTGCCTGACGCTTCGGTCAAGCTTGTCATTACGTCCCCCCCCTACAATATAGGCAAGGAGTACGAAACCCAGCAAAAACTCGAACACTACCTCGCATGGTTGCAGCCAATCCTGAACGAGCTCGTCCGCGCGATGCACAATCGGGGCTCGCTTTGCTGGCAGGTGGGAAACTACGTCGAAAACTCGGAGGTGTTCCCGCTTGACATGTACTTTTACCCCCTCTTCAAGAGGCTGGGACTCCACCTGCGAAATCGCATCGTTTGGTATTTCGAACACGGGTTACATTGCTCAGTTCGCTTCTCAGGTCGATATGAAACAATGCTTTGGTTCACCAAGGGTGACGATTACACTTTCAACTTGGACGCGGTGCGCGTGCCGGCGAAGTATCCTGGCAAGACCCACTTCCAGGGACCGAAAAGAGGGTTGCCGAGCGGCAACCCGCTTGGAAAAAATCCGTCCGACGTTTGGAAGCTGATGATTCAGGAGTGGGAGACAGGCCTGTGGAATATCCCGAACGTCAAGGCGAACCATCCGGAGAAGACGATTCATCCTTGCCAGTTTCCGATTGAACTCGCCGAACGCTGCGTGCTTGCTCTGACCGATGAAGATGATTGGGTAATTGATCCGTTCTCTGGTGTCGGTTCTGCTCTGCTTGCCGCACTTCGTCACGATCGGAAAGCGTTGGGCATCGATAAAGAACAGATATACATCGACGAGGCAAAGACGCGCATTGTGAAATTATTCTCCGGCGAGCTTCCCTATCGGACACTAGGGAAACCAGTTTACCAGCCAACGGGCCGCGAGAAAGTCAGCCAGATACCCAAGGAATGGAACGGCGGAAAACCCCATGAGACTAGCAGCGATCTACTCTTTCAATAACGGCGAAAAGGTCGTAACGGAACATTACCCGCACCTCGTGAGAGAGGTGCGAACAGCAATTTCCTCGATTGACGAAACGCAGTGCAAGACGAAGGAGAGTTTTGAAAGCACCACCGCAGGGACATTCTTCTACAGCCCAGTGGCGCTTAACCGTGCTTTCAAAAAGGAGCTGATCGATCTGCGCGGTTGGAAACCAATCCGCGTCCCCTGCGACTATCCGACCACGTTCTATCTTGACAACTACGAAATCCGGCGCAGTAATCGAGGCGCGTTCCGTGAAATGGATTTCGTGAAAGAGAAACTCGGCATCGAAGTGCAGTTCGGGAAGTATGCTTTCATGGTTTACAACGTGTGCGCCAAGATGACCATTTTCAGAAATCTCGGCCACATCGACTGTGGAATTGAAATCGTGCCAGTCAAAGCGCTCGTTGAGGAGATGTCGTCCGGCGTTTCTTATTTTGAGCAGTTCGTTTGGGATTTGGAAACCCGGGGCGTTGCCAATATTGACATTCCAGTATTGATTCTTGGAGTGGACGCTGTCGAGGGTGCTCGCAGCGACCCGCCATCACAGCACGAGCGCTCGCCAAGGCCCATCCGCGGAAACGGGCCGAAACACAAACCCGGCCCGTCGCCGAAACGGCCTCCCGGAAAGCAGCATCGCGGCTCGCAGAGCGGCTGAGTGCTCAAGGCTCGGTGAGGATTGGTCACCATTCTCGGTACGAACGAATCCTGAGCCGGGCGATGATCTGGGTTACCGAATGCATACCGAATGCCCCCTGCCGCACCTTTCCCCTTTACAACCTCCCCGTAAGGGCCGATACAGTTTCTCATGGATGCGCAGCGACAACCCTGTCACTGATACCCCTTCGAACGGAGACGTTTATGCCTGAGCCCATCGCCTTCACCTTGAACGATAAACCCGTCCGGCTCGCCGCCGACCCCGAGCGCCCCCTGCTCTGGGTGCTCCGGACCGACTTCGGCCTAACCGGCACCAAGTTCGGCTGCGGCGAGGGCCACTGCGGCTCCTGCGCTGTCCTGGTCAATAACGTCGCCTCCCGCTCGTGCCTCCTCCAACTCAAACACGTGGCCGGCAAGGACGTGGTCACCATCGAAGGCCTTGCCAAAAACGGCGCACTGCATCCGTTGCAAAAAGCCTTCATGGCCCATGATGCCTTTCAATGCGGCTTTTGCACCTGCGGCATGGTCATCACCGGCGCGGCGTTCCTGCGCACACATCCCCGCCCCACCCGCGAGCAGATCGTGCGCGGTCTCGAGGAGAACTTTTGCCGGTGCGGCGCCCACCAGCGCATCATTGCCGCGATGCAAACTGCCGCCGAGCAAATCGCCATCGCCAACCGCTGACTTATGAAACCAGAAGATTATCTCGCGCTGGATTTCACCGATTTACCCACGCTGCCAGCCGGCCAACTGGACAAGCACATCGAGCAATTGGTTCAGGCCCGCGCCGCCGAGCAGCCCATGCCGCCCGAGCGCGCCGCGGCTCCCGAGGGCCCCACCGGCGCGCGCCCCGGCTACCCGGTCAACCGCCGCGATTTCCTCGCCTGGCTCGGCACGGGTATTGTCGTGTTCGTTTGTCTCGGTGATATGGCGGCGGCCCAGGAAACCCGGCGCCAGCGAGGTGGCCGCGGCGGTGTGCCGGCCGATTTCAACGCGTTCCTGCGTATCGGCGAAGACGGCCGCGTAACTTGTTTCACCGGCAAGATTGAAATGGGCCAGGGGCCGATCACCTCGCTGCCGCAAATGCTGGCCGAAGATTTGGAAGTGCCGCTCGAATCCGTCGATATCGTCATGGGTGACACCGCGCTGTGTCCGTGGGACATGGGAACGCATGGGTCGATGACCACCCGCTCGTTCGGCCCCGCACTCCGTGCCGCCGCGGCCGAAGCCAGGGCGGTGCTGCTCGAATTAGCCGCCGAGCGCCTCCAGGTGCCGCAAAGCCAGTTGGTCGCTCAAGACGGCACGATTGTCGATCAGCAAAATGCCCAGCACCGCGTCACTTATGCCGAACTCACCAAAGGGCAAAAAATCACGCGCCACATTGACGGCCATCCTCCTTTGAAAGACCCCGCCCAGTTCAAGGTGATGGGCAAATCGCACGTCCACCACGATGGGCTCGAAAAGGTCACCGGCAAAGCCCACTTTGCCGGCGATATCCGCTTGCCCGGCATGCTGTATGCCTGCCTCCTGCGTCCGCCCGCCCACGGCGCCACATTAAAAAGCGCCGACACCTCCGCCGCTGCGCGCATCCCCGGCGTGCAAGTCATCAAAGAGGAGGAGTTAATCGCCACGCTGCACCAGTTTCCGGACGTCGCCGATGCCGCGCGCGAAAAAATCCAGGCCGAGTGGGAGGTCCCCCCGGCCACGGTCGATGACCAATCGATTTTCGAGCACCTGCTCAAAGTCGCTCCCGAGCCCACCTCGCGCAACGACGCGGGCGACCTCACCACCGCCCGCAAAGACGCCGCCAAACAATTCACCAGCACGTACCTGAACAGTTACGTCGCGCACGCACCGATGGAGACCCACACCGCGCTGGCGGAGATCAAAGACGGCAAGGCGACCGTCTGGGTCTCGACCCAGAGCCCGTTCGGTGCGCAGAACGAAATTGCCCGCGCGTTGGGCTTCCCGCTGGAAGACGTCCGGGTGATCACGCCCTTTGTCGGCGGCGGGTTTGGCGGCAAATCGCAAGGCTCGCAGGCCGTCGAAGCCGCCCGGCTCGCCAAAGCCGCCGGCAAACCCGTCCAGGTCTGCCGCACCCGCGAAGAGGAGTTTTTCTACGACACCTTCCGTCCCGCGGCGGTGGTGAAGATTGATTCGGGCCTCGACGCCGCGGGCAAGATTATCTTTTGGGATTACAAGGTCTATTTCGCCGGCGAACGCGGCGCAGCCCATTTCTACGCCATCCCGAATTCCCGGACGGCCTCGGCGGGCGCGGCTTGGGGCGCTTCCGCCGACGCGCATCCGTTCGCCACCGGCGCCTGGCGCGCCCCCGGCAACAACACCAACACCTTCGCCCGCGAATCGCAAATCGACCTCATGGCCGCCGCCGCCGGCATCGACCCGGTCGAGTTCCGCCTCGCCAATCTTACCGATGAACGCATGATTCGCGTCCTGAAGACCGCCGCCGAGCGGTTCGGGTGGACACCCGCCAAGGCTCCCAGCCGGCGCGGCTACGGTGTCGCTTGCGGCATCGACGCCGGCACCTACGTCGCGGCCATCGCCGAAGCCTCGGTTGATGCGCAGAAAGGCACCGTGCAGGTCAAACGCGTCGTGTGCGCTCAGGATATGGGCGTCGTCGTCAATCCGGAAGGTGCGCAAATCCAGATGGAAGGCTGCATCACCATGGGCCTCGGATACGCCCTGGCCGAGGAAGTCCATTTCCAGAGCGGCAAAATCCTCGATACGAATTTCGATACCTACGAGCTGCCGCGCTTTTCCTGGGTACCGAAAATCGAGACCATCCTGGTCGAGCACCCCCAACTGCCGCCGCAAGGCGGTGGCGAACCCGCCATCATTCTTATGGGCGCGCTCGTCGCCAATGCCGTCCACGACGCAACCGGCGCGCGCTTATGGCAATTGCCCATGACCCCCGAGCGCATTAAGAAGGCCGTGGAGAGCCGCGGAGCGTAGAGCGGGGAGCGGAGGAAAGGCGAACGTTCACCGTCCAACATCCAAAAAACCCAACTATTGAAAATTGAGAATTGAAAATGGTTATTGGTCATTGCCCCGGCGCCTTTTCAATGACCAATGAAAAATTCTCAATGCTCAATTTTCAATTCGCGGTTGGATGCTGGAGCTTGAATGTTGACCGCCCACGCTCCCCGCTCCCCGCCTCATTCCCTGCGGATGTGTTCCCTGATTTTGCGGACCAGGTCCTCTACATCCGTGGCTTCGAGGCGGCGCAGGACGCATTCCCAACGGTACGCGAAGCTGCCCGCCGGGTCGTACCGGCAATGCTTGAACAGGTTCTGGAAGGCGCGGCGCCGCTTGCGATAATCGCCCTGGATATGCAGGAAGTGCTCGCGGAACCCCGCTAAATAGGCGTCGCTGAACGCGGCGAAATCCGGCACCAGCGCGGCGCGGCGGTTCACCGGGCGGGCGTATTGCACGGCGAACGTCGCCAACGGCAATTCGTATTCAGTAAAAGAGCCGCTATGGTCCCCGACGAGGATTCCGGAAGGCAAACCGTCGTCGCCTTCGCGGACGACCTCGTCGCCATCGTCGAAGGCGGCCCGGGTCAGGTCGAGGGAGCGGCCGACGATGAGGCTGGGAGCGGCGGCTTGGCCGAGCAGGGTCGCCAGCCGCACAGCATAACCCGGGCGGGTGTAACGGTCGCGCGGCAGTTTGTCCGTCGCCATGCCGGGCAGGTACTCGCGCTCGAAGTAGGTTGTGCGAATGCGCGTTCCGCACAGCGCCTGGTTTGTCCCTTGGTAAATCTCGTTCAAGCGGCGCATCAGGACGCGGTTGCAGAGATTCATGCCGAGCTGGCGGCAGCCCAGGCGGCGATCTAGCCAGTAATCGGTGTATTCGTCGCTCTCCTGGATGGCTTGCAACAGGCCTTTGTTGGCGTCGAGGTGCTCCCAGACGCCCCATTTTTGCAGGCGCATGAAGCGCTTGATCGGCTCGGTTTCGCCGCGCGCGCGCAGCTCGACCAGGAACACACCGCGGCGCACCTCGCATTGCGGGCGGTCGAGCGACAGCGATTCGGGCACGGTTCCGACGTTGATGTATTCGATATCCCCGAAGTCGCGGATCAAGTTGTAGATGATCTCCTTGGCGCGGGGATCGCACAGACGGCGGAGCGCGATGTCGTTGGGCAGGTCCGCCGCTTCCTCGAACACCGGGTCGGGAAGGAACTCGCCTTCCTCGAAGCGCCCGCCGGCCAGCCACTCGATCTGGAGAAAAAACTCCTGGCTCAGGCCGCTGAGGATTTGTTCGGTTTGGGCTTCGTCGCCTTCGAGGAACAATGTCGCGAGCATGCGCTCGGTCCAGGTTCGGTTGTTGCCATCATCGGTTCGGAGGTCCTCAGGGACAGCGGCGGCAAAGCGTTCGACCAGGGTGTTGTAGCGCGCGCGGAGTTGGTCGGCGGGGAGCTGGGCGTAGCCGATGCCGGCAAAGTCCGCGGCGCTCAGACCCGCCGGGTCGGCGCCGAACAGCGCGAGCTCGGGGCGGCCGAGACGGTTTTGGCGGGAGAGATGGTCGGCAATTTCCTGCAACTGCGATGCGAGTTCGGCATCACCCAGCGCGCCGAGTTGTTTGAATTCCTGCAAGGTGAGCCAGCGGGTGCCGATGAGCCGGTTGTAGAAATAAATCGCCGGGCCGCAAATGCCGACCTTCGAGCCGAGGACCAGGCCGGCCTTGGCTTCGCGGCTCTTGGGCAGCGAACTCAAACGCCAGCACTCGCCCCGGCGTTTGATCGCCTCGCGGATGGTCGAGTCGCTGACCGAGAGAAACTTCACCTGGCGTTTGGAAACCAGCGTTTGGAGCAGGTCGTCCGCGGCGAAGGCCAGTTCCAGCCGGTCGGGGTCGGGGCGGATGAGGATGTGGTCGGGTTCAAAGACCAGATCGATCGAGTCGAGGTTGACGGCCTCTTCTTCGTCGGATGAAAGGGCTGGTTCGCCGCGCGTGGCACGCTGGGCGTTGAGGTGCTCGATGAAGTTGGAGCGCTGCCACGCATGGACCGCGGGGGCCTGCGTGTATAAGACCGCATGGCGCGGGAAAATCGTGCCGATCCGGCTCAGTTGCCGGCCTTTTTCATCTCGCGCAAAGGGGTGTGGTCCAATCAGCTCAAGCGGCATGTGCAGTGGCTAGGAGCATCGCGCCTGGGAGGAACTTTGGCAAGGTCTATGGCACTTCCAATCCTAATCCTAATCCTAATCATAATCTTAATCTTAATCTTAATCGTAATCGTAATCGTAATCTCCCCTTACCATTGAGCGCACAGCATGAACTACATCCCAGGCTTGCCGATGTTCCTCCCTCTCCCCTTCGGAAGGGGAGAGGGTTGGGGTGAGGGGTCTGCGGTGCGATTACCGATTACGATTACGATTAAGACAGATTAAGAGGCGGACGGCATGGGATACCCCAACCTGAATTTTCCGGAGCTTTCGGGCATGAGGAGGTCTGTCTTTTCGCACCGAACGGGAGCGGAGAGTTCGAGCAGCGCTTCTAACTGGTTGCCAAGGCCGGCCAGTTCGTCACTGCCTGGGCCAGGACCGTCGGGCACGTAACGTAAGACGAACTCGGCTCCAGCTTTTTGCACGAGTTGATAGTGGAGAATCCCGGGGGTGTGGGCGAAACACTGATCGATTTGGCGAGTCGTGATGCGCCGGCCGTTCGCGGCGCGGAATGCGTCGCGGGCCCGCCCGTGAAGAACGTACCGCGTCGCGTAGGGTAGCTCGAGTTTCTCGACGAGGTCGCCGATGCGATAGCGCACCAGCGGCATGAACGGGTTCGTCAGAGTCGTGACGACCAGTTCGCCGATGCCGCCGGCGTCCGGCTCGATCACCTCAAGAAACGCCGTTTCAAGGCTGGGACGGAACTGGCCCTGCTCGGTCTCGATGAGCAGGTGGCCGGTTTCCGTCGAGCCGTAAAGGTCGAACACCGGCACGCCGAAGACCCGTTCGAGCGCGCGGCGATGGCAAACGCTGACGAATTCGTAGCTGCACAGAATAAATTCGAGCGAAGGCAGGCGCAGACCGCGCGTCTCGCAGTAGCGGGCGAAAACGGCGCCATAGACGGGATCGAGGTCCAGGAAACGGGGTTGCCACTCGATGGTCTCGGCGGCGATGCGCTCGAGGTCGGCCGCGCCCCACAGAAACGGGAACCGGGAAAGGCTGAGGAACAGCGTCTTGCCGATGGTGCGTTCCTGGCGCGAAGGCACGCCGGTGAAGCAGATGTCGCCGCTGCAGACAGGGGAGCTGAGTGTGACGCGGCGGGCGCCGGGCTCGCAGTCGAGCAGACGCGCTGTGGTGGGGTTCAGGCTAAGGGCGCGCAGTTCCTGCTCCGCCCACCAACCGCGCGGCAGGAGCAGCGGCGTGCGCTCCTCCGACGTGCCGGCCGTGTGTTCGAGCTCGACGAGTTCCTGGTCGAGCAAGGCCTCGAGGTCGTGGTTGGGTCCGAGGAAATTATTGGGGAAATCGCGCCGGATATCGTGTTTGGTGATGAACGGGAGGCGTTGCAAGTGGCTAGGGGTGAACTCGGCTTCAGCCAAAACGGGCGCGATGGCGGGCTGGTCTTTGTACAGGGGGACCTTGCGGAGGGACGTGGGCACGACGGCGGCCAGGCGATGGGGTTGCGCCGTTTCGAGCATCAGTTCGGGTGTGGCCAGCATGGTTCAGGCCCGCCGCGCCGCGACGTGCCGAAGGAGACTTTACCACAGTATCCGAGGGAGAAAAGGGGATAGTTGGATGATAGCATTTTGACAGGATTAACAGGATTAACAGGATTAAAGACTTCCTGATTTCCCTACGTTGAAATCCAGTTCATCCCGTAAATCCCGTCAATTTTTTCGGTCCGGCGCGGAAGAGATTTCCACAAGACTAGATCGTGGAGCCTTATCGGGGAACGACGTTCTGATTGCATAGTTGGAATCCTGTTCATCATGTTAATCCTGTCAATTTTCGGTCGGGATTCGGGGAAGGGGATTTTGACAGGATTAACAGGATTAACAGGATTAAAGACTTCCTGATTTCCTTACGTTGAAATCCAGTTCATCCCGTGAATCCCGTCAATTTTTTCGGTCCGGCGCAGAAGAGATTTCCACAAGACTAGATCGTGGAGCCTTATCGGGGAACGTTCTGATTGCATAGTTGGAATCCTGTTCATCATGTTAATCCTGTCAATTATTTTGGGGGACTTGTTTCGGACGATATGTTCTGGTCTTGCGCTTGAACTGCAAACTCTGTCCCCCGAAATTCAGCAGCAAACCCACCTCGACATTCGTAGCCGTCAGGTAATTGACCAGTTGCACTTCGTTGCTGGGCACAAGTGCCTGATTCGCCTTTAATTCCAAGATAACGCTGCTTTCGACCAGTAAATCGGCTACAAAATCCCCGACGATTACCCCGTCATAACGGACCGCAATGGGCTTTTCGGACTCGACCCCCAAACCCGCTTTGCGCAATTCGTAGGTTAGGGCATTTCGATAAACGGATTCGAGGAACCCGGGTCCAAGAGCTGAGTGAACCTTCATAGCGCAGCCGATGATCTTCTCCGTCAAGGTGTCGTGTTCCATTTTGGTATCCTGTTGATTCGTGTTAATGTTGGTGATTGGGTGCGTCTGCATTCTAAGGAGGCTTGAACAGGATTACATATGCAACGTTCTGATGCATTCTCTTCATTCTATTTACACTATTAATTATGTCAATTCCCGGCTCGATTTTGACAGGATTAACAAGATTAAGACTTCCTGACTTCCTTCCGATGCAAGGTTCCTGATTGCCTGGTTTGGAATCCTGTTAATCATGTTAATCCTGTCTATTTTCGGTGAGCCTTCATCCCGGGACCTGCCGCGTACATCCCGTTTTCGACTTGCTCCGTCACAGCGGGGCTTTATAGCCTACGATGGCAAGTCTAATTCCTTGCCGGACTGCACGCAGCCGCACCAAAAGCTGCCTGCAAACCCTTTGTATTATGAAAATTGCATTTGTGAATCTGGTCAGTGTGATAGCCGCAGGCACGCTGCTGACGGCGTGCACCTCCCCCAACGGCCAACCCGACTACACCGGCAGCGGCGCCTTGATCGGCGGAGCGTCCGGCGCGGCGATTGGCGCGGTTGCCGACCGCGGTGCACCGGGTATCGGCGCGCTGATCGGCGGCGCGGCGGGGCTGATTGCCGGCGGGTTGGTCGGCCACTCGATGGACGAGCAGCGCGCCGCGTCTGCGCCGCCCCCGGGCTATGTCGCCTCGCAGGTCGTGCTGCCGCCCAGCATCGACGATATCAAGCGCATGAGCCACGCCGGCGTGGGCGACGATGTCATCATCGCGCAAATCAACAACAGCCACGCGGTTTATGATCTCGATACGAGCGCGATCATCGACCTCAACAGCGCCGGGGTCAGCCAGAAGGTGATCTCCTACATGCTGAACACGGCGAACGTAGTGGTGGCGCAAGCACCGCCGCCCCCGCAACCCGAAACCGTCGTCGTCGCACCCGGGCCCGATTATGTCTGGGTCGGCGGCGAATGGGTGTGGAGCGGCGGCGGCTGGGTTTGGATTGGCGGACGCTGGGCCTACCCACCGCACCGGCATGCCTTCTGGGTCGAAGCGCGCTGGGAACGCGGCCCGCGCGGGTGGCACCGCGAGCCGGGCCACTGGCGGTAGCGGTCGGCGGAGCGGGGCGGCGTGGAGCTTGGAGCGTGAAAGCCAGGCAACTTCACAGTGAGCGTGGAGCGTGAAGCGGGGGAGCTATCCCGGGGACAATTGAAAATTGAGCATTGAGAATTTTTCATTGCTCATTGAAAAGCGCCCGGTCGATGACCAATAACCATTTTTCAATTCTCAATTTTCAATAGTTGGGTTTTTTGGATGTTGGACGGTGAACGTTCGCCTTTTCCTCCTCCGCTCCACGCTCCCCGCTACCCCCGCCTCCGCACGAGCACCAGCACTCCAAGCGTAACCAGCGCCAGCGGCGTCGGCTCAGGAATCCAAACGAGTCCTACCAATGCGCCGGGAACGGTCGGGGGAGCGGCGTTGGGATTTCCCGTCACCACCGCGAACGGATGACCGCAGTTCGACTCACCCCAGACACATCCGGCGCCCGTGGCCTGGAAATAATGATAGGCCTGCGCTTCGGTGGCCCCGGTTGTGGTGCCCCCGAGCGTGCTATCCCACCAATCCACCAGGCAATACGCCACCCCGCCGCCCGGGACAGTCGAAATGGAAACCGTGCCGCCGAGGAAATACCCCGCACCCCCGCCACTGCGGAACGTTGTCGAGGCCCAGCAGGCAAGGCTCGTGCGGGTCGGGCCGGCATACAACGCAGCCATGTATGCAGGCCCGGAGGCCTTGGTTATGCCATCCCATAAATAGAGCGGGACATTGAGATCAGTCCCGTGAATGTTGCTGAAGTTCACGTAGCCCTGCCCCAGCGCAGAACCAGCGCCCAGGCAGGCGAGCATTGTTATTGTGATTGTTTTCATTTGTTTACGACCAGGTTTGGAGGGTGAACAGCGGTTGTGAGTTGTTTGGGGTCATCAGTGCCATCTTTGACCTCAATGGCCGGGGGATCTTGTGGCCGGCAGGATCTGTTCAGAGCGCCCGCGAGGGGAAAGGAGCCACAGCGCGCGGGTTTCACGCGGTGAGCAGTTCATTAATCACCTGCCGATTACAGGTACTGGACCATAAGCCGCGGTCATTTGCAAGCAAAAAGTCAAGATTTCCTGGATTTCCCATCAGCGCAGAACCTGGGAAGCGAGCGGCGACAATTGAAAATTGGCCATTGAGAATTTCTAATTGCCCATTGAAAAGCGCGCGAGCACCGCAATGACAGATGACAATTACTCAATTCTCAATTCTCAATTTTCAATATTGGGCTTTTCCTTCAATGCCGGATTGATTGTTGGATGTTCAGGTCCCCGCTCCCCATTCCACGATTTCTTGCCTCTTGTCCCTGCTTTTTGTAAGTAATCCCCCTATGTTTTTGAAGGCTTTCTGTGGCTCCGCGCTCCTCGCCCTTTCTGTGGCCGCTTCCCCCACTCTCCAGCTCCACTGGACCGGGTCCAGAAACCTCCACGCCGACACCAACGCCGCGTACCTCAAGACCATCCTGGACCTGCCCCAGTCCACCACCCTCAAAAACCAGACCTTGGACAAACTGGCGTTGTGGCTGGCGCGCGCCCCCGGCTACCCCGCCCTGCAACAATCCAATACCCCCGCCCTCTTTGGCGCGATGGTCGCCACCAACGCGGCCGCCAAGGCCCTGCGCCCCCTGCTCGATGACCTGGTCGAGGAAGAATCCTATTTCGAACTGCAATCCGGCACCAACGGCCCGACCGAATTTGCCATGGCTGTCCGCCTCGACCCCGCCCAGGCCGCGTTGTGGGAAACCAACCTGGCCAGCGCGTTTGGCCCCGCACCCCATTTGCCTTTTAGCCTTCAGCCTTTAGCCTTTAGCCTTCGCCGTGCCGCCCCCTGGACCCTCGTCTCCCTCTCCAGCGCCACCAACCACCCCCTGCTCGACGCCTTGGCGGACCGCATCCAATCCGCCGGCGCCAACAACCCCTTCACCGCCTCCTCCACCACCAATTTCTGGGTCGATCTTTCCCTCGATTTCGCCCAACTTTCCGCTCTCTGGTCATCCCCCAAAACTCCAACACTCCAACACTCCAATACCCCAGGCCTCCAACAGCCCAATTTCCCGCTGGTGTCCCTGCGCGCTTACGGCGACGGCACCGACGTCCACATCCTTGGCGACGCCACCTTCCCCCGCCCCCTGCCGCTCGAACTCGAACCCTGGAACATCCCGACCAACCTGATCCACGACCCCCTAATCAGCTTCACCGCCGCGCGCGGCTTCCGCCCCCTCCTCACCAACTGGCCGGCCTGGAAATCCCTCCAGCTCCCCTCCTCGCCAAACCAGGTGTTTGTGTGGGCGTTGAGGGGGGTGCCAATTCAGGACTTCGCAGCAGCGCCTTTGACAAACGCCGATGGTGCAGTTCGTGTCCTTGGGAACGATTTGATGCGGTTCGCAAATGCGGCACTTGCCGAGAGGCGCTTTGGGGGATTCGAGTTTACCAACGCCGACGAGCTCATATGGCGCGGCGCTCCCTTTATATCTCCGTCTGTGCGTTCGATAAGCGACCAACGAGGCCAAGTCCTTCTTGCCGGTCTGGTGCACCTACCAGAGAAGGGGCTGGTGCCTCCGCCGGAGCTATGGAATCAGGTTTTCTCGCGAACGAACTTGGTGTATTACGGCTGGGAGTTAACGGGGCCCCGCCTTGAGCAATGGCTTTACCTCACCCAACTTGCCCGCGTCTTAGCTCACCAGCCACAGATGCCACCGGCCTCACCCGGGCTTGAATGGCTAGACGGGGCTGCTCCCAGGTTCGGCAACTGCATCACCATTGTCACCGATGCAAATCCCCAGTTTCTTCACATAACCCGACGCTGCAAGTTCGGCCTCACCAGTATCGAATTCCACGTACTCGTCGATTGGCTCGAATCTGCCGCGTTCCCCTGCGGCTTTCACACCCTTACCGCAGCTCCCGCAAATTAGTGCTCCTCTCCGCCTCCGGAGGTTTCGTGAGCAAGTTCGTTCAACGGTCCGTTAACGTTAACGTTAAAAAGAACCCGGCGGTGATTAAGACTCTCCTCAACGCGCCTTGTCATCTTCAAAGTGGGTCAAGAATGCTCGAACAGCCGGCCCAAAAAAATGTTCAAAAAAAGTTAAAAAGGCATTGACAGCTTCCTTGCACTTTGCCATAGTTGCGCTACACACGGTAACACATTACTACAAAAACAAATGAGAACAAAAGCACTATTGGGCTTGGCTGCGCTCGCGGCCGGTGCCCTCACAACCATGGCGCAATCCAATGTTTACTCCCTAAACATTGTCGGTTACGTCAACGTCCCGCTCGCTACGGGATTTAACCTCGTTGCCAATCCTCTAGACAATGGCACGAATCACCTCTCCGGTCTGTTCCCCAATGCTCAAGGTGGGGATGTCGTATTCTCTTACAGCGGCGGGGTGTTTACAGAAAGCGACTTCTCGTTCGGGTCATGGAGCACCGACCTGACCTTAACCCCTGGTATGGGCTTTTTCTACTCCACCTCGGGTCCGTCGACCAACACATTCGTGGGTAACGTGCTCACAGGCAACTTGACAAACCACATTCCGGCCGGGTTCTCCCTGGTAGCGTCGCAGGTGCCGCAATCGGATACACTCGGAAACCTTGGCTTCCCAGCTACCGGGGGTGACGTTGTGTTCTACCTCCGCAGTGGGGCCTATGTTGAATCGGATTATTCCTTTGGAGCATGGAGCCCAGATCTCTCCCCGGCTGTCGGCGAGAGCTTCTGGGTGTCGACGGGCGCGGCAAAAGATTGGGTGCGAACCTTTAACCCCTAGCCAACGTTTATATTCTAATCATCAACCAAAACACCAAACCACAACACTACTACTATGAAGAAACTTCTCGCAACAGCTCTGCTAGGCGCGGCAGTCGCCGCGACCAGCTATGGGCAAGGCACAGTGAGCTTCAAGAACTACTTCGGGCACCCGACAACGGACCCCGCAGTGTTTTTTAGTAACGGCACAACCAGAGTTACTGGATCCCAGTACATCGTTGCGCTAATGGCCGGTCCGAGCGCTGGTTCGCTGGCTCAGGTCGCTACAACGCCCTTCTTGAGCGCTGCCGCTGCCGCCGGGTTTTTCCAGGCTGGGACAGTCGCCATCCCTACGGTAGCGGGTGGCGGAACGGCATTTATTCAAATAGACGTTTGGGATACGACCCTCAACGGCACAACGACTGGCGCGACCTTTGCGCAAGCCGCGGCGTACTCCTTATCAGCCGGCGTAGGAAACGAGTGGGGGTCATCGGCAGTATTCTCGTTGACCACTGGCAACCCCAGCGGCACCCCGCCTACAACGCCGACGTTTTTGGTCCCGGGTTTAACCTCGTTCAATCTCAACACGGTTCCAGAACCAACCTCCTTGGCCTTGCTTGGCTTGGGGAGTGCTGGATTGATGTTCTTCCGCCGTCGGAAGTAAGAACGAGAGCCTGTTAACGAAGCCTCTTAACAAGTCTCACATTTTAATCGAAGAAGGCCGCCCCCCACGGGCGGCTTTCTTTTTCCGGGTGCGCCGCACTTCCCGGCATGTCGCCCTCTGAAATCTCGGATTCCAAATGCCGGTTGGAGAACAGTGGCAGGAGAAGGAACAAAGGATTCCAACCATGTTATTCGCCCTTTATCCGTCCCTTCAGTATCCTTCGCGCTCTTGAAATGAGCCAGCCGCCTCTGGCATGATGTTCCTGTTTTGATAAATTCCAGCCCTGCCGGAATATCCCGTGCGCGCCGCCGAACCAGGCTCGTCGCCTTGGCCCTCGTGCTGGCCACGCTTTGTGTGTATTGGCAGACACGGACTTTCCTCTTCACCAACTACGACGATCCGTTCTTCATTTACGAAAACCCGATTGTCACCGCCGGGCTAACCCTCCGCGGAATTGTTTGGGCCTTTTCGACCACATACTTCGACTTTTGGCACCCGCTGACCTGGCTGTCGCACATGGCCGCGTGCGATTTGTTTGGGCCGCGGGCGGGCTTGCACCATCTGGTGAATGTCGCGCTGCATATTGCCAGCGCGCTGCTTCTATTCGGTGCTCTTACCCGAATGACAGGCGCCTGGAAGCGAAGCGCCGTGGTGGCTGGGCTATTCGCGTTGCACCCGCTGCACGTCGAATCGGTCGCCTGGCTGGCGGAGCGGAAGGACGCCCTGAGCGGTGCATTCTTCATGCTGACGCTCTGGGCCTATGTGCGGTACGTCCAGACGGCTGGGGTGGAACGCAGTGGCGATGTGCGAGTGCGAGTAGAGGGCAAGCCCGGAGCCGCCGGGAGCGTCCGCGGCAGCACCTTCTGGTACCGAGTTGCGGTCGTGTCCTTTGCACTTGGCCTCATGAGCAAGGCGATGATCGTGACCCTGCCGTTCGTGCTGTTGCTACTTGATTTCTGGCCGCTGCGGCGGCTAAAGACTCCTCTCATTAACACCGGGCTTCAGCCCGGTGCGAGCATGGAGGATGCGCCTTCAGCCGTTTCAACGGCTTCCCGGGAAAGTGGAGAAACCGCTGAAGCGGTTCCTCAGGCGCATGGCCCGGCTCTCACCAGGCTAAAGCTCGGTGTTAATGAGAGTGCTCTTCTATTGCAGCAGAAACCACTGGCGGCTCTGCTGCGGGAGAAGATCCCCTTTTTCGCGCTGACTCTCGCCTCGTGCTTGATCACGTATTTGGGGATGCGCAGCGGACAGAATGTCCTCTCGGAGAAAGCTGTGCCCTTCGGGTTCCGCCTGGCGAACGCTGCCGTTTCATACGCGGAGTACATCGAGAAGCTTTTCTGGCCGGCCAAGCTCGCGCCCATGTACCCCTTGCCCGCGCACCTGGGATTCTTGCCGGTGCTTGGCGCTGTGGCGCTCCTTCTGATCGTCACGGTGGTTCTGGTCAGGAATGTTCGAACTTTGCCCTATGCGGCAGTAGGCTGGTTCTGGTTTATGGGTATGCTGGTGCCAGTGATTGGGATCGTGGCAATGAGCAACGCCGCGATGGCCGATCGCTATATGTACCTGCCGGCGATTGGCCTTTCAATTGCACTGGTCTGGGCTGGCGCGGAGGTATTGCGACGGTGCCGCCTGCCGGTCGTACTGGGCCAGGCCGTGGCATTGATCTCCCTGGCTGCGCTCGGCTATGTATCCTGGCACCAGGCGGGGTACTGGCACGACAGCATCGCGCTGTGGCGGCATTGCCTTACGGTGACGCCGAATAACTTCGTGGCCCATTATAATCTGGGCTGGGCACTCGAACATTCGGGCCAACCGAAGGAGGCCCTGGTCGAGTATCGCAAAGCCGTCGAACTCAAGCCCGACCACTTGGATGCGACCATGAACATCGGCACCTGTTACATGGTGCTCGAACAGCTCGAGTCCGCCACGAATTGGCTTGGCAAAGCCCTCCAACTCAAACCTGATTACGGGAAAGCTCATGAGAATATGGGTATCGCGCTGGTCGAATTGGGCGATTTTGGAAACGCAAAAGCCCATTTGGACGAAGCGCTCAAGACCAACCCCGAAAGCTCCGGCGCGCTGATGGGCTTGGGACGGGTTTACAGTGCCGAGCACAAATCCGATGAGGCATTTCGAGATTACAAACAGGCCCTACGCCTCAACCCACGTTCCCCGGACGCCTTTTATTATCTTGGCCTCGAATGCCTCACAAACGGCATCATCGACCAGGCGCTTCCTTGCTTCAAACATGCCCTCATGCTCGCTCGCTCGTTCGGCCAGACCAATCTCGCGCAACGCGCTGAGGAACTCCTGCAGCACTATAGTCCGGATAACCCTTCGCCGATGGATAACTCTCGATGGCCATGAAGCTGAAACGAAATACCTTGGTTTCACCCAACGCGCTGTCGCGGATGCTTGAGGACGCAAATCGGGCATGGCAGCGGAAGGACTTCGAACGGGCCATAGCCGGCCTGGAACGAGCCTCCCGCCTGGATCCCGCCAACTGTGGTGTCCTCCGCGGCCTGGGCCAGATGTATGGGCTCCGCTATGATTACGCCGCTGCCGAACGCTGCTTCGAAAAGGTGGTCCGTATTGCGCCAAACAAGGCTGACATGCTCCTGGGCGTCGGCAAACAGAGCTTCGATTTCGGAGCATATGAGCTGGCTGAACGGTATCTGAGACGGGTCATCGAACAGAACAACTCCTCGGCCGAAGCCCTGGTGAGGTTAGGGGAAGTTTATGAACGGGTCCGCCGGCTCGACGACGCCGCTGCGGCCGCCGACCGCGCTCTAACCCTCAACGCTTCCTCTGCGCCTGCGCTCCTGCTGCGGGCCAGGCTTTACCGCCAGGCGGGTCAAGCGGGGGACGCGGAAAGGCTTTTGCGCTCCTGCCTCCAGGTGAAACCCGAGCCCACGCTGGGCGCGCAAGCCTGGTGCGAATTGGGTGCCCTTCTGGACCGGCAGGGCGCCTTTGACGAGGCGATGAACGCGTTTCTGGCAGCGAAGGAGTTACTGATTCCGCTCGCCGCTCCCGCGCTTTTGGAACTGCAGACTATTCGCGAGCGGTTGCAAGCACTGCGGACCGGCCTGTCGGCCGAACTGCTGCATCAATGGTTCGATGCGGCGCCTGGCCTTGCCCCAACCCGCCGGCTGGTGCTGCTTGGAGGACATCCACGGTCCGGAACCACACTTCTCGAGCAGGTGCTCGATTCGCATCCGGACATGGTTTCCCTCGAAGAGACGACGGTCTTTTACGACGACGCCTACATGCCTTTGACCCGCGGCCGGCCCGATAACGACTCATTCCTCTCCGTGGTTCAAGCAGCCTCACCCTCGGCTCTGCAACACGCGCGCGCCGGATATTTCCGAACGGCCGAGCAGTTTCTGCGGCAACCGATTGGCAGCAGGTTGCTAATGGATAAGAACCCGTCCCTGACGTTTCTCATCCCGTTGCTCATCCGTATCTTCCCGGAAATAAAACTGCTCATCGCCCTCCGCGATCCACGCGACGTGTGCCTGAGCTGCTTCATGCAGTATATGCCCCTCACGCAGGGCAGCGCCGCATACTTGAGCTTGGAAGCGACCGTCGAGGATTACACGGCTCTCATGGGCATGTGGACAACCATTGCACCTTTGATCAAGAACCCGTTTCTCGAGGTCCGCTATGAAGACATGGTCGAGGCTTTGGAACCGGTAGCGCGACGTACGCTGGACTTTCTAGGTATCTCTTGGGACGCGCGTGTGCTTGGGTTCGACGAACATGCCCGGCAGAAGGTCGTGCGCTCGCCCACTTATGCCGACGTTGCCAAACCCATCTATAAAAGTGCGGTCGGCCGCTGGCGCAATTATCAGAAGCACCTGGAACCATATCTTCAAGCCCTGGCCCCTTTCGCCCAGGCGTTCGGCTACGAATCATAAGCAAAACCACCTACGAACCTTGTGGATGAGAGATTAGCTTTCCTGGTGGAAAGCTTTGCCGGATCGATACAACTCCAGCAGTTGCCTGTTCCTTTTGGCCAGAGCGTCTTGCCCCGCCGCCTCGGCTAGCGCGATTGCTCGCTCAGCCGCATTGACGGCATCCTCGAACCGCTTCGCCTCGGCGTAAGCAGCGGCCAAAGTGCCCACAAATATAGCCTCCTTGTACTGAGTGAGCTTGCAGGCCCTTTCGGCGAGGGTTACTGCCTGCCCCGCATCTCGCAGTGCCGCGTCAGAGGCTGTAGCCAACATCCAGGCCAGGTTATTACATACCCTCGCATCGTTGGGCTTTAGGCGGAGGTACTCGTGGTAGAAATCGAGCGCCGGCCGCACTTTGCCTTGCCCACTGAGTACATCCGCCAACTTCGAGTACTGCCCCGCGGTCGCAGGGTCGATTCGCACTGCATGCCTCAGATAAGACTTAGCTGCCTGATAATCACCTGTCATGCCTAGGACAATAGCCATATTCTGAGCCGCAAGTCCGAACTCCGGATAGATGCCCAGTGCTGCCAGGCAATGGACCCTGGCCTCCTGGTATTTTTCCTCTTTTATATATGCCGCTGCCAGGTTGTTGTGAGCTACGAAATTATCGTGTGTAACTGCAATACACCTAATGAGCAGAGCCTCAGAATTTCTCCAATATCCAGTCTCTGCGTAGGTCCGGGCAGCGAGAGCTGCTAGCCCTATGGTGGCAGCGGCACAAATGCCCCCTCTCGGTAAACGAAACCTGCTGGCTAGGACCATTCCACCCCAAACAATAATGATGAAGCACCCCACCAGCGGCAAGTAAGTGTAACGATCCGCGAATGCCTGGATTCCTACTTGAACAATCCCGAGGACAGGTACCAACATCCCCACAAACCAAAACCAACCTACTGTGACAAAGGGCAGCTCGCCGGAGCGTGCCAGCGAGATGGCCCAAAAAGTTGAGCAGGCTAGTATCGCAATGCCCACTCCCACTTCCCAGCCTGGCCAACCGCCACTCGGTAGGGGGTAAAAGACGGCGAGTTTCGATGGCCAAATCATCTTGCCCAGATAAGCAAGGCACGCCACAACTGCATTCTCTAGGCGCACCTGCATGGGGAAGTCCTCAACCGATAATACAGCTCCACCCTGTTGTTGAGTTAGAATTGTGATTACGCAAAACGCTAAGGTAAGCGAAAAAAACGGCGCCTTTTCCAGTAACAGCCGGCTTAGGTGAGCACGGCCACCGTTCGTCTCAGAACTCCCACTAACACCGCGCCTCAGCCCGGTGGGCTCCCCCGGTTTGTGCTTCGGAACCGCTCTAACAGTTTCTCGTCCTTTCGGAGAAGCCGTTGCCACGGCTCCCTTCATTTGTTGCAGTGTTCCTTCAGGCTGAAGCCCGGTGGTAATGAAAGAGAACCGGCCAACGCCTTCGCCGTGCCACCGCCCCAACGGCCAGTAATCTAGTAACAGCAGCACGAACGGCAGCGTCACCAACATCGGCTTGCTCATCAGTCCCAACGCGAAACACACCAGCGCCACGAAGTAGAACGCACCGGCCTCGCGGTCCCGCTCTATCGGAGCGCGGACTTTAGTCCACAGCAATATCCGGATGGCAGATTTTTCCCGATTCGCCGGCGCGCTCGGCGAGTGCGCATCGCTGCGGACTAACGTCCGAGCTCCGCCCTTTTCCCGAGCCCGCACGTACGCCAGGTACGCCAACAACGTTAAAAAGAAGAAAAACCCGCTCAACACATCCTTCCGCTCCGCGACCCAGGCCACCGACTCTACATGCAGCGGATGCAAACCAAATAAAGCTGCGACTAATGCGCTGCGCCAAACCGCCCCGGTGCTCCGCTGCAAAAGCAAAAACAGAAGCACGGCGTTCATGGTGTGCAACAGCAAATTCGTCACATGATGCCCAGCCGGATTGGTCCCAAAAAGTGAGCAATCGAGCATATGCGAAAGCATTGTGACTGGGTGCCAATTGCCCGTAACAGTGTGCGTAAATGCCCACACCACACCTCCAAAGCTCAACCCTGCTAGCACCGCCGGGTTCTCACTTACATAGGCCGGATCGTCATAAATCACGAATCCGTTTGCTGCCACGCGCCAAAACGCGGCCATCGTGACCAGGGCCAGACCAATGCAAACCCAGATTGTCTGCCGCTTGCTATTCGTACTTCCCATCAGAGATTCCTTACATCTCCTACAAGTGGATCCAGCTCAACTGATATTTGCTCGGGTCGAGGTGCTCCTGGCGGCACAACTCATCCATATCTGCCTGCATTTCGGGGCTGGCGCCTGAGGTCGAACGGCCGGCAACAAAACCCAGTTCTCCCGGCAGAGCTAACAAATTTGGCGACCCTGAATCCCCGCCTTTCCAGGTCGGCACTGTGAATCCGGGCACGTTTGCGCTGACGTTGCCCAACTGCTCGGTTTCGAAAAGGACCCATGGCGCTCCGGGAACGAACTGGTAACGCGCCATAAATTCCTGGGGTGAAACCACCCGCAACGTCTCGACCTCCTCAGGCACATCCCTATCAAAGAGGAACATAGTATAATCCCGGCCACTGCCGCTCATGGTCCGCACCACCTCGCGGGCGATTCTGGCCACCACCACAACATCATCCTTGGTAAGAAACCACACCCTTTTGCCGGCATTGATTTTATGGAAACCGTCCGGGCCCATGTCGTGGCCGCGGGCGTATCCATGGCGCCTCGTCAGGAGCGTGATGGGGATTTGGCCGGGAGCGCCTTGCGCTTCCCACGCAGGGCTGAGGGCCGTCTCGCCTTTCATACCCCACATCAGGCAATGGTGGTCCCATTTGGCCAAGGGCGGCTTTTCCGGCCAGCCCTGAGGGAAGGTGCGCTCGCTCCAAATCCGCATGGTCCGGCCATTGGTGTGGGCGATGAAGTTGGTCCACACCAGATGATTCAGGGAGTCGGGAAGGAAGTGGTTAAAAACCAAATTGGTATATGCATAGACGCTGAACACTTTCTGGGTGCTCATCGAGAGCGCTTCCTGGCGCTGCTCGGCCGTCAAATCTGTGCGAAGATGACTAAGCAAGCCCGGGTACCTCAATGAAGCGTTGGTACGCACAATTTCTTCGGCATCGAGGACGGCTGGGCCATTCGTGACACTGCCAACGAAGTTTGTTCCCATTCCATAAAGCTCCGGCGCGAATAGCGCCTTGGGTGCGGCAGCGGAAGGCGGAACAGGGGGCACCTGGGATAACATGCAAAATGGCAGCGCAATTAACAAGGTGGCCAGCAAAACCGCTGTACTCCTGCTGGCGCGCGCACGTCCGGCAGTTCTCCGCGGGGTCATGCCGAACACGCTAAACCATTCAACGAACTGGTGTTTCATCAGTCGCCCATTTTGCCCGAATTGCGGACTGGGTGCAACACTGCGAACGGGAAGCTATAGTCCCGACCAGCCTTTGAAGCACTTGAGTGACAGGTCCTCAAAAGGGGAAACCGCCCCTGCAGAACTTACGGCAATGACTTCGCTATTAGTAGAATGTTCTTCAAGAACAACATTTATGTGAACGGACCATGCAAGATGATAAACGCCTACATACCATCCCCATTGCGGATCGGGTGCCGGCCCCAGCCTCGGAACCGGCGTGTCAGGGTTCAAAAAACTTGCGGCCCCTGTGACCCAGACTCGATTGCCAGCCTTGAGGGTCTCCGTAATCTTATCGATGATCGGCTGAATCGGCATCCTGATATCGGGAAACATCATTTGCGGCTTTACCAGGTCAAACCGGTGGAATTTGTGAAAATTCATCAACGGCACTGTCATCCACGGAGCGGAGCCGCTATAATAGCGGTCGAATGAAACTCCGTTGTACCAAGGTGTGACGATGATCAAGTCCTGTGGGCGCGCAGTTTGAGCAAGTTTCCAGGCCACCAAGTCCACATTTGTTTGGCGAAGTTGGGATTGCTGTATTGTGGGTGGGAACGAAATTAGCGCAATACCGACCGCCACGGCGATTCGCGCCAGTCGCGCCCGCGGCCTTCGGAGAGTGTCGGAGGCAACATCCAGGAAAACGGCAATAAAGGCCGCCAGTGGCAGGTAATACCAAAACGCAGTTCCGTATCCCACTCTCATTAGCAGCGCGAAATATGCCATCATTCCCAGCAGCATTCCCATTCCACAGAAAGCAAGGACGTGATGCTGGTCGCTGTTCAATTGAAGGGGGTTGTCTTTCAATTGGCTCTTAAAACAAACCACCAGGATGACAATGAAGAGCAGCACCCAGCATAACGCGACCCACAACCCAGGAGCCGCAAGAAGGCCAATCATCGTTAGCACGAGTGTTGCCAGGTTCGTTGGGACACGGATGATCATGTCCCAGTCGCGCACCTTACTGAGAGGCTGGATATAGGGGAGAAGTGAGAGCGCCGCAGGGATGCCGAGCAGCAGCGCTTGGACGGCGCGCCGACGGGAGCCGCGCAACAGCGCTAGTGCCATCAAACCCACACACACTGCAAGCAGGAGGGAAGCGTTGTTGAAAAGGCATTGAACACTCGCAACCGCGCTGAGCATCGCGAGTGTCACACGCCACACGGTCGGATTCTCGAGCGCTTGCCAGCCCAAGCCCACTGTTAGCAAGAGGAAAACCATTCCCAGGCCGTAGCCGCGTACCTCGTCGCCCCAGCGTATGAAAGCGCCATTAAAGCCGACAAGGGCCAAACTCAACATGGGAAAACTCCTGCGGATGATTTTCATGTCCCACCACAGTACCGCCAGGAGCAGTCCGCCCACGCCCATGCCGAAGATGCGCAAGGCCAGGTCGCCGGAACCTGCCACCCAGGAGTAGACATGAAGCAGGGCTGGGAAGAGCACCGGGAAGAGCTCATACTGCGAATTTGCGACGACGTAGCTAAACGAGAAATGGGATGCAAGGTGAGCCGTCGCTGCTTCATCTCGCCACAATCCACCTGCATAGAGCATGCGCAGGACGTGGAGCAGAATGGCTGCGCCGCTCAGCAGAATTGCGACCCACAGCTCCAGCTTGCGTATCGTTGCATCGGATGACCACGCCTGGGGGTTAATTCTATTGGAGTCCATCAAGGAGCTTAACCTGCCGAAAATGTACTGTAAGCGCAACCCGCAAGGGTGAGAGGAAGCCGCACTACGGGTCATGGGCCGTGCAACCAACTCTATCGCAAGTTGCAACTTTCCAATCCAAATCGCGTTGACGCGACCTGACATTGGCAGTGGGCGAGAACACTTTGAGATTGCATTCCCTTTTCTTTCGGCGTGTTGGCTTGACAAGAGTTCAGTAAGACTGATTCTCCTTGCATGAAAAAGTCATCTGCCCTTGGACTGATAACCCTCTGCTTTTGCCTAAGCGCTGAGGCTCAAGGGACTGTTTTGTTTGAGAATTACTTCGGAAATCCGGCCACGGATCCCGCCGTATATTTCGCGGACGGTGTCACCCGGGTCCGTGGGCCGAATTATGTGGCCGGGTTGATGGCCGGTCCGTCAGCCGGAAATCTTACGTTGGTAGCCACAACCCCGTTTTCCACCGACCCGGCCCTGGCTGGCTTTTTTCTCGGGGGTGTACAGGCAATTTCAAGCGTCTCCCCCGGATCGCCGGCCTGGATACAATTGCAGTTCTGGGACAGCACGCTGAACGGCACCACGACAGGTGCTACATTTGCGCAAGCGCAGGCCTACAGCCTTGGGGGGATTCCCAATATGTGGGGGGTATCGTCTTTGTTCTCGGTGGCATATACCGGAAATCCCCTTGCCACGCCACCAGTCAATCCTTCTGATTTCCGTACGGAGCTGAATGGATACATGCTCCTGGTCCCCGAACCTGGACCGGCGGCCTTCCTGGGACTGGCCTGCGTCGTGGCGGCGGCGGTTCGCCGGGCGCCAAAATCTAACGGGTTTGTTGATGGGACAGACCCACGCCCCGCCCGCGCTCCGCTTCATCCAGCTCACGGAATCCGCTAAAACCGTGCTTTGAGCCGGGACCGGCTCGTCCGCCTCATTGACCGGGTGCTCCGAGGTTCCTTCTTAGCCGCCACAGCCAAGCGGGGTTTCGGGGGTGCGTAAGACCGGGGCGTGCTATAAACCGATCACCACAACGTGGCTTCCCACCGAACAGCGCCAAGGGCTAATGCCACGCCAGCGCCCCGCTACCGCCCCGCTACCGCCCCGCATGGAAAGGCCTAACCCTGGGGCCCCTTTCGGGCTTCCAGGCGCCGCGCCGGGTCTCATTAACACCGCTTCAGGCCGCGCCTTGCGCCTTGCGCCGCCGCCCGGTCGTAACCGCGGGGGATGACGTCATTTGAGGGGACGCTCGATACGGCCGGGGCGGTCAGACATTACCGTGCCGCTTTGAACAACGAGCCCGACCTGACCATGGCCCTGAACAATCTCGCCTGGATTCTGGCGACCAATCCCGACCCTTCCCTGCGCAACGGCGCTGAGGCTGTCGTGGATGCTCACCGAGCCTTGCGAGTTGACCAACTTCCGCACCACAATCTTTGTCGGCACGCTTGCCGCCGCGTACGCCGAGGCCGGGCAATTCTCGGAGGCGGTGGCAACCGCTGAGACAGCCTCTCACCTGGCTTCGGATTCCGGCGACTCCGCCTTATTGCAGAAGAATCAGCAACTGCTCGAGCTTTACCGCGCAGCCAAGCCGGCGAGGGAATAGCGAAGCGAACCCCGAAGCCTTCTCATTAACACCTCCATTTATGGAGGTGTGGCTGCTCCGAGGGCTGGCTCGAACCCGCAGCAACGTGTCCCACCAAAGGGTTTCCCATCCGTGCAATCTGTGGCTAACATTAAGCTGCCATTCGGCCCCTCATGCGCTACCCTCTTTCCGGGCCTCGTGGATTATGAAACGAACCGAATTGTCCAAACTTTATCGCGTCACCGGCGGCAAACATTTTTCGCTCAAAGATTTTGACCCGGCGCACACGGCGAAGCTCAAGTCCAAGGAGCACGCGCAGCAATGGCTGGAAGAAGGTGTGCAACGCCTCAGCGAGCTCCAGTCTCTCCTCTACGCCCAGAACCAATGGTCGTTGCTGCTGATCTTCCAGGCGATGGACGCCGCCGGCAAAGACGGCACCATCAAACACGTCATGTCCGGCGTCAACCCGCAAGGCTGCCAGGTCTATTCGTTCAAGGTGCCGTCTGAGGAGGAGCTCAATCACGATTTCCTCTGGCGCACCACCAAGTACCTGCCCGAACGCGGCCGCATCGGCATCTTTAATCGCTCCTATTATGAAGAGGTGCTCGTCGTGCGCGTGCACCCGGAGTTCCTGCTGAGCCAAAAGCTGCCCAAAACCCTCGTAACCAAAGATATTTGGGACGAGCGTTTCCAGGACATTCGTTGCTTCGAGCGGCACATGGCCCGCAGCGGCACCATCATCCGCAAGTTCTTCCTTCACCTCTCGAAAGCCGAGCAACGCCGGCGCCTGCTCAGCCGCCTCGAAGAGTCCGACAAAAATTGGAAATTCTCGATGGCCGACGTCGCGGAACGGAAACACTGGGACGATTACACCAAGGCTTACCAGGACCTGATCCGCGAGACCGCGACGCCCGACGCGCCGTGGTACGTCATCCCCGCCGACCACAAATGGTTCTCGCGCCTGGTCGTGGCGGAGGTTGTCGTTGATGCGCTCGAATCCCTCAAGTTACGCTACCCCCAGGTCGATGCCGCTCAACGCAAGGAACTGGCCAAAGTCCGGCGCGTGCTCGAAGCCGACGCGTGATTGGAGCGCGGGACTTTAGTCCGCAGCAGCTTCCGAACGGCGCACGGGGTCGAGTTTGGGGCCGATTTGACGGTAGTGCATTGCTGCGGACTAAAGTCCGCGCTCCGCCCGCTCCCTTGAAAAGGCTTGAATCAGGCCCTTTTGCGGCACAATCTCGGCCATGCTCAGAACCAAGCTTCTCCTCTTGCTCGGCCTGCTCGGCGCCGCGACGCTCGTCGCCTCGGAACCACCACGCAAAGTCGCCTCGGTCGAAGGCATCACCGAATATGATTTCGACAATGGCTTGCGCTTATTGTTGTTCCCGGACGATTCGCAATCCAAGGTCACCGTCAACATGACGGTCCTGGTCGGCTCGCGCCAGGAAGGCTACGGCGAAACCGGCATGGCCCACCTCCTCGAACACATGGTCTTCAAAGGGACACCCCGCCATCCGCTTGTTCCCAAAGCACTCCAGGAGCACGGCGCCTCCTTCAATGGCAGCACTTCGAGCGATCGCGTCAATTATTTCGAAACCATGGCCGCCAGTGACGAGAATCTGAAGTTCGCGCTCGATCTCGAAGCCGACCGCCTCGTCAACAGCACCATCAAAGGCGAAGACCTCGCCTCCGAAATGACCGTCGTGCGCAATGAATTTGAGCGCGGAGAAAACTCACCCGCCGGCGTGCTGGGCAAACGCATCAGCGCCGCGGCCTACAACTGGCACAATTACGGCAAACCCACCATCGGCAACCGCAGCGACATCGAGCGCGTCCCCGTGGAAAACCTGCGCGCCTTTTACAAAAAATATTATCAGCCGGACAACATCATCCTCGTCGTCGCAGGCAAGTTCGAGGAATCCAAGGCGCTCGGATGGGTGCAGGACTATTTCGGCGTGCTGCCCCGGCCCGAGCGCAAGCTCCCCACCACCTACACCGAAGAACCGCCCCAGGACGGTGAACGCACCGTCGTGCTGCGCCGCGTCGGTGATGTCGGCGCCATCGGCATTGTTTACCACATCCCCGCCGCGCCGCACCCCGACACCGCGGCGCTGCAGGTGCTGGCTAATATCCTCAGCACTCAGCCCTCCGGGCGTTTGTACCGGGCGCTGGTCGAAACCAAGAAGGCCGCCAGCGTCTTCGCCTATGCCGAACGTGCCCATGACCCCGGCCTGTTCAGTATCGACGCCGAGGTCCCGGCCGAAGGGTCCCTCGATCAAGTTCGCGACCTGATTATTTCAAACGTCGAAACCATAGGCGAAAAAGGCGTCACCAGCACCGAAGTGGACCGCGCGAAACAGCAAATCCTCAAGGCGCGTGACCTGGCAGCCGCCGACACCAGCCAGATTGCCGTTCAACTGAGCCAGTGGTCCGCACAGGGCGATTGGCGCCTCTATTTCCTCTATCGCGATTGGGTCGAGCAGGTCACGCCGGAGGCGGTGAAAGCCGTCGCCGCGCATTACCTCCAACGCAACAACCGCACCGTCGGCCTGTTCATTCCCACCGATAAGCCCGAGCGCATCGAGATTCCCCCCACGCCCGATGTGCAGGCGCTCGTCGCCAATTACAAGGGACGCGCCGTTATCGCCGCCGGCGAAGTTTTCGATGCGACGCCTGACAATGTCGAGAAGCGCGTCCAGCGCCAGGAATTGCCCGAAGGCATCAAAGCCACTTTCCTGCCAAAGAAATCCCGCGGCCAGGAAGTGCACCTGTTCCTGACGTTGCATTACGGCGATGAGAACAATTTGAAAGGAATGGAATCTGCCGCAGGTTTTCTTCCCGAGCTGATGTTGCGCGGCACGAAGAAACTCTCCTACCAGCAATTGCATGACGAGCTTGACCGGTTGAAGGCCACCTTGGGCGCAGGCGCCGGCGGTCGTGGCCGCGGCCGGCGCGGCGGTGGCGGTTCCGGTGGGGGCGGGCTCGGCAGTGTGAGCTTTTCAATCCAGGCCCGGCGCGACACGTTGCCCGCTGTGCTCGAATTGCTGCGTCAGGTGCTGCGCGAACCCGCCCTGCCCGAGCCGCAGTTCGACATCATGAAAGAGGAACGCCTGGCGATGCTCGAACAGATGCGCACTGAGCCGGCCGCGCTTGGTCCACGCATGCTCTCTCGCGAGCTGAATCCCTATTCCGCAGATGATGTCCGGTATTTGCCGACCGTTGATGAAACCATCGACCGCCTCAAGGCGGCGACCTATGCGCAGGTGGCCCGCCTGTACCACGATTACCTCGGCTCGCAAGCCGGGGAACTCACCATCGTCGGCGATTTCGATGAGAACGCTTGCCTGCCGATCCTCAAGCAGACCTTCCAAGGGTGGACCGCGGCCCAGCCCTATGCGCGCGTTCCGATGCCGATCGTCCGCGAGATACCCGGCGCACAGCACAAGCTCAACACGCCCGACAAAGCCAACGCCACTTACAGCGCAGGCCTGATGTTCCCGTTGCGCGACGATGCCCCGGACTTTCCCGCCCTGGTGATGGGCAATTACATCCTCGGCAGCGGCACGCTCTCCTCGCGCCTCGGCGACCGCATTCGCCAGAAAGAGGGCCTCTCCTACGGCGTCAGCTCCAGCCTCAGTGTTTCCGCGCAGGATTCCCGCGCCACGCTTCTGATTACCGCTATCTGCAATCCGCAGAACATCGCGCGGGTGGAAACGGCCGTTCAAGAGGAATTGGCGCGATTGCTCAAAGATGGCGTCACCCAGGAGGAACTCGATAATGCGCGCCGGGGCTACTTGCAGGCGCGCCAGGTCAGCCGAGCCAGTGACCCCGGCCTGGCGGGACAGCTCGCTTCGTTGCGTTATCTGGACCGCACGATGGCCTTTGAGGCGCAGCTCGAACACACCATCAGCACGCTCACTCCCGAGCAGGTCAACGCCGCCCTGCGCGCACACATTGACCCCGCCAAACTGGTCGTGGTCAGCGCCGGGGACTTCGGACCGAGCATGGTACAGTAGGGAAGCAGGAATTATTTGCGAGACAGACGCGTGGACGCAAAGGCGCGGAGGCGCGAAGAAACCTTATCACTTGCAGCTTTGCGCCTTCGGGTCTTTGCGCCTTTGCGTTCACCCCGCCGGCACTTTTAATTCCCTATAATTCCACGTGCGTTGTTCCCGGTCCCCAGTACTATTCCGGCGTGAGCTCGCGCACTAAATCCGACCAACTCTTCGCCGAAGCGCTGAAGCGCATTCCCGGCGGTGTCAACTCGCCCGTGCGCGCCTTCCGCGCCGTCGGTGGCCAGCCCTTCTTTGCGGACCGTGCACAAGGCGCACATGTGTGGGACGTCGATGGCAACGAATACATCGATTACGTGGGCACATGGGGCCCGGCCATTCTGGGCCATGCGCATCCGAAGATTATCAAAGCTGTCCAGGACACCGCAGCCCACGGCACCAGCTTCGGCATCCCAAACCCCTTCGAAGTCACCATGGCCCGCTTGATCTGCTCGCTCGTGCCCAGCGTGCAGAAGGTGCGGATGTGCAACTCCGGCACCGAAGCAACCATGTCGGCCATTCGCCTGGCGCGCGGCTTTACGCGCCGCGACAAAATCATCAAGTTCGACGGTTGCTACCATGGTCATTCCGATTCCTTGCTCGTGAAGGCCGGCTCCGGCGCGTTGACCTTTGGCAACCCCGATAGCGCCGGCGTCCCCGCCGCGTTCACTCAGCACACCATCGTGCTCCCATACAATGATCGCGCTGCCCTCGAAGCCGCCTTTGCGGCCAATGCCGGGCAAATCGCCGGAATCATCGTCGAACCGGTGCCGGGCAACGCCGGCCTCTATTTGCCTCGGCCAGGATATTTGGAATTTTTGCGCGATATCACCCAACGCAACGACGCGCTGCTCATTTTCGACGAAGTCATGACCGGCTTCCGGCTCGCGAAAGGTGGCGCACAAGAGCGTTTCGGCATCAAACCCGATTTATCGTGCTTCGGGAAGATTATCGGCGGCGGCTTGCCCGTCGGCGCCTTCGGTGGCCGCGCCGACATCATGGATTGCCTTGCGCCCGTAGGCCCGGTTTATCAGGCGGGCACGCTCAGCGGCAACCCGGTCGCCATGGCGGCCGGCATCGCGGCGTTGGAGGAACTGGCAAGCGGCCAGGCGTACCTCCGCCTCGAGCAACTCGGCGGTGAGCTCGAACGCGGCCTGAAAGACGCCGCTCAAAGCGCCGGCGTGTCGGTCCAGTTTAACCGCTGCGGTTCGATGTTCTGTGCCTACTTTACCAGCCAACCGGTCCACAACCTGGAAGACGCGATGAGCAGCGACCGCGAACGTTTCAAGACCTACTTTCACGGCATGTTGGCCGAAGGCGTCTATTTCGCGCCCTCGCAGTTTGAGGCCGGATTCCTCTCGACCGCCCACACCACCGCCGATATCGAGAAGACCGTCCAGGCGGCCGCGCGGGTTATGAAAACTTTCTAGGCCGAACCGGGGTTTGCGACCAACATCCGGCGGGAAAGCAGGGGCAGGGCTGCCGCAGTTCAAAACCTCGCGGAAAATGATTGGCGCGCGAACCTGATTGGTGCGCGAACACTCGCGGCAGCGTCATGGACTGCGGCAGCCCTCTGCCGCTCTTTCCCTTCAAGCCCCACCAGGCGTCAATCGCGCCGCCCGGATATGCTCCCGCCCGCTTTCGTTTCTTTCCTTCCAGCAAGTTTGCGTCAAACTAGTCCCATGCGGATTTTGGCGCTTGACCACGGGACCAAACGGATCGGTGTGGCCTTGAGCGACGAGCTCAAGCTCATTGCTCAGCCGTTGACCTATTTGCCCGCCGAACCTTTTGCCGCGTTCCTCGAAAAGCTCAAAGAACTCCTGCGCGACAAGGAGGTCGAATTGATCCTCGTCGGCCTGCCCAGGAACATGGACGGCAGCTACGGCCCCGCCGCACTCAAGGTGCAGGATTTTGCCGCGGCGCTCAAAGGCGCCCTGACCATTCCGATTCAAACCTGGGATGAACGATTAACTTCGGTCATGGCCAACCGGTTCCTGATCGAGGGCAAGGTCCGCCGGCAGAAACGCAAGGAAAAGGTGGACCAAACCGCCGCCGCGCTCCTGTTGCAAAGTTACCTGGACAGCCTGCGAACGAGTTGACTCAGCCCCATGTCCCGCACCGAGACCGCCAAATTCAAGTTGGTCATCGCGTATGACGGCACTGCTTACCAGGGCTGGCAGGTGCAAAAAATCGGCACCGGTGTGCAAGAGAAGGTCGAGGAGGCTTTGGCCAAACTCTTCCCCTGCGGACCGCGGCTGCACAGTTCCAGCCGGACTGATACCGGGGTCCACGCCTTGGGCATGGTCGCGCATTTCGCCATCCCCGCTGCCGAGGCAAAACTCAGCTCACGCAAACTGCTGCTCGCCCTCAACGCCTGGTTGGCCGAGGACATCCGCGTACTGGGCGCCAGCCGTGTTCGGGCCGATTTCCATGCCCGGTTCGATGCGTCCGGCAAACAATACCGCTACTTTATCTGGAACCATCCCGCCATGAACCCCCTGCTGCGCCATACGGCGTGGCACGTGCCCCGGCCCCTGGAGTTGCGCATCATGCGCCGCGCCTCCGCCGCCTTTCTTGGCACGCACGATTTCAGCTCCTTTACCTCCAACCCGGGCTATGCGCGGGAATCGACTACTCGAACGCTCTCGAAGTGCCAGGTACAATGCCGCGGCCCGCTCATCACCTTCATCATCGAAGGCGAGGGTTTCCTCTACAAAATGTGCCGCGGCATCGTTGGCACACTCGTCCAGGCCGGTTTGAAAAAATTCGCGCCCGAGGAAATCGGCCACATGCTGGACAAAAAGAACCGGCGCGTGGCCGGCATGACTGCCCCGGCCCATGGCCTGGTCTTGTGGAAGGTGTTTTATCGCTCGAATAAATCCAATGAACGTGGTGCTGGTCGAACCGGAAATCCCGCCCAACACGGGCAACGTCGCGCGGCTGTGCGCGGCCACGCGAACGCGGCTGCACTTGATTGAACCTTTGGGCTTCCGGCTCGATGATGCTCAGCTCAAGCGCGCCGGCATGGATTATTGGCAGCAGCTCGAATGGAAACGGTGGCCCGACTGGACGGCGTTTGAGCGGCAACTGCCCTCCGGCGCCGCCCTGTGGTTTATCGAGTCTGGCGCGCCACAGTTGTACACCCAGGCAAAATTCCGTTCGGACGATTACCTGGTGTTCGGGCGGGAAACAGCGGGATTGCCGCAGAGTCTGTTGCAAAAGGGCACGGACCGCTGGTTGCGCATCCCCATGTTCCATCCCGCCTCGCGCTCACTCAACCTGTCCAATTGCGTGGCGCTCGTGCTGTTTGAGGCGTTGCGCCAGCAAGGCTTTCCAAGTGAAGTATAAAGCAAACGCTGAGGGGTTCGGTTGCTTCCGTGACGCGCCAGCTCCTTTTGGCCGAACCGCAATTCCAAAAACGCTTACTTCTCAGCGTTCCTGAGTAATTCCAGCACTACCTCGGCCGTGCCGGCGGACAGCAGCCCTTCGCGCACATTGGGATTGTTCAATACCCGGGTCAGCCGGGCCAGCACCGCCAGATGTTGTGTCACCGTTGGCGCCACCACCAGAAAAAACAACCGCGCAGGCGCCGAGTCAATCGCCCCATAGGGAATCCCTCCCGCGTGCCGCCCGAATACCATCAAGGGATGGTCCACCAGCCCGACCAGCGGATTACGCGAATGAGGCAGCGCGATCCCGTCCCCGATCCCGGTGCTGTGCAGCTCTTCCCGTTCGTACAAGGCACGCAACAAGGTCTGGCGGGACTCCGGCTGGTCCGCTAACTCCGGGATCAGGTCCACCAATTCCCTCAGGACTCCGTCGCGGTCCTTGCTGGCCAGGTTCAAATCCATCCGCGCCGGCGACAGCAGTTCGCTCAAGGCCAAAGTCTTGGAAGTTTTCATCGGCGCGTAGTCTAGGCGTCACGCCAACCGCGTAAAGGAAATGTTAACCGGTGGGTGGCTTGGCTGGTGCGGAGGCCGGGGTGGTCGCAGGGGGTTGCGCGTTGAGTGCGCCGCGTAGTTGCCCATGGCGATGCGCCAGAAACCAAGCGGCGACTACTCCCAGCACAACCGCCAGGATCAACAGTTCGTTGCCGGCAATCAGCGTCGGCAATACCACCAGTAGTAATCCGCCCACGCTCACCCCGACACTGGTCGTGACACTCCCAATCAACGCTTTCAGCGGAGGCCAGAAGAGCGATGTCAGGCCGAAGAGGAATACCACCACTCCCATCCAGGTCACCGATTTCAGGCTCGCCAGCTTCGCCGCCAGGTCACGGCCGGTGTCCTTTTGCGCTGCGCCCAATTCCGTCGTCGCATGCGTCTCTTCGCGTTCAGTGACCTGCACAGAACCTGGCGTGAGGGACTGTGGTGCAGGAGTTTCCGTCGCTGCGGATGGCGCCTGGCTCGGGCCGGAGTCATTTGGAACTGCTGCAAAGGCGCGAGATGGGCTGGCTGGTTTCGCCTCCGGCAGCGTGTAGGTGCGCACGCGCACCGTGTCCTGTGTTTGGCGGGAGGGTTGCGACGGGTTCTCACCCTGAATGAGCATTTGGGCCGGGGCACCCGATCGGTTTGGAATTGTTGAACCGCGCCCGCCCCTGAGCGGCTTCAGACCGGTACACCCGGACAGGGAAGCGATTATTAAAATGGAACAAATGGAACCCTGTATTTGTGAGCAATTCCCAGCCAGAAGATGTGAACATTGAACAGCAATTGTTTTCATATGATTGATGAACGCCGTAATGGCGGATGCTTGCGGCGTCCAGGTCCAAGGCGCGGAGCGCGACCGGGATCCAAGTAGCTGTGAAGCAAGGCTTTAACCGCATTTGGACAGGTCTAAATCACCGTCCAAATCCACGGATTCTCCGGCCTCGGCTCGCTAGTAAACCCCCGGCTTAGGCTGCGCTTTTCGGGTTATCGCTACGCTGGACTGGCGAGCCTTGTTTCGGCCCTTGTCCCCAGAACTGGTGACTGGCAAGGGACAGCGGATCGGGTAGGCTACAGGTGTGTTAACGGTGGTCCCCGAGCAGGGCTGCTGAAAAGAATTTAAGTTCTCTTTTGTAGAATGTGTACGAAAAGGCCGGATGAGAATCCGGCCTTTTTGTTTGTGCGCCCCAGTCCAACCACGCATGATCAGACACTCCAGGCGTCGTTTGCTGCATTTTTTTGGCGCAATCCTCGCTTCTGACCTTGGTAGGTTGTGGCGAATGGCGGGTTTCGGAGTCGCTTTTGCTGGTCTCTTTTATTCCACGCTCAACACCCGTGCAGGTGGACCGTATGGTGCCGACAACGGCTGGGCGGTGGACCACGATAGCGGTGCGGTGCTGCTGAGCGCGACGGTGGCGCAGCAAATGAGCGCCGGCGAGACGGGTTGGATTCGGATCGAGATGTTCCTGGTCAGCGGCCACACCACCTGGGATGCCACCGCGCTGGGCTACTACGATACGGCTGTAAACAATGCGCGCGCGGCCGGGTTGCAGGTGTTGCTGCTCATTGACGGCGGTTCCTGGCCGGGCGGGCAGATGGCCTGGACCAACAACAACGGCGAAAACATTCCCGGGGGCAATGGCGATAATCCGTACGTCGCCGAATTCGCAACCAACGCCGTATGGCCGATTGTGCAGCATTTCCACGATCGGGTGAAAGTGTATGAGCTCTGGAATGAGCCGAACTGCTGGAATTCCAATCCGGCGCCGGGGGTTTATACCGGCTGCACGTTTATGTATCCTTCGAATTTCGGTTGGATGCTGGCCCGGAGCTGGGAGGCGGTGCATATCACACATCAGGTGAACGATGTGACGCTGCTTTTCGGCGGGGTCTTTGGGCATAACATCAGCAGCATCAGCAGCTATGCCAATGCCGGAGCGCAGTATATCGATGATACTTACAGCACCGGCACCAATATTCAGAAAGGCGGCTCGTTCACCTACAGCAAAGCCAACTACCATGCCTATCCGCTGGACGGAATCGGGCAGCACTTGTACCTGAGCCAGGGCGGCTTGGTCGCGTCAAACACGTTCCGGCAGTACCTCGACTGGGTCCGTTCTGCTTGCACGAAGTATGAGGGCGTGACGACGCCGAAGAAGACGTTCATCACGGAGTTTGGGTGGACGACGACGTCCGTTTCCCAAGCCGTCCAGGATACGAACCTGGTCACCTCGTTCGCTGCGCTTGACTCGGCTTCCTACGTGCAAATGGCGATCTGGTTTCAATGGGCGGATAATCCAGCCGGCGCGATGTATTACGGCGTAACCAATGATGCCACGGGACCGAAACCGGCGTTTGCCGATTACCAGCGTTTCGAGCGATTCGAGGGCCTTTACAGCAATGGCGCGACCAATACCGCTATCGCAGCCTACTTCCGCGGCCTGGGGCAGGCTGTGTTGGGCGATCCTTTCGACCACGGTTCGACCGCCTGGGTTCATTCGTGGCTGAACGGTTATGCGCAGGACTACGCCGGCGGCGCGCATCTGAACCTGACCGTGATGAGTTCGACCAATGGGACCTTTGAGGTGAACAACCGGCATGGGTTGTGGAGTTACTACAATACGAACAATGGCGCGACGGCATTCGGCTGGCCGCTCGACAATGAGTACAGTTCCGATGGTGGCACGCGCCAGGACTTCACCCGCGGTTACCTGGCCTGGAGCGGTCTTAACCAGGTTCTGTGGTATCCCCGTGCGTTGGTGGTGTGGCGCGGCGCCGCGCCTGAGCACAACGTGGTTCTGTCCTGGAACGGTGCTTACACCTTGCAGGCTGCGACCAACGCCAGCGGCCCATTTCTCGACGTGGCCGGGGCAGTCAGCCCTTTCACCAACAGCACCAGCGTTGTGCAGCAGCAGTTCTTTCGCCTGCGGAATTGAATGAAAGTCCGTATGCCCAGGACGTCTGTCATCCACCCCGTTCTAGCCCGCGGGGATAATTGTAATAGACGCCCGCGGTGACAGGGCGTATAGGTTTACCTGACTATGAAGCTGCTGATTTTACTCGTCGGCTGGTGCATCCTGTTCGTGCTGTGCTGGCCGGTCGCGTTGCTGGCGCTGGTGCTCTTTCCGCTGGTGTGGCTGGTTTCGTTGCCGCTGCGGTTGGTGGGGATCACCGTTGGGGCAGTCTTCGCCTTTATACGCGCGCTGTTATTTCTGCCGGCGCGCGTCCTGGGCTGGCGCCGGAGCTAGGACCCGCTCAGCGTCGCGCGGACTTCAGTCCGCAGCAATTTCCGAACTCCAGCGGCTCCGTTTTATTGGAATTCTGCACGGTACACATCGCTGCGGACAGGAATGTCCGCTCTCCGCTAACCGGCTCAGGCCTGAGCGGGAATTGTCGTAGCCAGGCTGGCCTTCGAAGCAGCCAGGTCCTCTTTCCGTTGGCGAAGGCTCTTGAAGAATTCGTATCCCTCGCGACAACGCCGTACGAAAACGTCCTTGTCTTCCAGCATCGTCTTGATGATGCGCAGAATGGGCTTTGGCCGCAGGTAATAAGCGCGGTAAAAACGGTCAACCGCTTCGAAAATCTCGTCTTTGCTCAGACCAGGGTACTCGAGGGCGCTCTGCTGAAATCCATCGCCTTCGACCAAATCAGTCTTGTCCTTCTTTACGAACCAACTGTTTTGGCGGGCCATCTCGAATAGTTCAGTGCCGGGATAGGGCGCCGCCAGCGAAACCTGGATGCTGAAAACGTCGAGTTCCTGGGCAAAGCGAATGGTGTTTTCGATGGATTGGGGCGTCTCAATGGGCAGGCCGAGAATGAAGGTGCCGTGAATGACGACGCCGGCTTGATGGCACGACTTGGTAAACCGGCGCATCTCGTCCATCGTCACGCCCTTCTTGATGCGCGTCAGAATCTCTTCATTCCCGCTTTCATAGCCGACCAGAAACAGACGCAGGCCGGAATCCTTGAATGATTTGATGGTGTCGTAATCGAGATTGGCGCGGCTGTTGCAGGACCACGTCAGGCCAAGCGGGGCTAGCTTTTTAGCTATCTCTCGCGCGCGCGGCAGGTTCGCCGTGAAGGTGTCATCATCGAAAAAGAATTCCTTCACGTGCGGGAAAAGCCGCTGCATATAGGCCATTTCATCGGCGACGTTTTGCGGCGACCGCACCCGGTATTTGTGACCGCCAATCGTCTGGGGCCAGAGGCAGAAGGTGCATTGCGCCGGGCAACCGCGGCCCGTGTAGAGGCTCACGTAGGGATGCAGCAGGTACCCGATAAAATACTTCTCGATCTGGAGATCGCGTTTATAGACGTCGGCCACCCACGGCAAAACATCCATGTTGGCGATCATCTCTCGCTCCGGGTTATGCCGAATCCGGCCATCGGGCGCGCGATAGGAGAGCCCTTGCACCTGGTCCAGGGGCCGGCCCTCGGCAACTTCCTTGCAGGTGTAATCGAACTCCTTGCGTCCGACCCAGTCAATCGCGGTCGAGGCCTTCAAGGTTTCCGTCGGCAGCACCGCCGCATGGGCGCCCACGAAACCGATGCTGGTTTCAGGCCGGTTTTGTTTGATGGCTTCGGCGACCTTGCAATCGTTCTTCAGCGACGGCGTCGAAGTGTGAATGATGACGTGGTCGTATTTCTTCGCCTCGGCGAGGCATTCCTGAATGTGGATGTCGTGGGGCGGGCAGTCGAGCAACCGCGCCCCGGGGACCAGAGCGGCGGGTTGGGCCAGCCAGGTTGGGTACCAGAAGCTGGTGACTTCGCGGCGCGCCTGATAGCGCGAGCCGGCGCCGCCATCGAACCCATCAAATGAAGGTGGTGAGAGGAACAGGGTGCTCATGGGGGAGGGCTTGGTCAGTGTCGGGCATCGACGTTCTTGGCTTGGCGGACCTTCGCCAGCAATTCGTCACGTTGGGAGCTGTCTCCGGTGCCGCAAGAACCGGTTGCTTCATCATGGCCATTGTTTTGAAACGCCGATTTAGCCCCCGCCAAACCCGCCTTGACGGCGGCTTTGGCATCGGCCAAATGGCCTTTGCCCGCGGAGAAGCCATTGAAAGCCTCGACTTGCCGGCCTTGGTAAAAGGGCTTGGGCCGGGGGCCGAAGTTGTATTTGATATTCTTCCAATTATCGCCGGACTGGTAGTTGGTGCCCAAGGCGCCGCTGGGATCGTAGCCGCAATGAACCATGCAGTTCTCGCAACGCGCGTCCCGCGCCACCCCATCGACCACCCCGTACTTGTCCCAGTCCACCTTTTCCAGCATTTCGTGGTAATGGGCGTAGTGGCCGTCGGTCATCAGGTAACACGGCGCCTTCCAGCCTTTGATATTCCGCGTCGGGATCGCCCAGGCCGTGCACGTCAGGTCGCGTTTGCCCGCCAGAAACTCCTGATACGGCACGGTGCCGAAAATAGTAAAGCGCCGCCCCCACTCCAGAATGCGCGCAAACTTCGCACGCGTCATTGTGCGGGTCAGGAAAAAGTCTTCGGGCCGCTTGCCGAGCCGCTTCATCATGTCCTTCTTGGCGGCATCGTACTCGTACCCGGGCGAAATGGTGTGGCCGTCCACTTCAAGCGCCGAGAAGAACTCGAACATCTGTTCGATTTCCTTCATGTCGGTCTCTTTATAGACGGTCGTATTGGTCGCGACTTGATAGCCCAGCAGCTTGGCCATTTTGATCGCCTCGACGCATTCTTTGAACACGCCTTCGCGCTCGACGATCAAGTCGTGCGTGTATTCCAACCCGTCCACGTGCACGTTCCAGTACATCCAGCGACTGGGGCGAATGGCCGGGCGCCCGTCCTGTTTGCCTTTGCGGATGGTCTCGGCATCTTTGGCGCTGATTAATTTCTGTTCGAGCAAACGCCCGAGGGTGGGTTCGAGCGCCGGCGAATAGGTCGCCGCCAGGTAATCCTTCATCTCCCGCCGCATGAACATGCCGTTGGTGCAGACATAGACAATGCGGCCCTGGTCCAGCAGCCCGGCGACGAGCTCCTTAATCTTGGGATAAATCAGCGGTTCGCCGCCGCAGATCGACACCATCGGCGCTTCGCATTCCTGCGCCGCGCCCAGGCAGTCCTCCAGGCTCATCATGTCCTTGAGACTGGTCGAGTATTCGCGAATGCGCCCGCACCCGGTGCACGTGAGATTGCACGTGTGCAGCGGCTCTAGCTGCAGCACCATGGCAAACTTCGGCGTTTTCCGGACTTTGTGCTTGATAATGTGCCGGGCAATTTTCACCGTCAATGCGAGTGGAAACCGCATAACAAATAATTTACTGGGGGTGGGGGATGAGCTTTTTAGAATTGAGCGACCTGGTTGCCTGGCTCAACTGCGGGCAGGGAAGGCTCGGACCGTATGGGGGAAGGGTCGGCTTTGAGCAGTCCCGGCAAAAGGAAAGAAGCGGGGGAAACGCTTTGACTCGCGCTAATTCCACCGCAACCGGCCGCCATCAGCGCGAACGCTGGAATAACAGCCCACCGCAGTGCTTTCCAATTTAATCTCACTAAAACAGACTATAAATTAGGATATGTCTTGTGCAACCACTAATTTAGGGCTTCGGCGTTGGTTTTTTGCGTATTGGTTGATGATCTCCTGGGCCGCCCTGGCCTCCGCGAGCGCCTCCGACCCCGCCCCCCTCGCGCGCGCGCAGCAAGCCTACGCGCAAAGCCAGGCACTTTATCGCGAACATCCGCAGGAGATAAAGGCGGCCTGGCAATTCGGCCGCGCTTGCTTTGATCTGGCGGATTTTGCGACAAACAAGGCGCAACGAGCCGCCCTGGCGCAGCAGGGCATCGCCGCCTGCCGCAACGCCCTGGCCGCCGATACCAACTCAGCTCCGGCGCACTATTACCTTGGACTGGACATGGGGCAACTGGCGCAAACCCGAACGCTCGGAGCCTTGCGGCTGGTGAACGAAATGGAACGTGAGTTCCTCGACGCTAGCCGTTTGGATGCGGCGTTTGATTATGGCGGGCCGGACCGAGCGCTCGGTTTGCTGTACCGCGACGCGCCGAGCTTCGGTAGCATCGGCAGCCGCACCAAAGCCCGGCAACACTTGCTCCGTGCTGTGGAGTTGGCGCCCGGTGATCCTGAAAACCGGCTGAACCTGCTCGAGACCTACCTGAAATGGAACGAACGGAAGGAAGCCCGCGCCCAATTGGATGTTTTGGAAAACGGTTTGCCCAGCGCCCGCGCTAAATTCAGCGGGGCTGCCTGGGCCGGCAGTTGGGCGGATTGGGACAGTCGCATTGAGGCTGCCCGCAAAGCCCTCGGCGAACCTGCTCGGCTGGAAAGCCCGCGGCACTGAACGCGCCAGGCCCTCTTTCGCAAAGCTTCAGCCAGGTTTTTGGCCCCTGAACGCGCCAGGCCCGAGCGCCGGCAGGTCGAGCTCATCGATCTCCCGTTTCAATCTTTCAAAGCAGTCGGGGCAATAACTGTGAGTGAATTTGGCCTCGGTGTGTTCTTGAACATACGATTCAACCTGGTGCCAGTAATTCTTGTCATCACGCACCTTTTTGCATAGACAACAAATGGGGAGCAGGCCGGCCAACTGTTTGACCTGCGATTGCAGGTTGAGAATGCGTTCCGCGACGACCAACCGGGCGGCCAGCACTTCCGCGTCGAATGGCTTGGTGATGAAATCGTCCGCGCCCGCCCGCATCCCGTCCAGGTAGCCGGACTTGCTGCCGATTGCCGTCAGCAGGATGAAATAGGTATAATGCGACGCGAGCGTTGCGCGAATCCGGCCGCAGAGTTCCAATCCATCCATGCCGGGCATCAGCAGATCAGAGATCACCACCAGCACCCCTCCTTCATCAAAACGCGCCAGCGCCGCCTCCCCACCACTGCACGAGCTGACCTGATGGCCAAGCTTCCGCAGCGTCACCTCCAAAGCCAGCCGACAGATGTGGTCGTCATCAACAATGAGAATGTGCACGCGGAGATGGATTTGAGATTGGGAATTTCATTGGGCATTCGGACTCCGCCGAGCCGTTTTGAGCAGGATTCGTCCGTGTCGCTCCGTCCAGGCACGCCCGGACGGTTTCCAGCAACTCCCTGGACGAACAGGGCTTTCGCAGGAACGGCACGTTGGGATCGTTCACCGCGGCGGGTTCCGGGCTGTATCCGCTGATCAGAACGGCTTTGAGTCCTGGTTTGACGGCTTGCAATTGCTGGACTACTTGCCGCCCGTTGATCGCCTCGGGCAGCACCATATCAGTCAATACAAGTGAGACTTCGTGGATGTGCGCTGAGAACACCGCTGCCGCCTCGCTCGGCCGACTCGCCTCGAAAACTTTATATCCGAAGTTCTGCAGCAATCGGTTGGTGAGCGAGCGCACGGAAGGATCATCCTCAACCAGTAGAATCGTTTCACTGCCGCGGGGGGGCGCCGGTTCCGCGGGAGGCCGGTCCTGAGCGGTCTCGCGAGCGGCGACGACCGGCAGGAACAGATTGAACGTCGAGCCGGCGCCCGGTTGGCTTTGAACTTCAATCCAGCCGCCGTGCTGTTTCACGATGCCATAGACTGTCGCCAAACCCAGCCCGGTGCCTTTGCCCACCGGTTTGGTCGTAAAGAATGGCTCGAATAGCTTTGGCAAATGTTCCGCGGCAATGCCGGTGCCGGTGTCCCGGACACTTAAACAGACAAAGGTGCCAGGCCGCGACTCCGGTTGGTCCTGGCACTCGGCATCACCCAGGCTCACGGTGCGAGTAGCCAGGTGAAGCTGGCCACCCTCGGGCATTGCGTCCCGAGCATTCACCACCAGGTTGAGCAACACCTGCTCAAGCATCCCAACGTCGCCCTGAATGCAACCCAATCCGGCGGCATACTCACACTGCAGATCGATCTGCTCGCCAATCAACCGCTTGAGCATCTTCGTCAGATTGGCTACCACATCATTGAGCTGCAGCGGTTGGGATTGCATCACCTGCTTGCGGCTGAACGCGAGCAACTGCCGGGTGAGATTGGCGGCACGATCGGCGGCGGCAGTGATTTGCGTCAGAGATTCGCGACTCTGCGGGGCCGAGGCTTGTCCTTCCAGGAGCAGCAACTCGGCATTACCGCGCATGACTACAAGCAAATTGTTAAAATCGTGCGCCACCCCGCCGGCGAGTTGCCCGATCGCATCCATCTTCTGCGCCTGCCGCAGTTGCTCTTGCATCGAATGGAGTTTCTCCCGCTCCGTGACATCCTGAAACACGCTGAGTAGCACCTGCCCCTGCGGTGAGGGGTCAATAAAGGAATTAGCCACCTCCAGGTGCAATTGCCGGTTGTCCCACAGCTTGACCTGAAGCGTGCGGCGTGGCGGGATTGTCTTGGCCTCAAATCGGCGCAGGTACTCACCGAGGTCCCCGTCCGGTCCGTTTGGCTTATAGACGACCGAGAAGAGCTGGCCCAGCAATTTCTCCCGGGGCAGGTGCACCAGCCGGCAATACGCTTCATTGACCGCCATGATCCGGCCCTGTGCGTCGGTCAATCGCATGCCATCAATGGATTGCTCCCACACGGAATAGAATCTCTCCTGCGATGCGCGCAACGCTTGCTGCGCTTGCTTCATCGGCGTGACATCCGTCACGAACCCTTCCAGGCACCGCAGTTGTCCCGCCGCGTCGAAGACGGCTGACCCTTGCTCCCAAACCCATTTTTCTGCGCCAACCGCCGGACAGATTCGGTATAAGAATTGGTATCGTTGCTTGGTTTCAATGGCCTTCTGCACCGCGTCCCAAAGCTGGTCGCGGTCGTCCGGATGAATTATCTGCGCATACGAAATCGCGGTGTTATGCACCATTTGGTCGGGCGTATAGCCGGTTAGTTCGTAACAACCCTGGCTAATGAATTCCATCGTCCATTGGCGATCATTACGGCGCCGGTATGCCATCCCCGGCAGGTTGCCCAGAAGGTTGGCAAGCTGTCGTTCCTTTTCGACCAGCGCGCTGGTGCGCGCTCGAACTTCCAGCCGGAGCGAATAAACCCAGGCCAACCCCAGGGCGACCAACGCTCCGAGGGCGCCCGCCAGCGTCAGCGAGCGCCCAGCCGTCCAAACTGGCGGGCCCCGCAATAGCGCGAGAGCATTTGGCCCGGTCAAATGCAGATGGAAGGATTGCGGCTCGTGCTCGTCGTTGCCTTGAATTGAGCAAACCCCTTGCGCCCGAATCCGGCTGCCGGGTTTGAAGAGCAGAGCCCGGTCCCTCAATTGAGGATCATCCACCTGCACGCCGAACACAATCGAGCCGTCCTGCAGCACCAGTTTGGGCTCCGCTGAGGGCACGGCCGGCTGCACCAACTCACCTTCCATAGATACTAGAACGCCATCCGAATCACCCTCGCGCAAAATGGCCTCGGCGCTCAGCGGTTTGGCCCCGGGAAGCGCTCCGCTCTCCAGCCGGCGGGCGGAGGCCTCCTCCAGATGCGGAGAGAACTCACCAATTGCCGGGAACCCGAGAACCTCAACCACATCGCCCGGCGCCAAGGCTGTCGCGTATGGCGTTTGGACGCGAATGCCCCCGGAACTGTCCTGAAGGAAAAATCCCTGCGTGGGTCTGATTAAAGTGACGATGCCCTGCACTTTAACGCGCCGCCCTCCCAGCCGGTCGGGTGAAAAAGTGGCCACTTGCGCGATGGGTATGGGCGTCGTCGCAAACGGGTCAATGGGTGCGGGCTCACGGACCTGGATTTGTTTCAGATCGGGCGTATTCAGGCAAATGCCGCAGACCTGGTTTCTTGCGTTGAGAGCTGAACCGCAGGCTCCCCGCACGATCACGCGCGAATCCACCAGATAGTCGGGGGCCGCTCCAGTGTAATTGGGAACCACCGCGCCAAATCGCCCCTGCGGCGTGCTCAGCAGCAGGGTCAAATGTGTGTCTTCCAGGTGAACCACCCGGACCACACCCTCCAGCTCCACCCAGTTGCAATCCAGGTGCCCGTCCGCCAGCATACCTAGCGAGGCCTTCACGGCGACCGGCAGATTTGTTCTACCCAGCACCCGCGCACGAGCGCCGAATATCGCCGGTGCGAATCGACCGGGGCCAGTTCGCCCCGTCAGTTCCACGGTTTGTCCCGCTTGCAAATCCAGTTGCTCCGGCACGAACGAGACCGCGCCCGAATGATTCTGGAGAAAGCCCAAACGCCAATCCTTGTCAAAAAATGTCACGACCCCATGAATGCGAACTGGCCGGCCCGTTGCGGCCTGTTCCGGACGCAGCCGAAGCACCTCCGACACCTTGGTCAATACCGCCAAGGCCGGCGCCGTAGTCGAGCCCTTCGAGGTAAGCACAGTGTCTGGTGACTGCTTGGAGGCAAGGGGTTGCCAGAATGCATCCTCCAGCACCGGGCCGCGCGGGGTCATGCTCAAGAAACCCCAGACATCCGCCAGCCGATCCACAGGGTGGGAAACAGGCTCGGCTGGTTCGGTAACCAGCGCACCGGTGGGGTCACGTAATAGCAGTTCGTGCCCGGATTGCGCAGCCGTTATGGTCCCTTTGAAGTGCAGCATTTCGTTAGTCCAGGCACCCAGCTCCCGGCTCAGCACAGCCTCAATGGAACACGCCGGAATCTTGCTCGGTTCTATACTCGTGCGCTGCAGCACCTGCACCTCGGATAAACCAGCCACGACGATACTAGCCGTACGGAGCCGGCCCTCGGACCCCTCACTGTTGTTGATCCCCCGGACCCGGACTCGGGCGCCGACAAGCCCCCCGAAATCATTGGTACCCGGGCGGCCCATGATGTATGCCACCCATTGCTGTTCCCCCGTGCGGAACCACAAAGCTACTCGGCCTCGGCTTCCCTCAGCCACGCGAACTGTGCCCTCCAACTCGACCCATTGGCCAAGGGTATGGGCCAGGTCACTCACAGAAATCCGCTCCGCCGATGGCAGCGCTTTCCGCCCCAAGACGTGTGTCTCCAGGTTCGTGAGCAAGGCATGCCCATCAGCCCAGGTCACCCCGCCGCGAATCTCCACCAACTCCCCCGCACTAAGCGTCGCCCGGAGTTTATGCGGATCGAAATACCCCGTCTCCTTATCGCACCTCACATAGCATTGCCCCCAATCAAGATCATAACAGAGCACCACCCCGCTTATGACCGCTCCGCCGATCTGTGCGACCTCTTCGCGCGAGAGTGAGCGCAGGCGGCTTAGGCCCACGACCTGTTCCTCGGTTTTTTGTTGCCCGTCCGGATGGCCTATAACGTTCACATCACCGGCGAAGGAACTCCCGCATAAAAACAGCAGAACCAGGAACAGAGGGGTTGCCGCGACGGGAGTAGTCCTGCCGCCCGTGTGAAATTGACGAATGGGCGGAACCCCCCCGACAAATGGCTCAGGAGTGTCTCGTTTAGAGACAGATGATCCGGCAGGCGGGCAGTAGCTAATCGTAATCACATTCTGAGCGGAGCCGGATAAGCAGGAATCATGCTCAGCGCCTAAGTCATCAGCCGATGTGTCCGCTATTTGAATTCCCTCGGTATTTGCGCGCGACCCCGCGCTTGTAGCGCCCCACGTCTCCCGTTACGCTCTCCAGTACATGCAGAACCCGCCCGCTCATGTTTCCTCGCAGTCTCAAGTCAAGAGCGGCGGAGCACTTCGTGCCAGTCGCGCTCGGTTTTGGGTGGTGGTGTTTGCCGTCACCCTGGCCATCATCCAGTACATCGACCGCGTCTGCATTTCGCAAGCCGCGCCCTCTATCCGCAGCGAACTGCACTTTACTGAGGAACAGATGGGCTGGGTTTTTTCAGCCTTCACGCTCGCCTATGCGGTGTTTGAAATCCCGGCGGGGTATCTCGGGGATCGGATTGGCCCACGCAAAGTGCTGTTGCGGATCGTGCTGTGGTGGTCGTGCTTCACCGCCGCAACTGGCTGGATGCGCCAGCTTTGGTCTTTGATCACCACCCGGTTCCTATTCGGTGCCGGCGAGGCAGGCGCGTTTCCGAATCTGACGAAAGCGTTTAACCGTTGGCTGCCACAAGCGGAGCGGACGCGCGCGCAAGGGATCATGTGGATGAGCGCGCGGCTGGGCGGCGCGTTTACGCCGCTGCTGGTTTATTATTGCTTGCAACTCGTCACCTGGCGCCATGCCTTTATGCTGTTTGGTCTCCTGGGCGTGGTCTGGGCGTTGTTTTTCTTCTTTTGGTTCCGTGATGACCCGCGGCAACACCCAGGAGTCAATGCGGCCGAAGCGGCCTTGATGCCGCAAGACCCGGCGCCCCAAGGGCGATTTCACGCGCCCTGGGGGCAGTTGGCCCGCTCGCGCACCGTGTGGTGCCTCTGCGGCCAATATTTCGCCTGCAGCTATTCCTTTTATTTCTTTATCACTTGGTTCCCGACTTACCTGTTGGAAGCACAGGGGCTTAATCTCAAACGCAGCGCGCTGTTGGCTGGCACACCACTGCTGGTCGGTGCGTTTGGTTCCTTATTCGCCGGGTGGTTGTTGCCGCTGCTCGGCCGTCGCGCCAATGATGTCGGTTGGGCTCGGCGTTGGGTCGGCGCGGCGGGCTCCTTCGGCGGCGCGGCCCTGTTGGTCCTCGCGACACTTGTGGTTCAGCCGTATCTCGCCGTCGCAGTGATCGCGCTGGTGGCGTTCTGCAATGACGTCCAGATGCCCGGCGCCTGGACTGCCTGCATGGACGTCGGCGGCGACGCGGTCGCCACGCTGTCAGGCACCATGAACATGATGGGCAACGTCGGCGGGTTCGTCTCACCCATTCTCTGCGGTTATGTCGTGGGCGCAACCCATCACTGGGGCCTGGCGTTCTACGCGACAGCGTTCGCGTACTGTCTGGGTGGAATCTGTTGGCTGTTAATGGACCCGGTCACGCCTTTGGAGCAACAGATGGCACGAAGGAATCCAGGGAACAAGTTTGGTTAAGCACGACGTGTCGGCTTAAGGCGGTTAAAGATGTTGCAGTTATTCCCGAAAAACCTCAGGCCGGCATAGCGGGTGCGCGCTCAGCCGCACTCAAGCGCCGTGAGGCGCGTCCTGGCGTCGGACCTTGCTGATATGCCGGTGGAAGGACCGCCTGGGCAGGCGCGGCGCCTTGCGCTTCCAGGATTGATTCAGCCGGCAAACGGCGCTCTTCGAGCAGAAAATCCAACCGCCCCTGCCGCGCGACCGCTTGCAGATAAACGCGGGCGCGGTCTAGCTGCACGGTCGGCGGATCGGGCAACGTAATCAGCGCGACCAATGCGGCGCCGCCTTGAGGGTGATACGGCAGCCACGAGTCCACCCAAACGTAAAATGGCAGCGGAAAACCTTCGGCGGCGCGTATCGCAATGATGATCACGTCTGCCCGCAACGTAGTGGAAACGGCTCCGGCCAACACGGCTGGCTCACTCAGGTCCTCCAGGCGCCACCAAATGGTGCGCAGGGCCTCGCTTCCTACCACGCCCGCAACCCGTTCGCATACCTCGGCGGCCCATTGCCGTGTGGGCCCGTCCTCATAAAGCACTGTCACGTTCAGCGCCTGCTCATTGAGTCCAGCCAGCCCCTCTTTGCGGGGCGCGAGCCGGTCCCAGACAGCCGGTGTGGGAAGGACGCGCGAGGTATTCATGGGGTGGTCGTGAGCAGGACGGCTTTAGACCATGCAACCGGTGGACTCCAGCTTATTGGCAGCGTGAGGTGCCGACGGCCACCTCGCGTTATAAAAACCGAGGACCCAGCGTCTCGCACTACCCCCTCAAACCCCCTAAGAGGCGGGCAACACCAAGACGCCGGGTCCTCTCCGAACCGACCCTCTGTTCTCCGTATCGAAAAGAAAAATTCCGGGGCGGCGGGCGGCCAAATTCTTATTTCGCGTTGCACTGCTTTTCACTACTTTACCGTTGCCGTTGGTTTCGCCCGTACCTGCCAAACCAAGCCCAACTGCAAGCGCGAGATTAGGACTTTTGCAGGTGATTGCCTAGTCAGGAACAACAGCAATTGGCGTCAGGGAATTTCCCGACAAATGAAGAGCCGAATTCGAACTTCCAACCTCCAACTTTCAACCGCGAACCTGGAATTCAAGCTGGCTGATCCCGCCCAATCGAAGCGCCGACTGAGGCCCAGTTGGCTCTGGAGTGCGGCCCTGCTTGTTTGGCCCATCAACGCAGCCCGGGGCGGGCATTTGGACTCAACGGCGGTCCCAGTCTTCGTCCCCGTGCCAGCGCTGGCGTTCCCAATGCCGTTCCCGGTCCCAATAATGGTCCCGGTCATAGGGCCCAACGTAGATTTGTGGGGAAACATAGTCCGGGTAATACGCGCCGCTTCCGTAGTACGTGGAGGGATACTCGCCATAAGCGCCGTAGCCCCCGCCGTAGCCTGTTTCCACCTCGCATCCAACTGTGCCCAACAGCAGTGCGGCCCCCGCCAAACATAACTTCAACCTCATAAACCAGACTCTCTGTCCATAACGTTCCACCGGCCTTTTGCCGGCCCTATGGGGATAAACCCTGACCATTCGGCACCGCGAGTCACACCGCGGTTTTTGGGCTGTCACTCGCTTTTGTCTTCCCTATATTGGCGCCGTTTTGAGAGCACACCATTGGCTTGCCTGCCTTTTTTCCGCGCTCATCCTCACCGGCTGCGCCGTGGGGCCGAACTACCACCGCCCGCAGACCGAACTGCCCACCCAATTCCGCGGCGCACCACCGCCAGCGGGCACCAATTGGCTTGGCGAATTGCGTTGGTGGGACTTATTCCAGGATGCGGCGTTGCGCGATTTGCTCTCGACTGCTTTGACCAATAACTATGACGTCCAGGCTGCCATTGCCCGCGTCCAGCAGGCCGAGGCTATCCTTGTGCAGAACCGGTCTGTCTTCTTTCCCCAACTCGGTTACCTCGGCGAGGTGGCTCGAGATAAAAACGCGTCCCCCAGCGGCTCGTTGTTCCCCAGCGGCGGATTGACCACTGACTTTTATGGACTGGCCGGCAATGCTTCCTGGGAGTTGGACTTGTGGGGCCGCATTCGGCGGCTCAACCAGGCCGCGCGCGCGCAAATGTTTGCCAGCATCGAAGCCCGCCGCGATTTGCAGCTTTCGGTTCTCAGCCAGGTTGCCCAAGGCTATTTCCGGCTCCTGGCCTTGGATGCCGAATTGGAAATCGCGCACCGCAGCACCAACTCGTTCGGCGAAAGCCTAAGGATTTTTTCCGAGCGGCTGAAGCAGGGCACCGTTTCAAAGCTCGAAACCTCGGCGGCGGCAGCCGCGCTCGCCTCGGCCGCGGCAACCGTCCCCGAGCTCGAACGCCAAATCGTCATTCAGGAAAACCTCGTCAATGTGCTGGCGGGACGCAACCCCGGCCCCGTGCCGCGCACAGACACCCTGCTCCAGCACGATCTGCTTCGCGACATCCCTCCCGGGTTGCCCTCAGAGTTGCTCGAACGTCGGCCGGATATCCGCGAAGCCGAACAAAACCTCCGTGCCGCCAACGCCCAAATCGGCGTCGCCGTCGCCGATTTTTTCCCGAGGCTTGACCTCACTGGGTTGTTTGGACAGGCCAGCCCGGCACTCTCTGCCTTTACTGCAGGCGGCGCCAATGTCTGGAGCGTAGCCGCGACCGCGACCGGCCCGTTGTTTCAGGGCGGCCGCCTTGTCGGTCAATATCGGCAGGCGCGCGCCGTCCGTGCCGAGGCCCAGTTCCGCTACCAAGCCACCGTTTTGAATGCGCTGCAGGAGGTTTCCAACGATTTGGTCTCGGTGCAGAAATATGGCGAGGAGCGCATCCAGCAGGATCGCGCCGTGAAGGCCTACCAGGTGGCCGTGCAGGTTTCCAGGGAACGCTACATCGCCGGCCGCGCCGGCTACTTCGAACTGCTCCAGGAACAGCAACTGCTTTTCCCAAGCGAAAACGCTTTGGTCCAGAGCGAGTTCAACCAGTACCTCGCGTTCATTCAGTTATACCAGGCGCTCGGCGGCGGCTTCGAACTAAATCCCAAATCTGAACAGCCATGAGATACCTCCATCGCATTCTCGCCGCTTCCATTCTCGCCCTTCTCGCACCGCCGGCTCGCTCGTTCTCCCAAACCTCGGCCGAACTCATGGTCCGGGCGACTGCCGCCGTCCAGGCTGCCACCGCCCGTGCCCAGGCCGACCCGGCCCATCCGGCCTTTCACATCACGGCTCCCGCGCAGTGGATCAATGACCCCAACGGCCCACTCTACCACAACGGCTATTATCACCTCTTCTACCAATTGCATCCTTTTAGCGACGCCAGCGGGCCCAAGTACTGGGGACACGTCCGCAGCCGCGACCTCGTCAAATGGGAACATCTGCCGATCGCCCTGTGTCCTTCACCTGAATTGGGAGAAGCGGAAGTGTGGTCCGGTTGTTGCACGGTCAATGGTCGCGGCCAGCCGATGATTTTCTATACCAGCATCGCCCATGACACCTCCGCCTCCACTCACGCTGAGCAATGGGCCGCCACCAGCGACGATGCCATGCTCATCTGGCATAAATTGCCCTCCAACCCGGTCCTGTCAGAGTCTCTGCACGGTGAGAAGAAAATCTACGATTGGCGCGATCCGTTCATTTTCCGGGCAAGCGGGAAAACGTTTCTCGTTACGGGCGGCAACCTCAACCAGGCGCGCGGCGGCCAGGCCATCGTCAACATTTACCAGGCGCAAAACGATGACCTGACACAATGGACCTATCGTGGCGTCTTGTTCCAGCACCCCGACGCGGACGCGCGCACCGTCGAATGCCCGAACTTCTTCCGGTTGGGCTCGCAATGGGTGCTGCTGCTCTCACCGTACGGCCGCGTGCAGTATTTCATCGGGGACTTCGACCCTGCGGCCTGCAGATTCCACCCACACCACCGCGGATTGGTCGATTACGGTCCGAATTTTTATGCACCTAATACCATGCAGCTTGCCAGTGGGCGGCGACTGGTCTGGGGTTGGGTGAATGGATTTCCCGAAGGTCATGGCTGGAACGGGTGCCTGTCCTTGCCGCGGCAACTGAGCTTGTCACCAGACGGACAATTGCAACAGGAACCAGCGCCGGAGTTGCGCAAATTGCGTGGCGCGCCGCGCGCCTGGCGCCGCATTCCCCTCAGCCGCCAGCAACAGACTCTCTCGCTGCCGGACACCGATGCATTGGAAATTCAGGTTGCACTCGACTTGCAGAATGCGTCCTCGCTGTTGCTTAAACTCCAGGGCGAAGGCCAGGACACGCCGGGGTTGACGTTGCAATGCAGCCGCTCCGAGTTGGTTTTCCAGGATACCAAGGTCCCGTTGGAGCTGGCAAATAGCGAACTGCGCCTGCACATTTTTCTCGACCGGTCGGTTTTCGAGGTATTCGCCAATAAAGCTGCGTGCGTCACAAAGACAATTCGCCCGCTGACCGGCCATCTGATCCTGACGGCATCTGCCGAGAATGGCGCAGGCAGGCTCGAGCGAGCCGAAGCGTGGCCGGTGAACTCGATTTGGTTGCGGTAGCATCCGAATGGCAATGGGTCGGTGAGCGCGCCAGCGTCTTGGACTGCGCCAGCCCTCTGGCGCTTTCGAACGCCTCATCCTTCACAACCAGCGGCAGAGGACTGCCGCAGTCCATGACGCATGCCTTTACCCGTCCCGGCGATGCGGCTGGGCAGCAGTTCGCGAAGACTTTAGGCGCCGTCTGGGCCGGAGGCTCGGACGTGTTGCCGCCGCAGCCGCTCGATGCAGCGATTATCTTTGCTCCGGTAGGCGAGTTAGTGCCGCAGGCACTGCGGGCCATCATCAAAGGGGGACGAGTCATCTGCGGCGGCATCCACATGAGCCCCATCCCATCCTTTTCATACGAGCTGCTTTGGGAAGAGCGCAGTATCGTCTCGGTTGCGAATTTGACCCGCCACGACGGCGAAGAATTCTTTGCTTTGGCCCCGAGACTCGCTATTCGGCCCACAGTCGAGACTTTCCCGCTGGAAGCTGCCAACGAAGCCCTCCTCCGGTTACGCACGGGGAGGGTGCGGGGCGCCGCGGTGCTGGTGCCAGCAATGCCTCGCTGACTGGCTGGAGAAGGGGCAGGTACGTCTCGTCCCAATGATTCTGGTTTACCTGACGCGCGCGAGAACGAGGACATCCCCGCCCCGTTGCAAGCGCTGAGCGCCGCCGCACGAGACTTCACAGTTAGGAATTGGGTTGATTGTTGTGAGACACAGGGCGAAGGTCAAGAGGACCATGGGCGCTAAAGTTAAGAAACTCGCAACTGGAGCGGCTCTGGCATTGTGTCTGCTCGCGGGGCAGGGCTGCGCGTCGTTGAGCCCCAGCGCGGCGCGGGAGCAACCTGAAACGGGCGGTGGCTTGAAGGTTTCCGATAACACCCGCACGGGTATAACGATCTTTGGCACGGTGTTGTACTGGGCGGGAAACCTCCTAACCTACTGTCCGTGACGCGAAGAGCCGGCAGCACGGCTCGCGCTTTTGGAATCCGTCGAGGGAAGCTATGAACGACGTGGTACTCTATAGCCGGCTTCAGTTCGGGATGACGTTGCTTTTCCATTATCTCTTCCCGCAACTGACAATGTCCTTGGCGGTGTTGGTGGCGTATTTCCGGGTTCGCGAGTGGCGCGGGGATGGCGCGCATTACACCGAGGCGCGGCGCTTCTGGACCAGGATTCTGGCGGTGACGTTCGTCTTTGGCGTGGTCACCGGCATTCCCAATGAGTTCCAGTTCGGCACCAATTGGGCGGCCTTCTCACGGTTCAGCGGCGGGGTCATCGGCCAAACGCTGGCGCTGGAGGGCGTATTCGCTTTTTTCCTGGAATCAACTTTTCTCGGGCTCCTGCTGGCGGGGCCTGAGCGGGTCGGACCCCGGTTGCATTTGGCCGCGACGCTGCTCGTGGCCTTTTCCTCGTGGCTCTCGGGCTATTTTATCCTCGCGACCAATGCCTGGATGCAGCACCCGGTGGGCTATGTGCATGAGCCCGATGGGCGAGTGGCCTTGAACAGCTTCTGGGCCTTATTGGGGAACCCCTGGCTGCTGTGGCAATTTCTGCACAACCAAAGCGCATCGATGGTAACTGGCTCGTTTGTGATGTCGTCGGTCGGCGCATTCTACTTGCTCCTGGGCCGGCATGAAGAGTACGGGCGCAGCTTCCTGCGTACCGGCATTCTCACTGCCGCATTTTTTTCCCTGGTGCAGATTTACCCTACGGGCGATGGGGCCAGCCGCAAGGTGTTTGCGTACCAGGGCACCAAGGCTGCCGCGATGGAAGGGGTGTTTCACACCCAGCAGGGCGCGCCCATCGCCCTCATCGGCCAACCGGACATGCAGCAACTCGACCTGGATAATCCTATTTACATTCCCAAGGCCTTGAGCTTTCTGACCTATCACCGTTTCAGTGCCGAGGTGAGAGGCCTGACGGCTTATCCGCGTAACGAGTGGCCGGATAACGTGCCGCTGGTGTATTATTCGTATCACATCATGGTCGGGTTGGGGTCGATGTTTCTGGGCGTGGCAGGCCTTGGCGTGCTGCTGCTCTGGCGGGGGCGGCTCTACCGCGCGCGCTGGCTGCTCTGGGTCATCATGCTGACGGCGCCGTTTCCGTATATCGCGACCTCAGCCGGGTGGGCGACGGCTGAGGCGGGCCGCCAGCCGTGGGTGGTCTGGGGACTGATGCGCACTTACCACGGTGGGTCACCTCCACTTAACACCGGCAACGCCATGTTCACGCTCCTGGGCTTTTTCGCCATGTGCCTGATGCTGGGGGTCATTTATTGTTTCCTCTTCTTCCGCATCGTCCTGGAAGGTCCGGTCCACGAGGAGAGGGCTTGAGGTATGGAAACTGTCTGGTTTTGCCTGCTCGCGTTGGTTGCAGCCATATATGGAATCCTGGACGGCTACGATCTGGGCGTGGGCGCCCTTTACCCCTTTATCGGCCGCACTCCCGAGGAACGCGAAAGCGTGCGCCGCACTATCCTGCCCGTCTGGGACGGCAACGAGGTGTGGCTGATCGCCGGGGGCGGCATTTTGTTCTTTAGCTTTCCCGTCGCCTACTCCTCGGGGTTTGCGGGGTTTTACCTCGCGTTCTTCGTGCTGTTGTGGCTGCTGATTCCGCGCGGGTTGGCCCTCGAGTTGCGGGACGAAGTGCCGCATCCGCTCACCCGCGGGTTCTGTGACGGTGTGTTCTTCTGGTCCAGCACGCTGCTGGGTTTTCTGTTTGGGGTAGCGTTGGGCAACGTGCTGCGCGGCGTGCCGTTGGACGCCAGCGGCTACTTCTTTGTGCCGTTCTGGACCATCATGGGCTTGGGACCGCACCCCGGTGTTTTTGATTGGTACACCGTTCTGGCGGGCTTCAGCACGCTGGCCGTGCTCATGGTGCATGGCAGTGCGTTCGCCGCCGCTCGCACTGTTGGCCCAGTGCGCAATCGTGCGCGGCAGGCCGCCAAATACGCGTCCGTCCCAGCCGTGATGCTCTCGACCGCCTGGGCGGCGCTGAGCCCGGTGGCCAACCCGGTTCTGAACGAGAACTATTTCGGCCATCCCTGGGCCTATGCACTGCCTGTCGGGGCGGGTGTGGCGGGTTTAGCCATGATCGTCCTCGCCTGGCTCGGACGCGAGCGCGGCACATTCATCGCCAGCAGCACCGCCATCGTGCTGTCGGTGGGCGCCTCGGCCCTGGCCCTCTACCCGCGGCTGTTGCCTTCCACCCTGGATCATGCCCAGGATCTAACCATCTACAACTCCGGCGCGAGCCATTACGCGCTGACCGCCGGCCTGGTCTGGGGAGCGTTTGGCCTGACACTAGCTTTCGGTTACTCCGTTTTTGCCCATTACAAGTTCCGCGGCCGAGTGCCGCCCCAGGCCAACGAAGGCGCTGCGTCACAGGCAGGCCAACTGCACTGAAGGCTCTAGGCATATGGGTAGCCGTTTGACTAAAACAGCACTCGTTTCACCGCATTAAACACAGCTTCATAGAAATTTCCATCAAAGGGATGGGGACCGATAAAGCTCACCGGGTCGCCGCCCCAAATGAACGGCCGGAGAACCCAGCAAATCTGGCTGCCTAAAAACAAATTACCCGCCAGCCAGGCAAACAACACCCTCCGCGCCACGGCATCGCTCGGCGCTAATTGCCGCAGCAGCGGCAGCAAACGCACGTTGCCTATCACGCCCGCAAAGGCGATAAACACCGTCAGGGTTAGTTGGAGCAGGGCGTGCGCTGCCGAAGGACCATGCCCCACCCTAGCTGGCGACGGAGTATTCCAAACGATGAACAGGCCGATTGGGCTGAATGCGCCCAACATCAACGCCGCATAAGCAAAGCTCACCAGCACCGCCGTCAGCGACTGCCGAAAACTGATATTGAGCCCCAGGAGCGGCGCGAGCATGCCATTGAGCAGCCCGTTCCCTAAGGCCGTGAGCAGCACCAGCAGTGGCAACTTGATCGCCACGTACACTCCCTGCCAGGGGCTCCACCAGCAGCCCATTACCGCGCCGTATAGCGCGGCGCCGCCAATTACCGCCATAAAGCAAAACCAAACCAGGCGTGACTCCTGCTGGAGCAACCAGGCGCCTAAGCCCTGCGGTGCGGCGCGCAGGAAGTGCTCGACTGCGTTCAGATGAGCTGGAAAAGTCCGCATTGGTCTTTCACAAATTGTGCCACGAAACATCAGCGGCTTGCAGCCGTCGGGGTACCCTGCTCCGTCGCGCTCAGACAATCAGACCAATGCGCCAGAAAGAATTTCTTTTGCTCCGGCAGGAAGGTCGGAGCGGTGCCGACAATCGGCCGCAAGGCCGTGGTCATTTGCACCGCCACAAGGACGAAGATGACGCACCAGGTGTTTAACCCGGCCTGAGACCGGGCCTGCGAATGAGCGAAGGCCTGGCTGAGAAACCGCAAGCCAAAGGCCGTGGCGATGAACCAGAACAGCAGGTGCAGCGCCCCCATCCAAACCACCGATTCGGTCGATTGCGAAAACAGCCAGGCGACGGGCGCGAACCCAATGAGCAGGATCGTCGTTAAGAGCAGCAACCCGGCGACCAATCCGCAAATCTCTGCCAGGCGCGCCTGTGACCCGCTTAAACACGTAAAAATATACAAACTCGGAAAGCAAATCGCTGCAGAAAGGACCAGGCCGCAGGCGATTTTTACCGGCGCGGCCCAAAGTTGCGTGCCGTGCGAAAAGGTTCCGACCACCACTCCGTAAATCAGGCTACAAACGACCGCCACAAGGATCATCGCCAGAATGAGGCTGCCGGGGCGGGCCTGGCTGACCTGGTACATCACGCGCCGGGGTTGCCGCAGGATAGCCTCGACAGCCGCCACCGGACCCGAAATGGGTTCGCGTTCCCCGGCGTGAGCTCCGAGCGGTTCAAAAGCCGGTTGGCGGGGCATCGACAGGTGCGACGGGATTTGCGGTGGAACAGGATTAAGATCAGGCATAAGAGTTTTCTTTCAAGGTGACGCAGAGTTACTTTGTATCACAAAGTAAAAGACTGCCCAGGTCTGATTCTGTTCAAAGAAAAAACTGGAACTGCACCGGGGTTGCAAAAACGAATCCTCACCCGACGAAAAGCCGACGCCCCCTTTTCGGGCAGAACTGCAGTAAGACCCGGGACTCGAGAGGTGGCATGCCCGGCGAGCGTACCGGGCGGATCAACTCGAGGTTCTCGCGGGCGATCTGTTTAACCGCCTTGGAAGATGAACCGATTGGCGTGTACAGCGATTTTAAGGACAGTGTTAGGCTTCCATGTTGCACAACTGCATTTTGCCGCGGCGCGCGACTTGTTCGAGGTAGCGGCGCACGCGGCCGGCTTCCGGCGCCTTCTGCGGTTGGCCAAGCAGTCCGACCAGCAAGCCGCTGCCGTTCGGGCGATGCGGCAGCCAGGAATTGACCCAGAAATAGACCGGCAACGGCAAGCCCTCGGCGGCTGGCGTTGCCAGGAGAATAATATCCGCTCGCATTGCTTTGGAAACGGCTCCGGCGAGCACACCGGGATTGAACAGGTCCTCCAGTTTCCACCAGGTGCAGCGCACGTGCGAATGGCGCGTGACCTGTTCGACGTACTCGGCCGCGCGCGTCGCCCACAGGCGGCTGCGTTCATCCTGATACAGCATCATTACTTCGAGGTCCTGGCCGGCAGCGGGAAGCCGGGTCACCAGCTTCTCCAGCCGCGTCATCATTTTGTCAGAGCAGGTCTTTGGCATAACTTTTCTTTGTTTGAGACCGCTGACTCAGCCGCACCCGGTGCGTCCCGCCATGGGACACTCGGAGGCCGCTCGCACGGTCCGCGTTTTTCCGTGTCACAGCTCCGTCGGCCGGCTCCGGCGCTGCAGGCTTGCATTAGCGCGGACACCGACGTGCAGGGACGATTGTGAGAGGGCAATTCCCATGCCAAAATCGTCGTGCGTTTTGTCCAACCGCAGCTATGTTGCCGCACCTGAAGTCATGAGTACGATCCAACCCTTCGCCGCCCTCCGCCCCAAGCCGGACCTGGCCGGCCAAATTTGCGAACTTCCCTATGATGTCATGTCCTCCGAAGAAGCCCGCCGGATTGCCGCCGGCAATCCCTTGAGCTTCCTGCACGTCAGCAAGCCTGAGATTGATTTGCCACCGGCGACCGATCTCTACGCCCCGGAAGTGTACGCCAAAGGCAAAGAGAACTTTGCGCACCTAATGCGCGAAGGCGCGTTGCGACAGGCTCCCCATCCGGCGTACTATCTATATAGGCAGGTAATGGGCGGGCACAGCCAGGTCGGCTTGGTGGCAGTCGCCAGTTGCCAGCAATACCTCGAGGGCAAAATCAAAAAGCACGAGTTCACCCGCCCCGACAAGGAGGACGACCGGGTCCGCCACATCGAAGCCCTCGAAGCGCAAACCGGCCCGGTGTTCCTGGTGTACCGCGCCCGTCCTTCCCTGGACGAACTGGTGCGGCGCGAAACCGAAGCCACGCCCGAAATCGACTTCACGGCGGCCGATGGCGTCCGGCACTCCGCCTGGACCATCCGAACTCCACTGGAACGCGTGAGCGCCGAATTTGCCGCCGTACCCGCGCTGTACATTGCGGACGGGCATCACCGTTGCGCCGCCGCCGCCCGTGTGTGCCAGGCGCGAAATGGCGCCGGCCACAGCGCCTGGTTTCTCAGCGTCATTTTCGCCGACCACCAGGTTCAGATTCTCCCGTACAACAGGGTCATCAAAGATCTCAACGGATTGGGAACGGAACAATTTCTGGAGAAGTTGGATGGCGTATTCACGCTATCCGTTTCGGCCGGCGCGCCGGTGTCACCTTCACGCAAGCACCAGCTCGGGCTCTATCTCGCCGGCCAATGGCGGACGTTGCATTTCCGTCCGCGCTTCGCGGCGACCACTGACCCGGTCGAGGCGTTGGATGTCACGCTGCTGCAGAAGTACGTCCTGGCTCCGCTGTTGGGGATTGAAGATCCGCGCACCAGCAAACGATTGAATTTTGTTGGTGGGATTCGCGGCACAGCGGAATTGGAGCGGTTGGTGAACAGCGGTGAATTCGCCTGCGCGTTGTCGCTGTTCCCGACGAGTATTGCCGACCTGATGGCGATCGCCGATGCTGGTGGAATCATGCCGCCAAAGAGCACCTGGTTCGAGCCCAAGCTCCGCGATGCGCTGTTTTGCCATTTGCTCTAATCAAGTATGGTGCCGGCGTTTGCCAGCTTTGTGGTGTTGTTCGGGCTGGGCGCGGCGGTTCTGGGAGCGGTTTGGGCGCTGACGTTGCGCCTGACACCTGAAACCAAGCGCGCGCGCCTGCGGCGCTGGTTAGCGACATGGTCGGCAAAAGGGCTGGCGCTGCCGCTCTGTGTCTGGGCCCTGATGAATATTGGGTTATCCTGGAACCTGCAGCCGTTCATGCCGCAGGTGCAGGCCGCCCAAAACAGCGGCACCGGCTGGATGCCCGAGTTCGTCTTTGTGGTCGCATTGGGATTCTTCCTCATCAGCACCTATTGGGGGGCGGGCACGCTGGGCTGGGTATTGTTCAGCACTGCGCAGGTAACCGACCCGGAGCCACGCAAGGATTTTAAATCCTTATGCCGGACCTGCTGCCTGGCACTGTGTGTGCCGGTGTTTTGCATCCTGGTCCTGGGGGGTTGGCCCTGGCTGGGGGTGGGGGCTCTGGTCCTGCTCGCGCCCATGGCCGGCTACGCCCCCGGCCTGCTTCACCCGCGTCGGCTTCCGCCAATGTACGCTCGCGCCATCGCCCGCATCAAGTTCGGCAAATACAGCGAAGCGGAGGTCGAGATCATCCGAGAGCTGGAAAAGAGCGAGGATGATTTCGAGGGCTGGATGATGCTGGCGGAATTGTACGCCAAGCAGTTCAGCGATCTCACCGAAGCCGCGCAGACCGTGCTGGACATTGCCGAACAGCCGAAGGTCACACCTTCCCAATTGGCCCAGGCCCTGCACAAGTTGGCGGATTGGCAGTTGAAACTCGCCGGCGATCCAGTGGCCGCGCGCCGCGCCCTTCAGATCATTTGCGAGCGCCTGCCTGGCACGCACCTGGCACACATGGCGCAATTGCGCATCAACCAATTGCCGCGCTCGGCGGCCGAGTTGCGCGACGCGCAGGCCGCGCGCCCCATCCCCCTGCCGGCGCTGGGTGATGGCTTGGATGAACCGGTGCCGCCGCTCCAACGCGACCAGGCCATTCGCTCCGCCAATGACTGCGTCGAGCACCTCAAACAGGACCCCAACAATGTCCCGGCCCGCGAAAAGCTCGCCCGCCTCTTCGCCGAACATTTGAACCGGCCCGACCACGCGCTCGAGCAAATTCAATTGTTGCTGACTTTGCCGGAGCAACCGGCGGGCAAGCGGGCGGACTGGCTGGCGCTGATGGCGGCCTGGCAGCTCAAGTACCGGCAGGACGCCGCTGCTGCGCGCGCGTTGCTCGAGCAAATCCTCGCCGAGTTCCCCGGCACCGCCCAGGCCTTTGCCGCCCGCCGCCGGCTCCAGACCCTCACCGCGGCGCCGTCACCGCCCCCGCCGCCCACCCGGGACAAAATCATCATTGATCCCGGCTGACCGAATCGGAACCATCCCAGCGCCAATATGAATATCCACCACCTCGAATTGTTTTATTACGTCGCGCGGCACGGGGGCATCACGGAGGCGGTGCGCAACATTCCTTATGGCATTCAACAACCGGCCGTCAGCGGGCAGGTGTCCCAACTCGAGGAGTACCTTGGCGTAGTCCTTTTTCAACGCCGGCCTTTCGCGCTGACCCCGGCCGGCGAGAAGCTTTTCAAATTCATTCATCCTTTCTTCTCGAACCTGGACCAGATCGCCAGTGAAATGCAGGGTGGCCAGGCGCGCCAAATCCGCATTGGCGCTTCAACCATCGTCCTGCGCGATCATTTGCCCGAGTTTTTCCGCGACATTCAGCGTCGTTATCCGCATCTGCGCATTTCACTGCGCGAAGGTCACCCTACCGAACTGGAGAGTCTCTTGCAACGCGAGGAACTGGATTTGGCAGTGACCCTCATCGAGAAAAAATCCGGTCCCGGCATTCACGCCCAACCTTTGCTCGAGCTGCCGCTGATTCTGCTCGTGCCCAAAGACAGCCCGATCACCGACCCGGCCCAGCTTTGGAAACGCGACCGCATCCAGGAGCCGTTAATCTGCCTGCCCGAAGCCGTGGCCATCTGTAAACATTTCCAGCAGGGCCTCACCGGCCTGGGAGTCGATTGGTTTCCCAGCCTGGAAGTCAGTTCCGTCGATCTGGTTGAGACCTATGTCGCGAACGGGTTTGGGATTGGGGTTTCCGTGCTGGTGCCTCAGGCTGGCCGCGCGGCGGGGGTCCGCGCCTTGCCGCTGCCCCAAACCGAGTTCCCTCCCGTCATTATTGGGGCGTTGTGGCGTGGCAAAATGTCCTCGTTCCTTCAAGCGTTCCTGGCCGAAATCCAATTGCGCGCCAAGCGGCTGACCTGAGTGGCGGAACCCTCGGCGGTGCGGGTTTGCGCCGAGGACTTGGGCAAGCCTGCCCAGGGTTAAGACACTCGCCAGGGGCGCCGCGGGTGCGCGCGCCTGAATTTTTCATGATTTCTTCCGGAGAACCGCCCCCGCCACCGCCTTGCCACTCTTTCTGGCCCGCAGGTTGCTTTCTCCTCCACCGAACACCGTCGCAAGCCGGTTAACTGAACCTCAGGAAATTTAGAGAAAGCGACCATGGCACTGCCATTCTTAAACGGCGCGGCCAAGACTCGAGACCAGTTGCTCTCGATCGACTTGGGCGGACGAACGACCAAAGCGGTGCAAGTGCAGCGCAGGGGCGACCGCTTCGCGCTGACGCGCTACGCGCTGCTGGACGCGCCCATTTACGAAAAGAATCTTTCCGCCGATTTGCTCGGCGAGCACATCAAGAACGTGTGCCAGACCCTCGAAACCAAACCGCGCGCCGTCAGTCTCGCCGTCGGTGTCAATGAATCCATTGTCCGCCACGCCGAGTTGCCACAGATGCCCGTCGGCGACATGCGGCAGGTCCTCAAGAATAATACCAAGAATTACCTGCAGCAGGACTTGCCCGGGCACGTCTTTGATTGCTTTATCATCCCGCCGCGCACCGGCGCCAAACCCGCCGAGAAAACCAAGAATTCCTCCGGGGGCGCCAAAATGCGGGTGTTGGTAGCCGGAGCCCGCCGTCAATTGATCGACGAAATGCAAGCGGCCATCCGCGCCACCGGGCTTGCGGCTGACCATATTGTCCCCGGCTTGCTGGGCCCGGTGAATGCCTTCGAAATGGCTATGCCCGAAATCTTCTCTCGCGATGTGGTTGCCCTCGTGGATATCGGCTTCAAGAATACCAGCATTTGTGTGTTGCAGGAAGGCGAATTGGTGCTGAGCCGCGTCGTCGCGATCGGTGGGGACAAACTCACCAGCGGCCTGGCCGAGTCGCTTGGCATCAGTTACGCCGAGGCTGAGGGCATTAAGGTCGGCATGCCCGCCGAGGTGCAGACCAACCTTGAAACTCTGGTTTCGCCGCTCGGACGTGAATTGCGCGCTTCCCTCGACTTCTTTGAACACCAGCAGGACAAACCTGTCACGCAGGTTTTCATCAGCGGCGGTTCGGCGCGTTCCGATTTCATCGTCTCGATCCTGCAAGCCGAACTCATGGCCGAGTGCAAGCCGTGGAACCCGTTAAGCTTTATGGATCTCGAGTTGCCGCCGCAACAAGCCGCTGAAATCGACCACGTCGCCCCGCAATTGGCCGTCGCGGCCGGCGCGGCCGTCGCCGCTCTTTAATCCTATGCCTATACGCATCAATCTGCTCGCGGAGGCCCAGGCGCTGGAGGATTTACGCCGCCGCGACCCCGTCAAGCGCGCCATTTGGGTCGGAGCATCCTTGCTGGTGGCCATGGTCGTCGCCAGCATCTGGCTCCAGGTCAAAGTCAGCTTCGTCAAAGCTGAAAGCACCCGGGCTGAGGCACTGTTGAACGCCCGCCAGAAGGAATACAAACAGGTGCTCGATAATCAGGCGCATCTTCAGGAGGTCACCCAGCGCTTGGGCGCGCTGCAGCAGCTCGCCACCAATCGCCTCCTCTATGGGACTTTGCTCGACGCACTCCAGCACACCCCTATCGATGACGTCCAGCTCATCCGGTTCAATGCCGACCAGAATTACGTTTTAAATGAGGGTATCAAACCCAAGACCAGCGATGGCCACACCACGCCGGGACGCCCGGCCAGTGTCACCGAGAAAATTACGCTGACGCTCGAAGCGCGCGATAGCGGCGCCAATCCCGGCGACCAGGTCAACAAGTTCAAGAAATCGGTCGCGGATTGCCCCTATTTCCTAAGCATGATGGGCACCAGCAATGAAGTCCGGCTGATTAGCCTCTCACCGCCCAGCAGCCTCGAGGGCAAGGCTTACGTGCAATTTACCCTGCAATGCCGTTACCCGGAGAAGACGCGATGACGATCAAATTAAGCACCGAGAAACGCAACCAACTGCTCTTGGTTGTGCTGGGATTGGCAGTTGCCGCCGGCGTGTGGTACACCATGGTTTACAAAGCCCAAACCAAGAATTTGGCCGACATGCGCGCCGCTCGCGATACCGCCGAGCAAAAAGTGCAGCAGGTCAAGCGCACCATCGCCGCGGCTAGCCAGATTGAGGCCGAGCTCTGCGATGCCCGCAAAAATCTCGCCGCGATCGAAGATACGATGGCCTCCGGCGACCTCTATTCCTGGGCGATCAATACCCTGCGCCAATTCAAACTCGGCTACAAAATTGATATCCCGCAGTACAGCCAAATCGACGGACCCAAAGATGTCACCATGCTGGCAAACTTTCCTTACAAGCAAGCGACCATCACCATCGGCGGTTCGGCCCAATACTACGAGTTGGGCAGGTTCATCGCCGATTTTGAAAACCAATTCCCCTACGTCCGTGTGCTGAACCTGAGCATCGAGCCCGCCTCCGGGCTGGCCGCAACAGAAAAAGAACGGCTCTCTTTCAGAATGGAGATTGCGGCATTGGTCAAACCGGGAACCTCCTGAACGTTTTATGAAGTCTGAAAGGTTTTTCTCGATCTTGAATGCCACCGCCGTTGCGGTGGTGCTGGCCTGGGTGGCGGCGTTGGTGCCCCATGCAGAGGGTGCAGCGAAAAATCCGCCTGGCCCCGTGGCCCCCGACCCCAAGACCAATCAACCTGTGGTCGTGGAAATCCCGCAGTCGGTGTTTGTGGTCCCGGCTAATGCCAGACAGGGACGTAACCCTTTTTTCCCCAACTCGGGCTTCGGGCCGGAGGTGTCGCAGAAAGCTCGACCAAGCACGGTTGATCTCAGCTCCTTCGTTTTGAACGGCATCACCAGCCCACCCAAACGCACCGTTATCATCAACGGCCGCACCTTCGAGAAGGGCGAAGAAGGCGAGGTCCGGTTGCCCGGCGGCAACAAGGAGTTGATCAAGTGCGAAGACATCGGGGACGACTTTGCGGTGATCATCGTCAAAGGCCAGCGGCGCGAGTTGCGTTTCCGCGGCCTCTAAACCCAAAGGCAGCCGCATGTTTGTCCCGTACCTAGACAATCGCCTGTGGAAGTGGCCATTTCCTGCGGAGTTTCTGCTGCCTACCCGCGCTGAGGCGCTGTTGGCACCCCGACTGCTAAACAAACCCTAGAGACAAAGTAATGAGTCATGCTGGACAACGTCTGAAAAAAGTAACTTAAATGAAATCGAAACAGTACATTCTCGCGGTCGTTGGGCTGGCCACATGGAGTTTGGCGGCCATGGCCCAAACCAATATTCCTGCTGGTGATGTCCCGGTCGCCACCAACAGTGTCGCGCCCACGGCCGAGACGACGCAGCCGTCTGCTGCGCAGCAACCGGCCGGCGACACCAATGCGCCAGTCCAGGTGGCTCAAGCTGCCCCCGCGGCTGACACCAATGCGCCGGTCCAGGTGGCCCAAGCTACCCCCGCGGCCGATACCAATGCGCCGGCCCAGGCGGCTCAAGCCACCCCCGCGGCTGATCCCAATGCCGCCTCCGGCACGGACACCAACACGCCGCCCGGCGGAGTGATCACGCTGATCACTATGGATGACGTGCCCATCACCGACGCCATTAAGAACCTGGCGCGCCAGGCCGGACTCAATTATATCCTCGATCCGCGCGTTTCATTTGGTCAAATCGGCCCTGACGGCAAACCGGTGCCCCAGCCCAGCGTATCTATCCGTTGGGAGAATGTGACTGCCGCGCAGGCGCTCACCGCTCTGTTGGGCACCTACAACCTGCAATTGGTCGAAGACCCCAAGAGCAAGATTGCCCGCGTCACCGTTCGCGACCCTGCGGCGCCCGACCCGTTGGTGACCAAAGTCATTCAGCTTAAATACGCCAGCCCCAGCAACCTGCTGGCGATGGTCCAAAACGTCTTTACCGACAAGCGCAGCAAGGTTGTGCCCGACGTTCGCACCAGCCAACTGGTCGTCCTGGCGACCGATAAAGAACTGAGTGAAGTCGATGAACTGATCGCTCGGCTCGACACCCAAACCAAGCAGGTGCTGATCGAGGGCCGTTTGCTGGAGACGTCGTTTAATCCTTCTACCGCCAAAGGCATCGACTGGAGCGGCACGCTCGCCAATCAGCACGTGTCCTTCGGCAACAACGCCTTTGCCCGCGGCAGCGCCGACTCGGTTGGTGCTCCGATCGAAAACGGCGCTCCCGTTACCAGCGGCTTGCTGCCTGTGCCGAACAACATCCTGAATGTTCCGCAGGTGCTGATGAATTTGAGCGCCGGCAGCGCGTTTAACCCCAGCATGGCGTTCCTCAACGCCGATGGTGTCAGCGCGGTCATTTCCTTCCTCAACCAGAACTCTGAAACCAAGGTCCTCTCGACCCCTCGTACCGTGACCCTGGACAATGAAATGGCCACCATCGAGGTTGGCACCATGTTCCCCATCGTCAACGTCACCGCGGGGACCGTCCAGACCGCGGGCGGTTCGATGATCAGTTATTCCAACCTCACGGTTCGCCTGAAGGTGACTCCGCGCATTTCGGCTAATGACTACATCAACCTGCATGTGCAGCCCTCGGTGATGCGTCTTGGACCGCTGGTTAAGTCCACCGTCGGCGGCCTCAATAACTCCGTCAATTCGTTCCTGACGCGTGACATTCAGACCTCGGTCCTTATTCCCAGCGGCGACACGCTCGTCATGGGCGGCCTCATCTCTGATGAAGAAGACATCTCCAATGTGAAGGTTCCCTTGCTCGGTGATATTCCCGGTATAGGTTTGCTCTTCCGCCAGGATATCAAGAGCCGTAACAAGAATAACCTGATTGTCTTCCTTACTCCTACCATCGTTAAGGATAGCGACTTTCAGCCCACCCGGACTGATTACCTGAGCACACCGGTGCCCAGCAGCGACTATCTCGGGCCCGATTGGTCGGCCTGGGACAGCGGCAAGCCCAAAGACTGGAGCAAGCCCGACCAGTCGGCTACGCCCGGCACCACCAGCACCACCCAGCCGGATAGCGCCGGAAGGTTCGCTGCCATACCCGACTCGAACAAATAAGTAGTAACCACTTTCCTTTCTGCCAAGGTTACCCACCGGCCTCCAATGAGGCCGGTGGTTTTTTATCCCCATAACCGTTCCAGCTCCTAATAGGTACGCCTGAACCTCGAAAGGCCGTCAAGCCTCGCCGAGCGTTTGCAGATATTCAAAGGAATAAATCCCGGTGGCATGACCATCGGCCCAAACCGGTTGGAGACCGTAACTGCCGACCCATTGCACCGACCGCAATTGAAATGCAGGCGGGGTCAACGGTTGCTCGGGATTCTTGTAGAGATTGCCCATAATGTCAGTTTCGCCCTTGCAGCCGGCGCATGGGCACGCCCGGCGCAGCCGCTCCAGCGTGATAAATGTCTCCGTCCTGTCCTCCCATTTAACGGCAAGGGTTTGGCCGATCGTTTGGACATCCACTGGCTTCATATCCACAACAGCTTGAATTGTTGAACGTTCGGGTCAAGTTTCCACTTCCGCTCCAGCCCGTTTCACTGCATAACCAACCGGCATGAAAGCAGCCGTCTTGCATGGCAAAGAAGATCTGCGCATTGAAAACGTGCCCGAGCGTCCGCTTGGGCCGGGCGAAGTGCGCATCCGCATCGAAGCGGCGCTGACCTGCGGCACGGACCTGAAGGTATTCAAACGCGGCTACCACGCGCGCATGCTGGTGCCGCCGACGGTGTTCGGCCACGAACTGGCAGGCGTAATTGTCGAGGTCTCTGCCCTGCGGAAAAGTGCCCCGTCGGACTGGCAGGTGGGCGAGCGGGTGGTGGCCGCTAACTCCGCCCCGTGCGGCACTTGTCTTTACTGCCAGTCCGGCCAGCCGAACCTTTGCGACGATCTGCTCTTCCTCAACGGCGCTTATGCCGAGTCGATTATCGTGCCGGCACGGGTGGCCCAAAAGAACATGCTGCGGCTCAAACCCGCGACGGCGTTCCACGACGCCGCATTGGTCGAACCTTTGGCCTGCGTCGTCCAGGGGCTCGCGGAGACTGGCTTGCGCGCCGGTCAGCGCGTCCTGGTCCTGGGAGCCGGGCCGATTGGGCTTATGTTCGTTGCCCTCGCGCGTCATCTCGGCTGCGCCGTCGTGGCGGCCGGGCGGGGCGAGACGCGCCTGGCAACCGCACGACGACTCGGCGCCGAAGCGGCCGTGGAGGTTCCCGCAGGTGAGCCGCTCGAAGCTATCATTCCAGAGGCGCCCTACGACGTCGTCATAGAGGCCGTCGGCAAGCCCGAGACTTGGGAAGCGGCCGTGCGCCTGGCGCGCAAAGGCGGCAAGGTGAATTTTTTCGGCGGGTGCCCTTCGGGAACCAGCGTGAGGTTCGACACGACGTTGCTCCACTATTCCAATTTGACGCTATTGGCCAGTTTTCATCATTCGCCCCACGCAATTCGGAGCGCGCTTGAGTTCATCGAGGCTGGTGTGGTGCGGGCGGCTGATTTTGTCGATGGGCAATGCGCCTTGAGCGAGTTGCCGGCGCTGTTTAAGAAAATGGCGGCTGGAAATCATGCGGTGAAGACGGCTGTGCGCGTGAGTGAGTAGCCGGGAAGCGACACGGCGGACCCTGCCAGTTCAACGGTCCACTTCACCCATCACGATATCCACACTGCCCAAAATAATGACCACATCGGCCACTTGCTGGCCCAGGCACATGTCCTCCAGAATCGTGAGATTGACCAGGCTGGGCGGGCGCACCCGGTAACGGTAGGGGTTGGGCGAGCCATCACTGATGAGGTAAAAGCCCAGCTCTCCTTTGGGCGCCTCCAGCCGGCCATACGCCTCCCCAGCTTTGGGACGAAACCCACGCAGCTTGGCTTTGGGATCCACGATCGGCCCCGGCGGAATATCGCGCAACGCCGGTTCGAGGATTTTGAGCGATTCGCGCATTTCCAGCACCCGGATCATATATCGGTCGTACACATCTCCCTTTTCCCCGAGCGGCACGCGAAAAGGGAAGCGCTCGTAAATTCCGTATTTATCCACTTTGCGCAGGTCGTAATTGACACCCGAGGCGCGCAGCATCGGCCCCGTCACACTGGCGTTGACAGCCAATTCACGCGGCAGCACACCCACACCCTGTGTCCGGGCCAGGAGGATTTCGTTTTGGCTCAGCAGCGCCTCGAATTCATCCAGGAAACGGGGAAACTCCGCGACGATTTTGGCTGTCTGTTCGAGCCATCCTGGCGGCAAATCGCAACGGCAGCCGCCGAAACGCATGTAATTGCACATCATGCGCGCGCCCGTGAGCGACTCGAATAAATCCAGGACGGCTTCCCTTTCGCGAAACGCGTACATCAGCGGTGTGCCGGAGGCGCCCATGTCCTGCACCAGGAACCCGCAAAGACACGCATGATTTTGTAGCCGGGTCAGCTCCGCCGTGATCACCCGGATGTACTCCGCCCGCTCAGGCACCTGCAATGCCGCCAGCTTTTCCACCGCCAGGCAGTACGCCCAGTTGTTCGTCAGCGAGCAAAAATAATCCAATCGATCCGTATAAGGTATCGAAGCCAAATAGGTGGTGCCTTCGGCGATCTTCTCGTGGTTGCGATGCAAATAGCCAAACACCGGCTTGAGTTTGACGACACGTTCGCCGTCCAGCACCACGTCCATCCGGAACACGCCGTGGGTCGAAGGGTGCTGGGGGCCCATGGAAATCTCGAGCAACTCCCCCGCCCAGTGGCCGTTGGAATTGGGGTGTGGCCGCAGCTCATAATTCTTCGGAGCAGGGCCTGGGGCGGGCAAAAGGTTTTCTGGGCGTGTGCGGCTCAAATCGGGTCTGGCGTCCATCGGGCAGGTAGGCGGTTAACGGCGCGGCTCTGATGCCATGCGCTGTTTGGCTCGTTCCAATACTTCATCATGGGGTGTTGGCTCGTACTCGTAATCGTCCGGCTCAACGTAGTCCTTGCGCATGGGGTGGTCTTTGAACTCCTCCCACATCAACAGGCGGCGCAGGTCCGGGTGGCCGTCGAAGATTATTCCGTACAAATCGAAAATTTCCCGCTCCTGAAACTCGGCCCCACGCCAGACCGGCGTCAGTGAGGGCACGCGCACTTCGTCGGTCCGGTTCCGGGTCCGCAATCGCAATACCACCGGCCCGTGTTTGAGCTCCATTGAGTAAAGATGGTATATGGCCTCCAGGTATCCCGGAACTTTCGTTTCTTTCGTGTCAACGATGTCGCGCTCGATTCCCTCAATGGTCTGGCGGGTCTTGCTGGTCTCCTTGGTTGTCGCATCCAGCCAATCCACACCCGTCACATTCGAGAGATAGTCCAGCCGCAGCAGTGGGTCCTGCCGCAAGAACCGCGCGATCTCCACCGCGTGCTCGTGGTCCAGCAGCAAGGAGGGCGTCCCGCCGGGCGCGCCATTGGCAATCAGCGCCACCCGGCCGCCCGGAAATGCCGCCGCCAGGCGGTCTTTGATTTGGTCCGGTGTTTCCACAAGCCTGCAATCTAGCGGCAAACCGCCAAATTCCAAGCCTTGCTTGCGGGGTAGTGGCCGGCAGGCCAAAACTTGTTCCAAAAAAAGCAAAAAAAGTACAGCCACGGTCCAGCGAGAGTATTTAATATCTGGCTGTAGTTATGCTAATTTGCGTGACTCGCAGAATTAATCTATAAATGGAACTGACTCCGCTTCCGCCCGTCGTGGGCCGGGGGCGGCGCGCATCGGTTCCGGCGAGTGCCGGGCAGAGGTGCGATGGAATCTGCGGTGAACCTGAAATGCCAGTGCCTGAATTGCTAGAGAGCTTGGCAAACGAGACCCGGCTGAAACGCCAGCCCGGCGGTGCCGGGCGTTGCTTCCATTGCGGCGAGCCGTGCGCGGACCGGAGCTTCGCCCGGAACGACAAGCTGTTCTGTTGCCAGGGCTGCCTGCTGGTGCATGAGCTGTTGGAAGAGAATGGGCTGGGGCAGTTTTATGCGCTGAGCGAGCACCCCGGCGTGCGTGTGCGCGCGCGGGGCGGGCAAGAGGCCGGGCACGGGGCCTATCTGGACGACCCCGCGGTGCAGGAACGGCTGCTCGACTTTACCGATGGGAAGACCAGCCGAGTGACCTTTACCATCCCTTCGATTCATTGCGTTGCGTGTGTCTGGTTGCTGGAAAACCTGTTTCGACTGAATCCTGCCATTGGGGAAGCGCGGGTGAATTTTCCGCGACGTGAGGTCGCGATTCGATTCGAGGCACAGCGTTTGCCGCTCAGCGGCCTGGTTTCGCTGCTGGTGTCGCTCGGCTATGAGCCACAACTGACGCTCGGCGAGTTGGAGAAAGCCCCCAGAGATTCGCTTAGCCGGCGGCGCTGGTTGCAGGTCGGCCTGGCGGGATTTGCGTTCGGCAACACGATGCTGCTGAGCCTGCCCGGGTACTTCGGCCTGGACCAGTTCAACGGTTCGTGGTTGAAGGCGGTGTTCGGCTACCTCAGCCTGGTGCTGGCGGCCCCGGTGCTGGTTTACAGCGCCGGCGACTATTGGCGCTCCGCGCTCATCGCGGCGCGGCAACGGCGGCTCACCCTCGAGGTCCCCATCGTCATTGGCTTAGTCGCGTTGTACCTGCAGAGCGCCTGGCAAGTTCTCGCCGGACAAGGGTTCGGTTTCCTGGATTCGCTCACGGGGTTGGTGTTTTTCCTGCTTTGCGGACGTGCCTTCCAGGACAAAAGCTACCAACGGCTGGCGTTCGATCGCGACTACAAATGTTTCTTCCCACTGTCGGTTCGGCGCAAGACCGCTGCGGGCATGGAAAGCATCGCTTTATCAAAACTGCGCGTCGGAGACCGATTGGTAGTGCGGCATGGCGAGCTCATCCCCGCCGATGCGCGACTGGTGAGCGGCTTTGCGCAAATCGATTACAGCTTCGTCACGGGAGAGTCGGAGCCGATGTTGCTGTCACCCGGCGCCTACCTGTATGCGGGGGGCCAGCAAGTCGGTGGGAGTGTTGAGATCGAGACGGTCAAAGCGGTATCGCAAAGTTATCTAACCTCGTTGTGGAACCATGAAGCCTTTCAAAAAGAACAGGGCGACACCCTCAACACGATGGTCAACCGGTATAGCCGGCTTTTTACCGTAGCGGTGATCACGATTGCATCCTGCGCCGCGCTGTTTTGGTCGTGCGAAGGACAATGGCCGCGGGCGCTTAAGGCCTTTACTTCTGTGCTGATTGTGGCGTGTCCCTGTGCGCTGGCGCTGGCAGCGCCGTTTGCGCTCGGCACTGCCCTGCGATTACTGGGGCGATTGAACATCTTCCTAAAGAACGGCCTCGTGCTGGAACGACTCGCCCGCGTCAAAACGCTCGTGTTCGACAAAACCGGCACACTCACCTCGGCCCACAGCGCCCAGACCGAGTTCATCGGGGAGCCCCTGCTGCCCGAGGAGCGCCGCTGGGTCGCCGAGGTGGCCGGCCATTCGACGCATCCGCTGGCCCTGGGCATTTCCGACTTGCTCGTGTGCCATTCCCGAAACGTGGCGGCGGCACCTCTACCGGAAAAAGCCAAAGAAACAGAGAAAAGGGCACTCCGGCCTCGTTTCGTCGAGCGCGCCGGACTTGGACTGGCAGGAGCAGTCTCTGGTCACGAAGTGCGTCTTGGCTCGAAACGTTGGCTCGAACAGAGCGGTGTTCCGATGCCGGGTGATGGGTCCTCCCCGGCGGGCCCCGTCTGTCTGGCGTTGGATGGAAAATTCAGAGGCTCCTTTCGAATCACCAGTGCGCTGCGGCCCGACCTCGCGCTGACTCTGGCGCAGTTGAGCCAAGCCTGTGAAGTGTTTCTGGTCAGCGGCGACAACGAACGCGAGCGCGAACGATTCGCCCGGCTGATGCCTAACGCGGAACTCCGATTCAATCAGGCGCCGCTGGAAAAACTGGAGTTTATCCGCGAACTGCAGTTAGCCGGCAAGCATGTGATGATGGTCGGCGACGGCCTGAACGACGCCGGCGCCTTGAAGCAAAGCGACGTCGGCGTGGCGGTCGTCGAGAACGTCGGCGCCTTTTCTCCCGCCAGCGACATCATCATCGATGCGGCCCGGATGTCGGAGTTAGGCAACTTGCTGCGCTTTTCGCGGCAGGTTACCCGTGTGGTTCATTGGAGCTTCGCAATTTCGACGGTCTATAACCTCGCGGGCCTGAGCATCGCCGCGGCAGGGCTTCTTTCTCCGCTAATTTGTGCCGTGTTAATGCCGCTCAGCTCGGTTTCGGTCGTGCTTTTCGCCTCGGGCATGACGGGCTGGGTCGCTCGCCGAACCGGTTTGGGTTTGCGGCACATCCCCGGTCGCGCTGCCTTAGGTGAAAACACGCAAACCACAAGCCAGGACCCGCGCGGTCCCGTCGTCCCGTTGCACCCCCAACCCGCTATTTAACCATGTCAGTCATTTTAATCCTCATGATTGCGAGCCTGACCTTGGCTCTGGTTTTCCTCACTTGTTTCATCTGGGCTGTCCGGTCCGGCCAGTTCGAGGATGATTACACTCCCTCTCTGCGTGTGCTGACTGAAGAGCAAGGCACGCCTGAGGAACGCCTGGAGCCGAGCAGCAGCCCGGGCACACGCCCGGAGGATTTATCACCACAAGCGAATCGAACCTGATTATGAGTCCCGCAGCAGCACCCGAACCCAACCTTCTCACGCAGGAACAAACTCGTTCCGCAGCGGCAAACATCGAGACCTTTAGTTACGACAACCGCGTCGTGCGGGCCTTTGCCATCGCGACGGTGGTCTGGGGATTGGTCGGGATGTCAGCCGGCCTGCTGGCGGCGCTGGAACTGATCTTCCCCGGCGTGAACCTCAACCTGCAGTTCATCACCTTCGGCCGCCTGCGCCCGGTGCACACCAACGCGGTGATATTCGCGTTCGTCGGCAACGGCATGTTCATGGGGATTTATTACTCGCTGCAACGGCTGTGCAAAGCGCGCCTCTTCAGCGATGCCTTAAGCTGGTTCCATTTTTGGGGTTGGAATGCGATCATTGTCGCCGCGGCCATCACCTTGCCGCTGGGATTCACTTCAAGCAAGGAATACGCCGAATTGGAATGGCCGATTGACATCGCCATTGCCGTGGTGTGGGTCGTCTTCACCGTCAATTTGTTGGGTACAATTCTCAAACGCCGGGAGCGGCACATGTATGTCGCGATCTGGTTTTACATCGCTACCGCTCTCACCGTCGCGATGCTGCACATCGTCAACTCACTCGAAATTCCCGTCACGCTGTGGAAAAGCTACTCTGTCTATGCAGGTGTGCAGGACGCGCTGGTCCAATGGTGGTATGGACACAACGCGGTGGCGTTCTTTCTGACCACGCCGTACCTCGGCCTGATGTATTATTTCCTGCCCAAGGCCGCCAATCGCCCCGTATTTTCCTATCGCCTGTCCATCATCCATTTTTGGGCGCTGATCTTCATCTATATCTGGGCTGGCCCGCATCATCTGCTCTACACCGCGCTGCCCGACTGGGCCCAATCATTGGGGATGGTGTTTTCGGTGATGCTGGTCGCCCCCTCGTGGGGCGGCATGCTCAACGGCTTGCTGACCTTGCGCGGCGCCTGGGACAAGGTGCGCGAGGAGCCGATGCTCAAGTTCATGGTGGTCGCCGTCACCGCTTACGGCATGGCCACCCTCGAAGGTCCTACCCTGGCCATCAAAAGCGTCAACGCTCTGTCTCATTACACCGATTGGACCATCGCCCACGTCCATACGGGCGCGCTGGGCTGGAATGGGTTCCTGACCTTCAGCATGCTCTATTGGCTGTTTCCGCGGTTGTACAGGACCAACCTGTGGTCGCCGAAGCTGGCCAATTATCATTTCTGGATCGCGCTCGTGGGCATGATGTTTTACGTCGTGCCCATGTACGTCAGCGGCGTCACTCAAGGGCTGATGTGGAAACAATTCACCCCGGATGGTTTCCTGCAATACCCTAACTTTCTGGAAGTCGTGCAGGCGATCCTGCCGATGCATCGCCTGCGCGCCATCGGGGGCACCCTTTACATTTCCGGCGCCGTGCTGATGGCCTTCAACCTGTATAAGACCGCCCGCGCCGGCAAGTTTCTGCCTGAAGAGGAAGCGCAAGCCCCGCGCCTGCGGGGGGCGGCGCCAGCCGAGCAGCCCCATCCCTGGGGACATCGCTGGCTGGAAGCTAAACCGCTGACCTTCACTGCCCTGGCCGTGCTCGCAGTCGTCATCGGGGGTCTGGTTGAAATCGTGCCGATGTGGCTTGTGAAAGAAAACGTGCCCACCATCGCTTCCGTTAAACCCTATACTCCGCTAGAACTGCTCGGGCGCGACATCTACATCCGCGAAGGCTGCGTCGGCTGCCATTCCCAAATGATCCGCCCGTTCCGTTCTGAAACCGAGCGCTACGGGGAGTACTCCAAAGCCGGCGAATTCGTCTATGATCATCCGTTCCTTTGGGGCTCCAAACGCACTGGCCCGGATTTGCACCGCGTCGGAGGAAAGTACCCGGACGCCTGGCATTATCGGCACCTGTTCGATCCGCGCGACACCTCGCCGGGCTCGATCATGCCCCGTTATCCATGGCTATTTACACAAATCCTCGAAACCAATTCGCTGCCGGCGCGATTGAAGGCACTGCGCAAGGTCGGCGTCCCTTACCCGCTCAGTTATGAGGACGGCCCGGCAGAAAAAGAACTGCAAGCCCAGGCCGCACAAGTCGTTCTGAACCTCAAGACCGGCCAGGTCAATGCTTCCCCCGACAGGGAAATCGTCGCGGTCATTGCTTACCTGCAACGTTTAGGCAAGGACATCAAAGCGACCTCGCAGCCAGCCACCCCAGTTGCGACCGCAACCGCGGGCGTAACAACCGCGGCCGCAACGGCAGGCGCCCCAACTCCGAAATAAGGTCCAACACAATGGCGCTAAGAACGAGTAACCCTCTCATTAGCACCCCCATTTATGGGGGCGCAAACCTGGCCTGTGGTGTCGGGGAACCTTTTCAATTTCAACGGTTTCCTCACTGCTCCGGTCTCACCCCAGCCAACAGTCGAAAGCACATCCTATGATCGAAAACGTCCTGGGCCACGCAGGCACCGCACTGTTTGGCATTATTTCTATTTGCATTTTTTTCGCATTTTTCACCGGCATGCTGCTTTGGGCTCTGCGCCTGAAGCCATCTTATCTTAAGACGATGCAGGAGCTGCCGCTCGAACCGAACGAATCCCGTCCCGCGTCGGTGCCGCACCGTCCCCAGGAACAACCTCATGAATAAACTAACCCCAGACCAAGACCCGTTGCTGCTGGACCACGACTTTGATGGCATCCACGAACTGGACAACAAACTGCCACGCTGGTGGGTGTGGCTATTCTACGGAAGCATCGTTTTCGCCGTGGTCTATTTCAGCTATTACCACGTGCTGCATGCGGGCGATCTGATGTACGCGCAATACGCCAAGGAGATGAAGATCGGCGATGCGCTCAAAACCGGCGCGATGAAAAAATTCGAGGCCGAGCTGGTCAGCCTGCAACCCTCAAAGGACGCCGTGGTGCTGGCCAATGGGAAGCAAACTTTCGAGCGGCTATGCGCACCTTGCCATCGGAAAGATGGCGGCGGGCTGGTGGGGCCGAACCTCACAGATGATTATTGGATTCACGGCAGCCTGTTCTCGGATAACCTGCGCACCATTTGGAACGGTGTGCCCGAGAAAGGGATGATTACCTGGAAGAACTACCTTAAGCCTCTCGAGGTGTACCAGGTCGCCAGCTACATTTATACGCTCCGCGGCACCCATCCACCAAATCCAAAGCCACCCGAAAACCAGGCTCCCGCCAAGACCGGCCCCAGCGAGTTTGAATGAAAGAGAGCGACAGAGTCATGGCCCCGCCCCTGGCGAAGACTAGTGCGCCACGTTCAAGCGCCGGGGGCGATTTTCGTGATCGGCTCAGCACCGCTGACCAGGAGGGACGACGCCGCTGGCTATACCCACGCAAGGTACGCGGGCGCTTTTTCCAGGCGCGCACAGGCCTGAGTTGGGTGTTGCTCGCGCTGATGTTCACCGGGCCGTTCCTGCGGGTACATGGGAACCCGTTGCTGCTGATGAACGTGGTCGAGCGCAAGTTCATCCTTCTGGGCCAGGTGTTCTGGCCTCAGGACATGTTCATGCTCGCCTTGGCGCTGCTGCTGTTCATCACCAGTATCCTCGTTTTCACCGCTGCCTATGGCCGCCTTTGGTGCGGTTGGGCCTGTCCGCAGACCGTCTTGATGGAAATGGTATTCCGCAAAATTGAATACTTCATCGAAGGGGATTCTTATCAGCAACGTGCCTTGAACAAGGCTCCGTGGAACGCCAGCAAAGCGCTGCGTAAACTCAGCAAACATGCGGTCTTCATTGGGCTCTCATTTCTCGTCGGCAACACCTTGCTGGCCTACATCATCGGGACCGATCAGCTTTTTCACCTCGTGACGGAAAGCCCCGCAAAGCACTTGCAAGGGCTTGGGTTCATGGCCCTGTTCACCTTGGTTTTTTACGCGATCTTTGCTCGCTTCCGGGAACAGGCCTGCACGTTCATTTGCCCCTATGGCCGGTTGCAATCAACGTTGCTGGATGAGAACACGATCCTGGTCGCATACGACTACAAGCGCGGCGAGCAGCGCGCGCCGTTGCGGCGCAATCAGGGCGTCGAGGGCCGGGCCACCGCCGGGTTAGGCGATTGCATTTCCTGCCAGCAATGCGTCGCCGTCTGCCCGACCGGTATTGACATCCGCAACGGCACGCAGATGGAATGCGTGCAATGCACCGCGTGCATTGATGCCTGCGATGACGTCATGGACCGCATTGGGCGGCCGCGCGGGCTCATTCGCTACGCGTCGCTGAATGGCATCGAACGCGGTGAGCCGCTGCGCCTGACTCCGCGGTTGGTCGGCTACTCGCTGCTACTGTTGGCGCTGGCAGGTCTGCTGGCGTTTCTCGTCTTCACGCGGTCGGACGTGCAAACCACCCTGTTGCGCGCCCCGGGCGCCTTGTTTCAGCAAATGCCCGATGGCCATTACAGCAATCTCTACACGGTCCGGGTGGTCAACAAAACCTCGCGCTCGATCCCTATCGAACTGAAGTTGCGGAACCCGCCTGGCGACTTGCAGGTCCTGGGCAACGCCATGTGCGTCGGACCGGAGGGGCACGCCGAAACCTCCGTGCTTGTCACGCTGGACCCGCGCGTGCTGCAACCCGGCACCACCCCGCTGGTCATAGGCGTTTTCTCCCAAGGCAAACACATTGATACGATCAAAACCGCCTTCCTCGGCCCTCGCGATGATACTCATTGAATGCTTATGAAGCCCGCTCGCAACCTGTGGCCCTTGGCCATTATCCTGACCTTCGCCCTGTTCATTTCCGGCACCATCGGGCTGGTGGTGATGGCCTGCTCGCAAAAGGTCGAATTGGTCAACAACAACTATTATGACCAGGAACTCCGGTTCCAGAATCAGCTCGATCGGATGCAGCGGGCCAACCAACTGCTCGCGCCCGCTACGGTCTCCTACGATCCCGTGCGGCAACTGATCCGCTTCCAACTGCCGATTGACCAACGCCGCTCCCCCGCTACTGGACGGCTGGAACTGTACCGACCCTCCGCGGCTGGGCTTGATCAGAGGTTGGATTTGCACGTCGATAGCGATGGAGTGCAGGCCGTCGATGCCAGTCAGCTCGCGCGCGGTCTTTGGAAAATCCGGGTCAATTGGCGCGTCGCCAGCCAGGACTATTTCATAGACCAGAAGATCGTGATCGGCTCGCGAACCTAGCGCCGCGGCCAGAGACTGAAATGCAATACTGGACAGCATTCATCCTGGGCTTGGTGGGCAGCCTGCATTGTGCCGGCATGTGCGGTCCACTGGCACTGGCGCTGCCGACCGCCGGGCGCACCGGGCTGAGCCTGGTGGCCGAACGAGCCGCCTACACCCTCGGACGCATCGGCACTTACTGCGCGCTGGGTGTGGTGTTTGGGTTGGCTGGGCGAACGTTGGCTCTGGCTGGGATTCAACGATACGTCTCGATTTCGTTGGGATTGCTCTTGGTGGCCGGGTTGTTCACCTCGCGGAAGTTAGCGTTGGCGGCGCCGGTAATCAGCCTGTTGCAGCGGTTAAAGCGAGGCATGTCGAATTTGCTCCACCGCCGCTCGCTCAGTGCATTAGCGATGCTGGGCTTGTTGAATGGCTTGTTGCCCTGCGGCCTGGTTTATGTGGCATGCGCCGGGGCGATTGCAACTGGTGGCGTTCTTTCCGCGGTTAATTATATGGCTGCTTTTGGGATTGGCACGGCACCGTTAATGTTAGCGATTAGTCTTTCGGGCCGGCTCATTCCAATGCCGCTGCGCTTGCGGCTCCGGGCTGCCGTTCCCATATCGGTTTTTGTGTTGGGGGCGCTGCTCATCCTGCGCGGCATGTCGCTGAACATTCCGTACGTCAGCCCGGACCTGCAGCACGGGGCGGGCAACTGCTGCGCGCATTGATGTGGTTGCAATACGGCAGATTAAAAAATCTGCGCCACGCGGTAACGACTTGCGCGGACCTTGTCCGTAGCCTGGGGCTTTAGTTCACCATGGCAGTTACGGCAACTGCGACACTTTCCATTCTCCATTGAACCGCTGGAGCCGGAGGGTGTGAGGTTCGGTGTTGGGAAGCAGCGATTGCACCATCAACTCGACTTGTCCTTCGCCGAGTTCGCGTCGCCCGAGAATGGTCAGGCCTGCTAAATCTGCATGGAGTGAGTTAAGCATGCCGCGCGACTCGGGGTCGCCGGGAGCTGGAAGCTTTTGTGCGGCGGCTGGCGCGAACGCCTGCACGAAATTCGTGAAATCGCGCTGCTGAACCGACCAGAGCAGCGATTGGAGCGTGTTCTCGGGCGTGCCATACCCCACGAACCGCGCCTCGGAAAGCAACAACAACCGGGTGTTGGGTGCATTTGTGCCATGCGCCGCTAACTGCGTTCGGAGGCGTTCGTTTTCAGCCAGCACGCCGGCCAACTCCCGTCGGCGCGCGGTCAACTGTGTCACTTCGTTGCGCAACTGCAACAGTTCCGGGTCAACCTCGGCACGCGTCGCCACCTCCTGCGGCTCTGTCGCGGGGTGCGATATCTCGACCGGGTCACCTGCCAACTGCTTGAGCACCGTTTGCTGACCCGTCTTCAGCTTTGCCAAATGCCGCTGCTGCACCGCGACACCGCACAGACTCGCGGTAAAAACTGCAACCAGGACTCCAGCGATCGTGTTTCGCAGGTTCATGGATTACGCAGATCGTATCCGGCGCTCGGTGCCGGCGCTGCGGGATTAGCATTCGGCTGACGAGGGTCTTCTAAATAGAGTTTCCCGTCCTTCTGCACCAACCAATCCGGATGCATTTTGCCCACCTCGCGCTGCACGCTGCCATCAAACAATAACACGTTCCCATGAATCGGGCAGCGGAACAGCACCCGGTTCGGCTCTCCATCAGTTCCACCCGCACCCAGATACTCGTAAGACATATTGGCAGTGCTCCACGACGACCAATCGCCGGCCGGTTGGCGCCCGGTATCGGCAGGGCAGACCAGGATTCTCGGCGTGCTCATTTCGTTGGTCATTTCCAGCACGTGTTGCGGAAACACGTTGGTATTGTCGAGGGCCCAGGTTTTGGCGGCTAAGCCGAGCTGTTTCAGGTTGTTGGCACATGCCGTGCACATGGCCTCCTCCTTTGCTTTGGCTTCCTCCGGACTTAATTCCAGAGCTGCCGGCAACGCCAATTGGCCTCGGAGCCGCGCATTGTCTGCCTGAACCTGTTCCAGTTTGGCAATTTCGCCGCGCAGGCGCGCTGCCTCGGCCCGAAGCCGCGCCAATTCCGCCGCCTGCGTGGCCGGCTCCTGCATGACCTCGACCGTCGGCGCGCCGGGGCTCGCCGGAGTCGTTTCGCTGCCGCTCTGTGCTGCGGCCTGCGTCAGCGCGGAGACGGTTTTTTGCACGTCACCAATTTCAATTTGCTGCATGGTTAGGACTGCGGCGCAGCCAAGTGAAAGCGCGCCTGGGAGCAGCACTGGCCACCAACGTCGCAACCAACTGCCGGGCGGTTGGGGCAGCACACTTTGAGGTGTTCGAGTTTGCGTCGCGATAGCTTGCCGCGCTGCCGCAATCAACTGCTGTTTTAGGTCCGAGGGTGCCGCCGGCTTAGGCGCCTTTCGGAGAAGCTGTTCGATGTTTTGGTCAGTTGGATTCATAATGCTCTTGCCGTTCGCGCCAATCCCGCTACAGGCTCGGCCATTTCTTTCTGAAGTTCCTTCAAGGCCATTTTGCGTCGGTACTTGACGGTGCTGGCCGCGACGCTCATCGCCGCCGCGACTTCCTCGAGGGACAGCTCCTGGTAATAAAGCAGGTGCAGAGTTTCACGCAAAACCGGCTCCAATTTGTCCACCGCCAGATACAGCCGCGCCGCGAGGTCTCTCGTAATGAGTTGCTCATCGGGTGCAGGCGGATCAACCTGTGCCAGCCACCATTCGCTATGCCGCGTCTGCCGGTGTTGGTCCGCCCGGCGCCAATCCAAGTACAGGTTATAGGCGATTTTATGCAACCAGGACCCGACCGAGCACCGCCCGGCAAAACCGGGCAGCGCCTGCCACGCGCGGCTGAAGGTCCGCTGTGTGAGGTCGGCCGCGTCTGCCGGGTTGCCGGTGAGCCGACGGTGCAGTGCATAAATCCTGCCGTAAAAGCATTCGACCAGCTCTTCGGCGGCGGCGGGCTCCCCCGCCTGTGCGGCTTGCATGAGTTGCTCCGGTCCCATTCGTTCTTACCTATTTAGACGACGCCGCCAGACAAGTGGACAAATAAATCGAAACAAACGCGCTGGTTTTCGAGCCGCACCTGAAGCAGATTGGGCCCATGATTTCATCCTATGCTCGCCTTTATCTCAGCTTATTTCGCCGCCGGCGCCGGACTGGCCACGTTCTGCCCCCCACGCCGCATCGCCTATGAACTCCGCACGTGCCGAACCAAGCGCTCCCGGCGGCGTTTCCCACCTGGTGGAGCATCTATTCCGCGAGGAATCAGGAAAAATGATCGCGGTCCTGACTCGCATTTTTGGGCTGGAGCATTTCCAACTGGCCGAGGATGTAATGCAGGAGGCCCTGGCGCGCGCGTTACAAACCTGGCCCTTTTACGGCGTGCCGGCGAATCCGGCCGCGTGGCTGATGCGGGTGGCGCGCAACCTGGCGCTGGATGTGGTGCGCCGACATCGGAGTTTTCGCGATAAGCAACCGGAAATCATCCGGCTGATCGAAGGCGATAGCGCCGTGGCCGAGCAACCGGTTTTTTCCGATCAGGAAATCGCCGACGATCGCCTCAGATTGATGTTCGTCTGCTGCCATCCCTTGATTCCACAGGACGCCCAGGCCGCCCTGGCCCTCAAGACGCTTTGCGGGTTTGGTATCGCCGAAATCGCCCGCGCCTTTTTAACCTCGGAAGCCGCCATTGCCAAACGGTTGACCCGTGCCAAACAGCGGCTCCGGGATGAAGGAATTCGGTTCGAAATCCCCGCCGGGGCTCAACTCGAGCCACGGCTTGAGGGGGTCCTGCAATCGCTTTATTTGTTGTTCAACGAGGGCTACAAAGCCTCCGCCGGGGAAATGCTGGTGCGGGAGGAGATTTGCGGCGAGGCGATTCGCCTGGCCGGGTTGCTGGCACAGCATCCCGCCGGTAACCAGCCCAGAACTCACGCGTTGCTGGCCCTCATGCTGCTCAACGCCGCCCGTGGTCCGGCCCGTGTCGATGCCGACGGTAATTTGGTACGCCTCAGTGAACAGAACCGCACGCGGTGGGACGCGGCAAAAATCGCGCGAGGCATGTTTCACCTGGCGCAATCGGCCGCCGGCGGCCAGCTCTCCGAGTATCATTTGCAGGCGGGAATTGCCGCCTGCCATTGCGCGGCCCCAGACTACACCACGACGGATTGGGCCAGGATTCTATCGCTTTACAATCAATTAGCGGCGATGGACCCTTCGCCCGTGGTGGCGCTGAACCGAGCCGTCGCCGTCGCCCAGGTGCGCGGACCCCAGGCGGGGATTGACGCCGTCGCCCAAATCCAAAGTCAGGGCACGCTCGAGTCCTATTACCTTTTTCATGCGGTGCTGGGCGAGTTTGAGGCCCAGCTCAACCATTGGGCCGCCGCGCAAGCACATTTCAGCAAGGCGCTCGAACTAGTGGAAATGAAGTCTGAACGGGCATTCCTGACGCAACGCTTACGCGTTTGCGCAGAAAAAATCAGCGCGCGCTGTCCTGAATCGTCCACCTCGTTCGTTCCTACCATTGAACGGTCAAAGATTAACCGAGAAAGAGCTAAAACTTATGAAAACAAATAACCAAAGCGGCTACATGCTGCTGTTCATTGGCATGGACTGGCACAAGGGATTATCCCCCGAGCAAATGCAAAAGGTCTCTGAGGATTGGATGGCGTGGTTCCAGGACCTCACGCAAAAGGGCAAGGCTGTCGCAGGCCACCCGCTGGGGCCCGAGGGAAAAGTGCTTTCGGGCAAAAACCGCGCCGTTACCGACGGCCCGTTTGCCGAGTCCAAAGAAGCCATCGGCGGCTATTTCCTGCTCGACGTGGCCACCATCGACGAGGCGGTTGCCATCGCCCGGCAATGCCCCGGCTTGCCCTACGGCGTCAAAGTCGAGGTGCGCCCCGTCCTGTCGGAATGTCCACTCCAGGCGAAATTGCCGGCTGAAGAGCAGCTCGCAACCGCACAATAAGTTCAGACCTGAGCTCAACCTGGCGGGCGTCCGCTTTTCGCGTCACGCCCGCTGTCCTATTCAGCGCGGCAAGCGCTCGCCTTCAAAGCCTTGCGGCCATGGCCGGATCACTCGTCCAAGCTCGCCGGCCTCGTGCGCGAACCCAATGACAAGATTGTCAGACAAACGCCGAGGAAAAGATCGGACGTTTGCCGAATGCGGCCGCCATGCGCGATAGGTGATGCTGAGGCGTGAGATCGACTAAACGATACCCCGCTTTACCTATCGGCCGAACCGCCCGGCTGGCATATGATATCGATGCGCTGCGGGAGGCCTGTTGCAAGGCCGCAGATGCAGTAGTGGCGAAAAAGCCCCTCGCTGAGGCTGAGCTGGAGGAGTGCGCTCGATTAGATGATGCGCTGGCTCAGGCACACCGCCTGCTCAAAGGCACCGTGCGCAACATCATGCTCTCACGTCTGACGCGCAAAAGCCGAGCGCGCTAGGCCTCCGCCAGCGCGCGGTTCATGCGCTGGATCGCCTCGTCAATTTCGGCGGTCGTCGCGAAGCCAATCACCGCCGCATCGAGCAGGCCGCAGCCCATCGCGTAGCGGATTGATTTCTCACGCTGGGCGGGGTCTTTGAAGTCGCCGTTGCCGATCAGCTTCATGCCGATAATGCCCCGGCCCTGAGCGCGCATGGCCTGTATCTCTTTGGTGACGTCCGGGAGCGTCGTTTCATACCCCTGTGCGTTCCATTCGAAGCTGGGCCCATCGATGTGGCGCCCCTGCGGATTGAGCCGCACCAGTTGCACATCCACCCACGGCACGGCCGTTGCCCGCCGCAATGCCGGCAAGCCGTGGCACGAAACCCCCTTGGCACGCAGGATTTTCTTTTCTTTGGCTTCTTGCAGCGCATCCAGCACCCGCTTGCGTTGGTCGTCCCAATCCGCTGTCGTCGCATAATGGGAAAGGACGCAATCGAAATACTCAATGCCTAACTCGCGCCGATATCGGTCAAGCAAATCGGCCGGCTTCTCCGGCGTGCCAGGCATCTTTGTTTGGATATAGAGCTTCTCCCGCGGGAGACCCTTAATCGCTTCCCGGATGTACTCGTGAGTGTGGTAGCTCTCCGCGGTGTCGATGTAGGTAATGCCCTGGTCGTAGGCATAGCGGATGAGCCGATCGAACCCTTCACGTCCCAGCGCCCGCTGCACCTGCCCGCTATTGGTCCCGGTGCCAATCCCCAATCGGCTCAACCGCACGCCGGTGTTGCCGAGCAAAACCTGATCAACCGCCGTCCGCTTTGGTGGACCGGCGAGGGTGGTTGAAGTCGGGAATAATACCGCGCCGGCCAAAACCGCGGTCGATTCCAGAAACTGGCGCCGGTTCAGAGAGCTGCGGCTCATAAGTGCGAGTGTACCGCACGGCCGCAGCGTTGGCGAGCAGAATTTGTGGGGCGTCGAGCTGGACTATGGCCGAGTCAGAACTCTGGTAGCCATTTTGGTTTAGAGACAGTTACGAGGCTGAGCGCTTTTTTTCCGCCCTGAGCGGACATGAAATCGTAAAAGCCGCTCATGCTGGCCCGGCGTCGATCCCTGCAGTGCCTAATC
>DASYXT010000064.1:0-31960 GCA_035934555.1 Verrucomicrobiia bacterium | reverse complement strand
GATTAGGCACTGCAGGGATCGACGCCGGGCCAGCATGAGCGGCTTTTACGATTTCATGTCCGCTCAGGGCGGAAAAAAAGCGCTCAGCCTCGTAACTGTCTCTAAACCAAAATGGCTACCAGAGTTCTGACTCGGCCATATTCATCCCAAATGGCCCAAAAACCCAGCTTGCATTCAGCCGTTGTTTGGATATCTTCTCCGACTCCCGTCGAGGAAGCAGACGGGCCCAAATTGGATTTAGAGATTGATATGGCAACAGCAAATGACCTCCGCCGCGGCATGGCGATTAACTACAACGGCGATGTGTGCGTGGTATTAGACAGCCAGCATCGCACGCCAGGCAACCTCCGCGCGTTCGTCCAGGCGACGTTGCGCAGCATCCGGAGCGGGCGTTCGTCCGATGTGCGGTTCAGCTCGACCGAGAAGATCGATGTCGTGCCGATGATGACGCGCAAGATGGAATTCAGCTACAAAGACGGCGAGGACTACGTCTTCTCCGATCCGGAGACGTACGAAACAGTCACGCTGTCACCGGAAATCGTCGGGGATGCGAAGAACTACCTGGTCGAGAATGGCACGATCACCGTGACGTTCGTCGAGGATAAAGCCGTTTCGATCGAACTGCCCTCCAGCGTCGTGCTGACCGTCTCTGATGCGCCGGAAGGCATCCGGGGCGATTCGGCCAACAACGTCCAAAAGGCGGTGCTCCTCGAAACCGGCATTACCGTCCAGGCGCCATTGTTCATCAAGACCGGCGAAAAAATCAAGGTGGACACCCGCACGGGCAAGTACATGGAAAGAGCGTGAGGAACAACGCCTCGAGCGGGCGCGCGCGTTTTATCGTCAGCGCTTAACAGGTGCAATCCGCGCTTGCCCGAAACCGTAGTTGAACCCCCGCTCCTCAGGCCGGAGCAGCCTCTGCTTGAAAGCACCTCTGGCCCTGCCAAAATGCCTTCATGGGTGCCGGAGCACGGAACGGGAATATTCATGGGGCGCGCCAGTCGCGTTTATCCGTGTGGCTGGGGCTGCTCGTGCTGCTGCCGATGGCCGGGAAGGTATTTGCCGCGAATAGCGCGTCAGAGTTTCCGCGGCCGTTGTCGAGCTACCCCGCGATGCCAGGAGCCTCGCTCTGGCAAGTGCTGGTCGAGCGGGTGCACCTCGCGCCCTTCAATTTAATTGCCACGGTCATCTTCGTGCTTGCGGTGATCCACACATTCATGGCGCCGGCGTTCCTGCGCTTATCGCATCGATTGGCTGGGCAAAAGTCGGGTGCAGCACAGGGAACAACGGACGCTCGAGGGCAGAAGCGATTTTTGGCTGAGGCGCTGCATTTCTTTGGAGAGGTGGAAGCCATATTCGGGATTTGGGTGGTGCCGCTGCTGGCGGCCATCGCGCTAAGGCAGGGCTGGCCGGCGGCACGGGAGTACGTTGGACAGGGGGTGAATTTTACCGAACCATTGTTTGTGGTGGTGATCATGAGCATCGCGGCGAGCCGCCCGGTTTTGCAGCTCTCCGAGCGGGTAATGCAGTGGGCGGCACGGTTGGGCGGAGGGTCCGTTGCGGCGTGGTGGTTTACGATTCTGACGGTAGGGCCGCTGCTAGGATCGTTTATTACGGAACCTGCGGCGATGACGATTTGCGCGCTGTTATTGGCTGAGCGGTTTTACCGGTTCGGGCCTTCGCCGGCGCTGGCCTATGGCACCTTGGGTCTGTTGTTTGTGGACGTGTCAGTCGGAGGAACTCTGACGCAGTTTGCCGCGCCCCCGGTCCTGATGGTCGCAGGCAAGTGGGGCTGGGGACTGCGGCATATGCTGAGCGCGTTTGGCTGGAAAGCCGCGCTGGGCATTGTCTCGGCCAATGTGCTGTACCTGGCCTGTTTCCGCCGCGAGTTCAAAGCCCTCGCTTCGGGGGATGCGAACACTAGGACGCCCGCTTCCGCATTTCATGGCACAGCGACGCGCGCGCGGGCACCTATCCCGGTCTGGATCACTGTCGTGCACATTGGTTTTCTGGCGTGGACGGTGGTGAACAATCATTTTCCGGTGCTGTTCGTTGGCGGATTCCTGTTTTACCTGGCGTTTGTGGAGGCGACGGAGCCGCATCAGGACGAGGTTGCGTTGCGGCCGGCACTGCTGGTGGGGTTCTTTTTGGCTGGCCTGGTGGTCCATGGCGGGCTGCAGGGTTGGTGGATCGCGCCGGTGTTGAGCCGGCTGGCTGAGGTGCCTTTGTTTTTGGGCGCCACCGCATTGACAGCCTTCAACGATAACGCGGCCATAACCTACCTGGCCTCGCTGGTGCCGGATTTCAGTGGGTCCCTGCGCTATGCGGTGCTGGCCGGCGCGGTAGCCGGCGGGGGTTTGACCGTCATTGCGAACGCACCCAACCCCGCCGGGCAGACAATTTTGAGCCGGTTCTTTCCCGACGGGATCTCCGCGCTGCGTTTGTTTCTGGGGGCGCTGATCCCCACGGTCGTTGTGATGGCGGTTTTTCTGATATTCCGGCCCGGATAATCGTGGAGCGGGGAGCGGGACTAACGCCTCGGCGGATTGCCAATACAAATCAGCAGCACGTCGCTACAACCACTGCCGAATGCTTTCCTGATATCGGTTGTAGATGAAGCCCAGGACCACACCCGTGCGCGAGACAATCACACTGCGTCCGGGTCCCGCTTATTTCGTGCTGTTGCCTGGCGCTCTTCCAATTGCTCGATTTCAGTGCGTTCGTCTCGATCCATGGCCGGCGCTTCAGGTTGTCCGCATGTCGGAGTCTAGCGCAAAGAGCCGGAACCCGGGAATTGATAAAATCAACAGTACCATCAGCAAAACCAATCAGGCTCCACGCTCGACGCTCCATGGCCGGGCATGCTCCAGTTGCAGCTTTGTGGCGGTGGGTTATTGTGGAGATTGCATGGTAATCTTGCTGTTGAAAATTGCGGTTGCCGTCGGGTTCGGGTTGGTGATTTTGGCTTTGTTGTGAGGCCCTTCCGCTACCTGCGGGATGGTTTGTTCCTGGTGTGCTGTTCGCTCTATGCGCTGAACCGCTGGGGACTCAAGCCGCGCGTTCATTCTCGATTCTTGCACGATCATTTCAACGACCTGTTGTTGATTCCCTGCGCGTTGCCGGTGTTGCTGCTGCTGCAGCGTCGGCTACAGTTGCGCGCCGATGATCGGCTGCCGACACCGGGAGAAATCGCGCTTTATGTGGTGGTCTGGTCGATTCTGTTCGAAGTGATCGGGCCGCACATTATGCCATGGACGACAGGCGATCCCTGGGACGCGGTGGCTTATGCTGTGGGCGGCGTGCTAGCCGGACTGTGGTGGCATCGGTCGCGGTTGTGGCCACAGGCACATGAGCTTTGATGCGCTGGCGCCGCATTACCGCTGGCTGGAGTGGGTGCTGGCCGGCGAAAAGTTGCAACGTTGCCGCACGGCCTTCCTCGAATCTGCCCGGCCACCGAATCGGGTGTTGCTGGCCGGCGAAGGCCACGGCCGGTTCCTGAGCGAATGCCGGCGCCAGTGGCCCCGGGCGCGCATTACCTGTCTGGATGCCAGCGCCCGGATGCTGCACCAGGCGCGGCGGCGTCTCATTGAGCATTGCCTCTCATGTGAAGCGCTCGATTTCATCCACGCCGATGTCCTGGACTGGACGCCGGTAGAAGCGGAGTTCGACCTTATCGTAACTCACTTTTTCCTCGACTGTTTTCCACCGTCGCAACTGGAAGGGGTTGTGCGGCGGTTAGCGCGCGCGGCCACTCCGGAAGCGCGCTGGTGGGTGGCGGATTTTCAGGTGCCCGCGGCGGGGCCGGCCCGCTGGCGCGCGCAACTGATCCACAAAGCGATGTACACTTTTTTCCGGCTGGCGACGCGATTGCCGGCGCGGCAACTGACTGCGCCCGATAAGTTCCTGCAGCAGGAAGGTTTTGCCTTACAGCGGCGCGTGCTCAGCGAATGGGGGTTGTTGCGCGCCGATGAGTGGGAACGCGCGCGCGGTTTTAGTGGTTGACTCCCCCCAACCGCTGCTTTCTACTTCGCGCCATGTTGAGAACTAGCGGCGGAAATCGCTGAATTTCCAACGGCATCAATGCTCGGCCAACGAACGCACTCGCTCCTGGTTTTTGCTTTTCTGCTTCTGGCCTTATTGACCCCATGCGGCGCGCAGCCCGCGCCGCCCAAGGTCGTCAAAGTGGAAATCAAGCATATCGGGCCGATTTCGGTCAGTGACGAACTGATCCGCGCCAACATCCGGCTCAAGCCCGGAGATCCCTACCTGCCGGCGACGGTCGATGAGGACATTCGCAATCTTTACACCACCGGTTTGTTTTATGATGTGCGGTTCGGAATCCAGGAAACGAGCGATGGGGTAATCGTGACCTACGCGGTGCAAGCCAACCCGCGGCTGGTGGAAATCCGGTTTACCGGGAATAAAAAATTCAATGACACCAAGCTGCGCAAGACGATCAGTTCGAAAGTGGGCGACCCACTGAACGAGCGCAAGCTCTTCACGGACTCGCAGGAAATCCAAAAACTGTACCAGAAGAAAGGGTACCCACGCACCGAAGTAAAATATTCGTTCACCATTGACGAAAACGCCGGGCGCGCGACCGCGACGTTCACCATCAAAGAGAGTCCCAAGGTGCGTATTCGGGATGTGGAGTTCGTGGGCGCGCATGCTTTCACGCAAAAGCGGCTGCGCCGTGTCATCAAAACGCGGCGGCATTGGATGTTCTCCTGGATCACCGGCAGCGGCGTGCTCAAAGATGAGCAGTTCGAGGAGGACAAAGACAAGCTGGTTGAGTTTTACCGCGACAACGGTTACCTCGATTTTGAAATCCGCAAGGTCGAGTTCCAATATCCCAACCCGCGCACGCTGGTGATTCGCTTTTTGATTTATGAAGGCACTCAGTATCACGTCGGCTCGGTGAAGTTCAGTGGTAACAAAATTTTCTCCGTGGCGGACATCACCAACGGGTTGCGCGTGCTGCATGCCATCAAAGGGGTCAAAGCCAAGGTGGGTCCCCACAGCCTGACGATGGACGTGGGCGATGTCTTTAACCCCAAGGGGCTGGCCACCGATACAGAGGACGTTGAGGATTTCTATGGGGCCAAAGGTTATATTGATGTCAGCACCACCCACTCCGGTCCCGGCGGCGGGCTGACAGTGGTAAAGATCCCCAACACCGAGAGCGGCACGATGGATTTGGATTTCCAAATCGACGAAGGCCAGAAGTCGTACATCGAAAAGATTGAGATCCGCGGCAACACCAAGACGAAGGACAAGGTCATTCGGCGCGAGCTGGCGGTCACCCCGGGTGAAACATTTGATATGTTTCGGGTCAAGCGGAGCAAACTGCGCCTGGAGGGGCTTGATTATTTCGAAAAGGTTGATACGCGGCCCGAACAGAGCGACGTCGGGCCTGCCTACAAGAACCTGATCGTCGGCGTGGATGAAAAAAACACCGGAACGCTGACGATGGGCGCCGGGTTCAGCTCGGTTGATGCGCTGGTCGGGTTTGTTGAGATGCAGCAGGCGAATTTTGACTTGTTCCATCCGCCGACGTTTACCGGCGGCGGTGAGCGGTTCCGGTTGCGGTTGTCCATTGGCACCGAACTCCAGGATTACGAGGCGACTTTTGTTGAGCCGTGGTTCCTCGGTCGCAAGCTATCGCTCAGCGTTGATGCATATTATCGCGACGAGTACTTCCTCAGCCTTGATAGTGTGTATAACGTTGTGCGCGCGGGCAGTCGGGTCAGTCTCACTCGGGCGCTGGGCAGCGATTTCCTCATCGGCAGCGTCAGTTACACCCTGGAGGACGTCGGTATCTCGCTGAATTCAGGGTGGGACGCTGGCAACACGCCGCCCTCCATTTTGAAGGAGGTCGGTTATAGCCTGCTGTCACGGGTGGGCGGTTCACTGGCTTACGACACACGGAACAGTGTGCAACTGCCCAACAAAGGCCAACGCACCGAGTTGGATGCGGAGTATGTCACCGGCGACCGCCAGTTCTACAAAGTCGAACTGAAGACCGGGTGGTTCTTCAAAGGATTCGCTAAAGGCCATGTCTTGGAGATCGACGGCAGCACCGGAGTGGCCTCCAGCCTGCAAAACGGCGACGTCCCATTTTACGAGCGCTATTATCTGGGCGGGCTGTACTCGTTGCGCGGGTTTGATTTCCACAGCGTTGCCCCGCGCGAACTCGGACCCGGCGGCGTGTATTTCCAGGAACCCGTCGGTGGCGACACGTATTGGTTTGGTTCGGCTGAATACAGCATCCCGATCATCGAACAGGAGCACGGGGTGGGCGTGCGTTTCGCGCTGTTTTATGACATCGGCAACGTTGCTGTCCAATCCTACAAATGGAACCTGAACAGCTTCAGCGACAATTACGGCGTGGGCCTGCGCCTCAACCTGCCGATTGGCCCCATCCGGCTCGATTACGGCATTCCCATCCATCACGACCAATTCAACAGCAGCAGCGGCAAGTTCCAATTCGGGGTTGGGTACACCCGCCAGTTTTGACCCTTTTTTGTTGGCGCTCACCCGCACAATCTGATTTTCTAGCATTATGACGAAACTTTTATGCAGAGTGGTTCCCGGGCTGCTGCTGTTGTCCCTGCTGACAGGTCCGGCTTTTGCCCAGCAGAAGATCGGTACGGTCGATATGAAGCGCATTTTCGAGCATTACTGGAAGAGAAAAGCCGCTGAAGATCAGCTCCAGCACGTGAAGGATGACATGGACAAAGAGGAGCGGAACATGCGCGATGAGTTCAAGCAAGTGAAGACCGATTACGATGCCGCAGTCGAGGCTGCTAAAGACCAGAACATTTCCCCTGAGGAACGCGACAAGCGCGCCAAGGCAGTGGACGATAAATTGAAGCAGATGAAGGACCTGGACCAATCGTTCACGGAGTATCACCGCAACGCGCAAAGCCGGTTGGTCGAGCAGACCAAGCGCATGCGCAGCAAGCTCATCGATGAAATCCGCACGGTGACTAATGGGAAAGCCAAGGCGGCGGGTTACTCACTGGTGATCGATACGGCGGCGCAAAGCGGTGACGAGACGCCGATCGTGCTTTATACCGATAACTTGAATGACCTTACTGACGCGGTGCTATTGGAACTCAACCGCAGCGCGCCCGTCGCGACCACCACAGATGCCAAACCCTCTGGTGGCACAAACCAGACCAGCCCGGTCGGCAGCAAGTAACCTTCACCTTCATGTGGCTGGGTTCGGGGGTGCGCCGACCTAGCTCTGGCTCAGCCGCTGGACCGGTTTCTCAAAAAAGCGCGCATGGGCGTCCTTGAGGATGCCGGGTATCCTCTCGGCAAACGGGCTATGCGCCAGGCATCCGTTGAACTCCAACCCGCCGATTTTCGCGGCATTTTCCCCCGGAAACCAGTGGTCCGCTTGGCCCAGCAGGTTGTAGCGCATCTTCGCCCAGTCCACCAGGTCCAGCGCCGTCGCATAAGTCCATAGCCGCAGGATTTCCACAATGTTTACCTGTCCGGGGACATCCACATACTCCGGCAAACCGTCCCGCCAACGGGCGCACCAGTCTGCGCCGAGCGTACGTTCCAATTCGGCGCGCAAGCGCGCTTCGATGGGCGGCACGACTTCCGCAATGCGGTCGTAGAATTGGAGCGCGGCGACGTGCTCGTCAAAATCACTCGGGCGCGCGACGCCGCAGCTCAGTGTATGAACGTGCGGCCGCGCCAGGCAGTAGAGCGCGTTAAACTGCATCGGGGTCAGCGGCGCGCACAACTCGACCAGCTTTGCCGGGGGCGCGTAGAGCTTTCCGCCTTTGTCGTTGGGGCTGATAATGAATATGCCCATGTCCCGCGCGGCCGCGGCCTCGACCGCCGGCCAATTCAGGTCGTTGACGAAATACCAGTGCAGGTTGACGTAATCGAATCCGCCACTCTGGATGGCCGCCAGGATGATGTCTGGAGTGGCGTGAGTGGAGAAGCCGATGAACCGTGCGCGGCCGGCGGTTTGCAGGCGCCTCGCCGCGGCCAGGCAGCCATCTTTCTTCAGAGCGAAGTCCAGCAGTTCCCGGTTATTAATGCCGTGCAGCGACAGCAGGTCCACGTGGTCCAGCCGCAGGTACTTCATTGAAGTTTCGAAAGTGCTCAAAAACTCCTTTGCGGTGGGTTTGGGCGAGACTTTGGTCTGCACCAGAATTTCTTGACGCGGGAGCTTTGGCAGAATCGCGCCCAACTGCATTTCCGAGCTGCCATAGCCACGAGCGGTCTCGATGTGGTTGATGCCCAGTTCGAGCGCGCGGTGAATGCAAGCTTCCAGATTCGCCTGGTTGTCCGCCGGAATTTCGCCGGGTTTCACGTCCTGCCACTTGAACTGGTACCGCATGCCTCCGCAGGAGAGCACTGGCATTGGCAGTTCTGTCCGCCCAAACCTTCGATAGCGCATTTTTGAGTCCACAGCCACACCGGCACAATGAGGGCCGGGCCGGTGCTGCGTCAAGTCCGTGCTCCGGTTCTGGTCTTTGTCTTCCCGCCATTTCACGTGTTGGGGGGAACGCGGTGCATGCTCGGATAGGGTAAATGCCTTTACGTGTGAGGTTTTTGTTTTAAAGTGGCCGCATGGTGACGCTGGAACAGTGTAAGCCCTTCAGCCGGCTTAGCCCGGCCGATTTGCGCGGCCTGCACGCGATTGCCTGCGAGCAGTTGTTTCCGCCTGGCGAGGACATCTTCAAGGAAGGCGATGCCGGCGATGGCTTGTACCTGGTGAAATCCGGGCAGGTTGAGATTTCGGTTTTGGTAGGAGGCGAGACGCGCCATGTCATCTCGCACCTTGAGCCGGGGAGCATGTTCGGGGAAATGGCGGTGCTGGAAGACAAACCGCGTTCGGCCGGGGCGACGGCGCGAAAGGAATCGGTGGTTTATTTCCTGCCGCGGGAAGCGGTGCTGAACCTGGTGGCGGGTTCGCCTGCTTTGGCGCAGGCGTTATTGCGTGAGATCAGCCAGCGGTTGCGTGATTTCAATCAGCAATACCTCCGTGAAGTCCTGCAGGCCGAGCGACTGGCGGTCATTGGCCGGTTCGCGCGCTCGATCGTCCATGACTTAAAGAACCCGCTAAACATTATCGGCCTGACCGCTGAAATTGCGGGCCTCAGCACCGCGACACCCGAGTCCCGCCAGCAGGCCGTCGCCAGCATCCGCCAGCAAGTGGACCGGATTAGCGACATGATCAGCGAGATTCTCGAATTCACCCAGGGCACAACCTCCGACTTGATCCTGCCACCGCTGGACTATGCGGAGTTCATGCAGCAGGTCGTCGAGGAAATCGGCCCGGAGGCGGAATTGAAAGGCGCTACGCTGGAGCTGGAGAACACACCGCCCAGTACGGCGTTGCTGCTCAACCCCAAGCGGCTACGCCGGGTGTTTTATAACCTGGTGCATAACGCCGTCGAAGCGATGCCGGACGGGGGACGCATCGTGCTGCGTTTCCATTCGACTCCGACTGAGGTGCTCACCGAGATCGAGGACAGCGGCCCGGGTATTGCCCCGGAGATTGCCGGTCAACTCTTCACCGCTTTTGCCACTTACGGCAAGGCAAACGGCACCGGGTTGGGGTTGTCGATTTGCAAACGGATTCTAGCCGACCATCACGGCTGGATCGAGGCGCGGCCCCAACCGGGGCGCGGAGCGATTTTCGTGTTTGGGTTGCCGGTACCCGCCGCGGTCGAGCCGCTGAGAGCAGCGGCCGCACTTGTCGCCAACCGATGAACCGGATTCGTTTGCTGCCCGAACAGGTGGCCAATCAGATCGCCGCGGGCGAAGTGATCGAGCGTCCGGCCAGTGTGGTGAAGGAGCTGATCGAGAACGCCCTCGATGCGCAGGCCACGCAGGTCGGACTGGATATTCAGGGCGGAGGCCGCAGCCTGGTGCGGGTGAGTGACGACGGCATAGGCATGAGCCGCGACGACGCGTTGCTTTCGCTGGAACGGCATGCCACCAGCAAAATTCGGCGGGCGGAAGACCTTGCGGCCATTGCCACGATGGGGTTCCGGGGCGAGGCTTTGCCCAGCATCGCCAGCGTCAGCCGGTTCAGCCTGACCACTCGAGAACGCACGGCCGACTCGCCCGAAGGGACGCAAATCCTGGTGCACGGCGGGAAAATTATAGAAGTTAAGGCAGCCGGCTCGGCCTCGGGAACGACCGTGGAAGTGCGCCAGCTTTTCTTCAACCTGCCGGCCCGCCGTAAATTCCTCCGAAGCGAGGACACTGAGACGGCCCATATCCAGCACTACCTCACGCTGGCCGCGCTGGCATTTCCGGAGGTCGGCTTTCGGCTGCAGAAGGACGGGCGGCTGGTCTGGCACCTGCCCGGTGTCAAAAGCGGCACGGGCGCGGCGGAACGTTCTGCGGCGTTGCGCGAGCGCCTCCGCGCGCTCTACGGCGACGAACAAAAATTATTGCCAGTGGAGTTTACGGTTGAGTTGGTCCCCGCGGCCGCCGCGCCGGAACAGCCCGAGGATTCTGTGCCACGCAGCTCGGTGCGCGTGTGGGGGTTCATCGGTGCGCCTGGCGTTTCGCGGGCCACTCGGCAGGACCAGCACCTGTTCGTCAACCGCCGGCCGGTCGAGAATCGCGGCCTCAACTTCGCACTGCTCGAGGGCTATCACACGTCTCTCATGAAAGGCCGTTACCCGGTCTGCTGCCTGTTCCTCGAACTCGACCCGGCGGAAGTCGATGTCAACATCCACCCCGCTAAGCGCGAGGTGAAATTCCACCGCGAAGGCGACGTCCGGCGCGCGGTGGCTCAGGCGGTGCGGGAAACCTTGCTCGGGTTTCACGGCTCAGGTCCCGTGCTGAAGCCGGCCAAGCTCGCTCAGGCCGACGCGGCTCCGCACCCACCTGAGCCTGCGCTGCCCAATTTTCCATCGTCGCTGACGCCCGCGCCATCTTCTCCGCCCCGGGCGAGGCCTCAACCGGCCTTGCCGATGGGCTTTAAGGCCGCAGTCCCGGCGCAAACTCCTGTGGCTCACACCCACACCGTTCCGGCCAGCAAACCGGGCACTGCTGTTTCCCAAGCGCCGGTCGCAGGCACAGACTTACCCATCTTGCCGACCCCCGGTACGCCGCGGACCGCAATGGCAAAACCGGCGGTTTCGCCGGGGTCTCCATCACCGGCGCCGCTGCCGCTGTTAAGCGTGCCGTTGCGCCTGGTGGGTGTGATCGGGCGGCTATACGTCGTGTTGGAATCAGACCGCGGACTGGTCCTGTTGGACCAGCATGCCGCGCACGAGCGCATCCTGTTCGAGCAAATGGTTAACCGGTTGGAAACCCATGACCAGGCGCCCAGCCAGAAACTGCTGCTGGCGGAAACGGTCGAACTGTCCGCGCGCGACGCCGTTTTTTTGCGCGAGCAACTGAGCGCCTTGACGCGGCTGGGAGTCGGGTTGAGCGAATTTGGCGAGCGGACGTTCCTGCTCGACGCGCTGCCGCCGTTCGTCAAAGTGCCCCAACCGCGTCAATTCGTGTTGGAGCTGATCGACCAACTCAAGGCGGCAGGAGAGGAAGTGAATTCATCGCGGCTGGGCGAACACACGGTTGCAAAAACCGTTTGCCGGCATGCCGTCAAAGCGCATGACCCCTTGGGGGGCGCCGAATTGGAAAGTCTCATCGCCGATTTGCGCCAGTGCGCGATGCCCTATACCTGCCCGCATGGGCGGCCGACGCTGATCGAGATGAACTTCCGCGAGCTGGAGAAGAAATTCGGCCGAACTCAATGACTCTGTCGGCCGGCCTGTCCGTCGCGAAGCGTTTTGGACTGCGCCAGCCCTCTGGCGCTTTGGGGCTGACTTTGACCCGGGCACAGCGGCAGAGGACTGCCGCACTCCAAAAACTGGCGCGACTGCGCGACGTCCTTTTATTGGGCGCAGCTCACACCACCACCAACGGCGTGTTCGGCTCGATACGTGGCGCGACGTACAGTTCGCCCCCTTCCAGGTGGCGCACGATCATATCGGCCGTGCGTTCGATGCCGCCTTGATTCTCGCGCACGACGGCCAGCGCCTCCCGCCCGAGCCGTTCGCGGCGGTCCGCATCCGAGAGCAACTCGCCTAAAACCTTTTCCAACTCGGCCGCATCGCGCACTTGCACCGCGGCGTGACGAGTGACAAAGCTGCGCACCACTTCGGCAAAGTTCTGCATGTGCGGCCCAAAAACCATCGCCTTGCCCAGCGCGCCGGGCTCGATCGGGTTCTGGCCGCCCTGCGCGGTGAGGCTCTTGCCGACAAAGATGACCGACGCCTCGCGGTAAAAATATTTCAGTTCGCCGGTTGTATTAACCAGCAGACATTCGACTTCACCGCTGGCTAAACGGGTGTTGTTGGTGACTTCATTGCGATAAATGAATTTGACGCCGCGCGCGGACAACTCGCGCCCGACCTCGCTGCAGCGCTCGAAATGGCGCGGCACCAACACGAGAAACAAGTCGGGGAATTGGGCGCGCAGGCGTAAAAACTGCTCAGCTATCAGGGCTTCTTCACCGGCATGAGTGCTGCCGCACACCAGCACCGGCGCGCCGGCCGGGACGCCTATTTGGCGCAACATCGCCGCCACATCCAGCTCACGCTTGTCACTTAGCGCGGCGGCGTCGAACTTCAGACTGCCGACGACTTGAACCGCTTCGGCGCGGCAGCCGAGTTGCCTCAGCTTGGCAGCGTCGCTTTCGTTCTGAGCGCCCACGCCGGTGAAGGACGCGAACAGCGGCCCAAACAACGCGCGTAATCGCAAGTACCGCGGAAATGAGCGTTGGGAGAGCCGCGCGTTTACCAGGAACAACGGGATTCCCATGTCTTGCGCTTTCCACAGGAAATTGGGCCAAATCTCCGCCTCGACCAGCACAATGGCCTCGGGTCGGACGGAGCGCAGCGCGCGGGTGACAAACCGCCGCGCATCGATCGGATAATAAATGCGGCTGACGCGTGAGGGCAATTTGCGCTGCAGTTCGCCCATGCCGGTGGTGGTGGTGGTCGAGACGACGATTTTCAGGTTGGGCAACCGGGGTTCCAAAGCGGCAATAAGTTGCGTGCAGACGTTGACTTCGCCGACGCTGACGGCGTGCAGCCAGAGCGTGTGCCGGTTGGTTATCGCCTGCTTGAATTTGGAATCGTACTTGCCGAAGCGCTGGGCAAAACCCTCCTGCCAATTTCCCCGCCGCTGCATCCGCCAAAGATAATAAGGCGAGGATAGCAGAAAAAGGAGCTGGAATACGATGTTATATAGGAATCGCATCAAGTGGTGTTGCTACTCGTTGTGGTTTATCTTGGCCATTTGCCCACGTTTCGCAACCCGGAATTCACGCTGACCGCGGAGACAATGACCGCAACAGGAGCGCAACCGGAGCGCGGACGTTCCTGTCAGATATTCCTGTCCGCAGCGATAGTGAGGCCCCAGGGTGGGGATTTTGCTTTAGTTGCCAGCAACCGGTTTTCAGAGGATATTTGTCAATGCAGAAGGGGGCGAAGATAGTGCGGCTGGACATTACCTGGAAAACGATTTTCAAACTTCTGCTGGGCGTGCTGCTGGCCTTTGCTGCGGTGAAACTGTGGCCCATCATCCAGATGCTCACCGTGGCGATCTTGCTGGCGGTGCCCTTGAGCGGGCTGGTGCGGGTGTTTTGCAAGAAAGGTTGGCCGCGGTGGGCTGGGGTGCTTGTTGCCAGCCTGGCCCTGGTGGTGGTGGTCTTCGGCTTAGCCGGGTTGGTCGTCCCGCTGGTGATCAAGGAGGCTTCGCAGTTTGGCAAGAATGTGCCGAAACTGCAGCAGCTCGTCGTATCCCATCTTCCCCCCGGCCAAATAAAAATTGCGGTGCAGCAGCAAGCGGAGCATTTGGTCAGCGGAGCGAATCTGCAGGCCCTGGCACAAAAAGCACTGGGCGCGGTGAAATCGATTTTTGAGGGCGTGCTGGGTGTGGTGCTGGTCATGGCGTTCGCGATCTATTTGATCATCGATGGGCCTCGCGCCCTGGCTTGGCTCATTACATTCTTTCCCCGCCGCGAACGCGCGCGCGTCGCCCAGGGCCTGGACAAAATTGCCGGGCGCATGGTGGCCTACGTCGTCGGGCAGGCGATTGTGTCCGGATTGTTTGCCGCCTATGTTTTCACCGTGCTCTCTATTGTAGGGGCGCCGATGGCGTTGTTGCTGGCGCTGGTGGCCGGCGTGATGGATGTCGTTCCGGTCATTGGCATCACCCTGTCTCTCATTCTGGGCGTGCTGGTGAGCCTGACAGTCTCGGCGAGCACGGCAGTAATCGTGCTGGGTTGTTATCTGGCTTATCACGTGCTGGAGAATTATTTCATTATCCCCAAAGTTTATGGCCGCAAGCTGCAAATTTCTACTTTGGCAGTGTTGGTCACCATGATTGCGGGCGGGTTGCTGGCAGGAGTGATCGGAGCGATTGCCGCGCTGCCGTTAGTAGCCGCTTACCCGGCGCTGGAAAGCCTCTGGCTGCGCCCCGAACTCGAGCCCGAGACCATCGAAGATCATCAGAAACAGCTCCGGGCGGCGTGACACGTTTGGGCAAGCTAACCTTGAACGATCGTGTGTTGCCACGGACCGAAGCCCGCGCGCCGCTCCGATGCGATTCTGATTGCGCTTTTTCTGTGGCTTGACCATAACTTGCTCGCATGTTGGCTAAGGTATGTTCCGCGGCGGTTAATGGGATTGATGCTTATCCGATCGAGGTCGAAGTCAACGCGGGTTACGGTGACACCATTCTGGTTGTGGTGGGGCTTCCGGATACGGCGGTGAAGGAATCGCGCGACCGAGTGATGACCGCGTTGATTAATTCCGGGTTCGCGTTCACGTTCGGGCGAACGACGATCAATCTGGCGCCGGCCGATGTGAAGAAGGAAGGGCCGAGCTTTGATCTGCCGATTGCCATTGCGATGGCGGCCGCCAGCGAGCAGATGGAAAGCACGCAGCTCGACAAGTTCTCGATGGTGGGGGAGCTGGCGCTGGACGGCGGGGTGCGGGCCGTCAAAGGCGTGCTGCCGATCGCGTTGCAAGCCCGGCAACAAGGCAAGCGCGGAGTGCTCGTGCCGCCCGACAACGCCGCCGAAGCGGCGGTAGTCGCGGGTCTCGAAGTGATTCCGGTGCACAACTTACGCGAGGCCGTCAGCTTTCTCGAAGATGAGCTCAAAATCGCTCCGACAAAGATCGATATTGCCAGCATCTTCGAGCAAGACCACGAGGACGAGATGGATTTCGCCGAGGTGAAAGGGCAGGAATCGGTGAAGCGGGCGTTGGAAATCGCCGCGGCTGGAGGGCATAACGTGCTGCTGATCGGCCCGCCGGGCACAGGCAAATCGATGCTGGCCAAGCGGGTGGCGACGATCCTGCCGCCGTTGACGCTGGAGGAAGCACTCGAGACGACCAAAATCCATAGCATTGTCGGGTTGCTGGCGCCCGGCCAGGCGCTGGTCACTCGCCGGCCGTTTCGCGCCCCGCACCACACCGCCAGCGATGCCGGCCTGCTGGGCGGCAACATCAATCCGACACCCGGCGAAATTTCGCTGGCGCACCATGGCGTGTTATTTCTGGATGAATTGCCGGAGTTCAAACGCAGTGTGCTCGAGACGATGCGCCAGCCGATCGAGGAAGGCCATGTAACCATTTCACGGGCTGCGGGCACCATGACCTTCCCGAGCCAGTTCATGCTCATTGCGGCGATGAACCCAACTCCCGATGGCAAAATGCCGGCCGAAAGCCGCAGCTCGCCGCGCGAAATCCAGAATTACCTGGGTCGCATTTCGGGGCCACTGCTGGACCGCATCGACCTGCATATTGAAGTGCCCGCGGTCAAGTTTCAGGAAATCACCAGCGAACGCACGGGCGAAGCTTCCGCGCAGATTCGCGCGCGTGTTATCGCCGCACGGCGTCGCCAGCAGGAGCGCTTCCGCAACAAACCGCGGATCACCTGCAACGCGCGGATGGGCAGCAAAGAACTTAAAGAGCACTGCGCGCTCAACGAACCAACGCTTGAATTGATCAAGTTCGCCATGGCCGACCTGAACCTGAGCGCGCGGGCGTATGATCGGGTGCTGAAGGTGGCGCGCACCATCGCCGACCTGGAAGGCGCGGAATGCATCACCCCCGATCACATCTCCGAGGCCATCCAATATCGTTCGCTGGACCGGCAGATTTGGACGTGAGCCAGATCGGCCTGCCGCGACCTGGCTGGATGAAGGAGCCGTTAAGCAAGTGTAGATCGGTGTAGGCGGGTATAGATAGCAGTAGTTGTAATGGAATGGTGGAATGGTGGGGAAGTGGGCTTTGGGGGTGTACAAGCGTCCCATCGTCCCAAGGTCGGTAAAACCGATGGATTTGGATTTGGCATCCGTCCCGGTGCCGTCCCAGCCTCCCGCAGACAGAAGGCTGAGGCGTTTTAAGCGGGGCGCTAGACCGCCTCATTGACACCGCAGCTTGGTAGGTATTAGGCATTCTTCGGTGGATCTTGTTGAGACTCACGACGGCGCTTCCACAGCTCAAGAATGGCTTTGCGATTGGGCCGCCAGACGCCAGGGCCTAGAAATGTGCCGGCCACCTGTCCCAAATCCGCATTAAGCATATCGACAGCCGCGGATTGTCCCGCATCCCGGGGGTCGGCCTGACACACAAAGCCCGCAAAACCGGAGTAGTCACTGCGCAACAAGCCCACCAAAATTTCAGCCAGACTGTAACTGAGGCGATTGGGTTCGCCCGGTTCTCCAAACGACGCGCCCGCCCAGAACTTCTGGATGGTATCCGGATTCCAAAAAGCGAGGTGCTTATCTCTGAGGTCCTCGTCGAGCAATGGTTCCGGATGCTGAACGGCTGCGCGTTCAAACGTGGTGGCCAAACCCTCATTCAACCACAGCGGCAGGCGCAGATGCACCACGCAATTGTGCACCAATTCATGGATGAGCGTTCTTCGAATAGACCGGCCGTCCCCATAAGGCATCGCAATGTGGACGTAGTCTTTGTGAATGAGGCAGCCGCCGCTGGCCGGATGCGCACCCTCGCGGTAATACAAAGAAACGTACTGATAGTAATCGTCCAGCTCGGCGAAAAGCAGCACCACGTGCTTGCCATACTTCGGTTTCCAGGCCGCTTCTCCCAGTGCGGCGGAAATCCCTGCCAGGCTCTCTTCAGCAAACCGCAAGAACCCATCGACGCCGGCCAGTTCCAGCGCAGAAACCAGTAGGAACTCATCCGACCGGCGGGCGCTATATTGGCCGCCCAGATCTGCCACCAATCTCTGGCACCATTGGGACGCCGCTTCGGTCCATGCCTCCGAAACCTGGTCCGAGGTCACCGCCAGGTCAATGGCAGCACGAATGCGACGCCAGTCGGGCCGCGAGAAACCTTCCTCGAACGCAAACGCGTTTTCCAACTCATCGAGGTGAATGAGCGCAGGAGCTGGCAGGTCAGTGCATCGGATCCCCCGTGGCCTGGGCAGCCACCCCGCAGAAAGGGATGTCGAGGCGGGATGTGCTGTTGCAGGTTTGGTTCCTGGTTCGCTCGATGCCAGGGGGTGCTGGTCGATCAAACACACTTCAACCTGGTCCGGGTACTCCTTGCCGCACCAGGTGCACTTCTTCATAACTCGAAGGTCCCTTCGCACGTTTTGAGAATTGGGTCAAGCCCTTGGTTGTCCGGTTTCCCGCCATCGGTCCGTCAACACCCAACCCTCAACCCTTTACTCTTTGATACGCATCCCAGGCCGTTTGCTCCCAAAGCCACCGGGCCAAAACTACTTGCTAAGCCTGCAAAAGCACTGCGGTTCCGAATTCGTAATTCGTGTCATCTTTCTTAATAGAAGCCTCGAGCAAATAACTCCGACTTGCCTTTGGCGCCAAGCACCATCATCTTTGCCCTCGTAAAACCTTAACTTTGTCCAGGACGTCGCAAATGGGCATGATGAAGAACTATCTGCTGAAAGTGCTCGAGCACTGTTCGGTCGAGCAATTCGGCCAGAACGCCATCGAGTGGGCCATCACCACCGGACGGGTCACCCTCGGCTATTCGCTGGAGCAGGATGTTGAGGCGATCATGCTGCGGTACGACGAGATCATTGAGGCCTATCGCGCATCAGTGGCGCAGAGCGAGGAAAAACCCCGCGGGGCTCACGCGCCCATGAAGCGGGCGGGATACCGAGCCGCAGGTAAAGCTGAGCGCTCCCATACGCAGAGCGCGCGAGAACGCGCCGCCTAGTCCTCCAGTAGTGCAATAAACATCTCGCGGCGCAGCGCATGCCGTCATTTCCCCGCGGCCAAACGGTGCGCGCGGCTCACGCCTGGCGAGGCTCAGGTCCTCACACCGGCTCAGCCGCGGTCAAGGCTCGCTCCCGCTCCAGCAAGGTCGGATGCGAATAATAGAACCCGCTGTAAAGCGGGTGCGGGGTGAGGTTGCTGAGGTTTTTTTGATTGAGCTTGCGCAACGCGCCAGCCAGGGACCGGGTTTCGCGCATGACGCTGGCGGCGAAGGCGTCGGCCTGATATTCGTAGCGGCGCGACCACCAATGGGCCAGCGGCGAGAACCAGAACGTCGCCAACCCGGAAAGGAGTCCAAAGAGCAGCAGCGCCCCCGCGAGGCTGTCGGGCGGCAAGGAGAAGCTGCCGCAGAACCAGGCCTGGCGCGATAACCAGCCTAGTAGCCAAAAGCCCAGCAAGGACCCGAGGGCGGAGGCCACTAGCATCTTGGGAATATGGCGCCGCTTGTAATGGCCGATTTCATGCGCCAGTACCGCTTCCAGTTCGGGCTCGGCGAGTTGCTCGATTAAAGTGTCGAACAGGACGATGCGACGGAAGCGGCCAAACCCGGTGAAAAATGCGTTCGAGTGGCGCGAGCGTTTGCTGCCGTCCATCACCTGTATGCTTTGGGCCCGGAAGCGCGTGCGCTCCGCCAGGTCCAGCAGGCGTTGACGCAGGCTGCCTTCGGGCAAGGGGGTGAATTTGTTGAACAGCGGGAGAATGAGCACCGGCGCCAAAACCGCCAGCAGCAGTTGAAAAACCAGCAGCGCGAGCCAGGCCCAAAACCACCACGCGCTGCCCATCCATTTTCCCAGCTTCAGGATCAGCACCAGCAGCGGATAGCCCAACAACGCCGCGAGCAACAGGCCCTTCAGCCGGTCCAGCCACCACACTTTTTGTGAGGTGGTGTTGAAACCGAATCGCTGCTCGAGGCGGAATTGCGCATACCAATCCAGCGGCAGGCTTGTGAGCGAGAGCGCGAGGCCAACCAGAAAAATAAAAACCGCCATCGGCCAAATGGAGGCACCCCAGGCCGCCGTGCACATCTGATGCGCCCAGCCCAACACACCGCTGTACAGCACCGCCAGCAACACCCCGGTGCTGTAAGTCAAATCGGCCTGGCGCAGCCGGCCCTTGGCCAACGTATATTGCACGGATTTGTCATAAGCGAGTGCGTCGATAATCGCGCTAAACGCCTCCGGCACGGCGGCTGAATGGGCCAACACATGCCGGCGGTTCAACTGTTCCAGCGAGAGTTGGGCGCCCCATTTCAGCAGGATTAAAGCTAAAATCAAAATGGCAAACCAGGTCATTGGCTGTCGGAAAACCGCCGCTCTTAAAACTCGAACTCCACATCACCGAGGCGCGCGGCAACTTCGTTCAGAATGCGCGCTTCGTCGGTGGGGTCTTTTGCGACGAACGTCACGCTGAAACGCAGGTAAGCTCCAGCATCGTCCCAGGGCACCGTCGAGATAAGCTTCTCGGTGATGAGCCATTGCGAGACCTCCTCGGCGGTTCCAAACTCGAGACGCTTGCCGCCGCGCACGCGAGCCGCGCGCGGCGCCTTGATGTACAGGAAGAACGAGCCTTGGGGCTTGCGCGCCGCGAACCCAGCCCGCTTCAACACTTCAACCAGCGCCGACATGCGCCGGGAATATTTCGCCGCAATTTGTTCGGTGATTTCCGGATGCTCGAACCCGTACGCGGCGGCGTGTTGAACGGCCAGGAATTGGCCCGAGTCAGAGTTATCCTTGATGTCACCGTACGCTCGGACGAGCAAAGCGTTGCCCGCCACGAAGCCACAACGCCAACCCGTCATGTTAAAGGTCTTGCTGGCCGAGTGTAGTTCCAGCCCGACCTCTTTTGCCCCCGGCGTCGATAGGAAGCTCAACGGCTTGCCTTCGAACACCAGGGCCGCATAAGCGGCATCGTGAATGACCACCAGCCGATGCTCCTGCGCAAAAGCGACCACACGCGCAAAAAACTCCGGCGTCGCGCTCGCACCAGTCGGGTTATTAGGATAATTGAGCACCAGCACCTTAGCGTGTGCCAAGACGCCGGCGGGAATCGAGTCAATGTCCGGCAGGAACCGGTTGGCTTCGGTGAGGGGAAGGTTATGCACCTGGCCGCCGTAATATTTAGCATGCGTGCCGAAGACCGGATACCCCGGTGTGGTCATCAGGACATAATCGCCGGGATTGATGAATGCCGCCGGCAAGAGCGACAGCGCCGCCTTGCTGCCAATCGAGTGCAAAACCTCCGTTTCCGGATCGATACCGTTCACTCCACAAACCCGCTGCATGTAGCGGGCGGCGGCCGCTTTGAGCACCGCGTCGCCATTGTCAGCATATCCGCGGTTCTCGGGCTTGCGCGCTTCCTCGCAGAGTTTGCTGACCACTTCTGGGAAGGCCATGGCGTCAGGCTCGCCGACCCCCATGTCGATGATTTCCGTCCCCGGACGACTGGCCATCGCGGCGCGTTTGGCGCGCTTGATCTTCTCGAACTTATAAATGGCATGGGACTTTCCGTATTGGGCGCCCCCAATTCGGTCCGCGAACAGATTTTGCAGGTAAGAATCAGGCATGGAGGTGTGAGGCGAAGTGCAGCCTCAAGAGAACATCATTGAGAATTGAGTAGCGAGTAATGGTTATTGAGCATTAAAACGGCTGCGGACCTTATCGCATCCGGCGGGTGAAGGCAAGCGGAGCGCAGTTTTTGCGAACCGCAGGTTTGTTCCCACGCACTTCTTTCCCCCGTTGCGCTTCCCGCACGCCCGTTCATGAATGGGTGCCAGGAAACAACCACTCCGATGCAACCAGCCCGGTTTGAAACCAACGGATCCTGATATAGACTGGTTGCAGAATGGCGGTTTTTCTCAGCACGCTTCTGGGGCTGTGGGGAGCCATGCACGCGTATGTGTTTTGGCGCCTGAGCACGATCCCGTGGGTATCAGCACACATTTCGACAACAGCCTTGGCGCTTGTCGCCGCAGGGCTGTGGGTCAGTTATGTGGTCGCGCGGAGCCTGGATGCGGTAGGTTGGCAGAAATGGAGCTGGCCGCTGGAATACCTGGCAGCAAACTGGATCGGGGTCTTGTTCCTGCTATTCTGGTGCCTGTTGCTGGCTGATGTGGTTACGCTGGGGGGCTGGCTCCTGCCGCGATACGCTCCAAGCATTCGCGGCGGGGCAGTCGTGACGGCCGGAGTACTTTGCCTCGTGGCGTGGGCGCAGGCGCTGCGGCCGCCGGCGTTGAGCGAATATGAAGTGCGGTTGCCGGGCTTGCCGGCAGCGCACGATGGCAAGGTACTGGTGGCGGTTTCGGACCTTCACCTGGGGAATCTGCTTGGGCGACGCTGGCTGCACGGGTTGGTCCTGCGGTTGCAGCGGCTGAAACCCGATCTGCTGGTGATTGTGGGGGACCTGGTCGATGGCAACGTGGGCCGGGTCGAACCGCTGCGCGACGCGCTGAAGCAGATGCAGGCGCCGCTGGGGGTTTGGGCCGTAACGGGGAACCACGAATATTATGCGGGGGTGGACCGCTCGATCCGGCTGTTCGAGGAATCCGGGTTCCGGGTGTTGCGGGACCGCAGCGCACAGGTGGCGCCCGGGCTGGTGCTAGCCGGTGTGGATGATTTGACGGCTCGAGCGCAAGCCGGACAGCGCGACCACGCGACGGAGCTGGCGCTGGCGAATCGTCCGCCGGGCGGCACGATTTTACTGTCGCACTCGCCGTGGGAAGCCGAGCAAGCGGCGGCCGGCGGGGCCGGCCTGATGCTCAGCGGGCACACGCATAACGGCCAGCTTTGGCCGTTCAACTATTTCGTCGGGTTGCGCTATCCATTGGTAAGCGGCCGGTACGAACAAAACGGGATGCCGGTGATTGTGTGCCGCGGCACCGGCACGTGGGGCCCGCGCATGCGACTGTGGCGGCGGAGCGAGATTCTGCGCATTCGGCTGCGGAGCGCGGAGTTCGCGTCGAGCGCTAAGCCGAGCCGGTCAGGGCTTTGAGGTCGGCGCGGACGCTTTGGTAAGTGGTGTCATAGGCCAGCACTTCAGGCGCGGGCTGGGTCCCCCAATGGCGGCAGGCCTCACGGTAGAGGTCCGGCCACCAGTTCCGGTGCTGGGTGAGACCCTGTTGGCGCCAGTTTTCCCAGTTCATTAACACGCGCGACCAGCATTCGTCGCCATAGCGCACCGCCTGCTGCGCATCTTTGAATTCCTTGAGGTACCAATCACGGCCGATGCGGGCGTGGAGCACCTCGTCGGCCCAGTCGTAATCCTGGAACACCGCAGCGAGGGGGTTGTGGGAGGCCTGGCCGACTTCCCACTCGAAGCGCTTGCCATTTTTGGGCATGAGGCCTTGCTCGATGAAGTAGAGCACGGCGTGGCGCTCGATGGGTTTGAGCTGGGTGTTGAGGGCGAGGGACCAGGTAAAATTGATCATGACTTTGCTGGGCCAATCAATGCCAAGGTTGGCAAAGCCGACCTCGCCCATCATGGCGTGCCGCGCTTCGTCCCAGAGCTGGCGGGTCATGTCGGCATAATAGCCCCAGGGCTTGTCGGGGGTTTGGGCAATGATGCTAGCCATCATCTCGGGCACGTCCACCTCGCGCAGCCGCTTGTAGAACATCATTAGCGTCTTGGGCTCGGGTGGGTATTTGGGGTCGTAAAGGAACACCTCGGCGTTGACGCCCATGTTGTAGGGATCGGGAAAGCGCGCGTCCCGCCGCGGAACCGGATCAAACTCGTAGCGTGTTCGGGAATGCCGGCGCTCGATGGCTTGAGCTTTTGGCAATGGCTGCGTGCCGGATAATCCGCCTGCCGCAGCGAGGCAGTCGTCCAGAAGGTTCAACCAGGGCTGCATCAACGCGCGTTTATCGGCGGTGACCAGCGCGGCGATGGTTTGGCTGCCGAACTCGAACATGTCGTGCAGTTCGAGCAGGGCGAAGCGGCAGAGGCGGACCGAAGGTTGATCGGCCAGGAGGTTGGTGTCGCGCACGTGCTCTTCCAGGGCGGATTTCAGCGTCGGCACCGCTTTTTCATATAAGCCGGCAACCAATTCCTCAGTCGTTGGCGCGGCGAGAATCTCGTCGAAGAAAATCTCGAGGTTCGGATCCGGGACAGCTTCGAGGCCCAGGGGCGGCTCGCGGACTTCCCCGACGCGCTTGCGCAAGGCGGTGGCGTGTTCGGCGCTCAAATGCGCATGGAAACTGAAGCCCATCTTTAATTCGTAGAGCGGCTCGGCGGTTATCCGCGCGGTGAAGATCTGGTGCAGCCGCTTGAAGGCGTAATGGTAGCGCTTGAGGCGGCGGACACATTGCTCGACCGACAAGCCAGTGGCCATCGCCTGCCGCAGGGAACACAAACCGGCGAGGGCCGGCAACGGGGGATGAGACGGACTGGTGCTCATGGTAAGGTTGCTTCTGTAAGACAATATCACGGCGCGTGGCGGGGCAAAACGGAATAATTTCGCGTTGCAGAGGGACTACCAGCGCTCTATGGTGGGTCCTATCGCGATGGAATCCCACGAGGCAAGTCTTTGCGGATTATGAAGCCCAAGAAACCGCGCGCACGACCCGGCAGGCGCCGCCCCGAAGTGTTGTCGGAGATAACCCAGCCCACTCGCAAAGACGAGACAGTTGCGCCTTCAAACGCCCAATTAGACCCCGAGAATGACGCAAAGAGATTAGGCTTAAACGTTCCGTCGATTTTGTGGGAAGGAGATGAGCCGACAGCGGTAGCCGCGCGTGGCCCAGGTCAAAAATTCGAGGTTGGCCCGCCCGTGGTCACGGCGATGGGGCAGGGTGAGGGAGAACTACCTGAGGGATACGGGACGGGCCGGCTGTGGTTGACCCCGCGCGACCCCCACTGCTTTGATGTGCACTGGGACCCGACGGCGGAGCAGCAAAGGCAGTGCACTGGCCTGGGGGCGCACCAACCGCTGGCTGTGCGGGTGTATCGGGAGTCGCGGGCCGACTGCGTCGCTGAAGTGCAGGTGCATCCGGGTTCTCGCCACTGGTTCATCCATGTCGAGCAGGCCGGGCTACCTTATCTTGCGGAATTGGGGTTTTATGAGGTTCACGACCAGTGGCACGCATTGGCACTGGGCGGACCAGTGACCGGAGCCGGCGAGCCGAGCGCCACGGAAGCCAGCGTGCGATTTGCGACCATTACCGAGGAAGCCCCTGCCAGAACGAATGGAGCCGCGGAGCAACACGCGCCGGCTACCGCGTCCGCGCAGGCGGCCTGGCGAGTTGAGGCGACACATCCTGGCAGTGGACCGGCGGCGCGGGACGACACACCAGCGCCCTTAACTTCGGAGCTCCCCACAGGTCCCGATGTTTCTGCGATTGCGCGGCAGATTGAGCGCCCGACCCGGGCTCCAGCTAAAGGAGTCACCGTCCCGGAGTGGACCTCGGGGCAGGAGCGTGCTTTGGCGGAATTGATCGGGTGGACTGTCCTGCGCCAGCGTTGGCTTAATTCCGAAGAGATCCTGGAAGTGCTGCGGGGCGAGCAGCGACGGGAATTGCCGGGCGCGCTTTCGTCGCAAGCGGCGGCGCAATTGGGGATTTCCAGCATTTCGGAGGTGAGAGAGATATCCAGTTTACCCTCAGGCGAACAGGCGGTCACCCCGGGATTCTGGTTGAATGTAAATGCCGAGTTGGTGATTTATGGGGCGACACAACCGGATGCGCAGGTGACGATTGGCGGGCGCCCGATTCGGTTGCGGCCGGATGGGACCTTCAGTTATCGCTTTGCGCTGCCGGATGGGCACTATGAGCTGCCGATTGAAGCCATCGCGCCCGACGGAGATACGCGCTCGGCGACGTTGGAGTTCTTTCGCGGCACAAGCTACGCGGGTGAGGTGGGAGCCCATCCGCAGGACGTGGGGTTGAAAACGCCTATTGTCGAGCACATCAGTTGACCGGGAGTGGAGCGGCAAGCTTAGTCCGCAGGAATGCGAAGTCACCGAAGACCTACGAATCGGGCGGGTCCGGTAATCGGGTAGTGCTGCGGACTAAAGTCCGCGCGCCGAGGGTTTTTTTGGCGAGAGTGATTATGCAAGGCTCTTTGGCGTTGGTGCTGCACGCGCACCTGCCTTTTGTGCGGCACCCCGAGCACGAGCGGTTCCTCGAGGAGAGCTGGCTTTTCGAAGCCATCACCGAAACGTATCTGCCGTTGCTGCAGTTGCTGGGAAATTGGCACAAGGACGGCCTCCCGGTACGGCTGACGTTGGGTCTGACGCCGGTGTTGTGCGCGATGCTGCGGGACCCGCTGCTGCAGAGCCGTTACCAGCGCCACTTGGCTGAGCTTATCGACCTTGCCGAGAAGGAGACCCTGCGCACGCTGTGGGAAAAGCCCATGCAGGAGCTAGCGCTGTTCTATCGCCAACGTCTGCACGAATCGCGTGAGCTCTACTGCTCATTCGACGGCAATATCGTCGCCGCATTCCGCTCGGCACAGGACCGTGGGCAAATCGAGATCATCACCAGCGCCGCGACGCACGCCTTACTGCCGTTGCTGGCTGCGCATCGGCCGTCGCTGCGTGCCCAGGTTCTCGGGGGTTGTGATGATTACGCCGAATGTTTCGGTCGCCCGCCGCGGGGCATCTGGCTACCCGAGTGCGCCTACACGGAAGAACTCGAACCGGTGCTCAAAGAGGCGGGGCTGCGTTGGTTTATCGTTGATACGCATGGGTTACTGCAGGCGCAGCCTCGTCCGCGCTACGGTATCTTTGCCCCGGTGCTCACGCGTCATGGGCTGGCGGCGTTCGGCCGCGATTTAGCGTCGGCCAAGCAGGTCTGGAGCCGCGAGGAAGGTTATCCGGGCGACCCGCGGTACCGGGACTTCTACCGCGATATCGGTTTCGACCTCGATTGGGATTATCTCAAGCCGTACCTGGCGGGCGCCCAGCAGCGCAGCTTTACGGGACTGAAATATTACCGCATTACCGGACAAGGCGGCGCCAGGACCGCCTATGAACGCCAGCCGGCGCTGCAGGCGGCCGCGGAGCATGCCGCTCATTTTCTCCGCTCGCGTGTCGAGCAATTGCAGCAGGCCCAGGCCATTCTTGCGCGGGAGCCGCTGATTGTGGCGCCTTATGATGCCGAGCTGTTCGGGCATTGGTGGTATGAAGGACCGGAGTTTCTGGACAGGTTTGTCCGTGGTGCCTGCAACGGACCAGACCGTCTGGCGCTCGTCACTCCTTCCGATTACCTACGAGCCTACCCGACACACCAGGTTGCGACGCCGGCCCCCTCAAGTTGGGGTGAAGAGGGCTATTGGCGAGTTTGGCTCAATGAGACTAACACGTGGATTGTGCCGCACTTGCGTGTGGCCGAGGAGCGAATGAGTGAACTGACGCGGCGGTTCGGGCACAGCGGCAGGGTCGCGGCTGGGTCCGGTGACGGCGGAGCAGCCGGGGCGATTTCAAACGCGTTGCGCCAGGCCGGACGCGAGCTGCTGCTGGCCCAGGCGAGTGATTGGCCGTTTATTTTGCGCACTGGCACCAGCCCAGGATACGCGCGCCGGCGCGTCACGGCACATCTGCTGCGCTTCACCCGGATTTACGAACAACTGCTGAACGGCCAGATTGAGGGGGATTGGCTCAAACAGATCGCCGACCAGGACAATCTCTTTCCGAACTTGAAATGGGAATACTGGGCGGAGGGTTAAACTCGCTCACCGAACTCGAAAGCGACATCAAAGTCCCCCTTCATTACTGACGTGTCACTCCCCGGCGCTGAGGCGTTCGGCCTGAGCAACGATCTCGAGGGGGTAGCCCGCCAGCGCCAGGAGCCGGATGGCATTGCGTTTTGTACAGGGGCCTTTTCGGAGTTGATAATCAAAACGGGCCTGGTTGCCGTCGAGCACCTCGGAAAAATGGTAGGAATCGAAAGTGGCTGCCAACAGTCTGTTCAACTCGGGGTCATGGGTACTGGCCACCACCACACCGTACTGATTTAAGTAGCTGAGGACGGCCGCGCCAGCGGCCACGCGTTCCAGGGCATTTAGGGGTTATGGACTCGCGGGAAATTCACGGCTCTTCCCGAATTCCGGCCAAACGCACAGCGGCGGAGCGCGGATTGGTGGTGCGCAGGATGACATGCCAGGTTGTGTGGGGAGCAAGCTCGGTCACTACGTCATTCATGCCGGCGATCTTTAGCCCTTGAGCGTCGAGCAAATCGAGTTCTATCCGCACATGGCGGTGCAAGTTATCTGATACATTCTCGATGTCCCCAGAGATGGCCATGAAATCGTCGCCGGGCCGCCTTGGACTCACGACAAACTCGCCAAACCTAAAATCGTTAAGTGACTTGGCGCGTTTCACCCGCGCCGCGGGGAGTGAGGCAGGCGGAGTGGGGAAGCTCGGGATGCCGTGCTGTGAGGGGCTGGCTGGCTGGGCTGCGGGGACCGGCGAGGGCACGGGCAAAGCCGAGGCGTCGGGTCCGGACAAAGCTGAAGCCTTGGCGCTGCCTGGTCGGGAACGGAGCAGCAGGAGTAAAGCAAAGATCAACGCCACACCGGTGACGCCCAGGGCGGCGGGCCAAGCCATCGGGGTCTTCCGGCGAGCCGGGGCGAGTCGGGTTTGGGTCCAATCGATATCCTTGGTACTGCGGGAAGACTTGGGACGGGTCTGCTCCGGCTCGGGATCTGAACCAGGTACAGAGCTGGCCGCGCCAACGCTCGTGGGCGCAGGGACGAACTTCCTTCCACACTTTGGGCATTCGTTCTGGCCGGGAATCTGCGTTAGAACAGAGACCCTCAACCCGCAATCGGGGCAAACACCCTGCGCTTGCACATTTTCGATCATCATGTTCAGTGCTCCCGAATCCGACTGGTCTGGAATAGATTCGCGCAACGAAGACCGGTGACTTGAACGAACTGCGGCGGTGCTGGTGGCTTGGAACGTAAAGCGGCGGCGGCTGTTACTGCGCGCGAGGCGTTGACGCGACCGTAGCCGAACGACTCATCGAACCCGGGCGCGCCGAGGTCATCGGCGTTTTGTTCCAGGAGAGCGACTAATTGTGTGCTGGACAGCAGTGGGTTCACCGAAAGGGCCAGTGCCGCGGTACCGGCGACGATTGGACTGGAGAAGGAGGTCCCGCGCCAAGCTCCGTACGGAGCGGTCGCCGAAGCCTGGGTAGTCCAGATGTTGTCTCCGGGCGCCGCCAACGCGATGAAAGAGCCGGACGAGGAAAAAGGCGCCAGCGTATCATTGGTTTCAGTGGCGGAAATAGCCAGTACCCCGGAGCAAGCGGCAGGGTATTGCGGCAGATTGTTGCCATTATTTCCCGCGGCAGCGACAACAAGAACGTTATTGCTGGAGGCGTAATCCACCGCTTCCTGCAACGTGAGGGAGGCATCGTTGCCGGCGATGCTGATGTTAATCACGCGCGCGCCGTTATCGACCGCGTAGTGAATACCTTGTGCTACCGCGGAATAATAAGCATAGCCAGTTGCATCAACGACCTTGACGGGCATCACCAGGCAACCCCGCGACACGCCCAGAATGCCGAGGCTGTTGTTGCCCGCGGCGACCACCACGCCCGCGACGGCGGTGCCATGGCCGAAATCATCGGCGGTGTCTGTGTCGCCGGAAACAAAATTAAATCCGGGCAACACGCGGCTGGCGAGGTCCGGGTGGGCAGCATCGATACCCGAATCCAGCACCGCCACGATGGTGTTGGTCCGGCCGGCGGTGATGGTCCAGGCCTGCGGGGCCTGAATTTTCGCCAAGTGCCATTCGGTGCCGGTGAGGGTCGTGTCGGCGGGGACGAACGCGGCCCGGGCGAGGCCATCGCGTTCGGCATACTCGACAGAGGGGTCCTGGCGTAATTGCGCGAGCACAGCCTCGGCGTGGTCTCCGGGGACTTGGATAAATTGGAGGGGCAAGCCGGGCAATTTCCTGGCGAGGACTGGTGTTTGCGCGTTGAGCCGGCTCTTCCAGTCGGCCAGGGCGAAAGCGGGTTTCGGTTTGACCAGGAGTCGAACGAGTTGGGCGTGGACAGCGCACGTTCCCAGAGCCAGGAACAGAAGCAGGAACGTCGCGTAATGGATGATGCGGCGGCTGCGGACCGTTTGAAGCGGACCGGCATCGGGGTTCAGCGAGCGGAGTGATTTCAGCGGGCGGCGAATCACAGGGCTTTGCCAGCTATCAGTGTGCCAGCCCCGGAGGATCAGCGCAGATCTGTAATGTGTTGTATCTCAGATTTTTATTCTGTTAAATGCCGAAGCAAACAGTGAACGGGATGCCCTCCGGCTCGCTGGCTCCGCAGGGCAGTAGGATGGTCCTCTCCCGAAGAAAAGCGCCAGAGGGCTGGCGCAGTCCAAGACGCTTCGCGAGGCAGGGGCGGTGGATAGGTGCGCCAGCTTTTGGACTGCGCCAGCCCTCTGGCGCTTTTGGGGAAACGTCCAGAATCAGGACGGGTTGGGGAGAAAGATCAGACACACCGGCGCACCCAGTTGCACGCGTTCGCCGGTCGGTTCGAGATGACCGCTCTGAGCGTCTGCACGGAAAACGACGATGTCGTTCGAGTCCTGATTTTCCACCAGCAGCCAGTGGCCGGTGGGATCGAAAGTAAAATGCCGCGGTGTCTTGCCTCCGCACGAGACGTGTTCGAGCAACTTCAGGCGTCCGCTCGCGCTGTCCGCCGCGAACACCGCAATGCTGTCGTGCCCCCGATTGGACGCATAGACAAAGCTGCCCGACGGATGCACCTGCACCTCAGCAGCAATGTTTTGCCCCTTGAAATCCTTTGGCAGCGTCGAGATGGTTTGAATTTCGCTCAGCACACCCGCGTTCGCATCATAATCGAGCACCTTGAGGGAGGAGCCCATTTCGTTGATCAGGTAAGCGACGCGTCCGCTGCCGGCAAATGTGATGTGCCGCGGACCCGACCCAGGCGTGACAGAAAAAAATGGGGGGGCGTTTGGGGTCAACCGAGCCTGCGCCGGGTCGAGTCGATAAACGAAAACTTTGTCCAGACCGAGATCGCAGCCAAGGGCGAAGCGGTTGGCTGGGTCCGGGAGGATCTGATGCGCGTGGGGCCCGGCCTGCCGGTCAGGATTGACGCTCGAACCGTGGTGTTGGAGGGAAACTGAGACTTTGCCAAGCTTTCCATCAGCGTCGATGGGGAGCGCCGCGACGCTGCCACCCGTATAGTTGGCGACCAACACGCACGCGCCGGTATGGTCCACCGACAAATGACAAGGGCCGGTCCCGCCCGAGGGTTGCTGATTGAGCAGGGCCAATTTGCCGCTGCCTGGCTCGATGCGAAAGGCACTGACAGCCCCGGCATGCTGGCCTTCGAAATGTTCCAATTCGCCGATCGCGTAAAGGTATCGATGATTGGGGTGGAGCGCTAAAAACGTGGGGTTCTGGACCGCGGCGGCCAGCTCCGGTTGGCCCAGCTTTCCCGTAGCAGGGTCAAAAAGAGCCGTGTAAATGCCTTGGCTCTTCGGCCCTGTGTAAGTGCCGATATAGACCCGAAACGAATCCGTTGAAGTCTGCGCCGCCATATTGAGACAATGAAGCAATAATCCGCCCGCTACAAGATAGGTGTGGTTTGCCCAAAAACGCATGTGCTACAGGAAGCACGTGCGGTGGGATGTTTCAAGAGAAATGGCTCGGAAGGCCGATTTTGGTCAGGAGCAACAGTCTTACTGAAAGGCGACCTGGTGAAGTGGTAGCCGCTTGAGAGTTCGGGCGTTGCTGCGGACTAAAAGTCCGCGCGCCGCGCTTAAGCCGGCGGCATTTCGGGCAGCAGCACCAGGCCGTTAGCGACCGCAAAGCGAATCAGCCCGGCGGTGCTATGAATCTTCAGCTTGTTCATCAGGTTTTCCCGATGGGTTTCGACGGTGCGTGTGCTGACCCCGAGGCGGTCGGCAATTTCCTTGTTGTACAGGCCATCGGCGATGAGAACCAGCACCTCCCGCTCGCGCTCGGTCAATTCGTCCGCTGCCTCCGGATTTGTATTTTTTCGGACCAGTTGAGTCAAAGCGACCTGGGCAAACTCAGGTCCGAAGCAAGTCCCACCAGCGGCGACGACCTGGATGGCGTTGACCATGTCCTGAGCTGAGGCCTCTTTTAGAAGGTAACCGCGTGCACCCGCCTGCAAAATGCGAAGGACGAAGCGCGCACCGGAATGACCCGACAGGAGCAGCACCTTTATCTTCGGCAACTCTTTATGAAGAATCTCCGTCACCGCCAGCCCATTAAGTTGGGGCATGTCCATGTCCATCAACAGCAGGTCGGGGGACAATTCGTGCGCCTTGCGCAGCGCTTCTTTTCCGTCCTTTGCCTCGCCGACGATTTCAAGCGTTGGCTGGGACTCCAGGAACGCCAGAATGCCTTTACGTACAACAGGATGGTCTTCGGCAAAAAGCAGTCGAACGCGTGGCCCGGCAGATTTCGGCGCAGCCGAGTTGGCGATTGGCGTGGTTGGACGAGGTTGGCTCATAGGGCGCTGATTTGTTAGCAATGCCGCGTTAGCAGGGAGAAGAAAGCGAATTTCGTGCCAGCCGACCGGGAGCAACTCAGTGGGTTGCAACGTCTTTTTGTTCCGCGTCGGGGAAATCGCTGAAGCGGAGGAGCCCTTGTCTCACGCTCGGCTGAGAGGGGGCGGGGAAAGTTCCGATTTTATCCTGAACTGAAAAGGGGTGTTTGGAGTTGGTCGGCCTGTAGTGGTGGGGGATTTT
>DASYXT010000048.1:0-19815 GCA_035934555.1 Verrucomicrobiia bacterium | reverse complement strand
ATTAGGCACTGCAGGGATCGACGCCGGGCCAGCATGAGCGGCTTTTACGATTTCATGTCCGCTCAGGGCGGAAAAAAAGCGCTCAGCCTCGTAACTGTCTCTAAACCAAAATGGCTACCAGAGTTCTGACTCGACCATAGCCCATGGGCTCGGGTGTCAACTTGATCTTGACGGGCAGCGGCGGCACGCCGAGTATCCGCTACCCCGTGCTGACCACGAGCAACGTTATAAGGGGACCGGGTCGCCATTGAATCGGAGAGCTAAAATGAAACCGTTGAGAGCTTCGGGGGTGGGTGAGCGAAACTGTGGTGTGCGCGACAGGGCTTTTACCCTGATTGAGCTGCTGGTGGTGATCGCGATCATCGCCATCCTCGCAGCGATGTTATTGCCGGCTTTATCCAAATCCAAGCAGAAGGCGCAGGGCACGGCTTGTCTGAACAATCTCAAACAGCTTACGTTGGCGGCGGCAGTTTACGCTGCGGATTTCAATGACGCCATCATCCCCAACATTCCGCAATCGACGGCTGGCTGGGTGGCGGGAGATGTGAGCGGTGTTGCCGGCGCAAACGGCGTGACCAATCTGGCTAACATTCGCGCGGCGGTGCTCTTCCCCTACAACACCTCGGTGGGTATCTACCATTGTCCGGCCGATGGAGTGCCGGCGATTGTAGCCGGCCTCAGTGTAGGCGCACGGGTGCGAAGCTATTCTCTGTCGTGCATGATGGGAAATAATGGAGCCGCTGCGGCGTCATTTATTCATCCCGATTATGCTGAATACACGAAATTCTCTCAAATCAGGACCCCCGGCACATCGGATGCCCTTTTCTTTGTAGATGAAGCCGACGATCCCGTTCCGGCCCAGTGCAGCGTCGATGACGGTTACTTCGCCCAACACGAAGATGCCACAGGCACCACTCCCAGGATTCAATGGGGGAACTGGTGTGCCAGCCGCCACGGCAATGGCGGCGATTTTTCCTTTGCCGACGGCCACGCCTCATTCCATAAGTGGGTCGAAGGCAAAACCCACGTCTTGACGGGTTTTAATCAAGGCGGGGCGCCCGGCACCGCCCCTGAAGATCTGGATCTACTCTGGGTGCGACAGGCCATCTATCCGAATCAAAAATGAATACCACAAAAAGCTTGAGTGTCTTGCGCCAACAAAGGTCATCCGTTGACCGAGCTGACGGGTAATCCGGCTGTCTCTATGCAAAAGAGAATCTGTCGCATCGGCCTTTTCGGTATTGGTTTGGACACTTACTGGCCGCAGTTCAACGGGTTGAAGGCCCGACTCGAAGGCTACGTCCGGGTGGTCGAGCAGAAACTCGCGCGACCGGGTGTCGAGGTCGTCAACCTCGGCTTGATTGATAACCCGGTCAAAGCGCTGGAGGCGGGTCACCAGTTTCGCACGGCCGACGTCGATCTGATCTTTCTGCATGTCACCACCTATGCGCTTTCCTCGACCGTATTGCCCGTGGTGCAACGCGCGAAGGTGCCGGTCATCGTTCTTAACCTTTCGCCGGCGGCAGCGATCGATTATGCGAGCTTCAACAAAATGGCCGAACGCACCGCGATGACGGGCGAATGGCTTGCCTCCTGCGGGGCGTGTCCGTTGCCGGAAATCGCCAACGTGTTCAAACGCGCGCGGATTGATTTTCATCAGGTCACCGGGATGCTGCACCAAGACCCTATTTGCTGGAATGAAGTGGATGCTTGGATCGAAGCGGCGCGCGTCGCGCACACGATGTTTCACAATCGGCTGGGGTTGATGGGCCATTATTACGGCGGGATGCTGGACGTCGCCTCGGACACCACTCTGCAATGCGCGACGTTTGGCGGGCACATGGAAATCCTCGAGGTGGACGAACTCGCCGCGTTGCGACGCGAGGTTTCGGCGAAAGCAATCCAGCAGCGTGTGACCCATTTTAAAAAAGTCTTTGACGTGCAGCCGGATTGCTCTCCGGGCGAGCTCGAACGCGCCGCGAAAACTTCCGTCGCGCTGGACCGCCTGGTCGAGCAACACGACCTCGGGTCCCTCGCTTATTATTACATGGGCACCGGCAATGCCGAGAATGAGGACGCCATCAGCTCGATTATCCTGGGTAATTCGCTTTTGACCGCCTGTGGGATTCCGGTCGCGGGCGAATACGAAGTCAAAAACGCCCAGGCCATGAAAATCATGGACACCTTCGGCGCAGGCGGCTCCTTCACCGAGTACTACGCGATGGATTTTACCAACGACCTCGTTTTGATGGGCCATGATGGACCCGGCCATATCGCGATCGCCCAAGGTAAGACTAAGGTGCGTCCGCTGAAAGTTTACCACGGCAAAGTCGGCCGCGGTTTATCGGTTGAAATGTCGGTGAAGCATGGGCCGGTCACTTTGCTTTCCGTCGCCGAAACGGCGGAGGGAAAATTAAAACTTGTGGTGGCCGAAGGCGAATCGGTCGCCGGCCCGATTCTGGAGATCGGCAATACGAACAGCCGGTACCGCTTTTGCCTTGGCGCAAGGAAGTTCGTCAATGATTGGAACGCGGCCGGCCCGGCGCATCATTGCGCCGTGGGCGTAGGCCACCTCGCGCACAAATTGGAAAAGCTCGGGAAATTGCTCGGCTTGGAGGTTACGCGCATTTGTTAATTGCGTGAACCCTGCCAAAGCGCCGGCCGCTAAATCTTCAGGAAAATCTTCCGCCGATACAGCCAATACAGCAACAGCCAGGACACGGTGATGGCGGCGGCGCCGTGCAGCAACCCTTCATAGGCGCTGCCCAACATGAGAAACGGTTTTCGGCCCAGGTGGATGATCAGGTTGTTGTAAATGAAATCATCGAAGAGATGGTCGCTGCAGTAGGCCGCAATCGAGTTCACGCCAACCACGACCAGCACGAACGCCCAGCGGCGATAGTTCCAGATATCGATCACGGCGTAAAAGGCCGCCAGCAATACAAAGCACCACCCGCCGCTGAACAAGGTCCAGCTCGGCGTCCAAATCCGCTTCACCACCGGGCAAACGCCCAGCCAGCCCAGGGCCGCGCCGCCGAGCAAAAAACCAACGCCGGCCACCCCCAGCCATTTGACTTTATCCCACGGTTTGCGGTCGTTCCGCAGAACATTGCCGGCCAGCAAACCCAGGATCATCGTGCCGAGCGTCGGGATGAAACTCAGCGTCGAGTAGCCGCCATCATTGAACAAAAACGGCTTTTCGCGTGGGAACAAGTTGAGGAACCAGGTATCAAACGCCCACGCGAAATTGCTGTTCTTGTTCCAGTGCGCCGGGAAGCCGTGGGCCAGGTACTGCCAATTGGCCGGCACGCCGACTTTTTCATAATCGAAACCGGGTCCCGGCAGCGGGTATAACGCGAACGCCGCCCAGTAGCCAATCAGCAGAACCGCCAGCGCAATCCACTGGTCGCGCGCCGGACGGAACGCCAGCAGGAACAGGAAGAAATAACCAAGCCCGATTTGGCTCAGGGTATCCTCAAAAGTCCAATACGTCTGTGGACGGTTCGTCGAGCGCAGGAACACGCCCAGCAGCACGAGCGCAAGCGCGCGCCAGGCCGCATGACCGGCCATCCTCGTCATGGTCTGGCCGCGGGCGGCACGGGATGCGACTGAAAAGACCAGCGCGACGCCGACCAGGAACGAAAACGACGGTTGGATCAGGTCGTGCAACGCGCAACCGGTCCAGGACACGTGGCTTTGGTGGTGGCAGAGGAACTGCCAAAAGCCGCTGGTGGGAATCGCGCGCGCGACGCGGCAGAAATCAAGCACCTCGCCCATTATTAGCAACATGACCAGGCCGCGATAGGCGTCGATCGAGGTGAGTCGTTTGGTAGCGGCGGGCACGGCGGTCGCGTCTGCCGGTTTGGGCATCAGGTCGGCTGGCGTAGTCATAACGCGGGGTCGCACGAAGCATACACACGCGCGGAATTTTGGGAAGCGGAGAATGGAAGAGCTGAAAGAGCAAGAGTGGGAAAAGCCGGCTGCCCTCGGGGAGGCGACTGAGGGAGATTTTACAGGCGGTCTGGATGTGGTAGGTCTCGATTCCAGAGCGATAGTCCGGGATCGGTGAGGTCCTCGAACAGGGCTTTGGATTTCATCGACTGGGCGTGACCGTCGCAAAGCAGCACGTTGACCTTGTCCTGATGGCGGAGGCTATCTCAAGGAGCGGCTGATCGATGAACTACACCTTGCCATTTCCCCAGTGTTGCTCGGCAACGGTGAGCGGCTTTTTGATGGCATTAATCTATTAGACCTTGGGTACACTTGCTCCAAACACGTTGCCACGCCGCGCGCCACCCACATCGTGCTAACCCGAACGTGATATGCCGCTCGATGCCGCCTAGCACATCACAGGTTCGATTAGCGTTCAAGCTTATCACTCAATCCCGAGTCGCCGACTTCGGCGCGGCCTCCAGCCCGGCCTCGATCATCTGCCGCGGAATTCTCAGTTTGGAAGCAATGAACCGTTGAACCAGGCCTCCCAGCGCGCGCTGATCCGAGGTGGAAAACGCCGCGTTCAAGCCCGGCAGATCCTCCAGCCTGAAATATCCGCGCTCGACCAAATATTGCCCGAAGCGCGCAGCAAACTCCTCCGGACGCTCGCTTCTGCCTGCCATCGAGACCTCAACCATCCACAGATAAAAGCTCATGTTTTTCATGTCCCTCCGGAAATCCTTGTCCAAAAACTTCCGCAAATCCTCGTAATGCGCTTCCCCGCCCAACTCGCTCCGCGCTCCATCCGATAACCAAATCCACCAGTTGATTCATCCGCGCCGCCCTGGCTTCGGTTCGCCCCGCCAGATCATCACCGCCCCGAAATCGCTCCATATAGAACGACCCGGTGCCGAGACTGTTGCTGAGGCTCGCGTAAGATCCGGCCCCGCCCACGTCTGCCGGCAGGACGGCTGAGAATTGGCCCGTGGCCGTCCGCCGCTCGCCTTCCCGTTTCGTGGCGCCCGCTGGATAAAGCCTTTCAATCAGCGCAACCTCGTCTCGGGGGAAAACCTGGTAGCCAGGCACGCCATTGGAGTTCACTCCGTCTGCGCGATAAAAAACCAGCTTCCGCTCAATGACACTCCCCCGCGGCGTCAGTTCCACCAGATATTCATTCCGAGGGCAGCCTGTCGCCACCACGACCAAGGCCAAGACCGGCAGATACGAGGCAAGTTTCCTGTTCATCAATACACCTGTAGTAAGAATCCAGCCCCCCAGTGGCCCCAACACAGGGCGAAATCAACGTGGAGGCGGCTTCAGAGCAGCTCGCGGCGGCCTTCAAGGGCGCGGCTGAGGGTGATTTCATCGGCGAACTCGAGGCCGGCTCCAGCGGGTAAGCCGTGGGCAATGCGGGTGATCTTCAGCCCCGGCCGTGCAAAATGTTTGGCGAGGAAGAAGCTGGTCGCGTCACCTTCGACATCTGTTCCCAGCGCCAGCACCACCTCCTGGATGGGTTCGCGGCGTAACCGCTGGTCCAGCGCCCCGATGCGCAGGTCCTCAGGTTCGACTCCGTTCAGCGGCGAGATCTTGCCGCCGAGCACGTGGTAGCGTCCGTGGAAGGTGCCTGACTTCTCGAGGGTCAGAATATCCACCGGCCGTTCGACGACGCAAACGAGGCTCTGGTCGCGGCGCGGATCGGTGCACAGCGAGCAGGGGGAAGCTTCGGTCAGCGCGCCGCAAACGCCGCACAGACGCACGCGGTCGCGCGCTTCGAGAATTGCGGCGGCCAAGTGCTTTACCGTGCCGGTCTCTGCCTGGACCAGATGCAATGCGATGCGCTCGGCTGAGCGCGGCCCAATGCCGGGCAGCCGGCTCAAGGCGGCGATGAGCTGCGAAATAGGCTCGGGCAGCGCCATGCGCGGGCTGCCTCAGGAAAAGCCCGGCAGGTTTAAGCCGGCAGTCACTTTGCCCATTTCCGCAGTCGAGATTTCTTTCGCCTGGGCCAGAGCCTGGTTGGAGGCCGTGATAATCAGGTCTTCGAGCAGTTGCGCATCCGCGGGATTAATGGCCTGGGGATCAATTTTTATCGAGGCGATGGTGCCATCGCACCGCGCGACGACCTTGACGGCGCCGCCGCCGCTGGTGGCCTCGACGGTGCGTTTGGCGAGGTCGCCCTGGACCTGTTCCATCTGCTGCTGCATGCGGGCAGCCTGTTTCATGAGTTTGCCGATGCTGGACATATTAAATCAATACGGTTGAGGTTAGAAAGCGGTTCAGGCGCGGACTTCGACGATCTGGCCTTTGAAAACTTCGAGCGCCTTTTGGATGAGCGGGTCGTTTTTGAATTGGTCTTTGTCGAAGGGGACCGAGGCGAGCTTTTCCTTTGAGGTGACGGGTGCCGCTGCGGACCGTGCCGGGCCGGGAGCTCTTGCAGGTGCGGGCGCAGCAGAAGCCGCCGGGGCCGGGGCTGGATTCGGAGCTGGCCGCGAGGTGGCGGGCGCTTCGGCGCGAATGAATTTGACCTGAGCGGACGGATGGCCCAGTTCGGCGAGTTTGGTCTGAATTAACGAATGGTTGCGCGGGTTATCCACCAGGCTGAGATGGTCGGCAAATTCAGGGTCAAAACCGATTGTTAACAGGTTCTTGTTCAACGAAACCGGGTGCGCTTCCAGAAGGTAGCTGCGGGTGAACTGGCTCACCCGGCCAACCGCTTCGATCAGCGCGGTCCAGAGTTGACCGAGGTCGCCGGTGCCGGCGGCGGCCGGCGCTGAGGGCGTTTCATGCAGGGTTGCCGGCTCGGACGCAGCAACAGGTTGTGGGGTGGCGGGAGGAAGACTGGCCGCTCCTGCCCGGGACGGCGCCGGGCAGGCACTGGTGCCTGGTTGTGGCAAGCTGACCACTTCGCGCGGCGGCTCGCCACGCAGGGCTTCCAGCTTCTGCAGCACCGCATCCAGGCTCACCGCGCCTCGCGCCTCGAGCGCCTTGAGCAGGGTGACTTCGAGAAAAATCTTCTTTGACGCGGCGTTGCGCAATCGGCCCTCGGCGTCGGCCAGAACCTCCATAATCCGCGTGAATCCATCCCGGGTGCCGAGCCTGGATTGTTCTGCCAGCGCGGCGGCTTCGGCTTCGGATACTTCCAGCATGGCCAAGTCGCCCCGCGACACCTGGAAGATGAGCAGGTTGCGAAAGTGATTCAGCAAATCCGACAGCAACCGTCCGAGGTCTTTGCCATGCGTGGCGAGGTCATTAAGCTGGCGCAGCGCCCCCTCCACTTCGCCGGCGAGGATGGCGCGCGCGAGGTCCAGGAGCTGGTTCTGCGCGGTCAGGCCAAACATTGACAGCACATCGGCCTCTTCGATTTGATCGCCGCAAAAGCTGATTAGTTGGTCGAGCGTGGATTCAGCGTCGCGCAGCGCGCCTTCGGCGCCGCGGGCAATCGCGAACAGCGCGGCCGGTTGGATTTTCACTTTCTCCTTTACGGCGATTTCGCGCAGATGTTTCGCGATGAGATCTGCGGGTATGCGGCGCAGATCATAGCGCTGGCAGCGGGAGAGAATTGTCGGCAGGACCTTCTCCGGGTCGGTGGTGGCGAACATGAACTTCACGTGCGCCGGGGGTTCTTCGAGGGTCTTGAGCAGGGCGTTAAAGGCCGCCGTGGACAGCATGTGGACTTCGTCGATGATGTAAATTTTGAAGCGCGAGCTGGCCGGGGCGTACCGGCAGGTCTCGCGCAGTTCGCGGACCTGCTCGACGCCGTTGTTGCTGGCGCCGTCGATTTCAAGCACATCGAGGGAACGGCCTTCGGCGATCTCGCGGCAGCGCGGGTCTTCATCGTCGAAATCGACTTTTGGGCCATCGGTGCAATTCAGGCATTTGGCGAAAATGCGGGCGATGGTGGTCTTGCCGGTGCCGCGCGGGCCGCAAAAAATGTAGGCGTGGGCGATACGCTTTTGTTGGATGGCGTGGGTAAGGGTCTGAGTAACGTGCTCCTGACCCACGACTTCGCTAAAGCGCTGTGGCCGGTATTTCCGGGCTATGACCTGGTAAGACATCGAGTGATGTTCGATTTGCGATGTACCATTTTCGATTTCAGCACGGAACGCAAGCGCATGTAAATCGAAAATCGAAAATAAGCCAGGGTGACCACGGCAGACGCAGAGCAAACTACCGTTGCTGCCTTCCGGCCCTGGCGGGGTTCGTAAGTCCACATTCCATGGGCCCTGGCGAACGTTAATGTGGCGCAGCGCAGGGGCAGCTTCAAGGAAGAAAAGGCTGGACGATGTAATCGCTCAGCGACGGGCCTAGGGAGGCCGGCGCGAGCATGCCCGCGGCAATAGCCCCCCTCGCCGAATCGGCACCAAATCCGAGCCGTGCTGCGGTTCGGAAGCTGCTGCAACCGGAATGTCAGACAGGAATGTCCGCTCTTCGGCGCTCCCAGGGCTCTAATTGCTTCAATTCTACTGGTTTGACTTGGGTGTGGGGCGACTTTAGATTTCAGCGCACATGTTAGCGGCTGATTCGAAAGTCGTGTTACCTCAGAGGGAAACGGAATGCACCAGGCAAGTGGATGTCTGGAGGAGACTGATTGGGCCGGTGGAACCGTTCCTGGATACGGTGGATCAGCGGCTGGCCCAGCAAGTCGAGGCATTCGATCCGGAATTGGCCCCTTACGCCGAATATGCGCTCAACGGGCAGGGGAAGCACCTGCGGCCGGCGCTGGTCGCGCTGACGGCCAAAGCGCTGGGGGGGGTGGCCGAGGAGCATGTGACGGTGGCGGTGATTATCGAGATGGTGCACCTGGCGACGCTGGTGCATGATGACGTGATGGACGAGGCGGAGATTCGCCGCGGCCGTTTGACGCTGGCGGCGCATTGGGGCTCGGATATCGCGGTGCTGTTTGGGGATTGCCTGTTCGCGCGGGCGCTGACGCTGGCGGCGGGCTTTCCGACACCGGACATTTGCCGGGCGGTCGCGATGGCCACTAACACGGTTTGTTCAGGGGAAATCCTGCAGACGCAAAACCGCGGCAATTTTGATTTTTCCCTGCAGCAATATTTTCGGGTGCTGGAGATGAAGACGGCGGAGTTGTTTGCGTTATCGTGCGAATTGAGCGCGCGGCTGAGCGGCGCGGCGCCCGAGCAGCAGCAGCGGGTGCGGCGGTTCGGGCTGGCGGTGGGCACGGCGTATCAGGTCTATGACGATTGCGTCGATTTGTTTGGGTCGGAAGCGGCGGCGGGCAAATCGCTGGGAACGGACCTGGCGAAAGGCAAGCTGACCTTGCCGGTGCTGCTGTTGCGGGAGCGCGCGCGGGGGGCGGACCGGACGCGGCTGGCAGAACTGGTGCATGAGTGGCAACCCGGGGAGATGAAACGGCTGGCCAAACTGCTTGCCAAGTATGATACGTTGAACGCCTCTGTGGAACGCATTCGTTTTTCGCTCGAAGAGGCGCGGCGCTATTTGCCGGCCTCCCCGGCGCACAATGGCTGGACTGGCTTGGAAGCCTTAACTGATTATTTGGGGGCGCTAACCGACGCGTTGGGAGCGACGGCCGAGAGTCTATGATTATGGCGGAGCCGGTCAGTCGAAAGGCAGCGAGCGAGCGCGAGCCCGGTGCCGAGGAATCGGCGCCGCAGCCGGTCGAGGAGATGGTGCTGGTGAAGCGGGCGCGGCAGGGAGACCTGAGCGCGTATGATGAACTGGTGCGGCGGTACCAGGAGCGGATTTACGCGACGGTTTACCACATGACCTCGAATCATGAGGATGCCAATGATCTGGCGCAGGAGGCGTTCATCAAAGGGTTCCAGGCGCTGAAATCGTTTAAGGGGGGCTCGAGTTTTTACACCTGGGTTTATCGCATCGCCGTCAACAAAACGATTAATTTCCTCAAGCAGCGCAAGAACAAGGCACAACTCAGCCTGGACGACCTGGATTTCAACGCCGAGCATGACCCGGACCTGGTGGCGCTGATTTCGGAGAAGACGCCGCGGCGGGAGGTGAACCTGGCGGAGCTGCAGGAAAAATTGAACAGCGCGATGCAGAAGTTGTCAGAACCCCATAGATTGGTTGTGACTTTGCATGATGTGCAGGGTTTGTCACATGAAGAGATTGCGGAAATTATGGACTGCAACATCGGAACAGTCCGGTCGCGGCTTTTTTATGCCCGCCAGCAATTGCAGGCCTATTTGTCGGACTATTTGAAATGAGTTATGAATCCTGAGCAGGAAAACTTCCATGATCTGCGGCGGTTGCTGGCACTGAAGCGCCACGAGCAGCCGCCCCCGGGATATTTCAATGATTTTTCGCAGCAGGTGATCGCGCGCATTCGCGCCGAGGAACACCTTGGCCCACAAAGCCTGTTCGAGCGAATGGGCTGGGAAGCGCCCTGGTTGCTACGCATCTGGTCGGCATTGGAAACCAAGCCGGTCGTCGCCGGAGTTTTTGGGATGGGTGTGTGCGGGATTCTGCTGGCAGGCATGCTCTACAGCCAATCGGTTGAGCCGACGCCGGGGACGGAGTTGATCGGCACGTCTATCAGCGCGCCGGCATTGGCCACCGTGCAAAGCGAGTCGGCAGGTCCGGTGCTGGGGCAGGCAGTAGGGTTCGATTTATCAAAGACCGGCGGAGTGGCGGCGGCGCAGATGAGGGCCTCGCTGTTCCGGCAATTTCGCGCCCAGCAGGTTGGAATCGAACCGGCGAGCTTCACCCAGCCGGTAGGGGGAAATTGAGTCAGAGATAACAGAGAAAGCAGAGATTACACCCGGCCCTCTAAATATCTCTGTTTCCTCCGTTTGCTCTTGTTGCATTCCGACCGGGTGTTTGGCAAAAGATAAGGCCTCCGTGGTGGGCAAACTGATCCCACCAGGTTGGCCTTACTTTGTTTCAATATTGTTGGTTACTTGCCAGCGCCACCGCCGGTGCCAGTCCCACCTGTTCCGGTCCCACCTGTTCCAGTGGCTCCGCCCGTGCCGCCGTTGTCACCGCCAGTGCTGTTAGTAGCAGTGGAGGAGCTGGTGCCGGTATTGGCTCCGCCTGGAGCGGTACTTGCGCCGGAGCTCGGGTTACTGTTGGTTGCGGTTTCGCTTGTGGTCCCGGTTGTATTGGTTTCAGTACCGGTGCCGGTCCCGCTAGTGCCTGATTCGCCGCTGCCGCCCGAGCCGGAGTTTTGGCTGCAAGCCACCAGACCGAGCGCCGCGCATACAATGAGTATCGTTTTTTTCATACGGTTTTGTTTGTCGTCGTCCTTGACCCCCATTACCTAAGGCGCACTGGCCATCCTCGCAACCCGGTCTAACCCTGCCTCGCTGCGGGGGAAGGACCTACGCTGGAAGGGCTCGGCGTCATTGCCCTGGAGGCGGAGGCACCGGTTGGTTGAGCGGGTTGGCCTGATAAGGTGCAGGCGCGGGAGGCGCTGGTTGGTACGTGTTTGCGGGGGGATAGGGGGATGTTGCGGGAGCGGCCTGTGGCCCTGATAATTGCTCGCGGACATTGCGGTTCAGCGTTGGCATCTGGTCGATGACGTATTGGTCAACGCCATTATCGCCCAAATAGGCCTGTTGTTGCGGGGTTAATTCAAAGACCTGGCCGGTGGCCGCCAGCTTCTGCAACATTTGGTCATCGCTCAGCCCGGCTCGTTTCATGGCGACGACTTCATCCATGGTGACAAAGCCGGTGCCTCTCAGGTCGGCTGTGGGAGCATTGAGCGCCATCTCGGGTGTAGCTGGATGCTCCTGGGCGTACTGGTTAGCCGCCTGGGCACCGGAGGCGTCATGGCCGGTGATGCGGTTGGCGTTAGCGCCGATCAGATAGCCGCCGCCGGCGCCGACGGCCCCGCCCAACAATGCCCCGAGCAGGCGGTGATGCTCCCCTCCCACCAGCGCACCGGTGGCAGCGCCGCCTACCCCACCAATGGCAGCACCTTGTTCGCCGTTTGTGCCGGGTAATTGTCGGCAGCCGGTGGCGGTTAAGAGAGCCGCCGCGGCTACAACCATGGATAGTTGAAATTTCCTGTTGAACATACTTCTCCTTTCTCTAAGCCCGCCGGTGGGGCGACATTCTGCCGCCCCCACAGCGGTTACATCAAATTTCCTACGGGTGAATTGGGAGTGAAATGGGGTGAAGTGAGGTCAACTCAAGGTGGGTTGGGGGCGGGCGGCGGGCGCGGAGAGTCTGGTCGAGTCCTCCCACAAGCGGCGCAAGACCTCGCGGCTATAGGCCAGGTGGTGACGGTCGGGCGTGAAGACTTCCAGAGTGATGGTGCCGTCATAGCCGCTGGCCTGCAGGGAACGGAGGTAATGGGGGGTTTCGAGAGTGCCGGCGCCGAGCGGCAGATGCAGGTCGGCGCTGCCGCCTTTGTTGTCGTGCAGGTGGACGTGGCGCAACCGCTGGCCGTAGGCGACGAGCAACTCGTCGGTGGTATTGAAATCAACCAGCAGGTTGGCGTGGCCGATGTCCAGGTGCAGGCCCAACTCAGGGAGGGGGTCGAGCAACTCACCCAATTGCCGGACGGTATTAAAGCTTCCAGGCAAGTTCTCGATCATCAAACCGACGCCGAGATCACGCGCCGTGGCCAGCAGTTCGCGCAAGGTCAGAAGATTACGTTCAATGACAAATGCTCGATCATGCAAAGGCGCCTGACGGTCCGGGTGCAGATTCATCCAATCGGCGCCGAGGGCAGCGAAGACTTCGAGGCAAAGCTTGAGTTCCTCGACGGCGGCGCGGCGGAGCGACTCGAATGGACTGCAGAGCGGCAGGTAATAAGCGGTGTGGCCGACGACCTGGAGCCCGGTTTCGGCCAACTCATTGCGAACAGCTTCGAGGTCAAGGCAGCGAGCGGCGGCCTTGGGTGGTTCGAGGGTGAGGTCGATGAACTCGAAGCCCATTTGGCCGAACAGGCGGATTTCGCTGAGCAGGTCACGGGCTGGATGGTTCATCGTGCCGATCAGCATTTCAAATCTCCAATTTGTAGTCAGGCGGTTGAACGGCGGCAAACCAGCCGCGCGTGTCCAGGAGCCGGACGCGGTTGCGTTTGGGAGGCTGGCGGGAAGGTTCGGGAGCGCACAGTTTGAGGCGCTTCCAGAGGGCGCGCGGCAGTCGCAGCGCCTCCGGGGGACAAAGCCAGGCATAGACCAGTAGCAAAGATCGCAGCAGCGGCAGGTCCTCTTCCAATCGCTCCAGCAAGTGGTTCCAGTGGACTTGTGAACCGCAAGCATAAAGCAGATTGAAAATGTCGGTCCAGTCGCAGTGGTCGCGTTGCAGAATGTAAAGCTTGGACCAGATGAACTCTTCCAGCGGCACGACCAGCAATTGCTGGTTGCGCAAGCCGATGTTGCCCGCGCCAGTGAACCAGGCAGCATCCACTTGTGCGCGCTGATTGGCCATGGACCAGATGATGTCCACGATGACACCTGATTGGGTGCTGCGATAAATCCAGTTCCGGTCATAAGGCAACCGGCTGTAAAGGTCTTGAAAACCGGCGCGGGTGAGCGCGTCGATGACCGCCTGCCGATGATGAGGCCAGATATAAAAATCAATATCCTTGGTATCGCGCCAGCGGCCGGTGAAGGCGGCCAAGGCAAAGCCGCCGCCCAGCAGGAATGGGATTTTGGCCTGGCGTAGCGTCTCCATTGCGCTGCGGTAAACGGCCCACTCCTTTTCGGAAATGGCGTCGGCCCAGCGGAACTGGAGGGCTGGCTGGTTGGGCTTGGAGGGCGAATTGCCCCCATTGCGAGACCCTAATTGCACCACGCCGGCGACGACTTTGCGCCGGCTGCTCGCGCCGCGGGAAGGGTTTTGCCTCTGGCGGGGTTTGTTCTTGCTGCGTCCGATGGCCATGACAGTGAGAGTTAGCTTTAAAGGTTGCGACGGGGCAGGGGAGAGCTGGGGTGGCGGAGCTCTGGTGGAAGGCAGAACGAAAGTAGATTAACCATTAATCACCTCAGGATTCGGGGTGGCGCTTCCCGCCGTGCCCGGAAAGCCTCACGCTCGATCATGCAACGAGGTGATGCCTTCTTCGTGGGCGCAATTGGCACAGCAATAATAACTGCCGCCCGCCTCGACTCCATGCCCGATGATTTTGCAACCGCAATGCTCGCATTCTGGCGCCAAGGCGTGGATCGCGCATTCAAAGCAGTCGAAGTAATGCGAAATCCCGTTGGCGACCATCTCCAGTGGCTTATCGTACTCGTTGCCGCAAACTTCGCAGCGGTTCATAACTCCCTCCATTGATTTGTTACACTTCGCGCCGCCTCAGGCTTTGCCGCGTGGCCCTCACCATCTGGTCCTGCTCGGCGTCCTCGACTCCTTCTTCGACGAGTTTTTCAGCAAACGTTTGTTCGTCCGGGGCAGGCACCGTCGGCGCCTTTGCGCCGGTGTCGTCCGGCACGGCTTGCCAGCGGTTTTCTTCGGTGAGTTGTTCGGCGGGGGGAGGCTCGGGAACCAACCGTTCCTGACCGGTCAACTCTCGCCGCGCCTGGTCGAGGTCCGAGTCCAGCACCTGCTTGCGGGAACGCCCGTTAATCAGCGCCAACTCCTGGGCGCGCTTGTGAACCATCGCTTCCGTGACCGTGCCCAACCCATGCGCCCGCTGAGTGAAGCGGCCTTCCTCATTTCGATTCTCTTTCATGCATCAACGTACTGCCGGTCTGCGGCGGCGCAATTAGTCCGGGCGACATTTGCCGAAGAAATTTTACACCTATTCAGAGAGTGGAACCGGTCCCTTGGTGGTGCAATAGAATGAAACCCGTGGATTGTTTGGAGAACCGGTTAGGACTGCGCCTGCTGGTGGGAGTTCTCGCAACGGGGCCCATCCGGTGTCCAGGTGAGTTTATCAAGGAAGAATTGGCGCATGGTTTTTTGGCGATCCCAGGCATGGTAAGCGATGTAATCGCCATCCGGCCCGCTGACGATGGTATTGTGTCCCGGTCCGATGAGCTGGTGTGGAAGGGTCCGCAGGACGCGCGGGCCGGTCTCGTTGCCCGCATCGGTATAGGGTCCCAGCACGTGGTCCGCCACGCCGTAGTCCACACCGTAGCTGTCGTCCTCCCAGCATCCGCCGCTGTAAAGACAATAGTACTTTCCTTCGTGAACCCAGGGGCACGGCCCTTCCAGCGTATGCCAGTCCCAAACCTTGCCGTACATCAAACGGCGGGCGCGGAACCGCTGCCAATCCGAGCGCGCGCGTAGAATGACGGTTTCCGGCTCAGCCAGTTCGAGGGGACTCTTCATGGGAGTTGCGACCAGGGCGGTTCCAGGCCTGAACCGGTCTGAATTATCCAGGAAATCCCGGGCGTAAAAGAGATACCATCTGCCGTCTTCATCCTGAAAGGGGTGGGGGTCGATGGCGAACGGGCATTGGGCCGGTGCCAGCAATGGCCGGCCTGTATCGCGATAGGGACCCTGCGGCGCATCACCCACAGCGACCCGAAGCTGGTGGGCAGTGTCTCCCCGTCCCACCGAATAGTACAGGTAAAACTTTCCGTCCCTGCACGCGATGGCCGGCGCCCAGAACGTGTCGCCTGGCGCCGGGTCAGGTCGCACCAGTGCATTACTGGCAAACTGCCATTGGTAAAAATCGGTGGATTGCAACAAGGGAAAGATTTTGCCAACAGTTTTACCGCTGGCTTCGAGCGTACCGGTGCCAATTGCGTAATAGGTGTTCTCGTAGCGCCATACGAACGGATCGGCAAAATAGCTGCCATAGACAGGATTGAACGGCGCGGTTTTGCTCGGAGCCACGATCATTATAGAAAACTCCCGCGCGCCCTGGGTAAGTGCAAGGGAGGTATTGTCTCCCTGTGGCACTGGAACGAGCTCTAACGCGAATGGGCGCCTGCTGGTGCGAAGTAAATGCGGGCGACTGCTTTGGCCAGAGTGGTAGCGATCTCCTCATCGGTATTGGTCAGGATGATGATGGCGAGCCGGTCGGCCGGAAAACGCTGGATGCTGGCGGAAAAGCCGGAGGTCGAGCCGCTGTGCCCGATATTGGGATGGCCATCCAACTGATCAATGAACCAGCCAAAGCCGTAATTGGTCGTTTGGCCGCTGTTGAGCACGGTGGGGGTCCACATGCGAGCCTTGCTGCTGGCGGTCAGGAGATTGGTGCTGTCCAGCGCGGCATCCCATCGGGCCAGGTCCAGCATGGTCGATACAATCGCTCCGGCGGAAAAGACATCGGTCAGGTCCGCGTCGCGGTTGATGAGCACATGGTTGGTTTGCTCGTAACCGGATGCGCGGTGCGGCAGGACCAGGCTGGGCAGACGGTTGGTGGTGGCGCTCATGCCCAAGGGCATAAAGATACGTTGAGCCATGAAATCCCAGTAGCCCTGTCCGCTGACATGTTGAATAACAAACCCCAGCAAATTGTAACCGGTGTTGCAGTATTTCCAGGAATCACCCGGTTGGAAATCGAGCGGGAAGCCGCCAATTCTTTCGATGAATTGTTGCTCGGTCAAATGGCGGCGCAGTTCAAAGCCGTCGAGGCCAGTATAGCTTTTGATGCCGGAGGTGTGCGTGAGCAAATGCCGCAAAGTGATGTTGCTCCAAGCGGCGGGGATTTCGGGAAGGTAGCGGCTTAGTTTGTCTTCCACCGAGAGTTTGCCCTCCTGTGCTAACAATAAAACGCCCGCAGCCGTCAATTGTTTGGTGATTGAACCGATCTCAAATACGCTTTCAGCCGTGGCTGGCGTTTGGGTCTCGAGATTGGCAAAGCCGTAGGCGGCGGTCTTCATAATTTTCCCATCCTGCAAGACGGTGATTGCCAGCCCTGGAATCTGGTGGCTCTTCATTTGGGCCGTGAGGAAGTCATCGATACGATCGGCCAAAGCATTTTGGGCAAGGCTCAAGAGCACGACCCCGAACAAGGCAGGCAGCAGTTTCATTGAGAAGAGCGTATGCGGAGGATTGCTGACTGGCCATCAAAAGCGCGGCGACGCCCGAAGTGGCGCATTCCTGGGACACGTGACGGAAGCCGGGCTGATTTGTCAAATCTGTATGCGGTTCAAGTTCTCCGCAGGTTCCGAACCAGTGAGGTAACTATGTCGCAATACGCCTATATAGCGGTCGGGCCTTCCGGCGCCGAGACCCGCGGCACCCTCGAAGTCAACGATCTTTCCGAAGCACTGAATCGGCTGCGCCAAATGGGGCTGTTCCCAACGAAAGTTTTCGAATCGGCGCGGCATGGTTGGATTGCGGCGCCCCGGTCCCATTTGCTGCGGGAGAGGGCGCAATGGCTGCGGTTGCCGATCTGGGAGAAAGTAAAGGCAGCGCGCCTGGGGATATTCACGCGGCAATTGGCGACGTTGGTCGAAGCCGGAATGCCGTTGTTGCGGAGCCTGCAAGTGCTCGAGGAGCAGGAGGAGAACGGCGCGCTTCGGCGCGTGATTGGCCAAGTGGCCACATCCATTGAAGGCGGGAGTTCGCTGGGCGAAGCCCTCGGGGCGCACCCGAAGGTCTTCAACGGACTGTACATCAGTATGGTGAAGGCCGGGGAGATCGGCGGCGCCTTGGAAACCACCCTGAGCCGCCTGGCGGAATTCATCGAGAAGACGCGCAAGTTGAAGGGCAAAGTAAAAGCGGCGCTCTTTTATCCGTGTGCGGTGATGATGGTAGCAGCGGGTGTGCTGGGGGTATTGATGGGTTTCGTGGTGCCGCGCTTCAAGCTGGTGTTTGATGGTCTGTTGGGCGGGGCGCCGCTGCCTGCTTTTACCAGATTGATTTTCGGGCTAAGCGAGGGTGTCGTTCACCATTGGGTGGCTCTGGCCGGCGCATTGGCATTGGCAGTATGCGCGGCGTGGGGCATCTTACGAGCACGGGCTGCGAGGTTTTGGCTCGATTCGCTGAAGCTGTCAATGCCGCTGCTGGGGCCGTTGCTGCGCAAAGTGGCGATTTCGCGATTCGCCGGCACGCTGGGAACTCTCGTGTCCAATGGTGTTCCGATTTTGCAAGCATTGACCATCGTGAAGGACACGGCAGGGAACCTGGTGATCGGAAGCGTTTTGACGGCGGTGCGCGAGAATGTGAAGCGGGGAGAGCCGCTGGCGCCCACGCTGAAATTCTCGGGCGTGTTTCCGTCCATGGTTGCAGGCATGGTCGATGTGGGCGAACAAACGGGCGCGCTGCCGGAAATGCTCAGCAAAATAGCGGAGACTTACGATGCGGAAGTGGATAACGCCGCAACCGCCTTAACCTCAATCCTGGAGCCGGTCATGATTGTTTTCCTGGCCGCTGTCGTTGGGAGCATCGTCGTAGCTATGTACTTGCCGATCATCAAGGTGGCGGAAGGTGTGGACCTGCAAATGGGCACGCGGGATGCTGAATAAAATAGAGCCCTCTCTGGTTCTATCAACATCGATAACCAACATAAAACCGACGCTACGGAGATTTCCCCGTTGCGCGTTTCGGCCCGCTGAGTGCACCTTGGAGGTATGGAGGAGCCACAGATTCTAATTATCGGCGCTGGAATTGCCGGTTTGGTTGCGGCGCGCGAGTTGGCCCGCGCCGGTTTGTCGGTGCTGATGTTGGAAGCTCGCGACCGCGTCGGCGGCCGCATTTTGACTGTTTCGAGTCAACCCGGCAATGTGCCGGTCGAGCTGGGAGCCGAGTTCATCCACGGCGCCGAGAATGATGCCTGGCCGTTGATTCGCGAGGCCCGGCTGCGGACCCATGCCGTGCCCGACCGCCATTGGCGACCCGCGGGGGCCGAGCTGAAGAAAAGCCCGGGCTTCTGGGATAAGATTGGTGAGGCGATTGGTCGCATCAATCCGCACGCACCCGATCAGGACGTGCAATCATTTCTCGATGAGGCTTGGAGTCTGGACTCGACCACAAAAAAGCTCGTGAAAGATTTCGTGGAAGGTTTCCACGCCGCGCCGGCCCGGCGCATGAGTGTGCACGCCCTGGTGCGGGCTGAAGCCGCGGCAGAAAAGGAGCAAGGAACCAAGAGTTACCGTGTGGCCAATGGCTACGCGGCGTTGGTGTCGTGGCTTGAGCGGGAGCTTGCGGACCTTAAAGTGGAAATACGTTGCAACGTGATCGTTCGGGCAGTGCGCTGGCATGCAGGCGATGTTGAGGTGGCGGCCCAAACGCCATCCGGCCAGGAAGTCGTTCACGCCAGCCGCGCACTGATCACTCTTCCGCTTGGGGTCTTGCAGCAAGCCGGACCAGGTGGGTTGGAGTTTGACCCGCGCGTGCCCGGCAAAGAACGGGCGATCCAGGCGCTCGGCATGGGGCATGCCACCAAACTGACACTGCGATTCACGTCGCGGTTTTGGCCGGTGGCCAATTTCGGGTTCATTCATTCAGAGGACCGGCATTTTCCGACCTGGTGGTCGGACGAGCGTGGCCACATCCTGACTGGCTGGGCGGGCGGCCCGCGAGCCGAGCAACTCTCTACCTGCACGCCGGAAACGTTGGTGGAATTTGGCTTGGCCGCCCTTGAGCGCTTGTTCAAAACCGACGCGGGACAAATGCGTCGTGTCCTGGCCGGCAGCTACCATCATGATTGGGCGGCCGATCCGTTCTCGCGTGGCGCCTACAGCTATACTCCCGTCGGAATGCGCCAGATGGCTGCGCGCCTCGCCGCACCGGTCGCCGGCACTTTGTTTTTCGCCGGTGAAGCGACCAACACGGAAGGCGACCAGGGAACGGTGCATGGGGCAATTGCCACGGCCAAGCGTGCGGTGGCGGAGATTCTCAGATCGACCCGCATCGGTAACCCCGCACTCGCGGAACTCGCCATCCAATGAGGTCCAATGCCACTAGGATTTGGCGGGCCTTTTTGAGGCGGTGGATCGCTTAAGTGAGGCCGCCGGGCCAGTATGGGGAGGATTGGCAGCTCGGTATTCCTGCAATAAGGCTGGTCCCATTGCATAGAGCAACTGTTCCAGA
>DASYXT010000046.1:0-143973 GCA_035934555.1 Verrucomicrobiia bacterium | reverse complement strand
GGCCTGCTGTTCGGCGGTGACAATCGGTCGATGTTTAGTCTTCATTGGCCCCACAGGTAAAAAAAGTGCGGGCCAATGTCCAGCTCAAATAAACAGGGATTTGCTTTTCAGTGACTTACCTGTGTTTTGACTCCGCCATAGGCTGACTCCTGACCTTTGGCTTGCTTGACGTTGTCCCTTTTTGATAATCATTGCTCTGGCTATGGCCGCCATCGGCAGATTCCAAAAAGGCGACGACACCTTTTACGCAAAGGTGCTCGATGGCGAGGTATTTCGCCTGCGCGGCGATGTGTTCGGGTCACCGTCCTTTGATCGCAAAGCGACGCCGCTCAAAGGCCTGCGCACGCTTACACCGGTGGTGCCATCCAAAATCATCGCCATCGGGCTCAACTACGCCGATCATGCGCGCGAAAGCAACAAGCCCCTACCCAAACAACCTTTGTTCTGGTTCAAGGCGACGACGTCGCTGCTGCCGGACGGCGGCAAAATCGAGGTCCCGTTTGCCGCGCACCGCACCGATTACGAAGCGGAATTGGCGATTGTGATTGGCCGGCGCGTCCGCAATGTGACGCCCGCCGCCGCGGCACGCTATATCCTTGGCTACACGGCGGCGCAAGACATCAGCGACCGGACGATCCAGAATTCGGAAAGCCAGTGGTCGCGCGCCAAATCCTTCGATACGTTCACGCCCATTGGGCCTTACGTGGAGACCAAAATTGACCCGCACGATCTGAGCGTGCAGCTCTTCCAAAACGGCCAGTTGCGCCAGAATTCGAGCACCAGTCAGCTCATTTTCAATTGTTACCAGATCGTCAGCTTCGTCTCCACCAATATGACCCTCCTGCCCGGTGACATCATACTCACCGGCACGCCGAGCGGAGTGGGCGCCATCGCGTCAGGGGACCGGTTGGAAGTGCGGATTCAAGGCCTGGCACCGCTCGTTAATTCAGTCAGGTAGCAGAGGGTCCCGGGCGATTCCTGGAGAATCAGCTAACCGCTTCAGGGGAACATGTCCCAGACAATCACGTTCGGGACACGAGCGGGGATGTGATACACCGCAATCGGGGCTGTGAGCTCCACCGGGTACGGTTCTCTGACGGGGTACTCCGGTTGCGCAGCCGCAGCGGGCACGGCTCTTTGGCAAACGGCCTGCGATTGTTCCGTCACTTCGGTACCGGCCTGTTCCGTAGCGGAAGCGACCTGGCTCGGGGAGTTTTCTGCTGAAACAACAACCGGCGACGGGGCGCTCACGTTGGTGGGCAAATTGGTCGCGAGTGGTTGACCGCCTGCAGCCGGGGTCGGGCTCGTCGAAGCCAGACTAGGGGCAGGCTGCGTAAACCAACTCTGCAACAGCGCGGCGGAGGACGGCACCGTGGTAGCGACCACTGGCCGGTATCCTAACGCCACCTGCTGGTCGTGCCGGAGCATGGCTCCAATCACATCGTCCGACACGCCCAAATCCCGCAGGAAGATGATCTGCTCGGGCTTAAGATTGAAGGTGCCGGGTGTATTCTGCACGTACGCCCGCAGAATCTGCTCGCTAATCCCCGCTTGAGCCATTTTGGTCACCTCACCCGCCCAGGGCGAGGTATAGGCGGGCACGGTTGCAGCCGGCGAAAGTGCACTACTCGGCGTATTTGTCGATTGCGGGGAAGATTCCGGACCTGCCGCTGCCCTGGCCGAGTACGCCACCAACCCGGCGCCCAATACCAAACTGATCAATTGCCGCGTTTTCATAGGAGCTTTGGGCCAACTGCCATTTCGCTCTACAGCACTGTCTATAATCCCTGACGCCCAAACGGTCCAACCTATTCGAACGGCCCATACCGCGCCGCCCAAGGCACCTCAGCCAGCCATGAATCGGCTCGACCAGGCCGCAGGGTTTTGGACTGCTTTGGACTGCGCCTGCCCTCTGGCGCTTTGGAACCAGGAGGACTTTGGCCGAAGGCGCCAGGGGCCGCCGGCATGTGAATTGTGGCGTGGCGCATGCTTCACTGGAAGGTACGAATGAGCTTCCTGCTCGCAAAACGTGGGCGCCGCAACCGCGCACCAGGAACTGGCCAAAACTGTCCGGTTTCGGAACAATGCACCCCGCCGCCGGTGGGCGCCATCGGCTTTGGTGCGACCGCGGCCCTTGCAATTTCCAGGCGTGCGCGGCCGAGTCATCGTGCTCCTTTTCCACCCATCCTGAGGCCCAAGCGGCTTATCTAATTTCATGCACTCCTCCATCTTAACCATTTTTCTAGGGCTACTGCCTTGTCTGATCCCGCCTTACGCGCTGCGGTTAAGCCGCAGGTTTGGCATGAAACGGGTGGGTTGGGGTCTCTTCGCGGTTTTTTCCCTGATGGCAGTGCTGGAACTGATCCGGTTCTGGCAGCCGCTGGGACTGAGCGTCGAGCCCGGGGTGGTGTTGGACCTGCTTAACTTTCTGGTGCCCGCGCTGCTGCTGACGGGGATGGTGCACATCGAGTTGTTCTTGCGGGAGCGCCTCGCGCGCGAGCGGCAACAGGAAGCCTTGGCGGTGGAGCTGGAGCGACAGGTCAAAGAGCGGACGGCCGAGCTGGACAAAACCAATGAGGAACTGCAGCGGGAAATTTCGTTGCGCCGGCAAGGCGAGGAGGAACTGCGCAAATCGAAGGAACAGTACCGGTTCCTCTTCGAGCAAAACCCGTTGCCGATGTGGATTTACGATTTGAACACGTTTCGCTTTCTGGCTTTCAACGCAGCCGCCCTGCGTCATTACGGTTTCACCGGCGCCGAGTTTGGTGAGATGGATGCGCGCGCATTGTGCGTCGCCGGCGAGGCTGAGGCATTTTCGGCCGATTCCGGCAGTACCGGACCTGGTGCCCAGCGCCGCGGTCTGTGGCACCATCGTAAGAAGGACGGCACGGAAATGGAGGTTGAACTGACCTCGCTGGACCTGGTTTATGGCAGCGCGCCGGCGCGCCTGGTATTGGCACACGATGTGACCGCGCGGCGCCGATTGCACAAACAACTGCTCGATTCCCAAAAGCAGGAAGTGACGGTGCAGTTAGCCGGTGGCGTCGCGGACCGCTTCAATAAGCTCATCAGCGGCCTGGAAGCCGAGGCGCAGGTCCTCGTGCAAATGAATCCCGAACCGGCAACCGCCGACGCTCTGAAGCGCATCGCCGCCAATGCCGCTTCCGCCACCAGCCTCACCCACCAACTCTTGGCATTGGTTGGACGGCACCCGATGCAACCGCGTGCCGTTGATCTTAACGCGCTACTGGAAGAGCAGACCGGCCGAATCAAGGCTTTGCTCGGACAGGCCATTGTACTCGAAAACCAGTTTCGGGCGAACTTGCCGTCCATCCAAGCCGACCCCAGTCTGGTCTGCCAACTGGTTGAGGCGCTGGTGTGCAATGCGCGCGAAGCGATGACCGACGGCGGCAAACTCACCCTCAGCACTTCCGCTGTCCGTCTGGACGAGGCAGGCGTCGCCGGGTACGAGGAAGCACGCCCCGGCGCCTTCGTCTGCTTCACCGTCGCTGATACCGGCTGCGGCATGACGCCGGAAGTCCAGGAGCGGCTCTTCGAACCATTCTTCACCACCAAGACTTCCGCCAAGGCCAACGGCTTGGGCCTCGCTACTGTGCATGGGCTGGTGAAACAGCACCACGGCTGGCTTAAAGTCAACAGTCGGCCGGGCGCCGGCACTCAAGTTACTGTCTTTCTCCCCTGCGGAGTCGGTGGCGCAGTCCCCCGCCGCACCGCCACACCGCAGCAGCAATACACCGAATCGCTCGTGGAGCCCTGAGCCACACGCGTTGCCTTGGTCTCTCCCGCCACTTTTTGCTCGTGCCGGACCGGTGACCGCTATTCAATGCGTTCATGGCTCCGCATACTGCGATCCCCCAATCCCGGCGTGAATTTCTTTGCAAGACCGGCGCGCTCGCCGTTGGCGTGCTTCTTTTGTCACCCGCAGCCGGGGCTGCCGCGGCTGACTCGACTGATTCCCGCAAACGCACCGATGCCTTGGTCGGCTCGAATGTGTATGGCTGGGGCCAATACGCCCAACGCGAGGGCCGCAAGCTGGACGTGCTGGAGGTTCTGTCGGCCTTGCGCGACTGCGACTATGATTACCTCGAAACCTTCCTCGACGTTGCAAACCCGGAACAAAACGCCCGGTTCGCTGACCAATCGCGCGCCAAGGGCCTGCAACCCGTCAGCCTGTACACCGGCGCGCGCTTGCATGAAATGCCGGCCGCCGGCGTGGTAGTGAAGGATATCCTACGAGCGGCCGAGGCGTGCCAAAAAGCCGGGTTCCAGGTGTTGAGCTGCAACGCCGACCCAATCGGTCGGGAGAAAACCGACGGCGAGCTCAAGACACAGGCGGCGGCGATGGCCGACCTGGGCGAGGGCCTGAACTCGCTGGGCTTGCGGCTGGGCGTGCACCAGCACATGCCGGAAATGGCCAATCACGCGCGTGAGTTTCATTATGATTTTGACCATACCAAACCAGAAACAGTCGGGTGGTGTTACGATGTGCACTGGGTGTGGAAAGGGGGCATCGCCCCGCTGGACGCGCTGCGGCAGTATAGCCGGCGCGTAGTGACCTGGCACCTGCGCCAGAGCCGTAACGGGATTTGGTGGGAGGACCTCGATACCGGCGACATAGATTACGCCGCCGTAGCAGCGTACGCGAATGAGCACCGTTTGGCCCGCCGGTTCAGCGTCGAACTCGCTCTGGAACCCGGCACGAAGATCAGCCGCACCGTCGTCGAGAACCACCGGCGCAGCCGGGAATTTGTGCGAAAGACCTTTGGCGCGTGAACCCTCGAAAAAATATCCAGAACTGCAAATGAAAAAAGTAATGTCGATGACAGTTTGCGGGGAACGGGGCTGCACACGCCGTGACATGGTCACACGCACCACACAGGCTCTTACCGCGCTTGGTCTCAGCGCCCAGTTCGCGCCGTTGTTTGCCGCACCTTCCGAGCGCCGGTTCAAACTCGGCGCTTGCGATTGGTCTTTAGGCAAAACCGCCGACCCGGCCGCGTTTGGTTTGGCAGCGGAAATTGGTCTCGACGGGGTCCAGGTTAGCCTCGGCACGGTCGCTGACGACATGCAATTGCGCCGTGCTCCGGTTCAGCGCCAATACCGTGAGTCTGCGACGGCCGCTGGTCTTGAAATGGCGTCGCTGGCGATTGGCACCTTGAACGAGGTCCCCTATAAGAGCGATCCCCGAACCGTGGCGTGGGTCAGCGACGCCATCGATGTGTGCCAGATCCTTGGGCTGAAGGTGATCCTGCTGGCGTTCTTCAGCAACGATGATTTGCGCGGGGATGCGGCCGGTGTCTCCGAGGTGGTTCGGCGTCTAAGAGGGGTCGCGCCGAAAGCCGAGAAGGCCGGTGTGAGTCTAGGCATCGAAAGTTGGTTGAGCGCGGAGGAGCACCTGGAAATCCTACGGCGGGTCGGCTCGCCGGCCGTGCGGGTTTATTACGATGTGTGCAACTCCAACGACCGCGGTTACGATATTTATCGGGAAATCCGCCTGCTGGGGCCGCGCATCTGCGAGTTTCATGCAAAGGAAAATGGCGCACTGCTTGGACGGGGCAAGGTCGATTTCAAACGCGTGCGCCAAGCGATGGACGCAATTGGCTACCGGGGCTGGGTTCAAATTGAAGGGGCGGTGCCGGCGGGCAAGCCGCTGCTGGAAAGCTACCGCGCGAACTGCTCTTTCATGCGTCAGATCCTGGGCTGAACCCACGGTAACAACGCAGCGTGCTGATTAGCCCTCACTGGAGGCGGGCTTCCGCCTGCCAGTGCCGAAGCTGCTAGCTTCGGCTTGGGTTTCCAGAACCGCGCGGCTAGACGCCGGGCGCATTGACGGCCAGGCTCGCCGCGGCCAGTGATCGGTTAGCGGATTGGAACTGGCGATTTCAACGCGCACCGGGATTAGACCTAACCTGGGCTGTGCCAGTTTGCGAAAAGCCGCGGTGCTTAGATCAATGACTCGTCCCCGCTGCACCAGTGCGCGCGCCGGACCGCGGTCGGTGATAGTGACAACCACGGTTGCTGCGGCACCGCTCCCGGAATCTAAACTTACCCGCACGCGTGTGCCCAGCGGGTAAAACCAGGACGCTGCCGTTAATCGATCGGGATCGAAGGGCTCGCCATTAGCCATTAACCTTCCACGGTGGGCTTCGCCGTACCAAGAGGCCTTACCCGTTGCCGGAGCGGGAAGCTCGATAGTAGCTGCCAGACCCAAATCAGTCAGACCCAACAAAAGCAGGAGGCAGAAGCTCTTACCAAAAGGACTCCGGACAAACCGAAACACCTGGGGCGGATGGTTGCGGCGCATGGACCGAACCTCGTGCGGGCAGGAAAAGCTCGAAATGGGGTCTCGCCCGCAAACTTTGGGGGATATCCCCCACTTCCTGCATCCCTGGGCGGGTACTAGGATTCAGACATTGCGCGGTCCCGGCTTGGCCGCCTTGAAAATTTGATGGCCCCTGAAATCAATAACCCACCCGCCGACATTACGGTGTCGGTGGGCATTTTTGCCTGGAACGAGCAACGGGCCTTGCCCGCGATGCTTGAGGCACTGTTCGCGCAGTCGCTTTTTTCCCGGTTCCGCGAGCGCGGCGAAAAATGTGAAATTCTGTGCGTTGCCAACGGTTGCACCGACGACACAGTCGCAGTCGCCGAGCAGATCTTCGCCTCACAAACCCGGTTTCACCCGCACTCCGCCGCATTTACCGCCCGCGCCATCAATCTACCTCAGCGCGGCAAGGTGAATGCCTGGAACCAGTTCGTACATGTGCTCTCGGCACGATGCGCACGAGTCTTGTTCATGATGGATGCCGACATCCTCATCCGCACGCCGGACACCCTCTGGAACATGCTCTTGACGCTCGAAGAGCGGCGTGAAGCAACCGTCGCGACCGACCTGCCGCGCAAGCATCTCGCATTGCGGCCCGCCCGTTCCCTGCGCGAACGCCTCTCGCTCGGCGCTTCAAAGCTGACGCACGCCGCACCGGGCCAGCTTTGCGGGCAACTTTATGCTATTCGAGCAGCTAGCGCTCGCAACATTTTCCTCCCGCGCGATCTCACGGCGTGCGAAGACGGGTTCCTCAAGGCCGTGGTGTGCGCCGATTTTCTAACCGGGGCATGCCGCCCTGGGCGCATTCAATTGGCGCCAAATGCGGAACACACCTTCGAAGCATATACCTCAGTGGCCGCGCTGATAAAAAACCAAAAGCGCCAGGCGATGGGTCAGACGATCGTGCATCTGCTCGTGGACCACATCCTGCCGCAATGGCCCATTCATGAGCGCCGGCAACTGGCCGAGGCTATCCGCGCGGTGGAAACCGCCGACCCCGATTGGCTCAAGCGCCACATCGCCGAGCACCTGGCACGCATCCGGTTTTTCTGGCGGCTTTACCCCGAGCTGCTGGGCCAGAGATTTACTGGCTGGAAGGGCCTGCCCTTGGGCCAGCGCTGCCGCGCGTTACCCGCCGTTCTGGCCGGCGCAGGCGCGACCCTTCTGGGAAGCTTTCTGGCATTCCGCACCTTGAAATCCGGGTGCACTGATTACTGGCCCCGCGCCGAGCGTCTCGGCGTTGCACTCCCAACTCGGGCCGTCTCCCAGACCCGCCCACTGGTGTCCGCGGCGAAACTCGGCCACTCACCGGAATAATCTTATGCATGGCACTGTTCCAAAAAAAATCGGGCGCGTCGTCGCCAACCTCATGCTGCACCCGCAGTACCTCGCGCGCTGCGTGCGCCACAACCTGATCAACGGCAAAACGCCGCTCGACCTCGAGGTCCCCTGGTTCTCCTACGCCGCCATCGATTTCCTGGGCACCTTTCTCCAGCCGCACATGACGGTTGGCGAATATGGCTCCGGCGGTTCAACCTTGTTCTTTGCACATCGCGTCAAATCGGTCTTCTCAATCGAAGACAATCCAAAATGGTACGAGCTGGTCTCGACCCGACTGAAAGAACGCGGGCTGAGCAATGTCACTCTGGTCCTGCGGCCGTTTGATTTCAAAAGCCCTGTGGATTTCGAACACTCATCCTACCTGCACGCGCTCCCGGACGAACCGTTCGACGTAATTGTCATCGACGGCAGCGAGGAGTGGACGCAGGTGCGCCCGGTCTGTTTTCAATTGGCTGAACGGCGCGTCAAGCCCGGTGGCCTGATTCTCGTGGATGACTCCTGGCGCTACCCGGCTCTGCGCCAGAACCATCATGCACGCGAGGTGCGTATCCTGCAAAGTGTCGGCCCCGGCCGGCCGGGGGTGACCAGCACTGATGTGTACTTTTACTGATGGATTTCAAAACGCTTTTCGGCCTAACGGTTATTCCCGCCGCCGCCCTGGCCGGGCTGATCGTCGCCTGCCTCGGGCGGTGGATCCGGGACGTATTCTTCGTCTTATTGGTGTTCACCGCGCCGATGATTGAGTTTTTGGATATCAACTATGTTAGCCGCGACTGGTATCGCGGCGTCGAGCGCGGATTTGAAATCGCCATCGCGGATATTCTCGCGCTGAGTTTGCTCGGCAGCAGCGTGCTGTTCCCACCCAAAGGGCGTTGCCGCCTGTACTGGCCCCCCGCCCTTGGCATCATGCTGCTCTACTTTCTCTACGCCTGCTTCAATGTGGCGATTGCGGAGCCAAAGCTCTTCGCGCTATTCGGCTTATTCCGGATGTTCCGCGGCCTGATACTGGTGCTGGCGGTGGCATTTTATCTGCGCAGCGAACGGGAAGTTCGCTTGCTGGTTCTGGGCGTGTGCATGTTGGTGGCCTTTGAGTGCCTGCTGGCCCTCAAACAGCGGTACCTCGATGGCGAACATCGGGTGTACGGCACCCTGGACGAATCCAACAGCTTGTCGGTGCTCTTATGCACCACCGCGCCCGTGTTGGTGGCCGGTCTCAACGCGCGATTACCCAAGCTGCTCCGCGCCTTCTGTGCCCTGACGTTGCCACTGGCGTGTGTTGGGGAAGTGCTCACGATTTCCCGCGCCGGCGTGGTGATCATCGGGATCGTGTTGCTCGCCACCGCCCTCAGCACCGCCACGCTGCGCCTGACCCCACGCACCATCGGCGTCGGCCTGTTGGTGCTGCTTGGCGCGACGGGGATTCTCGCCAAATCCTGGAAAACTTTGGCGTCGCGCTACGAGGAATCCACCCTCAAACAGGAATATGAGAATAAGAAAAATCTTGGGCGCGGTTATTATATCAGGGTGGCCGTCGCGATCGCCGGCGATCGGCTCTTCGGTGTCGGCCTGAACAACTGGTCCTATTGGGCCAGCAACGAGTATGGCCCCAAACTCGGATTCCGTTTCGTCCCCTACTGGGGCACCGATCAGCCGCCGCCTGATGTTTTGCCGCCCGGTAGCAACGTCGATATGCCGCAAGCAGCCCCCGCCCACAGCCTGGGCGCATTGACCCTGGGCGAGTTAGGCATTCCCGGCATCCTCATTTTTACCGTAGTATGGTTACGCTGGTTTCAGATGGGCACTAGCTTCCTGCGTCCACGCGATCCGGCTCCCCTGCGACGCGTCGCCGTTGGCATTTTCTTCGGCATACTCGGCACATTCCTGCAAAACCTCACCGAATGGGCTTATTGGCACATCCCCATCTACTACACGTTCCATATCCTGCTGGGAGCGCTGATGAGCCTCTATTATATCAAACGTACGGAAGAGCGCGCTGCAGTCGCCGCGACCGAAACCCGGCCTGAACCGGCGGCATTCATGCCACAACCCGCGCCAGGCTATAGCTGACCGAGCCAGTTTCCATGCTCATCGCGCACATCCTGCGAAAACTCGATCCGGTCGAATGGAGCGGCACTGAGATGGCCATCCAGCGCCTGCTCGATGGCTTGCGCGCGCACGGGGTTCAGGCCCGGGTGTTCTGCCCGCGCCTGCCTCTACCGGCCGACCCCGACCCGCTCGTCCGCGCCGGCGTGCCGGTTCACCGGTTCCGGGCATTCGTGCCAGTGCTCGGGTTATCTCAGGAACGGCGGCGCCAGCTCGTCTCCGTTGGTGGCAACCTGATGTCCTTCCAACTGCTGCGCGCCTTGTGGCGACAAAAGGACCTTGCCGTAATCCACACCCATACCTTGGGCCGCCTCGGTGGGATTGGTCTGACTGTGGCCAGACAACGCCGATTGCCCTTCGTCGTCACCATCCACGGCGGGTTGCTCGACTTGCCCAAAAAGCTTCAGCAAACGTTCAATGAACCGCTCGACCACGGCTGGGAATGGGGCAAGCTCTTCGGACTGCTGTTCCAATCGCACCGTTTACTGCGCGATGCCGACGCGATTCTCACCTGTAATTCCCGCGAAGCGGCCCTGCTTCAGCAACAATTGCCCGCCAAGCGCGTGGTGACCCAGCCCCATGGCGTTCCCTTGCACCTCTATCAAGAGGACCACTCGGTGGCAGCGCTCACTGCCTTTCCGCAACTGGCGAACCGTGATGTCCTGCTTTGCCTCGGCCGGCTGGACCCGGTCAAAAACCAGGGCTGGCTGCTGGACCAACTCCCCACTATCGTGCAGAAGCACCCGCGCGCGCTGCTGGTCCTCGCCGGCCCTTGCACCGACGAACCGTATGGTCGGCTGCTCAAGGAGAAAATTCAGAAAGCAAATTTTAGCGCGCATGTGTTGCTCACGGGCGGCTTACCTCCCAACGATCCGCGGGTCATCGGGCTGCTGCAGACCGCGCGCGTCCTGCTGCTGCCGTCCCTCTCCGAAACGTTCGGATTAGTCATTCTGGAAGCTTGGGCCGCCGGGACAATGGTCATTGCCGCCCGTGCGTCAGGTCCGGCCGCCCTCGTGCGGTCTGGCAATAATGGATGGCTGTTTGACCTGGATGACCCCGCCGGCTTTCACCAGGCACTCGAACAAACCCTGGGTGATCCGACGCAGGCGCGGTCAATGGTTCAACGCGGGCGCGAACTGGCCGCCCTGTACGGTATCGAAGCCGTGGCGGCACACCTGAGAACCCTCTACGAAGAGCTGGTTGAGGAGAAATTATGCACTACGTAATCGTCCGAGATGATGACACTAACGCGTTCACGCCGGTCGAATGCCTCGAGCGGCTCTATCGACCTTTTCTGGACCGCGGCCTGCCCGTGAACCTGGCAACCATCCCCGAAGTCTCCACCACGGCGAAACAGAAAGACGGGCGGCCGGAGGGCTTTTTGTGTGATTCGGCTGATTCGGGGGCGCGCCCGCCACGCTGGCAAGCCGCGACAGGACCCTCTGCCGAGTTCGGAGCCAAAGTCCCTGCGCACGCGAACGCCGACAGCAAAAGCCAGCCGGCTGGTAATGCTCCTGCCACGGTGCCGATAGCCGCCAACCCGCGACTGATCGAGTATCTGCTGGGCAACCCCGAGTTTCGCATCGTGCAGCATGGGTGCCACCATGATTATCTCGAATTCGATTGCCCGACCCATGGCGAGATTACACGCCGCCTTGAACAAGGAACCCAGCGCCTTTTGGAAGCCGGTTTCCCCAAACCCCAAACCTTCGTCGCCCCCTATGATCGGCTCTCCCGAGCCAGTCTGCTGGAAGTTACCCGCCGCTTTCGGATTCTGTCCACCGGGTGGTATGAGTTGCGACGGCTCCCGTATTCCTGGTGGCCCAAATACGTCATTAAGAAATTACGGCATGAACCACACTGGCGAGTGGGCACTTCCCTGCTGCTCTCGCACCCAGGTTGCCTGCTCTCCTACCAGCACACCCTCAGCACGATGCTCGGCGGCATTTTCCATTACCTCCAAACCCAGCGCCTCACTGTCCTGGTGACGCACTGGTGGGAATATTTCCGGGACGGCAAGCCCGACGAGCCCTTCATCGATTTCCTGCACGAAACCGCCAGTTTCCTGGCTACTCACCCGGACGTGAAAGTCGTCTCCTTTGCCGACCTCGCCGAGGGACACGTTCCGTTGAACTGAATGCCGTCTATCTGACCGCCGTGCAAAACAACTCCGGGCCGCCGCGACCCGCCACCAAAGTTAACTCCACATCCGTCAATCCCCGCTCGGCACAGATCTGAGCCGCTTCCAATAGATCCGTAAAGCACCGTGCGTCCGCAGGGTTTTCGGTCCAACCATTATCGGTAAAGTACCGGTGGGTATTGCGGCACCGGAGTAATCGCTCGACCGTTTTGAGCGGCTCCTCTTCATAACCGTTCGCCATATCGTCATCTCCTGTTAGTTCTAACCTGAACCTAACCGGGATGCAAAATGACGCAAGCGATTGCTCGGGATTTTTCAGGTTCGTAACCCAACCCCAGGCACGGCTCCAAGATTTCCAGGGTAACCGCTACTTCTCCAGTTCCGCGTTCTCGATCATCTTCATACCGTTCCGCTCAACCACCTTACCCTTGAGCGTCACGGTCTGCGCCGCTTTGGATGCCAGCGCATCGTTGATTGGCTCATGGTTCCCGATCACCAAATACAACTGGTCGTCGCTGGTCAGCAATCCCACCGGACCGCCGCTCTTAATGCACTTTTCCGCGCAGCCCTTGTGCTTCGCGCCTTTGGCCCCGTGGTCCAGGTAGCACATCAGGTCCACCACCTCGCCGCTAATCGTCTGGGTCGGGCTGGCGGTGCCGTTGTCGGCGGCGAACAACAGCAGCGGTTGCACCAGCAGCGCTCCCACCGCGAGCACCGCGCCCGCCCGTTTGCAAATCACCACGCCCCGATTGAGATCTCTTTTCATAAGTATGGTCTTTTTAGAAGTATTTATGTTTTCCGTGAATCATACTGATTATACCCCACTCCCGCCGGATTGCCAGCGGCAAACCGGGCCTGGAGCGCGCACTTCCGTCCGCAGCACAGACGAGAGGATGGGGATCCCGACAAGATGGCAGCGGGCTTAAGAGTTCGAGAGTTGCTTCGGACTGAACTCAGGCTGAACTCCGCGCTCCCTCATTGCCCATTCCCCGGCCCCTGCCGCACCAAGAGCACCCAATCCCCCGGTTCAGGTGTGGGAAACTGGCAGCTGTTGGCCAGCACCACGGCCACGGCGGGGGTAATCTGGCCCGTTCGCGGGTTGAGCCAGGAGATAACCGGCGAGCTGGGTAACGCGTCCAACTTTAGCTCCACGTTGCGGTCCTCCGGCCCATAGGCTACCAACCAATTCTTGTCGCTAGTTCCGGCTGCTAGAGTCTCGCGTTTCGCCGTCACTTCCCCCGGCTGCACGGCAACAGCCTGAGGCTCCGGCATGAGCCGCCAAAAGGGAACTGAATTCATCAAACCATCCACATACCTTATCTGCTTTGCCCCAGGCATGAACAGCGCCCGTTCCCAAAAGGGGAGGCCACCGTTCTGGCCCGGCGCTGGCAAGCTGGTGTCCCATTGTGCGACCCCTTGGCCGCCATAGCACAGGCCCGCCGCTGGTGCCGTCCAGAGCAAATCCCAGTAAGCCGAGCGTCGCACTTCATCGGCGCGGTAGCGAGCGCCTGCCGGGGCGCGCCCGTTTTCGATTGGCAACATGCTCAGCACAGGCCAGTGACGCCGCACGGTCTTGGGCAGCGAGCTTTTGAACGTCCGGCTCAGACTGGTCGAGTCCAATTGCGCAATCGGTTCGACGGCGAGGGCATCCACCCAGAGCGGGACGGAGCTGAACGCTGCATCCGTGAACTCGTTCAACCGCAGGACCACAGGGGTATGCGGAACCCGAGTGAAGACGGTCTGGCCTATCCGCTGCCAACGTTCAAGCGCCTGGGCGTTGGTGCCGACCTCAAAATTCACGAGCCAGACCACCGGGTCAGCGCCCCAACGCGCCAACGCATACCGCCAGACCAACACCGCCTGCTCTTCGGTCAATCGGGGTTCCCCGAGCACGCCGGTCTCGGTCAACGGCGCAATAGCGCTGAGCATGCCGACGCGGCTGAGCGCGTCGAGCCTCGTGTCCAACCGCTGAAACACGCGCGGATTGATGCTCACACGGTCCGGAAACCCGCCCAAAGCCGATTCGCCTAAATCATTGGCTCCAGGGGCCGCGCTCCATTCCGCGACGTCGAACCCCTCAGATGCGCGGACCTGGACATAACGTTCCCAGTCCTTTGGCCGCGCTTGCCGGGGGCCGTTCCAAACAGCATCGGCCATCCAGAAAAAGGGCGTGCCGTCGGCGTATTCAAAATGCTGCTGGTCCGGCGCGACAACGACACGGCCATGTTTGTGAAAGGGAGTTATTACTAACGGGGAGGTACACAGGAACGCTCCGGTCTTCCCGTTCAGCCCAGCATTGCCGGGATCCGAACAAATCGAGCTAAACTTCCACATACCCGGCTCGTCGGGCGAAAAACGCACACGCCAATCTCGGCCACCATCCCAAAAGCCGTACGCTTCTGACGTCTCACCCAGAGGCGAAATAAACCGCACGGTCAAAGTTGCGTCCTGCAGAGCGTTGGTGTATTCGCGGCTGCTGTGGAAAGTGTGCTCGAACCGAGTCCACTTCGGCACAACCGGCAGCCGTCCCGCAGCCTCGGCGCCCGGCTCCCACAAAAGCAACAATCCAATGATACAGGCGAGTTCACCCCATCCCCAACCCAGATTTCCGTGATAATGGCGACGAAAATGCCGGAGCACCGCCGCCCGCGCACCGCGTTGATTGTGTGTTTTCATACCAGAGGCCGTTTTGGCTTCTCCAGTCAGCATCTGACAACAATTGCCCTATACTGTCAAACCCAGGCTCGCCCTCCGGCTGAGCCTCTGGTTCTGGCTGCCCCCATTGAAGGCTGATTTGCTGAATGCCAATTCGTTGAATTACTGATTATTGCCTACCGCTGAATACTGATTACTGCCCCCTTCGCGCTCTTTGACAAATTAGTGTTCAATGGAACATTCTCGGTGGAGGAATTCGAGTTGCCGGCTTCAGAGAAGCGCACACAAACTGCCTCCGGGTGGCAGACGGCCAACGGGCGGAAGCTCTCTGCGGCTGACAACTTTTGATTCCGCCAGGAAAGGGTGAAAGTATGAATGGTCTGCAAAAATGGGATCCGTTCAGGGATTGGGATCCATTCCGGGAGTTAAATGAGTTTTCTGAACGCCTCGGGTCGCTCATGGGCCGCCGCGGAGATACCACATCGCCCGCCCCATGGATGCCTGCGGTTGATATTGTCGAGGATGAGAAGGAATTCTGCGTCAAAGCGGAATTGCCCGAGGTTCGCAAAGAGGACGTTCATGTGACCGTCGAAAATGGTGTGCTGACCCTCCACGGCGAGCGGAAATCCGAGAAAGAGGAAAAGAAGCAACGCTATCATCGGGTCGAACGCTCCTACGGCAGTTTCACTCGTAGCTTCGGGTTACCTCAGGGCGCCAATGCGGCAAAGGTACGGGCGGAGTTCAAGGACGGATTGCTTCAGGTACACCTACCCAAGAGCGAATCCGCCAAACCAAAGCAAATCGAAGTGAAAGTCGATTGAGAGAAAAAAGAAAGTTAATGGGAATTGAGAGGGAAAATAGAATCATGAAATCACGTTCGAACTTGAGGGGCGCCTTAACGTTACTCTGCACTCTGGCCATGCTGTGTTTGGGTTGTCTTCCATCGAGTATTGCCGCCCAAACCAACGCTCGCGCCCATGCCCTGCCTCAGCTCAAAACCCAGGACACCCCGATTAATCGCCAGGCGCGAGCTCCGATCAGCTTTGCCCCGATCGTCAAGGCCATTCAGCCCACGGTCGTCAATATTTATTCGACCATGACTGTGAAACATCAGGCCAACCCAATGTTAAACGACCCGTTCTTTCGGCGTTTCTTTGGCAACCAGTTCGGCCAGCAAGACCAGCCGCGCACCGAAAAGGCCGAGAGCCTCGGTTCGGGTGTCGTCATTTCCCCTGACGGCTACATCCTGACCGCTAATCACGTCGTGCAGGGCGCCCAGAGCATCAAGGTCGCGCTCGCCGACGGCGAAGAAAAAGAGTTCACGGCTAAAGTCATTGGCGGCGACGCGCCAACCGACGTCGCCGTGTTGAAGATTGATACAAAAAAGCCGCTGCCGGCCATTACGCTCGGTGACAGCGACAAACTTGAGGTGGGCGATATGGTGCTCGCCGTGGGGAACCCCTTTGCCGTGGGCCAGACGGTGACGATGGGCATCATTAGCGCTCTGGGGCGCGGCGGCCTCGGCATGGGTGGTTACGAAGACTTTATCCAGACGGATGCGGCGATCAATCCCGGCAATTCCGGCGGCGCGCTCGTCGATGTCGAGGGCCGGCTGGTCGGGCTTAACACCATGATCGTCAGCCGTAGCGGCGGCTTTCAAGGCATCGGTTTCGCTGTGCCGATCAACATCGCGCGCACCGTGATGGAACAACTGATCGAGCACGGCAAAGTCGTCCGTGGGTTCCTAGGTATCAATATCCAGGCGCTGACGCCAGACCTGGCCAAGGAATTAAATCTTTCCGACGAGAGCAGCGGAGTGCTTGTCGGTGGGGTTCAACCTGACGGCCCTGCGGCCAAGGCAGGCTTGCGGGATGGCGATGTGATCCTTGGGTTCAACGGCAAGAAGGTCACCGATCCTTCCAAACTGCAGCTCCTGGTTGCCGAGACGCCACCCGGAACCCGGGTGACTCTGGATGTCCTACGCAGCCCTGAGCACGGCCGGCCCGCCGAGCAAAAGCTCACCGCCGTTTTGGGGCAATTACCGCGAAACGCCTTCGCCAGCAATAACGATAGCAACTCCGAAAACCAGGGCGGCACGGACGACAACATGGACGCGCTGCAAGGCGTCCAGGTTACCGACCTCGATGCGGCGGCTCGACAGCAATTCCATATCCCCGCTAATGTCCACGGCGCATTGGTGGTGAGCGTTGACCCCGCCTCCACAGCCGCTGAAGCCGGCCTAAGCCAAGGAGATGTCATCGTCGAAATCGATCGTCATCCGGTCCAAAATGCCGAAGACGCCGTCAAACTGAGCCAGGAAGTCAAGAGCCAGCACGTCCTGTTGCGCGTTTGGAGCCAGAATGGCGGGGTCAATGGCACGCGCTATATCGTCGTGCAGAACTCGAATTCGGCGAAATGAAAGCGAGCTAACCTTTTAATGGACCGCCGCGACCCACCACCTCCCGCCGGAGAACAACGCCCTAAAGCTCCCAAGTGGAGTTCGCCACTTTGGTACCTTCCAGTAATGCTGATTATCCTGTGGATCTGGCAAAGTTCCTTCTCACAGCTTTCCTATCGCAACATCCCTTATAGTGAGTTCAAAAGTTATCTTCAAAAGCACGAGGTGGTTTCTTGCGTTGTACGCGATGACGAAATCCAGGGCGAAATCCTGCCCATCACGCCCAATCCCGCCACCTCAACCAACGCCGCAGGCGTAACCGAGCACGCACCTCCGGCAACCTCGGCGCACGCGGCTGAAACAAACTCCACTGCGGCCGGCTCCACCAATGCCGCCGCCAGGAAGGCCAGCGCCGTCAAGCCGATTCTCTTTCGCACCGTGCGCGTCGATGACCCCAACCTGGTCAACGAACTGCAGGGCGAAGGGGTGAAATACCGCGGCGAACGCCCGAGCATGTTGTCCCCGATCCTGCTTAACTGGATTGTCCCATTGGGCCTAATGGTTCTGCTGTGGACGTACATCGGCCGGCGGCTCGGCGGCGCGGGAGAATCCATCCTTAGCTTCGGCAAGAGCAAAGCCCGGCTCGTTCCGGAGAAAGAAACCGGTGTGACCTTCGCCGATGTAGCTGGGTGCGAGGAAGCCAAATACGAGTTGGAGGAAGTGGTTGATTTTCTCAAGCACCCGGAGCGCTATAAGTCCATCGGCGCGGCGATCCCGAAAGGTGTGCTGCTCATAGGCCCGCCCGGCACGGGCAAAACCCTCCTGGCCAAGGCGGTCGCCGGCGAGGCGCGCGTCCCCTTCTTCTCCCTGAGCGGCAGCGACTTTGTCGAGATGTTTGTCGGGGTCGGTGCCGCACGCGTCCGCGACCTGTTCCAACAAGCGAAAGCCAAGGCGCCTTGTATTGTCTTCATTGACGAGCTCGACGCGATCGGCCGCCAACGCGGCGTACATGTCGGCGCGGTCAATGACGAACGTGAGCAAACCCTTAACCAGTTGCTCGTCGAGATGGACGGCTTCGCTGCCAATGCCGGCGTGATAGTGCTGGCGGCCACCAACCGCCCGGACGTGCTCGACCGTGCCCTGCTCCGCCCGGGCCGCTTCGATCGCCAGGTCGTCGTTGATGCGCCGGATATCGACGGACGCCGCGCCATCCTCAAGGTCCATGTCCGGGGCAAGCCCCTCGGGCCGGACGTGGATCTGCGCAAAATTGCCCAGGCCACCCCGGGGTTCTCGGGGGCGGACCTTGCCAATGCCGTCAATGAAGCCGCGCTACTCGCTGCGCGCCGGCACGCTCACGAAATCGCTCAAATTGACCTCGAAGATGCTGTCGAGAAAGTCGTCGCCGGTCCTGAGCGCAAGAGCCGCCGCCTCAAGGAACAGGAAAAGCAACGAGTGGCGTATCACGAAACCGGCCATGCGTTGGTCGCTGCCTACAGCAAAGAAGCCGACCCGGTGCACAAAATCAGCATCATTCCCCGCGGCCGCGCCGCCCTTGGCTATACCATGCAATTGCCCCATGACGACCAGTTCCTCATGACTCGCTCGCAACTGCTGGACCGGATTCGCGGCATGCTCGGCGGCCGTGCCGCCGAGGAAGTCGTTTTCCACGAAGTGACAACTGGCGCAGAAAACGATCTCGAACACGCCACCGCCCTCGCTCGCCAAATGGTCTGCATCTTCGGCATGAGCGACTCCGTCGGATTGGTCCGCTGCGCCCAGCGTCAGAATGGCGCGTTGCTTACCGGGGGTGATGGCGCCTTCCAGCGCGACTGCAGCGAGCGCACGGCCGAAGAGATCGATCTGGAGGTGAAAACAATCCTCGAAAATTCTTACACCGAGGCGAAGGGGATTCTCGAAGCGCATCGCGAACAATTGGAGTTGGTGGCTTCGGAATTGCTCCGACGCGAGACCATCGATGGCGCCGCCTTCAAACGCCTGATTGGCCGCACCTCAGACCAGGACCAGGACCGCCCCGGCCGGCCCATCGAAGTGGCCCCTCCAGCTATGTCCGCAGGAATAACCGTCCCACCCTCGACCCGTTCTGCGGACCTGAAGTGAGGTTGAATTCCTGTCTTCTTCACAGAGCAAAAAGGTGCCTGCTCTGCGCCTTACGGCATTATCCGCGATCGCTCAGGTCCGCCTCCTGTCAGACTGTGCACGCGTAAAACTTCTTTATTTAAGATTGGCCATGGGGTTGTCGCCTACGAGATCGTGGGTTACATAAACTGCGGACGGAAGTCTTGCTTCCTTCAACAAGGTACCAGCGCCGTTGAGTAAAACAGGGCCTAAGCGGGTGCCCTCAGGTGAGGTAAGGCATTCAGCCAGGTTGAGGAGAAGGCCAATACAGATCGTATGCAGTGCATGGCACTTTGACCCCGTAGCTCGATATGAAAAAAAGAGAACCTTCCCACGCGCAAGAGCGGCATCCAAAACTGAAAACCCGCCGAAGCAGCTTGCGCCAAAATGCTCCCGGGGCAAAGGCTCGCGGCACACGCCCTGCCAGTGGGAACGGCCTACCTGCCTTCGTCGATTCAGTGGAAGTCCTTCGGGGCCTGGCAGCGCTCAAGAACGGCGACTTCTCCTTCAGGCTGCCGCTGGAATGGACGGGAGTCGCGGGAAAGATCGCCGACACGTTTAATGAAGTGGCCACGTCGCTGCAGAGTTCCAGCGGCGAATTGAATCGTATCAGCCAGGTCGTCGGAAACGACGGACGACTCAACGAGCGCTTGATGCCGCCTGGTGACGTGCCCGGCGCCTGGGGCGAGCGGGTCAATGCCGTCAACTCTCTGATAGATCGCCTCGTTCACCCTACCAATGAAAGCGCGCGGGTCATCGGCGCTGTCGCCAAGGGCGATCTGTCCCAAAGCATGGCTCTCGAAGTTGAGGGCCGTCCGCTAAAAGGAGAGTTTTTGCGCACCGCGACCACCGTCAACACGATGGTCCAGCAGCTTAATTCCTTCGCCTCCGAAGTAACACGCGTGGCCCGTGAAGTCGGCACCGAAGGCAAACTTGGGGGCCAGGCCGCGGTCAAAGACCTCGCGGGCACCTGGAAAGACCTGACCCAAAACGTCAACCTGATGGCCAGCAATCTCACCAGTCAGGTGCGCAACATCGCCGCGGTCACGACCGCCGTCGCCACGGGTGATCTCGCCAAAAAAATCACCGTCGATGTCCGCGGCGAGTTCCTCGAACTCAAGGACACTATCAACACCATGGTTGACCAGTTGCGTTCCTTCGCCTCCGAAGTGACGCGCGTCGCCCGCGAAGTCGGCACCGAGGGCATCCTCGGCGGCCAGGCGAAGGTCGAGGGCGTATCGGGCACCTGGAAAGACCTCACTGATTCGGTCAATTCGATGGCCAGCAACCTGACCAGCCAAGTCCGCAACATTGCCGAGGTTACTACGGCGGTGGCCAACGGTGATCTCTCCAAGAAAATCAGCGTCGATGTGAAAGGTGAAATCCGCCAACTCAAAAACACTGTCAATATTATGGTGGACCAGCTTAGCGGTTTTGCTTCGGAGGTGACGCGCGTCGCTCGCGAGGTCGGCACCGAGGGCATCCTCGGCGGCCAGGCGGAGGTCAAAGGCGTCGCCGGCACCTGGAAAGACCTCACCGATTCAGTCAATTCAATGGCCGGCAACCTGACCAGCCAGGTCCGCAACATCGCCGAAGTCACCACCGCAGTGGCCAACGGCGATCTCTCCAAAAAAATCAGCGTCGATGTAAAGGGCGAAATTCGCCAGCTCAAAAACACCATCAACACGCTAGTTGATCAGCTCAGCTCGTTCGCTTCCGAAGTCACGCGTGTGGCCCGCGAGGTGGGCACCGAAGGTCGGCTCGGCGGCCAAGCCGACGTAAAAGGCGTCGCCGGCACCTGGAAAGATCTCACCGATTCCGTCAACTTCATGGCCGGCAACCTGACTGGCCAGGTCCGCAACATCGCCGAGGTCACCACCGCGGTTGCCACCGGTGATCTCTCCAAAAAAATCACCGTCGATGTCAAAGGCGAGATTCTACAGCTCAAGAACACCATCAATACGATGGTGGACCAATTGCGCTCCTTCGCGGCGGAAGTAACCCGTGTGGCTCGTGAAGTCGGTTCCGAGGGCAAGCTGGGCGGCCAAGCCGATGTTAAAGGCGTCGCCGGCACCTGGAAAGACCTGACCGACTCAGTCAATTCAATGGCCGGTAATCTTACCGGCCAGGTCCGCAACATCGCTGAGGTGACGACCGCGGTGGCTAATGGGGATCTCTCCAAGAAAATCACCGTCGATGTCAAAGGGGAAATCCTCGAACTGAAGAACACCATTAACACAATGGTGGACCAACTGAGTTCGTTTGCCGCGGAAGTCACCCGCGTCGCCCGCGAGGTCGGCACCGAAGGTAAGCTGGGCGGCCAGGCCACAGTCAAAGGAGTCGCGGGGACCTGGAAGGACCTCACCGATTCGGTCAATTTCATGGCCGGCAATCTTACCAGCCAGGTCCGCAACATTGCCGCCGTCACCACCGCTGTGGCTACCGGCGACTTGTCGAAAAAAATCTCGGTGGACGTTAAAGGCGAGATCCTCGAGCTGAAGAACACTATTAACACGATGGTGGACCAACTCCGCTCCTTTGCCTCGGAAGTGACTCGCGTGGCGCGCGAGGTCGGCACCGAAGGCAAGCTGGGCGGGCAAGCCGACGTGCGCGGATTGGCTGGCACCTGGCGCGATCTGACTGATAATGTCAATTTTATGGCGGGCAACCTGACCAGCCAGGTCCGCAATATTGCTGCCGTCACCACCGCTGTGGCTACCGGCGACCTGACCAAGAAGATTACCGTCGATGTCAAAGGGGAAATCCTCGAACTCAAGAACACCGTCAACACGATGGTGGACCAACTCAGCTCCTTTGCTTCCGAGGTTACTCGCGTCGCCCGCGAGGTCGGCACGGAAGGCAAGCTGGGCGGACAAGCTGATGTGCGCGGGGTTTTGGGCACCTGGCGGGATTTGACCGATAACGTGAACTTCATGGCCGGGAACCTGACCAGTCAAGTGCGCGGCATTGCCAAGGTGGTGACCGCGGTTGCCAGCGGCGACTTGAAACGCAAATTACTCGTCGAGGCCAAAGGTGAAATCGCCGAACTGGCCGATACCTTTAACAGCATGATTGACACGCTGGCTACCTTTGCCGACCAGGTCACCACTGTCGCGCGCGAAGTGGGGGTCGAAGGCAAGCTGGGTGGTCAGGCCAATGTGCCCGGCGCTGCGGGCACGTGGCGCGATCTGACCGACAACGTCAACCAGTTGGCAGCCAATCTGACCACTCAAGTCCGTGCGATTGCCGAAGTGACTATCGCTGTCACCAAGGGCGATCTGACGCGCTCCATTCAAGTGGCGGCGCAGGGTGAAGTCGCCGCCTTGAAGGATTATATCAACGAGATGATTCGCAATCTGAAGGACACCACCATCAAGAACAGCGAACAGGATTGGCTGAAAACCAATCTGGCAAATTTTACCCGCATGTTGCAAGGCCAGAAGGACCTCATCGCCGTGGGCAAACTGATGCTCTCGGAGTTGGCTAAAGTGGTCTCCGTCCAGCACGGCGTGTTTTATGTGCTGGACTCCTCGAACGGCAGCCCGCACCTCAGGCTGCTGGCCAGCTATGCCTTTCGTGAGCGCAAACATGTCGGCGATAACTTCGCACTGGGTCATGGCTTGCTCGGCCAGGCAGCGCTGGAGAAGGAGCGAATCCTGCTCACCGATGTACCCGACGAATACGTGCATATTGCCTCGGGTCTGGGCGACGCCCCAGCCCGAAACGTTATCGTTCTGCCGGTGGTTTTCGAGGGAGAGGTCAAAGCGGTGCTCGAACTAGCCGCCTTCGATCGCTTCAGCCAGATTCACCAAACCTTCCTGGACCAGTTGACCGAGAGCCTCGGCATTGTCATCAACACCATTGAGGCCAACTCTCGAACCGAAGACCTGCTCAAACAGTCACAGTCCCTCGCCAAAGAATTGCAGAGCCAGCAGGAGGAACTCCGGGCAACCAACGAAGAGCTCGAAGAAAAGGCCCGGCTCCTGGCGCAGCAAAACCGCGAGGTCGAACGCAAGAACAGCGAGGTCGAACAAGCCCGGCGGTCGCTGGAAGAGAAGGCCTCACAATTGGCCCTCACCTCGAAATACAAATCGGAGTTTTTGGCCAACATGTCGCATGAATTACGCACACCGCTAAATAGCCTCCTCATCCTGGCCGACCACCTCAGCAAGAACCCCGAGGCCAATCTCACGCCCAAGCAGATCGAGTTCGCCCGCATCATCCACTCCTCGGGCGACGATCTCCTCACGCTCATCAATGATATCCTGGATCTCTCGAAGATCGAGTCTGGCACGGTGAGCCTCGAATTGAGCGACGTGGTGTTCACTGAACTGGAGCGGTTTGTGGATCGCGGCTTCCGCCACGTCGCAGACACCAAGGGCCTGGAGTTTGCCATCGAGTTGAAGGGCGGCTTGCCCCGCACCATCCGCACCGATGAGAAGCGGCTCCAACAGGTGCTGCGCAATCTCCTGTCCAACGCATTCAAATTCACCGAGCGAGGACAAGTCAGCCTCTCAATCGCGTTGGTCGAGGGCGGATGGAGCTCTGAGATTCGGAGCCTCCGCAACGCTCGCCAAGCGGTCGCCTTGTCGGTGGCCGACACCGGCATCGGCATTGACGCTTCCAAACAACAAATCATCTTCGAAGCCTTCCAGCAGGCCGAAGGCGGGACCAGCCGGCGCTATGGCGGCACCGGCTTGGGGCTGGCCATCAGCCGCGAGTTGGCCCGGCTGCTTGGTGGTGAAATCCGCCTGGTCAGCGCGCCCGGGCAAGGCAGCACCTTCACGCTGTACTTACCCCTCGACCCGCCAACGCAGCGGTTGCGTCTCGACCAGTCCAGCGCCCGCCCACCAACTCCGACCCCAGTCCCGCCGCCGGCGAGTGGGCCTGCTCCTATAGCAGATGTCGGATTGAGCACGCCTCCGCCCCCGAGTACCCCAGAGGGGATAAGCTCCGGCCAGGCTGCGGGCGCACGCAGCCCCCTCCGGGATGACCGCCAGGATGTGCTCCTGGGCGACCGGGTCATGCTTATCGTCGAGGATGACCCAAATTTCGCTCAAGTCTTGCTCGAGGCGGCGCGCGCCAAAGGGTTCAAGGGTGTGGTTGTCGCGCGTGGGCATCAGGTGCTGGAATTGCTCCATCAGCTCGAGGTTTCTGCCGTCACACTCGACATTCATCTGCCCGATACCGACGGCTGGATCATCCTCGACGAGCTGAAACACGATCCCAAAGCTCGGCATATCCCTGTGCAGATCCTCTCGGCCGAGGAAGACCGCGGACGCGGTCTGAAGATGGGCGCGTTTTCCGCTCTGACTAAACCAGTTTCCAGCAACACACTGGACCGAGCCTTGGACAACATTGTCGGCTTTATCGAACGGCGCCAAAAGCGGTTGCTCGTGGTTGAGGACGACGAAACGCAGCGCGGTGAAATTGTCAGGTTGATTGGAAACGGCACCGTGGTGACTACCGCCGTTGGGTCGGGCCACGAAGCTCTGGCTGCGCTTAATAAGGATCGTTTCGATTGCATGGTGCTGGATTTGACGCTGCCGGATCTAAGCGGCTTTGAGTTCCTTGAGATCCTCAAGCGCGAGGGGCGTTGGCCAGACCTGCCCATCATTATCTACACCGCCAGGGATTTGTCTAAACGCGAAGAGACAGAACTCAAGCGCGTGGCCCAGACCATCGTGCTGAAGGATGTGCGTTCTCCCGCTCGCTTGTTAGACGAAACGGCTCTGTTCCTTCATCGGCCGGTGGCCAGCCTGGCCTCCGCTCAACAACGGATGCTCGAGGAACTGCATCAGACGGAAGCCGATCTGGCCGGCAAACGAATTCTCATTGTGGATGATGACATCCGCAACATTTTCGCCCTAACCAGTGTCCTTGAATATCACGGCTCACAGGTTCTCTCGGCCGAAAGCGGCCGGGAAGGCCTCGAGTTGATGCGCAACAAGCCGGACCTGGATTTGGTTCTCATGGACATCATGATGCCCGAGATGGACGGGTTCGAGGCGATCCGCGCCGCCCGCCAAATTCACCCGTTCACTTCTTTGCCCATCATCGCTCTGACAGCCAAAGCTATGAAGGGCGACCGGGAGAAATGCCTGGAAGCAGGCGCGTCGGACTACATCGCCAAGCCGGTGGACACCCACCAATTGCTTTCGCTGATGCGCTTATGGGTCAACAAATGACATTCGAACCAGCCAGCGGCTCCAGATCACCCGACTTGCAAACCCGGCCCGGCGGGACAATCCCGGAATGCCTTGGCCAGCCCCCTTCAGCCGGCGATAAGAAGGTCGAGGATTTGGAAATGCATCTCCTGCTCGAGGCCGTCTATGCGCTCGCCGGCTACGATTTCCGCAGTTACCTCGCGCCTATGCTGCGGCGGCGCGTTTGGCAATGCGTCCGCGCTGAACGCCTGCGCACTATCTCGGGCTTTCAGGAAAAGGCGCTACACGATCCCGACTGCCTGGCCCGCCTCATCCAAGCCCTTTGTATTAATGTCACGTCGCTGTTTCGCCGGCCTGAGTTTTACCAGGCCCTGGGCCAGCAGGTTCTGCCCCGGTTGCACACTTATCCTTTTATTCGCATTTGGCATGCTGGTTGCGCTACGGGCGAGGAAGTTTTTTCCACCGCCATCCTCCTCCAGGAGGAGGGCCTTTATGACCGCTGCCGCATTTACGCCACCGACATAAATACAATCGCCCTGGAACAAGCCAGGACCGGCCTCTTGCCGCTGGAAGGCCTCGAAGCCGCCGGCGCCCGCTACCGGCAGTCCGGCGGTCGCCAAGAGCTTTCGGAATACTACACCCTCACGAAAAACGGGGCGATCTTCACCCCCGCCTTGCGCCGTAATATCGTCTTCGCGCAACATAACCTGGCGAGCGATAGTTCCTTTAACGAGTTTAACCTGATCTTTTGCCGGAACGTGTTGATCTATTTCAGCAAGTCCCTCCAGGGGCGGGTGCACGAACTCTTTTACCGCAGCCTGGCCGTGTTCGGCGTCCTGGCTCTCGGTAGCCAGGAATCGCTCCACTTCTCTCCGTACGAACATGCCTATCAGGAGCTGTGCGGGGACAACAAATTGTATCGGAGGATCGCGTGATAAAACCTGAACCCAGAGCCAGCGTATTGCTCGTCAACGACCGACCCGACCAACTCATCGCCCTGGCGACCGTGCTCGATCCGTTGCAGGAGAACCTGGTGCTCGCCCGTTCGGGGGAAGAAGCCCTGCGCCAACTCCTCCATCATGAGTTCGCCGTGGTCCTGCTCGATGTGCATATGCCGAGTCTGGATGGATTTGAAACCGCTTCACTGATACGCCAACGCGGCCGCTCGCGTACCACGCCCATCATATTTATCACCGCCTATGGCCAGGACGACGAACAGGTCACCCGCAGTTACTCGTTGGGTGCGGTGGATTTTATCCAAACTCCGATCATTCCGGAGATCCTCCGCACCAAAGTTAGCGTCTTTGTGCAGCTTTACAAAAAATCAGAGGAACTGCGGCTCATCACTGAAGCACAGCATCAGCACGAACTGGACAAGGCTCAAGAAAAGCTCGAAGCCGAGACCAAACGCAACCTGTTCTTTGTGCTCTCGATTGACCTCTTGGCAGTCGTCGGTTTTGACGGCTATTTCAAGCAGACCAATCCGGCCTGGGAGAAGATCCTCGGGTGGAACGAGGAGGAGCTCAGGAGTCAGACCTTCCTCCACTTTGCTCACCCGGAAGACCGCGCGCCAACTTTAAAGCAACTGGAAACTCTCAAGCAGGGTAGCGCCATTACCTATTTCGAGCAGCGCTTCGCCTGCAAAGACGGCCAATACAAATGGCTCGGCTGGACCGCAGCGCCTTTTGCGGCCGAGCTGCTTATCTATATTTTTGCTCGCGATACCACCGAGCGCCGCCTGGCAGATGAGCAAATCCGATCGCTCAACTGCAAGTTGCAGGCGCGGGTCAACGAAGTCACTGCCGTCAACCGCGAGTTGGAGTCTTTTAGCTACTCCATTTCCCACGATTTGCGCGCACCCCTGCGTTCGATTCAAGGTTTTGCCGAAATGCTGCAGACGGAATGCGGTTCGGCATTGCCTGCGGCGGGACAGGATTACGCCGCCCGCTTGGTTCGTTCTGCCGCCTACATGGATCAATTGCTGGCTGACCTTTTGGAATATAGCCGCTTGGGCCAGATTGACCTGCCGCTGGCGCCCCTGCGCCTGGAGCCCGTGGTCGCCGAGGTCCTCGATTCCCTGGCGGCGGACATCGAGGCCAAAGCCGCCCAACTTGAGGTTCAAGAACCTTTGGTATCTGTCAATGCGCACCCGGCCACGCTCAAACGAATGCTGTCCAATCTCATCACTAATGCCCTCAAATTTGTTCCCCCGGGCACCCGCCCCCATGTGCGTGTTTGGACCGAAGAGCGAAAAGGTATTGACGGCTCAAGGCGGAGCGCGCGGGTTGAAGCTGATGGCCAGTCGTTCGATTTGTCCTCGGCCTTCCCCCGCGTCCGCCTGTGGATAAAGGACAATGGCATCGGTGTCGCCCCCGACCAGCACGAAAAGATCTTTGGCCTTTTCCAGCGCGTGCACCGGAACGAAAGCTACCCGGGCACGGGAATCGGTCTGGCGATCGTGCGCAAGGGCGCCGAACGCATGAGCGGCCAAGCGGGGGTGGAATCCCAGGTCGGCCAAGGCAGCCAATTTTGGGTCGAGCTGCCCGCTGCGGACGACACAACCCGAGAGGTCCGGGCTGAGGATCGCATAAAAAGTCCGCCATGAACTTGGACCTGGGCCGGCCGAGTACGCGTTGTCATTTTGACAAACCCGCCGGCCAAGGCATCATTGGAACAGGATTGAGGCTATGCCTGTTCAATACAAAGATTATTACGAAATCCTCGGCGTGCCGCGCAGCGCCAGCGAGAGCGACATCAAGAAGGCTTTTCGCAAGCTCGCCCGCCAGTACCATCCCGACGTCGCCAAAAACAAAAAGCAGGCCGAGGAGAAGTTTAAAGAGGTCAACGAAGCCTATGAGGTTCTGGGCGACCCTGCCAAACGCAAGAAGTATGACGAACTGGGGCCAAACTGGAATGCCGGCGCTGAATTTCGTCCGCCGCCGGGTTGGGGCTCGACGCGCGGCTTCCCCGGCCGCGGACCGCAGGGCGAGGATTATGAATTTCATTTTGGCGGCACCGGTTTCAGCGACTTCTTCGAGCAACTCTTCGGGGCGCGTGGCGGCATGGGCGGTACCCGGTTCGGCCGCGGCGGCATGACGGCCGAGGAAGATTTTGCCACCGAGCGTGGACGGGACATCGAAGGCGATATTATGGTGACGCTGGAGGAAGCCATACGCGGCTCGGTTCGCTCGGTTTCGGTGCGTCACGGCGTGCCCTGCGAGCATTGTGGCGGCACGGGCCGGCGCGCCGGGCATGTGTGCAACGTCTGTGGCGGCACCGGCCAGGTCACCAAAACGGAAACTTACCAGGTGAAAATTCCCGCCGGAGTTAGCCAGGGCCAGCGGCTGCGCGTGGCCGGACGCGGTGAGGCTGGCCTCGGCGGTGGCAAAGCGGGCGACCTCTACCTGCGGGTGCGGTTTGCCAAGCACCCGGACTTCGAGGTCGATGGCCACACCCTGACTTACGAGGCCGCCGTCGCTCCGTGGGAAGCCGTCCTGGGCGCCAATGTGTCGGTGCCCACGCTCAACGGACGTGTCAATATGCGTCTTCCGCCCGGCACACACAATGGGCAGAAATTCCGGCTGCGCGGGCGCGGGTTGCCTGAGCGGGGGGATGGGAGCGGCGATCTGATTGTGGTCACACGCGTCGAAGTGCCGGCCCAAGTCACCGAATCCGAACGCAAATTATGGGAGCAACTGGCGAAGGAATCGCAGTTTAACCCACGCGAGTGAGGGAGCCTTTTGTTATCTGCGCCCGGCCCTGATCCGTAAGCGTGCGAACTCCTCCAACATCGGCGCGCGCTCGGCCTTAACATACTGCTCCGGCAGATACCGGCGGTCGGAGCATGCCAGCACCGCAGCCAGTTCCTGCAAGGCTAACAGTTCCGGATCCAGCGGATCGATAAATGAACTCACTGCCTCCTCCAAATCCTCGCGCCGCACGTCACTATCCCGTTTGGCTAGCACCGCCCGCTCCTTGCCTCGCATCAGCATCGAGTCCACATCACTGCCGGTCACCGGCCGGTCGCCCAGGTTCTCCCGCACATAAGCAAGCAGCTCCGGAGCGAGCTGGATTTGCTTCACCCCGGCCACCGTCGCAAACAGCTCGAGCACGTCGTCCGGCCCCTGCGCCGGAAACAGCGGCATGCAAAGCCCAAATCGCCCCTGCCGTTTCATATCAATCGAAAGCAGGTCTGGACGCGAGGTCATGGCGACCCACAATTCCCTGCCCCGCAAGGTCGAATCCCCAATGTGCGCGGCAAAGGCGGCGAACACGCGCCCGCTGACGCCGCTGTCGCCGTCGGCCTCGCGAGTGCCGAACACCGCATCGGCTTCGTCCACCACGACGATGACCGGCCCCAGGGCGCGAATCGTCATCAGGATACGGCTTTGCTGTCGCTCGGTGTCTCCTACCCACTTCGAGCGAAAGTCGCCCATCTCCATCACCGGCAGGCCGCACTCGCTGGCAAAGCAATCGATCAAAAACGATTTCCCCACCCCGACCCGCCCCGGCACCAGTATGCCCCGCTCCAGCACATCGCCTTTGCCCTGCTTGATTAACCAGGCCAGCTCCCGCAGCCGCTGCTTGGCCGCCTTATGCGTTGCCACCAGCTCAAGAGTCACCCCCGGTTTCGGATCCTTAAATCGCACCAACCCCTGGCAGTATTCCTCGATCAACCTCTTCTTGCTGCCGGTCACTAATTCCTGCGTCACGCGGCTGCCATTCCGTATCGCCTCCGCCATAAAATGCCGAATGCGCAAAAGGTTCAAACCAGCCGTGCGCTGCGCCAGGTCGGCCGCGCTGAAATCGCTCCACTCTCCCAAGGGTTTGCCGCCCGCCATCGCCTCGGCCCAACCCGATTGCAAAAACCGCAGCCGCTCCTCCGCATCAGGCAAGTCAACGCGCACCTGCGCCACGTAGGGATTTTGCAGCAGGCGCGCGTTGAGTTCGCCGGCCGATTCGGTCACGAGAATGACGCCAATGTCGAGTTTGGCCATCTCCGGCGCCGCCGCCCATTTCAGAAATGTCACCAGGTTTACCCGCTCTTCGACGCTTGCGTTGGCCTCTTCGACCGCGGGAATGAGTTTCTCCGGGAAATCAATGATCAGCGTCAACCCTTTCCATTGCTCCTTCTCCTCCGACACTCTGAGGAAAAAGCGGCGCAAGACCGGCGCCAACCGTTGAAACTCGCGCGGCGGCCCGACTTCGTGAAAATTGGTCCCCTCGACGCTGTCGTACACTTCGAGCCACTCGAAGAATCGCTTCTGCATGTCAGCCGAACCAAACGTCAGCCCGTCGCTGATATCGTAAAACATAAGGCAAGCACGTTCCGGAAAAAGCCGCCGCACCAGGAACGTCTTGAGCGGCTGGTAACTCACCGCTGAATTGTCCTGCACCGGGAACAGATCAAAAATGTTGCCATGAAGCACGAATAGCGAATAGGTGCCGCCGTTCCAACGCCGCGCCAATTCGAGAGCCCAACCGCGCAACGGCAGCCGCCCGGGGCCATTAGCCGTCACCGCCGTCGTCTGAGGAGGAGCGAGAGCTTCAGTTTTCATTGCCTTTGTTTCAATGGGGTTTGCCGGCGGATCTCCGCCGGTTGGAGTGGAGGCGGGACGGCGGGGGCATTGGCCTGATAGCCGACCCGCCCATCGGTAGCCGGGATATCGCCGACGAGGTCCTTGAATTCATCCAACTCTGAGAGCCATTTGTTGGTCTGGTCGAGGTGCTCGACCGTTGCGTCGATTCGAGCGGTAAGGCTCTCGGCGTTCTTGGTAGCAACGGCATCGGCCCGGATGAGCTTGATTTGTTGATCGAGCCGGTCCTGTTCGGACACGACCAGTTGCAGGTTGGCCTGGGCTTGTTCGGTGCGTTGCTGGCGTTTACGCAGCACCTCAAGCCGTTCCAGCCGGGAACCTAGATACCGTTGGCGCGTCTCCAGCGTTGTGTCTCCCCCTTTGGCCTTGAGCGCCTCCAACTCGGTACCGAGCCGCGCCGCTTCGGATTCCGCATCCTTGACCAAAGCGGGGACGTTCTCGCGCTGTTCGGTTTCGAGGAATCGCTCGAGCGACTCCTGAATCCCGAGCAGGCGCAGGTAGGTCCACATGAGCTCATCGAGTTTTCGGAGTCGCGGGTCAACGGTTCCCGGCTCGGAAGCCAGCGGGCTGTCGGCGCTGGCGTTTTCGATGTCGCGGCAGACCTGGGTCAAGCGGACGTAGCGCTCGCGGCCGACGGACGACAAGGAGCGTAATAAGCTATCCCGCCTTTGCATAAACTCGGCCACCTTTTGCGCGTCTTCCGCCTGTCGGCCCGCCTCCTGGCGCCGATCCACCCAGGCACGGAAAAAAGACAGGTCCGGCAAATAAATCCAGCCCAGGACGTACGCGGTCGCACCGGCGATCAGCCCCAGCAATGACGCGCTGATGAAACCCAACCCCAGCGTCAGAATCGCCCACGCGACATGGTGCGGACTCCAAAAGAATTCGCGATGATAATTGGGGGATTCCATACCTGGTTGTTACAACTTGATCCCCGGCGGCGCGGGCGATTCCTCTTCCAACCGGCGCAATAACGCCTGGCAAAAATCGATGAACCATTTCTTGCGCCGGCTTTCCTCCGGTGGCTCCGCCGGCCGTGGCACTTTCAGCACTTCCACCAGTCGCCCGGGATTCGCCGCCATGAGGAACACACGATCGCCCAGATAAACCGCCTCCTCGACCGAGTGCGTCACCAGGAAAACCGTTTCCTCCTTCTCGCTCCACAGCCGGATTAACAACTCCTGCATCCGCAATCGAATGCCGGGGTCCAGCGCGCCAAACGGCTCGTCCATAAGCAGAATCCGGGGCTGCAGGACCAGAGTGGCCGCGATCGCCACCCGCTGCTGCATGCCGCCAGATAGTTCGGAGGGATACTTATCCTCGCAGCCATCCAGGCCAACTTTCTTGAGCCACTCCCGCGCTCGCTGCCTTCGTTCCTGGCGGCCCATCGACCGCAGGCGCAGCCCAAAGGCGACATTGTCCAGGACTGTTAAGTGCGGCAACAGCGAATACTTCTGGTCCACCAGGCCGCGGTCCGGCCCCGGCTCGCTGACGGATTTGCCGAACACCTCGACCTGCCCCTGGCTGGGTGGAAAGTGCGGCTTCAACCCGGCGATCAGGCGAAGGAGCGTGGACTTGCCGCAGCCCGAGGGCCCCACAATGGTGACCAACTCACCGATATCCGGCAGGTCCTCGACTACGAAGGAGAGCTCCGATAGCGCCAGCTTCGCGCCCGGGCCGTTGCCAAAACTCTTCGAGACCTTTTTGAAAGCTACCACATCCGGACGAGCCGCCGGCTTCTGAGGGCTCGGGAGGGTCTCCGTGACGTTTCCGGCCGCTGGGAGCGGCGCAGATTTTGGCTCCAGAACGCCCTCCACTTTCACCGATTGGGAACCGCTTTCGTTCATGTTCATTCCTTGCGCCGGTAGGGGAACAACAGGTTTCCGCCGATGCGCCACAGTTGGTCGCAGGCGATGGCGATCAGCACGATAACCATGATGATGGCGAAGATCGACCCGGTCTGGCTGCGCCGATTCGAGACCTCAATCAATCCGCCCAGACCGTAGTTCGGCAGCACCAGGATTTCCGCCATGATAATCCAGCCCCAGCCGACGCCGTACACTCCGCGCAAATGGTCCCAAATGTTAGCCTTGGCGACCGGAAACAGCACGTGCCGCACCAGTTGCCACTGCGAGGCGCCTTTGGTCGCAGCCACATCAAGAAAAGCCGACGGCACATCGGCAATGTCCTTGATGACCAGGGGCAGCAACACCACAAAACAGCCGATGAATAGGAATCCGATCTTCTGCGCTTCGCCCAAGCCGAACCAGGTCATGCTCAGCGGTATGAAGACGACGATCGGCACATACGACCCCGCCAGTGACAGTGGCCGGAAAAACGCCGCCACCGCTGGAAAGCTGGCCATGTAAAGCCCCAAAGGCACGGCGACAACTGCCGCCAGGCTGAAGCCGGCTGTGACACGTAGCCAGGAGTAAGCCGCGCTACGGACCAGGCCCTGCTCGAAGTGCAGCGGGGCGAAGGCGCGCAGTACCTCCAGCGGGCTGGGCAGAATCAGCGGCGCCACCCAACGCTGTTCGGCGGTGCCCCGCGTCACCAACCACCACACTCCCACCACCAGCACCACGAACAAGGCTGTCAGGCCCAGCGCCTGGGTGTACGCCAGGTTCCCGTTCACCCGCAATCGGGCCAGGCGCACCACTGCCGTCAGCACCGCCACAAACACCAGCGCGAAGGTCAGAAATCTAAAAAAGTCGGTCATAGTGGATCCCAACTAGATCGGTGACTGAATCAACCGCGGCCCAGGCATTCTCGATACCCCGCACAGCGAAGGACTGCGCCCGGGACGCGGCGGCGGCCGGCGCTCTCTTACCCGGCCGACTCCAGCGGGAAGACTTTCACCTCGACCCGCCGGTTCTTCTTATTGTGTTCGGCGTTGCTCGGGTCGGTGCAGCCCGCCATCGGATTCTCCCACCCGTTGCCCACCACCTTGAACTTGTTCGGATCGAATTTGTACCTTTCCATGATGGCGCGCCGCACCGAATCGGCCCGCTCGTAGGAGAGGCTCCGCACAAGGTCAGCCGGCACTAACCCTTTTTTGCTGGCATCCGCATTGCCCTCAATGACGATGTAGGCGTTACCGAATTTTCCTGCGAGTTTGCCGATTTCTTCCAGCGTGCCCGGTATGTTGGTGTCGTATTGCGAGTTGAGCGTCGAACGATTCGGCTCAAACTCGATCATCACCGCCTTGGTCAGCACCTGGCTCGTCGTCGCCTCCGGGCTCATCTTCAGCATCGCATCCGGTTTGAATGTCGGTTGCGACAAATCCCTCGAGTCGCGAAACGCCGCTGCCAGCCCCTGCAACACCGGGGTCGCTTTCACTTTGCTCGCCGGCACGGTCGTCGGGATCGTTCCCAGCGACCGGTAGATTGTCGAAGCGCTATTCCAAACGACATCGAAATTCGCCGGGTTAAAAGGGTCCAGGAAGAATTTCTCGTTCTCGCGGTAGTTGGTTAGATGCGCGTCGCCGTCGGCGATGCCGCCGTCGCTGCCGATCATCTTCTCGCAATCGCCTTGCGGCAGTTTAAAGGCCACCGACAGCGCCTGCGCCGCGCGCTTGGGCTCCTTGCGCACCATCTCCATGCCTTGAAAAATCCCCTGCACCAGCCCGGAAACGATTTCAGGATGATCGCGATAGAAATCATTCCGCACGGCCCAAACGTCCGCGATGAGGTGATTGGCTGTACTGGTAGTCACCACCAGCCGGGTGCTGCCTTTCAAAGCGTCAGTGATGTTATAAATATCCGGCGACCACCCGACAAAAGCGTCAAAACTGTTGTCCTGAAGGAATATCTTCGCCGCGGAAGGGGCATCCGCCGCCCACTTGAAATCGATGTCGTTGGGATCGATGCCGGCATCGATCAGCAGCGACATGATCAGGTAATGGCTCGGGGAGTTTTGCGCCAGGACCACCTTTCTCTTCCGGCCACCCGTCATCCGGAAATCGTTAATGCTATGAATGTCACCGCGCGCGACGATGCCGTCGCCGCCGGCGGAGAAATCAATTTGCTGGCAGACCACCGGCACCGTGCGGCTGTCCTTGACCAACTCCGGCGCGAACAGCGCGATCATGTCCAGCGTGCCCCAGAGCACGTGGCTTTGGCCGCTGGCAAACAGGTCGCGCGCCTTCACCGGGTCATCGACGATGCTCAGCCGCACGTAGAAGCCGTACTTCTGCGCGAATACGCTTTGGTCGCTCGGTTCCATGCCGGCATTGGCCATGATGATGGGAGCCCAGCCCGGCCACACGTTGATGGGGAACTCGACGATCAGTTTGTTGTCTTTGGTCGGTTTGGCGTAATCGCTGACGCCAGTCACGGCGGGGATCGAGGAGCGGTTCACCAGCGTAGCTTCATTGGTGCCAATCAGCAGCGGTATATCGGTCGGCGCAGCTTTGGCCTTGGCGATCTCCTCTTTCACCTTATTGACGTCGATAGGCTGACTGGTCGGTCGCATTTGCGGCGCGATCTTGTCCCACCAGCGATAAACGCCAAAACCTACAAACCCGAGCAACAGCACAGTCACGAAAAATTTGCCTCTGTTTGTCATAAGAATTGGATATTGGATTATTGGAGCGTTGGAGTTATTTCTCGGCAATCTTTTGCCGCTCAGGTGCCGCGGGGGCGGCCAGGGCTGGCGCCGCGACCGCCGCCTCGGGTTGCACCAGGCCCATCTTCTTCTTGTACTCCTGGAAGAGCATCGCGCCGCGCATCTTGCGCGCCTCCTGCTGGCGGGCAATGCCTGAGCCCATTTCCTTCGCCAGGTCCAGGGTCGCCCGCATCTGGCCTTCGCCGGCCGCAGCCGATTGCCGCAGTTGTTGCATCGATTGCGACATCTCCCCGCCCATCATCCCTTGCAATTCGGTGATCGAGCTCTTCATCATGCCCGCCAGGCCTTCTAGCGATCGGCCGATGGCTACCTTGGCCTTTACCGCCTCGAACTCGCGCTGGAACCGTTGAATTTCGCGTAGGCTCTCAGCGATGATCGACGTGTTCTGCTGGTACAACTGGTCCAGGTTATCCGCCTGCGCTTTGTTCTCATTGAGGTCCTGCTCGACTGTGGCCAATTGGTCGGCGTAATGCGCGCCGTTGGCATCGTCATTAGCCGCCGCGGCCGCCTGCAACAACCCTTGCAGGTTGTCCTTCTCCCGCTCCTGTCTCTTGATTTGGTCGCGCAGCAGAGCGATTTGGCCCGCCAACTGGCCGTTGGCGTAGTGCGCCTTATCGGCTTTGGCTTTTGAATCGCGGATGCCGCGCTCCACTACTGCTTGATTGATGGCATCGGTTTCGGTGGCCTTTTCCGCCATCAGCCCCAGCCAGATGAACAGTCGTTTGATTGCTCGAAACATAGGGTTCCTTTATTTTTTCTCCTCTTCTTCGAGGAGGATTTTTCGTTCCAGAATGAACTGCATTTGCGTGTTGAGCTGATTCTCGTTGGACGCCGCGACGACAGTCGCGCCCAGCCGTTTCACGCTCTGAAATACCTGGGCATCGACGTCGAAGGCGACGAAATGCACCGACAAACTGGTGTGCTGCTGCCGCGCTTCGCGCAAGAGCTGCGGCAGGACTGCCACCGGAGAAGGGCCAGCCGTGTTGATTCCGTCAGTGAGCACCAGCACATGCTTGTGCGGCAGCGGCGAGGCTAGCACTCGGCGTCCGGCCACCCTCAGCGCGTTGCCCAGGGGCGTATTGCCTTTGGGACTGGAGAAGCGGGCCGCCCACTGCTTTATCGGCTCCTCCTGGAACGGGCCGAATTCAACCACTTCCCGCGCGCCTTGTCCTTCGAAAACAAACAAGCCGGTTTGAATCGGACGGGACGTGCCGGTGGTGTTATTGGTGGCGAACGTTTGCAGGTGCCTGGCGACCGCGATCAAGGCCCGGTCCGCAATCTGATATTTTGGAGCCAACTGCCCTCCCGTGTCGGGCACGCGCTCGGCCATGCTGCCGGAGGTATCATAAACGATGGCCAGCGCGACGCCTTCCTGCTCCTGGGCCCGCGCGCCTGCCGCCAACCCAACGGCCAACCCCAATCCCACCGCCAGAGTTTTGATCGCGTTCATAGTCAATGTCGCCCGTGCCATTGCCACGCCACCGCTCTGCGTCATGCGTTTTTTTTCGACGCCTAATTTCATTGACGCTAATTTCCCCCCCTTTGGCAAGCAAAACAATTACAAATTCCCGGCCCGTTTCCACAGAGTCGGTCGCTGGTGCCAGGCTTCCCGTTTGCCCATGCCGAGCCTTTCTGCCTCGCTTCCGAAACTCCAACGCGGCAAGATTCCCAAAACCCGGGGGATGAACCCCGACGCTGCCATACAAGTTATGAATACGTCACCGAACGTAAATTCGAGAGGGTACAAATTGTCCTTCATCATTAACACTATCGTGGGTGGAATCATGTTACTCCTTGCCATTGCCGCGGGGGTTTGTGAATCGCTGCAGCCCGCTTTACGCGGACAACTGGTTTGGGGATTTGTTCCGGCGACGATGATTTGCTGGTTTATCGCGTCGCTGCACTATTCCAAATACTTGAGTTTGAGCAGATGAGCCCTTGGGTTACCCTCAAACTGAACAGAAAAACGAAAGTCGGAAGACGAAATGCGTGCGTTGGTAATCGAAGATGAATCGAAGACCGCGGCTTACCTCCGGCAGGGGCTTTCGGAGAACGGCTTCGTCGTTCAGGTCTGCACTGAAGGGGAGGACGGTTTGCATCAAGCGCTGACGCTCGATAACGATTTGATCATTCTCGACGTGATGCTGCCCAAACGTGACGGTTGGTCGATCCTGACCTCGCTACGCCAAGCCGGCAAACAAACCCCGGTTCTATTCCTGACTGCCCGAGACCAGGTTGATGACCGCGTGCGAGGCTTGGAACTGGGAGCTGACGATTACCTGGTCAAGCCTTTCGATTTTGCGGAATTGCTGGCGCGAGTGCGCACGATTCTCCGCCGAGGGCCCACCAGGCAAACGGAAATCCTGCAGGTGGCGGATTTGCAGCTCGACATGCCTCGGCGCAAAGCCAGCCGCGCCGGGACGCGCTTGGACCTGACTCCCAAAGAATTCACGTTATTGGAACTGCTGGTGCGGCATCGTGGCGAAGCTCTCTCGCGCACCATCATCGCCGAGCAAGTCTGGGATGTGAATTTCGACAGCGATTTCAATGTCTTGGAAGTCGCGATTCGCCGCTTGCGCTCAAAAGTCGATGATCCCTTCCCTAAGAAGCTGATTCATACGATCCGTGGAGTAGGTTATGTTCTGGAAGAACGTCCGGACTGAGGCGCCTCCCGCAAGTGGTCCGGCCAGGCCATGGTCCATCGCGCGGCGGCTCACACTCTTTTATGTCGCGACGACCGCCGTCGTGTTGATGACGGCGGCCGCTTACCTGTATTGGACGCAAGTTGCCAACCTCGAACGCGAGGACACGGATTTCCTGGTCAACAAAATCGAGGACTGCCGTCGGGTGCTAAAGGAGAGGCCAAACGATCCGGCGCTCTTGATTAACGAGGTGCAAGTGGAGGCGGCGGCAAGCCTGATCAAATATTACGTCAGTATCGTCGATGAAGACGGGCACATGTTGCTGGAAACTGCGGGCATGTCGAACATACTGTCTGTCGCCTCGTTTCCTGCCGCCGTGGGCACGACTGAGACCCCTTCCCGAGGAATTGTTTGGAAATCCAATGGCGGGCAAGCCTTCCTTTTGATGTCTGCGATGGCTCAAGGAGTCTCAGAGCGAGCAAAGCCGCGCACGGTTCACCTCGCGCTGGACGTTTCCACCGAGGAATCCCTCATCACGGGCTACCGGCGCAAGTTACTGGTGGTGATCGTGCTCGGCTGCGGCTTTGCGTGGGCCGCCGGCGCACTGCTCACCCGGAAAGGTCTCGAGCCGCTGAACGCCATCACGCAAGCGACAGAGCGCGTCAGTGCCAACCATCTGCGCGATCGGATAGTCGCCCACGGCTGGCCCATCGAATTGGCCGCTTTGGCCAGGAGCTTCGACCGGATGCTGGAGCGGCTTGAGGATTCGTTCACTCGGCTTTCGCAGTTCTCTGCCGATTTGGCTCACGAACTACGAACCCCCATCAACAACCTTCGGGGCGAAGCCGGTGTAGCGCTGTCCAAGGGGCGGACCACCGAAGAGTACCGACGCACGCTGGAATCAAGCTTGGAAGAGTATGCCCGCCTGACACGCCTGATCGATAACATGCTTTTCCTGGCCCGAGCAGAGGGCGCAGCGACCAATCACCTTACCCGTTGCTCCTTTGATGCTCGCAAAGAGATTGAAGGAGTTTGCGAGTTTTACGAGGCCTTGGCCGAAGATCGCGGGGTGGAGGTCCGCTGCGAAGGCGCGGGTCTAGTAAACGCCGATCCGGTGCTGTTCCGCCAGGCGGTGAGCAATTTGTTGTCCAACGCGCTGAATTACACCTCACGCGCGGGTCTCGTCCGTTTCCAGGTTCGCCCGCGTGACGACCGCGCTTGTGAGGTTTGTGTCAGCGACTCCGGTTGCGGCATTTCACCGGAGCATTTGCCTCATATTTTCGACCGCCTCTACCGAGTGGACTCCTCTCGTTCGCAACATCCCCACGGCACCGGCCTTGGCCTGGCCATCGTTAAGTCGATCATGACCCTGCATCAAGGCACCGTCGAAGCTCAAAGCACCGTTGGTCACGGCACGAATATCACCTTGAGTTTTCCTGTTGCCCCCGCCGAGCGGAAACCGAAGCTGACGTAAATGTCAGCTCTGCGTCAGCCTGCTGTAAGGTCCCGGTGACTACGCTCAGGCTGATGCAAGACGTGTATTCTAAATCCATCTGAGCCAGCGATGAAGCTCAGAATAGGTGTTTCCATCGTTGCGGTCCTGGTTGTGGCGGCGCTCATCTACGGTTACGTGCAGATGAGAAAGGAACGCGCAAACGAGGCCCAGGCCGATAAGCCGGTAACCGCCGAGTCCAAGGTGGAGGGCGCAACCAATGGCAATGTGGTGGTGAGCCTGGACGAGAAGACCCAGAAGCTGATCGGTCTGGAAACGACGTTGCTGACGGCGACATCATTGCCCCCCGAAATCAAGGGTTACGGCCGTGTGCTCGAGCCAGCGCCACTCGTTGCGCTCGTAAGCGGCGTTGCCTCAGCGAGCGCTTCCCTGGATGCTTCCAGGAAGGAATATCAACGCGTCAAAGCCCTGTTTGACCAGGGCGAGAACGCTTCTACGCGGGCGCTACAAGCAAGCGAAGCGGCGATGAAACACGATCAGATCGCCCTGCAGACTTCTGAAGCGCAATTAGTGGCAGCGTGGGGAAAATCGGTCGCTGACCAGCCGGACCTGCCTGCCTTTGTTCAGTCTTTGTCAACTCTGCAAGCCGCGCTCGTGCGCCTTGATTTACCGGCTGGTGAGCTGACGAGCGCACTGCCGGTAGGAGGGCGGTTGCTCTTGCCAGGAACGGGCCAGCCCATTAGCGCGCGTTTCCTCGGCCCGGCAGCGACGACCGAGCCCCAAGTCCAGGGACAAGGTTTCCTTTTGGTCGTGACCAACAACCCAACCTGGTTTTCACCCGGCCTCGCGCTGGCCGGGTTTCTGCAGTTGCCGGACGAGCCGCTGCGAGGGGTGATCGTGCCAGAGGCTGCCGTCGTGCGCACCGCAGAGCGAACCTGGGTCTATTTGCAGACCAGCCCAACCAATTTCACGCGCCGGGATGTAAGCCAGGAACATCCGATTCGCGATGGTTGGTTTGTCACCGCCGGCGTTGTGCCTAATGACCGAGTAGTAACGATGGGAGCCCAAACTCTGCTTTCGGAGGAGCGCAAGGCCGAAATCAACGTTGGCGATTGAGGCTGAGGAGCAGAGCGCAGAGAATTCATGCTAAACAGCATCGTCCATTTCTCCCTTCGCCACCGCGCGGTGGTCATTGCACTCGGGTTGCTGATTGTCGGTTATGGGCTTTACATCGCCTCCACGATGCGCCTGGACGTATTTCCTGAATTTGCACCGCCGCAAGTAGTGATTCAGACCGAAGCGCCAGGCTTGTCCTCCGAGGAGGTGGAGCAACTGGTCACACTTCCCATCGAAACCGGCCTCAACGGCACCCCCAGCCTGAACGTCATTCGTTCCCAATCCATTCAAGGTCTGTCGGTCGTCACGCTGGTGTTCCGCGATGGCACCGATATTTATCGGGCGCGGCAAACCATTACTGAGCGGCTCGGAGAAGTAGTCAGCCGTCTGCCACAAAATGTCGGTCCGCCACGCATGGGCGCGCTCACCTCCTCCACCAGCCTGACGTTGGTCATGGGGCTCATCTCGACCAATCGCACACCGATGGAGTTGCGCACCTTCGCTGACTGGACCTTCCGTCCTTACTTGCTCAGCGTTCCCGGCGTGGCCAAGGTGGACATTTTCGGGGGCGATATCCGCCAACTCCAGGTGCAGGTGAAACCCGATCGCCTGCAGGCTTACGGGCTGTCGTTGGAGCAAGTGCTGGCCGCTGCCCGACAGGCCACGGGTGTGCGTGGCGCCGGCTATGTGGACACCGCCAATCAGCGGATTGTGCTCCGAACCGTGGGGCAGGCTTTGACGGCGCAATTGCTGGCGGAAGCCGTGCTGGCCCCCCACGAGGGCCTGGGCGTGCGGCTTAAAGATGTCGCCGATGTGCGCGAAGCGCCTGCCCCAAAGTTCGGTGACGCGGCGGTGAACGGCCGCTCGGGGGTCGTTCTGCTCGCCTACGCCCAATACCAGGCCAACACGATGATTGTCACTCGCGCGCTGGAAGCGGCGCTGCAGCAGATGAAACCGGCCTTGGCCGCAGAACACATTGAACTGAATGCAAACCTGTTCCGTCCGGCCAACTTCATCGAAAGCTCGCTGCAAAATGTGGATCATTCGCTGCTGATTGGCGGCGCGCTGGTGGCCGTAGTGCTCTTCCTGCTGTTACTTGATCTGCGCACCGCGTTTATTTCGTTTGTTTCCATTCCGCTCTCGTTGCTGGCGGCGGTGATCGTGCTGAATTGGGCGGGAGTATCCATTAATACAATTACGCTGGGTGGCTTCGCCATTGCCATCGGCGTCGTGGTGGATGACGCCATCATCGACGTGGAGAATATCCTTAGGCGGTTGCGCGAAAACTCTTTCTCCCCTCAACCCAGGCCGATAATCCAGGTGGTATTAGCTGCGTCGCTCGAAGTTCGCAGCGCCGTTGTGTATGCGACCTTCATCGTGGCGATGGTGTTTGTGCCGATTCTGACCATGAGCGGGGTTCAGGGCCGGTTGTTTGCGCCGCTGGGTGTCTCGTTCCTTCTGGCCACGCTGGCCTCGCTGGGAGTGGCCCTCACCGTCACCCCGGCCCTGTGCTTCCTCCTTTTGGCGAAGGGTTCGCCTCACGGAGAACCCAAATACGTGCGCGGGCTCAAGGACCAACACCGGCGCTGGCTCCAAGCGGTCAGCCGACGACCCCGCACTGTCATCGCGTTGGTTCTCATCGTCTGCCTCGGCGCGGTGGCGACGCTTCCTTTCTTTGGCGGCGAGTTTCTACCCGAGTTCCGTGAAGGCCATTACGTCCTCCACATGGTCACTGTGCCTGGGACGTCTTTGCAGGAATCCATCCGTCTGGGCAAAATCGTTGCGGCGCAACTGTTGAAAAACCCTCACATTCGCTCGGTATCGCAAGAAGCCGGCCGGGCGGAGAACGGCGAAGACCCCTTTGGTCCGCACTACAGCGAGTTGCATGTGGACTTGGAACCGCTCCAGGGGGAAGAAGCGGAAACTGCCGAGGCCGAAATTCGCGCCATTCTCGCAAAATTCCCAGGTGCGTCCTTCAAGGTCATGTCGTTCCTGGCCGAACGCATGGAGGAAACGATATCGGGGACCACCGCCCAGTTCGTCGTTGATATTTTCGGCAACAACCTCGACCTGCTTGATCAAAAGGCAGAACAGGTGCGACAAGTCCTGGCGCGTGTGCCCGGTGCTGTGGACGTAAACATCGAAGCACAGCCCGGCCTACCCGAGATGACCGTCAGCCTGCGGCACCAGCGTCTCTTGCAATACGGCTTCCAACCAGTGGAAGTTCTGGACGCGATTCAAACTGCCTTCCAGGGCACAACGGTATCCCAAATCTACGACCGCAACCGGGTATTCGATGTCACGGTTATCCTCGACCCGGCCAGCCGGCAGAAACCTGAAACCATTGGCTCGCTGCAAATACGTAACGCCAGCGGAACGGCCATTCCCCTGCGTGAACTGGCCGACGTTGCAGCCAGCAGCGGCCGTTACAGTGTCATTCATGAGAGCGCACAACGTTTGCAACAGGTCACCTGTAACGTGGCCGGCCGCGATGTCGCGTCCTTTTCCCAGGAGGTCAAACGGAGAATCACCCGGCAGGTCTCCTTCCCCTCCGGCGTATTTGTGGTTTATACCGGTTCGGCCCAAGCGGAGTCCCGGGGCAAACGCCAGTTGCTGGTGCATTCACTGCTGGCCGCCGCCGGCATCGTGCTTCTGCTGGCTTTACTGTTCGGCTCTGGCCGCAATCTCCTGCTCATCCTGGCTAATCTCCCCTTCGCACTGGTTGGTGGCGTGCTGGCCGTCTTTGCCACTGGGGGGCTGTTGTCGGTAGGTTCACTGGTTGGCTTTGTTACCCTGTTCGGGATCACCATGAGGAACTCGATCATGATGATCTCGCATTTCGAGCACCTGGTGCAAACAGAGGGAATGGTTTGGGGGCTGGATGCGGCCATTCGCGGAGCCTCAGAACGACTCCTGCCCATCTTGATGACCGCCCTGGTGACTGCCCTGGGCCTGCTGCCGCTGGCGGTGGGTTCGGGCGAAGCCGGCCGCGAAATCGAGGGACCCATGGCCATTGTCATTCTTGGCGGGTTGTTGACCTCAACTCTGTTGAATCTTCTCGTGCTCCCCACCTTGGCGCTCAGATACGGAAGGTTCACAAATCGAACCCTCGAAAATACCTAAGCATTTCTGCGAGCAGAGCAACGCCGCAGAGAATTGGTCTCGCGCGCAGCCTTACAAACCGCGCCGCCCATTGTAGCGCCCGCGACCTTGTTTTCAGAAAAACGCTCGAGTAGTGTCGTGTTCAGAAAGCAACTTTTATGAGCATGTTAGTCGGTGCAGCGGTTGGGTTCGTCGCGTGGTTCCTGGTGCGCTATCTGGTCGCAGGGATATACACCGTGAACCAAAACGAGCGGGCGGTGAAGACGAGTTTTGGCCGGGCCGAACGAGTGGGCACCGCCACCACGTTGCAGGATCCCATTAGCGAGGCCTTGGCGCCGGAGGAAAAAGAACGCTACAACTATCCCGAGGTTCGCGTCATTCCGCCGGGCGGCCCTTACTTCAAGTGGCCGTGGGAGAGGGTGTATAAAGTATCGGTCGCCACGCAGACGATGAACATGGCGTACGATCCTCAGAGCCCGACCGCCAACCAGGGCGGCACAGTGCTGGAAGCGGTCACCAAAGACCAGCTCAACACCGGCCTGACCGGCCAAATCCGGTACAGCGTTTCGGAGAAAAATCTCTACGCGTACCTGTTCGGGGTTAAGCACCCAATCGCGCACGTCATGGGCTATTTCACGTCAGTGCTGCGGGAGCGGATTGCGAATTTTGAAGCTCCCGCACCGGCGGAGGTCCCGGCCACTGCGGGCGGCATTCCAACGCCCGAACTGGCCACCGCTGCCATTGGCGTTTCCATCAACGACCTCCGGAAAAACCTGCGCGATATCAACGAACACATGGACCGCGAGTGCAAATCATCCGAGGCGCGTTATGGTATTGCCCTGGATGCTTCCCTGATCACCGGCATCGATCCACCCGCCGAGGTCGAGTCGGCGCTGGCCGCGATCAATACTGCCTACAACCAGGTTTCCTCAGACATCAGCCTGGCTCAGGCCGGTGCTGACCAGAAACTCGTCCAATCCAAAACCGCAGTGGAAATCGAAACGTTGAAAGCGCAGGCCGAAGTCGAACCGCTGAATGCACTGGCCGACCAGTTGCGCGAGTTGAAGAAGAGCGGTCCGGATGCGCTGCCCGCTTATGTGCGCAACGTGCGGTTGAAATTGTTTAGCGAGGCGCGACGCGCCGTCCTGGAGGTGCCCAATGCTTAACTTCCTGATCGCCGCAGGCGCGACTTTCGTCGGACTGTTCATTCTCGGCCCCGTGATCTCAGGCCTTTGTCGTCTGTTCGGCCTGTACACAGTTGTGCAGGAACGCCAATGCCGGGTGTACATGCTGTTCGGCAAGGTGGCGCTGGTGCTGGACGAGCCGGGGCTGCATTTGCTTTGGTTGAAGCTCGGGTTGAAGGCGCCGCTGGTGACGTGGCTGGGCCGGTGCCATGTGCTGGACATGCGGCTCGACCAGGAGTACCTCCGCAGTCAGCCCGTCAATTCCGAGGAAGGCGCTCCTATGGGCATTGGCATCTGGTATGAGATGTTTATCAGCGACCCGGTCTCGTATTTGTTCAAGAACGCCGACCCACGCGGGTCGCTGGGGGCAAACGTCAGCAACTCCACCGTGCGCTGCCTGAGCAACCTGAAGCTGGCCAACATGCTGGAAGACCGGCACACGATGAGCCTGACGGTCGTGCCGAGGTGTCGCCCATGTCACATGAATGGGGATACCGCCTCGGCTCGGTCTATATCCGCAAGGTCCATTTTCGGGATGCGAATATGATCAAGCAGATTGAGGAAAAGGTGGTTAACCGGTTGCGCCAGGTGACCTCGGCCATCAAGCAGGACGGGGCCAACCAGGTCAGCATCATCACCAGCACCGCCGAACGGCAGGCGGCAATCGAGTTCGCCAAAGCCGCCGCCATGCGCCCGCGGATTGTCGGCGCGGGGCTGCAGCAAATTGCGCGTGATCCTGAGATCTCCAGCGCTATGTTTGATATCCTCGAAGCGCAAAGCATCGTCCAGGGCCAGGCCGATATTGTGCTCGTCCCCGGCGGCAATGACCTGCTCAAACAGTTGGCTGCTACGGAGCCATTGCCGAAGGCCCCAGTGCGGGGTATTTAGAGCCCTCCACTGCTGCGCCGCAGAATGCCGCGGCTACGTCGGCCAGGATGGCTCGCTCCACGACATGCGCTTTTTTGTCATATCCCTGCCGGGGAATTTTATCGACTGTTTCAGAGGGCGGCGGCTGGTGTGGCACGTGGTGGCCATTGTACTCACGGTGATTATGGTGCTCGCCGGGTTGGATTGGCGATATTTCCTGGCGACGCGCAGTCCGGAACTGCGCAGGTGGATGTTTCCGGCGGTGCATATCGGAGGATTGCTGCCGCTCGTGCTGCCGTTACTGCTGCTGTTCCTGGGCGGCATTTTCCGGCAACTCAAGACGGTTCAGACCGGGTGGTCCTTGGCGCAAGCCGAAATCCTCGGCTCGCTGATCTCCTCGTGCTACAAGGCGCTAACCGGCCGGGCGCATCCGATGCACTCCCCCGGGGCGGACCTGACGCACATCTTCCGTTTCGGCTTTTTACGAGGCGGGGTTTTCTGGGGCTGGCCTTCGTCGCACACAACCATCGCTTTTGCAATGGCTGCCTGCATTTGTGCGCTTTTCCCGAGGCAAAAATGGCTCGGGGTATGTGCGCTGCTCTACGCGCTCTATGTCGGTGTGGGTGTTTCGATGACGATTCATTGGCTATCGGACTTTGTGGCCGGAGCCATCATCGGGAGTGTCATCGGGTTCGTCGTTGGCAGGAGTTTCAATGCGCGGGAGGCAGCGCGTCCGAAACTGCACGGGTGATTAAGAGCGCGCCTAAGCAGAGCTGCTGCCAGCACGGCCCAAAACGCTGCCCCGAGTGTCGGCACGCCTGCTATTCCATCGGCCCGTGAGGGTGATGGTGCAACAAGCTGTGCGGTTTCTCCAGACCGTGAGCAAGCATCAGCTTCTCGTCCGACAGCAGCGAGAGAGTGGGGCCATCGGCGACGAGCTTGCCTTCATCGAGAATGACGACCCGAGAGCAGAGGTCCACGACCAATTCGAGGTCGTGGGTGGCGATGATTTTTGCGCCGGGCAAGGATTGCAGCAGCACTTTGAACTCGCGCCGGCCGCGCGGGTCCAGGTCACTGGTCGGTTCATCCAGCACCAGCACGCTGGGTTTGCAGGCGAGCACACCGGCCAGGCAAACGCGCCTCTTTTCGCCGTGACTCAGCCGATGTGGCTCGCGTGCCTCAAACCCCTCGAGGCCGACCTGTGACAACGAAAACTGGACGAGCGAGCGGAGGATGGCGCCATCAATGCCGAGTTGGCGCGGACCGAAGGCGACATCCTCGAAGACGGTGGCCGAGATGAGCTGGTCGTCCGGGTCCTGGAACAACAACCCCACGCGCTGACGGAGCACATCGAGGTTTTGACGGTTGAGCGGCTGGCCGTCGATCCAGACGGCGGGCTCTTCCGGCAGGTGTTCGGGCAACAGGCCGTTCAAGTGCAGCAGCAGGGTGGATTTGCCGGCGCCGTTGGGACCGAGCAATCCCAGGCACTCGTCGGGGCCCACGGAAAAGGAGATTTTATCCAGCGCAAGCACGCCCCGTGGTGGATACCGATACGAGAGCTGGCGCAGTTCGACAGCGGCAGTCATTTCCAGCCCCGGGCGCACATGGCCAGGTAAATGCGTTCGGCGCGTTCGGCGCTGCGCACGAATAATTGCGCAATGATTGCCGCAAGATTATGCCAGGCCAGTCCGCGCCGGCGTGAAAAGGTCCGGCTGGCCCGCGCGCGGTGCATACGCCGGGATTCCTCGACCAGCAACGGGAGGTACCGGTACATGAGGGCCAGGGTGCCCAGCATGACCGGCGGAAAGCGGAACCGGCGCAACGCCTGCAGCAGGTCCTGGAACGGTGTAGTCCAAGTCAACAGCAGGACGGTGAGCATGCAGAGGTTGCTCTTGGCCACGATCGAGAAGAACAGCGGCAAGCTGCCCGGGTGCAGCAATGTCAAAAGGCCGATGCCCAGCACGAACCATTCGACGACGAACAGCCGGCGCAGCGCGTAGCCAAACGGCATGCGCGCCCAAAGCCACAGTGCCAGGACCACACCGCTGGGAAACAGATAAAGCAGGGTCAGGCGGCGAGGCAACAGGGCGATTCCGACAAGCAACGCCAGCGCACCCAGCAGCTTGATGCGCGCTTCGACATGGAACAAGGGAGCGGTCCGCGCCGGTTCAGTTGCGGGTGGGTGCATCCTTCTTTGAAGCCGAGAGGGCCGGGACTAAAACGCGCGCGAGCGCGTACGCCGCAACAAAAGCCACCACAGTGCCAATGAGGCCCGCCAGCGCAGTCGCGAGCGTTGCCGAGCCGACAAACGGCAGGCGGTAATCCGCAAACGGAGCTTCGACAGCCGCCGCCGCTGCGTGTTCGTCGAAGCCCAACGCGCGGGCGACCGATTCCAAACCGTCCGGCCAACGGCAGGCAAAGGGAACGACGAACACCGCGAACCCACAGATAATGAGCAGACCATAGCCGAACAAGCCGGAAAGGGAGATGGGAGCCTTCTCTGCTGCCCCGGCGACCAGCAGCGGTCGCGCGCGCAGAACCCCTAGTACGATCAGCCCGGTCGCTAACCCTTCCCCGACCCCGATGAGCATGTGAACATAGGTCATCGCGGGAAAGGCCACCGACCACGGGACGGTGTGAGAAAGTGCGAGTTGGCCGGCGCAGGAAATGGCGGCCAGCACAGTGCCTACCCAGGCGGCGAATGCCGACGCGAGCACCGTCGAGCGCGTCGAGTCCATCCGCACCATCCGTTTGACCAGCCGAAACACCATGTACCCGCCGCAGGTGCTAACAATTCCCATGTTGAAAACATTGGCGCCGAGCGCCAATAAACCGCCGTCCGCAAACAGGAGGCATTGGACCAGCAGCACGCAGGTGAGCACCAGGACGGCGGCGCTGGGCCCCAAAAGCACTGCCGTCAGCACCCCGCCAATCAAATGCCCCGAGGTGCCGCCGGCCACCGGGAAGTTCATCATCTGGGCCGCAAATACAAACGCCGCGGCCAGCCCGAGCATCGGCATCTGGCGCGGCTCCAGCGCGGTGCGCACCTGGCGCAACGCAATGCCGATGCCCACCGCCGCCGCACCCGCGGCGAGCAGCGTTGTGCGCGCATCCAGGAAACCATCCGGCAAGTGCATATTCAGCCACCGGGCATCGGCCACGGACCGCAGAACCATACCTCCGAACAGGGGGAGGGCGCAAGGAGGAGTCAGGAACACAGGAACACGAACAACACCACCCGGGCCGGCTGAACATTTCGCGGTGTGTCTTCCTGAACGCCCCTCAACTCCACACAGTCAGTTCCCGTAACTGGCGCGTCACCAACCCGGCCCAGTCACGATTCGCCCTTGGATTGGCCGGGCTGGGATGATGAATCCGGCCCAGCCGCGGCGGGACCTGTGTAAAAACAAATTCGGCGCGGCGGAACGCAAAATCACCGACAGCGATCACCCATTCGGGGTGGAGCGCGCGAACGACGGCGCGCAAGTGCTCGTCGCAGAGGGCGAACAAGGCTTCGCGTTCGGCGGCTGGCAGCTTGTCGGGCGTGCGGTTGCGGCCCGTGGTTTCCAGAAATGCGAGCGGGCAGTAATTGAGCACCAGGTGTTCGGCGAAGAACTTCTGCGCCGATCCGAAACGTTGGGCGAATAAGCCCCAGAGGCGGTGACCGCTGACTTCGGAACGAGGACAGGCAAACCCAAGGATCGGGCGGCGAGGATGTTCGTGCGTCGGGCGCTCTACTGCCGCCTCGAGCTGCAACCAAACCCGTACGGCGGCAACTTCGCCGAATGGCACACCGGTTTGGACCATGCCAAAGGGGCCCGGGTTCATGCCCAGGAACAGGACCCGCTTCGGCGCGCAAGCGAACCGCTCCAGGTACGCGCGGTGGGCCAGCCAAGCGTAAGCGAGCGGGTTATAGACATGGGTTACCGGGGGGCTGAAACGCAGCCTGCCAACAGAGTCGCTTAATTCTCGCGCGGCCCGAATGAGCCGGCGGCTCAAGTCCACCTGCCGCCTGGGCTCAACCATGTCGGCCGTGATGCGAACCACCTTCGCGTGGACGTTGCAAATGCCGCAGGGCGCGGCGGAGGGATTCGAGCTCCCGTTCATCCGCGTCCCCCTGCCGCTCGAATAATTCGAGCGTCTCGAGCACTTCCTCCATTTCTTCGAGCGCATCACGCAGAGTCGAAATGACGTCGTTCACGTGGTCTAAGGTCCGCTGGAGATTGGGCGTCGAGGCGGTTGAACGGGAGCCCGGTTGGGGTGCTCTGGGAGGTTCGGGAGCACGCTCGAATTCCTCCCGCGCTGAGGCTGATTCCCTGCGCTCCGCCTGTTCGGCAGGCGGTTCGGGCGTCATCGCACTCGGCTCGGCCGCCACATCGGTCGGGTCGGGTGACTCAAAATCCGCCGCAGGGTCGGCTGGTTCGCTAGCACCAGCGGCCGTATGGGGCGGAGCGGGTTTGCGCCGGCGGCCACGTCCCCGATGGCCACGTCCCGACCGCCGCCCGCGCCGTGGACCGGCATCCGGTGCGGAGATGGATTGAGGCTGGCCCGCCTGCGGTATGGATTCTTCAGCCATTTTTCAACTCAAAGTGCCTGGAATAGGGCCAAATGCAACGGGAATGTTTGTGACGATCTCCCCATTTCCTTAATCATAATCCTAATCGTAATCCTAATCGTAATGATTCGATTACGATTATGATTATGATTATGATTCGGATTAGGATGACCAGAAACTATCGCGAATTGATTGAATTGGTTGGACGCCCTGCCCAATATTTCCCAAAATCATGCTAAGATGAACAGATTTGATCCACTCTGGCGCAAGCTCCTTCCCGGGCTGGTTCTTGGGCTGCTCGGCTGGTTCGGCCCGCAGGCCCGCGCATCCGAAACCAATACCGCCCCGCGCCTGGTGCACCGTCCGGCGCCGCGCCACCCCAATATTATCTTCATTCTGGCTGATGACCTTGGCTATGGCGATTTGGGGTGCTACGGACAAGCCAAAATCCAAACTCCAAATCTGGACAAATTGGCCGCCGCGGGGATGCGTTTTACCGATTGTTATGCTGGCAGCACGGTTTGCGCGCCGTCGCGTTGCGCGTTGATGACAGGTTTGGACACGGGGCATGCATGGGTTCGGGGCAATAGCGAGCTGGCGCTCCGGCCGCAGGACGTCACGATCGCCGAACTGCTCAAGGACGCCGGGTACAGCACGGGCTTAATTGGCAAATGGGGGCTGGGCGACGCCCACACCACCGGTGTGCCGCAGAAGCACGGATTCGATGAATTCGTCGGATACCTCAATCAAACCCATGCGCACGATTACTATGCCGACCATATCTGGCGATACGAGCCGGGCCAATACGATGGCGAGGAATTTTTGTATGAAAATGCCGGAGCGAAGAAGGGCCTGTATATTCCGGACCTGTTCACTACGGCGGCAGTGAATTTCATCGGGATCAATCAACCGACCGAGCTCAATCATCACCGTCCGTTTTTCCTGTACCTTGCCTACACCATTCCCCACGCGAATAATGAGGAAGGCCGCCGGTCCGGCAACGGCATGCAGGTGCCGAGTGATGCGCCCTACGCGAGTGAGTCCTGGCCGCAGGTGGAAAAGAACAAAGCGGCAATGATTACGCGGATGGATAGCGATGTAGGGCGGCTGATGGACCGTCTGCGTAAGCTGAAACTGGAAGACAACACGGTGGTGTTCTTCACCAGCGATAATGGCCCGCACCACGAAGGCGGCGTGGACCCCGAATTTTTCCACAGCAGCGGCCCCTTACGAGGCGGCAAACGCGATCTTTATGAGGGCGGCATCCGTGTGCCGATGATCGTTTGTTGGCCGGGCAAAATCAAACCCGGGCAGGTCAGCGATTTGCCCTGGGCATTCTGGGACTTCCTTCCGACAGCGGCGGAAATTGGCGGGGCAAAGACGCCGGACAATCTCAACGGCATATCGGTCCTGCCAACATTGCTCGGCCAGACCCAAACCAACCGGCATGACTTTCTTTACTGGGAATTCCACGAGCGCGGGTTTCAACAGGCAGCCCGGATGGGTCCATGGAAAGCGGTGCGGCCGCAGGCCAACGCACCGCTGGAGCTGTACAACCTGAAGGACGATTTAGGTGAAACCCACGACGTCGCGAAGAACCATCCGGATGTGGTAGCTCAATTCGAGCAGTATTTCAAAACCGCGCGAACAGACTCCGAGCAATGGCCGATTCAGAAGACGGAAGTGATTAAGAGCTCTGCTGCCCAGCGCGGACTGTAGTCAGACTGTAATCTGCTACCGCGAAGGTGCATTAGTCGCGGGCAGCGCAGGCGTATTCCATTGCCGGTGCTGCCTCGTGCGTTCCACCTCTCGGCTGACCCACAAAACCGCTAACGCGACCCCCAGCAATACCCCCGCCAGCACGAACCACGGCCAAACGTAACGGGCGCGCGGAGGTTGGGCCTGACTCGGGTTATTCATCGGGATGGGCGGGCGCTTGCCAGCGTCGCACCGCGGCCGAAGCCAGCGCCTCGGCTATTTCTGCTCGTGAGAAACAACCGCGCCGTCCGGCGCCACATAGAGCGTTGGCCGTTTTTGATCCTTGAACGTGATCGCGTAAACCAGATGCTCCCCCTCGCCCTCACGTTTAATGTAATCGACCTCTGCATCCGGAGCCTTTTCCTGGATAGTTTTTACTACCTTCACAGGCAAATCGCTCAAGGTTAACCCTGTGACGGGGCCGCCAGTAAGGCCGGCAACCGTTTCCGCCGGGGCCGGGATGAGCACGCGCATATCCGGAGTGAGGACCGTTCCGTCCGGGGCGATATAGAGCGGCGGCATCACCGAGGCCTTTTCAAAAGTAATCACATATACCAGGCTCCCATCGGCCCTGGTTGTCTTCTGCACATCCGCAATCGGGGCTCCCCCGGTTTCGGAGCGGACCGTGCGCTGGACTGCCGGTGGAAGGCCGCCAAACTGGGTCCCAGCCGACAGCAGCGGATAGTGATAGCGGCTGGCGTAATCCGGCGGGGCAATCGCACGCTCATGGGCGCAAGCAGCCAAAATGATCGCAACGGAGACACAGCCACACGCGCGCGCAGCTACCTGCCAGAATTTGGAACTGATCTGCATAGCAGGCTTAGCCTAGGCGCTGTCGTACAAAACCGCAATTCCTCACTTGCAGTCGTGAAAAGCTGCATTTCTGGATGTGTGCGAGACGACACCCCACCGAAGGCGTGCTCACGCGCCAGCTATTTCTCGCGGCAAGCCCGCCAAGCCTCAACGGATGGTTGTGCAAAAGAAATCGCAACTGGCCCTATCGCACCGCAACGCCAGCTCGACATTCTTTAATCCGTACTGCGCGCAGGTTTCGGCGACCTCGACCACATCGGAAAAGCTGCTCGCCTCATCCGCATTTCTGGTCCAAGCACCGTCCTTAAAGTAAGCCTGCGATTCACGGTCCCGCAGCAATCGCTTGATGCCGGTCTCTACCGACGTAGAACTCAATGTTCGGGCAGACATAACGTCATCTCAACCGGAAGGGTGGCTGGACAGGACCAGGCTGACAATGGAGTGGTTACCCCAGGTCTTTTGTATTATCTGCCACACTGTTGGCAAAAAACGTGGAGCGCAGAGCGTAGGAGCGTCGGGCGGAACACTTCCATCCTCTACGCCTTAACCTTGGAATGCTGCGGCAGTTCCAGCGCGCGCCAGAAGTACCACGCGGCGGTCGTGCGATGCGGCTGCCACCTCTCGCCAAACGCGAGCAGCTCTTTAGGCTTGGGCAGGTCCTTCCAACCGTAAGTGAGCGCGAAGCCTTTGCGCACGCCATAATCCGTCGCCGGCAGCACGTCGGGCCGGCCAAGGGTGAAAATGAGCAGCATTTCGACTGTCCACGGGCCGATGCCACGAACCGTAGTGAGCCGCTCCACGATTTCTGCGTTGCTCATCGAGCGGATGACCCGGGTGGTCGGGACAATACCAGCGACAGCCTTGGCGGCGAGGTCTTTGAGTGCCGCGGTTTTGGCGCGCGAGAGACCCGCAGCCCGGAGCCGCGCCTCGGGCATGCGCAACAATCGCTCCGGAGACGGCAGGCGCCGGCCAGGAAAGAGCGCTTTGAGGCGGCCGAGAATGGCGGCGGCGGCCGTGCCGTTGAGTTGCTGATAGACAATCGCCCGGACCAGTGCCTGAAAGGGAGTGCGCGCCTTGCACTCGAGCCGGCAGGGCCCGACTTGTTGGATGAGTGCGCCCAGGATTTCGTCACAGGCGGTGAGATGACGGATGGCCTCTTTTGTCATGTGAATCGAATCGGCTATTTATTTTGCTCAGCGCAACGCTCTGACTGTTTCGGCATGCTGAATCAGCCATTCACCACCGACTTTGGTCAGGCTGGCTTTGACCTGCTGGACTTCCGGGACGCTTTCGCCCGGCATGGTGGCCTCCAGGGTCATGCTGGCGTCGGCGGATTGTTTATCCGGGCCCAGCAGCACCTGGACATCCAATAACTTCACATTCAAGCTGTGGAGGGAGGCTCGCGCACCACCGGCGGCTTCGAGCAGCTCTTCGCGGCCGTTGAGCGTGCGTTCAATCCGGCCTGGAATATCTACAACGACCTGTGCATTTGTGGTGAAGTAAGTGGTCAGCCCCTGGGCCTTGGCCAATCGCGCCAGTGCCGATTCGCCAGGCGCAATGGAAGCGGCCTTGGCCAGGCTGTCCAATTCATTGCGTATGAGCTGTTCCTGGTTCGGGAACAAAAACTGCCAGGCCCAATAGGCCCCAGCGGCAAGTACCGCCACCAGGACCAAGCGCAGGAACCAACGTTTTACCATATAGGTTGACCGACGATCTGCCCGCGCGTCGCGATACCGTGCTCGTGATCTTCCCAGGCCATCGAGCGATTATCACCCACCACGTAGTACTCACCCGGACCCAGTTTCAACGGCTCGTGTGCCCAATGACAGGGATATTTCACATACGGCTCGTCCAGTTGCTCGCCATCCACGTACGCATGACCCTCTTGAAAGGAAATCGTTTCCCCAGGCAGGCCGATGACGCGTTTGAGATACAGCAAATGCGGGAAGCGCACATGCGGATCGAGGCGGATGGCGACGACATCCCCGCGCCGCGGTTCATGGAACACATAAGCGAGGCGATTGACGAAATTACGGCCTTCTTGCTGGTAGGTGGGCAACATGCTAATCCCGTTGACTCTGACTGGCACCAGGACGCACCGGCCCAGCACCCACAGCAACGCCACCCAGATGACGATTCGCACCAGCGTGAGCTTGAAATCCCGGCCAATGAGCACCCGGCGGATCCAGCCCGCCTGGGGCACAGCGGCCTCAACTGTTTGCATCTCGCTCACTTAATCACTAAAGCCCAACGATAGTTTCTGCACCGGTCGATTGCCAGTCTGCACTTTGCGCTTGAGCGGCACCCCATTGCCGTTCTTACTGGTCTCATGCCGATTTATCTTCCGCCGCTGTCTCGCCGGGAATTCTTGAAACGAACGCTGGCGGCCGGCGCCGCCCTTGGCCTCGGCCCGCTGGTCGAAGCCGCCCCCGCACCCGTGGACGAAAGCTTTTGGGCGCTGCTCTCCGACGTCCACGTGGCTGCCGACCCGGCTCGCATCGAGCGCGGTGTCAATATGGCGAACCATTTCCAAATCGTTTCGAAAGAAATCCTCGCACTGCCGAAGCGTCCGGGGGGACTGGTGATCAACGGTGATTGCGCGTTGGCTTCGGGTCAAAGCGATGACTACGTTGAATTGGCGCAGTTGCTTGCGCCTTTGCGAGCGGGCGCGATGCCGATTCACCTGACGCTCGGCAATCACGACCAACGCGAGCATTTTTGGCGCGCGTTCCCGCGTGAGCGGGCGATGCAGCCAGCCGTCCCGGACCGGCAGGTGGCGCTGGTTTCCACCAGGCACGTCAATTGGTTCATCCTGGATTCACTCGAGAAAACCAGCTCGACGCCTGGCCTGCTGGGCCGCGAGCAGTTGAGTTGGTTGCGCGGCGCGCTGGATGCCAACGCCCATAAACCCGCGCTCATTCTGGTGCACCATAACCCCGGCATCGGCGGCGGGAACTTCGGGCTCAAAGATACCATTGCTTTGCTCGAGGTGCTGCGCCCGCGCCAGCACGTCAAGGCGTACATTTTTGGCCACACCCATCATTGGGAGGTGCAGCAGGACCCCAGTGGACTGCACCTGGTGAATCTTCCGGCCGTCGCCTACGTTTTCCGCGAGGGGGAACCTTCGGGTTGGGTGCGCGCTACCCTCGCTCCTGAGGGGATGCGTTTGGAACTGCGTTGTGTGGACCAGAAACACCCTGCGCATGGCCAGGTGCACGACCTGAATTGGCGGACTTAAAGCGGCCGTGGAGAGTGGCGCCTGAAGCGCCCTGACGCTCCGCTCTCCACTCTCACTCCGAGCCGACCGTATGGAAATTGCTGGTTTCGGAGGTGGTTTTGATCCAGAGCGATTCCAACAGCTTGCGTCCTTTGAAATCGCCGACGGCAATCGTGTTCAGCCAGACGCCATCAGCCACACGAGTCCGGGTGACGCAGTAGGCCAGTTTTTTCAAACACCCAATCACACCACCGAGTAATTCAACTTCGGAGCGAAGCTGGACCTGGGCCCGGGCAACCTCGAATTCATCCGCGTCGATCCACAGCGTCCCCGACAATCGGTCCAGGACCCGATCGACCAGCCGTTGTTGTGGCGGTTCGGGGTTCTTCGGCTGGAAGCTCACCTCATAAGCGTTGCGCCCATTGAGGGTCTCTGTGCGGAGCAGCGTGAAATCAAATCGGGCTGCCAGTTCGGGTGTCAGAAAGTTATCCTGGTTTGCCGAGTTGGCGTCCTTGGCGCCGCCGAGCAACTGGCGGACACTCGCCGCATTATCGCTCTGGGTCTTGAGATCCGCCGCGCTAGGGGCGTGGCCGTTTACTGCCAGCAGTTTCACGTGCGTTCGCCCCCCCTGGAAAAAAATCTGGTACAGCTTCTCCTTGCGCTCTTTCAGTTTGCCCGCCGAGTCCCTCTGCTCAACCAGGGTCGCCTTGGTGTAGCTGTAGGCAGTCTGGCCGGCGGCAGCCTGAACCTGCTGCGCGCGCGTCACGGCTTTTTGAACGATTTCGTCAGCCGACAACGGCGCCATGGCAGCGCTTGAAGAAAGGACCGAACCGCCCATAACGAGCAAACAAACACCGAAAGACCCCCATGCCCCCGAGCCAGACAAATTCATGCAGTATCAAGAATATCAGAGCGGAACGACTCAGCAAGCGTGGAATTTGGCGGATTGGCGAAAACTGACGGAAACGCCTCAGGCGCGAGTTTCGCCTTACTTACCAGCCGCGACAGCAGCAGCCGGCTTATTTGCCGGCAGATTGGCTTCCAAATACCGTGTCAGCAATTCAAACAGGTGGCGCGTCGTATTTTTCCCCTCGTTGATGGCGTGCGTGCGGTTAGGATAAGCCATCATTGTGAACGGCTTATTGTAATTGATAAACTCGTTGATCAATTCCTCGCTGCCCTGGTAATGGACGTTATCGTCGCCGGTGCCGTGGACGATTAACAGATTGCCTTTGAGCCGGCTGGCGTACGTAATCGCCGAACCGAGGCGATAACACTCAGGGTAGCTCTGCGGCAGCCCCATATAGCGCTCCTCGTAAATCGCGTCATACAGCCGCAGGTTTGCTACCGGCGCCACAGCCATACCCGTCCGGTAAAGGTCCGGGTATTGCAGCATGGCGTTGAGAGTCGAAGAGCCGCCGCCGCTCCAACCCCAAACACCGACCCTTGCAGGGTCCAGGTAAGCGCGCTCCTTGAGCAGCGCGCGCACCGCAGCCGCTTGATCGGCCGCATTAAGCTGGCCGATGCCGTGGAAAATGCTCTTCCGCCAGGCACGTCCGCGCGGGGCCGGTGTACCGCGGTTATCGACGCTCATGACAACATACCCTTGCTGGGCGAGGAACCAATGCCAAAGCTGTCGCTGGTTGGACCACGCATCGACCACGGTTTGCCCGCCCGGCTCGCCATAAACATAGAACAGGACCGGGTATTTCTGCGATCCGTCGAACCCGGGCGGTTCCAGGCACCAGCCATCCAGCAGCACATCCTTGCCGATATCGATGCGGAAAAACTCGCTCTCCGGCCGGGCCAGGCTGGCCAGCGCTTCCCGCAATTTATGATTATCCTCCAAGACGCGAACCGTTTCGTGCTCCGGCAGCCGGATCAGTTCTGTCATCGGCGGATTGGTAAAGGTTGACCATGTGTGAATCGCCCAATGCGCATCCGGGGAGATGCGGTAAGAATGACTTCCGGCATGGCCCGGAGGAGTGACCCGTTCTGGCCTGCCACCGCGGAGCGGAACCCTATAGAGGTACCGCTGCGTGGGGTTGCGCGGCGAGGCGGTATAGTAGAGCCAGCCGCCCTCGTCATCCACTGCTTCGATCGAAGTCAGGTCGAAATCACCCTTGGTGATGAGCGCCGGCGCTTTCCCATCCAACGACGCTCGCCACGCATGTCGCCAACCATCCCGTTCGCTCAGCCAGACCAACTCGTGGCCATGGCCCATCCAACGCGTGGTATTATCGTCGCTGACCCACGCCGCGTCGGTCTCGGTCAGAATCGATTTGGCTTGGCCGGTCCTGGCGTCCGCCAAAAACAAGCGGTTGGTGTTTTGCAGGCGATTAAACTGCTGGACGAGCACCTGGGTGGAGTTGGACACCCAATCCATCCGGGCGAGGTAGTAAGCCTCCGGATTACCGGGAAACTTCAGCCAGCGAGGTGCGCCGCCGCCCAGGCGCACAATACCAATCCGCGCCAGGGCATTCGACTCGCCGGCTTTCGGGTAAGGGATAGGAATGGGCCGGGAGTAGAGGCCCGCGGTATCATTAATGAGATAAAAAATTCGTTCCGGAGAGGTGTCAAGCTGCCAAAACGCGATGCTCCGGCTGTCGGGGCTCCACTGAAACCCGTCGCGCAAGCCCAGCTCTTCTTCATACACCCAATCAAAGGTGCCGTTGATGATCGTCGCCGAACCATCCGTCGTTAATGGCCGCACGCGAAAGGTATCCAGCTCCTCGACGTAAAGGTTGTGGTCGCGAACATAGGCCACCTTCGAACCATCCGGCGAGAACTGGGCGAACTGGAGCGACGCGGGCGGGGCAGCTCCGCCCAACTGCCGCAGCTCGCGGCTGGTCACATCCAGCACCCAGTAATCGCCCCGCGTCCGCTGCCGCCAAACTTTCTTGCTGTTGGTGTAGAGCAGGACCTTTGATTCGTCATCGGAAAACGTAAAACTCTCGATCGATAGCGGTGCGTTTTCCCCAGTCGGAACGAACGCGTGCGCAGGCACAATGATCTCTTTGCGTTCGGTTTCGCAGTCGTGCCAGACCAGATCCCGTCCCTCGCCATTATCGGGCTTCTCCAATTTAAAGAAACCCGGCCCGTGCTTGCGCCAGGTCACTTCGCCATAGCTCTGAAGGCTGAATTCAGTGGAATCAAAAATCCTATCAAGGGTCAGGAGGCCATTGGTGGTGGCAGGCAAACCGGTTATGGCGCCCGCCAGGAGCGCCAGCAACCCAATCCATCCTGCGCGCACCCGGCTGCGACGAACTGCGGCCCTTTCAGCGTTTGGCATCCTGCTCTTTTAACCCGGGCACCTTTGCCCGCCAAGCGCCGAATGCGCCCCGTCGAACCTTGCTGCGGATTCAAGTCCGCGCTCCGGCCGCCAAGCGCCGAGTTTACCGAACTATCAATCGAAACCGCCAGTCACCGCGGTGGAGAAGCAGACCCGGCCGCGCCCACGCGACCAGAAGCACCTGCTCCGGTTCCCCGGCCAGTCCCGAAGACGCCACTACCGCCGACGGCAGGCGGCATCGTTCCGAGTATATTCGTGCCGTAGGTCCCACCAAGAACCCCGTTGGTCCCGGCCACGCCCAGCCGGTTGGTGGTTCCGAACCCGCTTAGCCCGTTGGTCATACCCCCAAACCTACTCCCAAAGCTATTGGTAAAACCGGGCTGTACCCTCCCGAGGCCGGGGGAGGTGGCCGGAGTTGTGCCGGTGCCAATCGCCGCACCTGGTTGTCCTCCCGGCTGCGGGACGAGCCCCGGTGCCGGCTGCGCAGGCACCGGCAAAGCAGGGGCGGGCATTCCCGGTGCTCGTGGCACCGCAGCAGTACCGCCCGCTGCGCCAGCGCCCGCGCCGACTCCACCTGCCCCAACAGCGCCTCCACCCCCTGCTCCTGCCCCTGCCCCGGCGGCCTGCGCCTGACACGTTTGTACCAAACCGCCCCCCGCTAAGGACCCTCCAATTAATGCTATCACTATCCAATACTTCATATGCTTTCTCCTTGTTGATGGTGTTGCTTGGCTCGCCTTCTAATTAAAAATGAGGCGGGCGCGCTGTGCTCTTCAGCGCGCGCCTTGTTTTCCAATGCTGTATGCCCGTCGAGCGATTAGAAACTCTCACCGACCCGTTGGGGCATACCCGCGGTTCACATTGGTATTTGCTCCGCCGTAGGGGGTCGAACCGTAAGGTGCCGAGCCGTAGCGGCTGGTGCCATAGGTGCCGCTTTGTCCGAACCCGCCGGAACCGGCGGTAAGAGAGTTGAGGATCGGCAAGGTCGGTGCGAGATCGCGCTGCAGCGCCTGCAGTTGCGTCAGTGTATTAGGGTTCACCGACGTTGGGGCGGTGGTCGAGTTGGTCGTCAACAAACCGTGTAGCACGGACAGGACGTTGCTCACTTCACTTCCGCTTTGGGATTGGCTCTGGTTCCCATTTCCGTGAAGAAAGCCCGAGAGCGCGCCGGCGATGCCGTTCCCGCTGGTGCCGGCGGCAGCATAGCGGCTATTGAAAGCATTCAACACCGGGAGCGTCTGTTGCACCGCCGCTTTCAGATTCTGCAATTGATTGGCGAGGTCGCTAATCGAGACGGCGCTACCCGCTTGATTCGTAAAAGTAACATTCCCTGCCCCGGGTGCGCCGGATGAAATGACCTGGTTGGGCGTTGTCTGCGGCGGTTGTGCCGGCGCAGCAGGTTGTTGGGCGGGATTTTGGGCCGGGTAATTAGGCGCTGTTTGGGCCAGCACGCCGGTCGTCCCCACAATGAGGGCTGCCATAGTCAATTCGCGGATCAGAATCATAGTCAACTCCTTTGAAACCTCGTCGGGCGGCGCTAACCGCCTTTATGCAAGTAACGCCCCGGCAGACGGTTTCTCCATGGGGTTTTGCCCTAGAATACCGCGCGCTAATGCGTGGGCGTGCCCTTAGACATTGGTCGAACCTGAATACCGAATACTGCTTTCCGCTTTTCTTTCGCCACTCCACACCTACTCTTGCGCCCGATTGACTATGGCGCTGCAACTGTTCAATACACTCTCGCGCTCGGTTCAGGAGTTTGTGCCGCTCGACCCGGCTGGCCGGCGCGTCGGCATGTACTGCTGCGGCCCGACCGTGTATGATTTCGCTCACATCGGCAACTGGCGCACGTTTGTCTTTGGCGACCTGGTGCGGCGGTACCTCGAATTCAAGGGATTCGATGTCCGGCACGTGATGAACATCACCGATGTCGAGGACAAGATCATCCGCCGGGTGCGCGAGCAGAACACTTCCTTGCGCGAGTTTACCGAGGAGTTCGAAGCCGCCTTCTTTGACGACCTCAAGACGCTCAACTGCCGGATGCCCCACCAAACCCCACGCGCTACCGAACACCTCGAGCAAATTATTCGCCTGATCGAAAAGTTGGTGGGCCGCGGGGTGGCGTACCGCGCCCCCGACGGCTCGGTCTATTTCAGCATCGAGAAGTACCGCGCCGCGGGCGGCCATTATGGCCAATTGGTCAAACTCAACTTCGACCAGATGCGGGTGGGCGAGCGGGTCCGCAGCGACGAATACGAAAAAGAAGCGGTGGCCGATTTCGCCTTGTGGAAAGCGCGGGTGCCGGAGGACGGAGCGGTGTTCTGGCCCAGTCCCTGGGGGGAGGGCCGGCCCGGCTGGCACATCGAGTGCAGCGCGATGAGCATGGAATTGCTCGGCCCCAGTTTCGACCTGCATCTCGGCGGCGAAGACCTGGTGTTCCCGCATCACGAGGACGAAATCGCCCAGAGCGAGGCCGCCGGCCTCCAGCCCGCCGGCCGGGGCTTCGTCAGATTCTGGCTCCACGGCGCGCACCTGATGGTCGAGGGCAAGAAAATGGCCAAGTCACTCGGCAACTTTTTCACGCTGCGCGACTTGCTGGCCAAGGGCTTTACCGGCCGCGAAATTCGCTTTCTTCTCCTCCAAGCCCACTACCGCGAGACGTTCAATTTTACTATCGAGAATCTCCAGGGCGCGCGCGCCTCGCTGAGGCGCATCGATGAGTGCCTCAGCAAGCTCAGCGAGCTCGCGGCGAGCGCAAACGGGCAACCCGAAGCGGCAGTGCTCGAGCGTTTCGCCGCGTTGCTCGATAACGACCTGAACGTGGCCGGCGCCTGGGGTTGCGTTTTCGACTGGGTGCGCGACACCAACCGGCGCCTGGCGGAAAATGCGATGTCCGCGCCCGAAGCGGCGGCCGCGTTGGCAACCTGGACCCGCCTCGATACCGTTCTGGGGGTCGGCGGGCTGAGCGAACTGGCAGTGCCGGTGGCAATCACGGCTTTGCTTGAGGCCCGCCAGGTTGCGCGAAAAGCGAAAGATTTCAAGCGCGCCGACGAACTCCGTCTCGAACTCAAGGCCAAAGGCTGGCTCATCGAAGACACACCCAAAGGCGCCCGGGTAAAACCCGCGTGACTGCGCTACCATGACTGGCCGCCTCATCACATTTGAAGGCACCGAAGGCAGCGGCAAGTCCACACAGATTGCGCTGCTGACCGAACGCCTGCAAAACAGCGGGCGCTCGGTGCGCCTGCTGCGCGAGCCCGGCGGCACACCCATTGGCGAGGAAATCCGCCACACGCTTAAGCACTCCACGGCCAACCAGGCGATGACTCCCGAGGCTGAATTGTTGCTGATGAACGCCAGCCGCGCTCAGCTTGTGCGCGAGGTCGTCCGCCCTGCGCTGGCTGCCGGCGAAATCGTCTTATGCGATCGCTATTACGACTCCACCACCGCTTACCAGGGTTATGGCCGCCAACTCGACCTGGTGATGATCCAGACTATTATTGACTTTGCCGTGGGCAGCACGCGCCCGGACCTCACGCTGCTCTTGCTCGTGCCGCAGCGCCTTAGCCAGGCGCGACGCCTCGCCCGGCAATCCACCCTGCCCTTCATGCGCGACCGCATTGAAGAAGCCGATGACAGCTTTTTCGCGCGCGTCGCCAAAGGCTATCTTGCCATCGCGGCTGCCGAGCCCAAACGGGTTAAGACCCTCGATGCGACCGGCGATGTGCCGACGGTCCAGGCGGCCATCTGGCGCCTGGTCGAACCGCTGGTGCAGAGCTAAGACGTACAACCTGAGGCACCGAGCCGGAGTACTGCCTCACTGCCGTCCCTAATCTCAATCCTAATCTTTAATCTTAATCTTAATCGTAATCCCAATCCCCCTCTGCCCCAAACTCTCCAAAACCAACCCGCAACCCATCCTGCCCGCCACCTGACAAAGTGGGCCCTCCGTCCCGACCCTGCCATCAGCTAAGGCCTCGGAGCAAACACCAACTCCGCCGCATCCGGCCCGATCCAGACCAGAACAGCGGCATTAGTGCCGGCCAACGCCAGCAATGTAGCGTCGTCTATTTCGCGATACCCGCGCGACTCAGGCCGCGTGGTGACGACGGCAACAGTGGTGCTCGGAGCCGAGACAACCAATCCAGAGAACGGCTGCGTTTGCAGCAAACCGGACTGAGGCAGCGGCCAGTGTTGCGGTTGGTAATAAATGGCTGTTTTGATTTTTGAGTATCATAGGTTGAATTGCTGGTCTTCGAAGCTGGACAGCCGGGGGCATTGCCATCACGACCCCCATCTTGCTCGGGGTCATTGACTTTTGGCGCGACATTACTTACTCTGGTGCACTGCATGTTAGCCTCTTATTTGTGCCGCAAGCGCCATTTGCTTGCCGGGTTGAGTTTCGCTCTACTCTCCGTGTTTCCCACTCTGGGCCAAACCGCCTTTCTGGATTTCAATGTCCCCGGAGAATACACCAACAACTTCAGCGCCTGGAATGACATCGGCGGCGGAAACAACGGCGGCACTTATGCCTTCGCCGAGAACCCCGCCGCCGGCGTGGGCGGAAGCGGCGCAGTGGCTGTCATCAATAGCAGCGACACCACCGCCACGTATAGCAGCGGCAGTTGGAATTTCTCGACCAATGGCTCAACCATCACGGTTTCTCTGTTGCTCTACACGGACGGCCAGACGAGCGGTAATAAAGTCCAACTCGGGGTCATCAATTCCACCACCAACGGCCTAAACGCCAACGCGGGCGTGGCTTTCGCCAGTTACCGTTTCATCCCGCAAAGCGCCACCACGTGGCAGTTGTATGAGCAATACCGCAGCGGCGGAGCGATGACCACCAGCCCCAGCCTGGGCGCCGTCACAGTGCAAACCGGGCATTGGTACAAGTTCGTGCTTTCCCTCACCAATACCTCCGGCGCCTCGGGCAATTATTCCACCGCTTGCGCTTTATACGATTATGGCGCGACAGGCCTTTCGCCCGGCACCAACCTAATCACTTTTTCCACGCTCGCGAGCCACACGGCTCAAGAGATCGCCACCGACACCGCCGTCTGGCCTGCGTTGCGCGCCTTCCAGAATGCCGGCATTAGCACCTGGGATAATTTTCTCGTTTACGCCAGCAACAGCCCGCCGGTGATGACATTGTCGCTGACCAATGTGACCGTCGCGCCTGCGAACCCGGCAACTCTGAGTGTGCTGGCCGACGGTCCGGGGTCGATCTCGTATGCCTGGTACACGAACAGGACAAAGGTCATCGCGGCAACCAATTCGGTTTACACCACGCCCCTGCTCACACCGGCCTACACCAACGTGATGGTAGTCGCCAGCAATAGCAACGGCTCAGTCACCAATCTCGCCACCATCACCCTCGGCACCAACCTGGTTCCCCTCTCACTCACCGGGTTCAACCGCGACATCGTCATCGAAAACACCGCCCCGGCCCCGCCGTACACCGCGTTTGCCCAGGAATACAATCCGGGCGAAGGGACCTGCTTTTATCAAAGTGGGCTCACCAACACCAGCTACGGTCTGCCTGCTTCGGGCTCCTTTGCCAGCGTCATTGATGGCACCATCTTCCAATTCCAGCCATACACCACCAACAACGCTCTGGTGCTCAGTAGCGAGACGGGCATCTCGTCCGGCACACTGACACTGGCCGTCCCAGCGACTTATCTAAGCCTTTCGTTGATCGCCAATTCCGCCAGCGCTTCGCCCACCAGCACCGGCACCTTAACGATTCAGTTTGCCGACGGGTCGTCTTTTGTGACCAACTACGACGCCGCCGATTGGTTTTTCAACCCTGGTTTCGCGCTGCAAGGCGTCGATCGGATCAATATTAATTCCGGTGGCACTGGGGGCGGACCCAACGATCCGCGCTTCTACCAAACCACGCTGGACCTCGTCGCATTGTTCGGCGCGACGAACAAGCCCATCGCCGCTTTGACTTTTGGTCAGGCACCCAACGCCGGCGCCACCGCGATTTACGCCGTCAGTGGCCTGCTCGGCCCGGCGACCAATGTCTTTTACCTCGCCACCGTCACCAACCTGCCGCCAACCGCGATTCAGACCACGTCCGCCACGCTCAACGGACAGGTGCTGGCCAATGGCGGCGACGTTCCCAACGTGACGTTCTATTTCGGCCCAACCGACGGAGGCACAAATCCCGCCAACTGGTCCAACAGCATCCCCATGGGCACTCAAAATGGCGTGTTCAGCCAGACCATTAGCGGTTTGACCGCCAGCGCCACCTACTATTACACGGTTCAATCCCAAAACTACGCCGGCACCTCCTGGGCCACATCTTCCCGAAGCTTTTTCACCGCCACCGCCACACCGCCACAGGTGATAAACGCGCCCGCCACGGGCGTTGCCGCCACCTTCGCCACCCTTAACGGTCAAGTGGTTTCGACGGGCGGCCAGCCTGCCGGCGTCGTTCTTTACTACGGCGCCAGCGATGGCGGCACGAATCCCGCCGCCTGGGCGTCGAGCGTTGCCTTAGGCCAGCAGACGGCGGCCTTCGCGCAAACCGTTCTGGGGCTTTCCCCCAACACGGCTTATTTTTTCACAGCGCAAGCCACCAACGCCACAGCCGCAGCCTGGGCAGTTCCTTCCCAATCCTTCACCACCATTGCGAGCAATCCGATATCCACCGGCGTGGCAGTGCTAACTTATCACAACGATAATACGCGGCAGGGTCTCAATGCCAACGAAACGGCCCTGACCCTCGCCAACGTGAACACCAATACCTTCGGGAAGCTCTTCGCCGACAGCGTCGATGGCTTTGTCTATGCCCAACCCCTCATCATGACCAACGTGCCTATCCTGGGCAAAGGAACACACAATGTTGTCTTCATCGCCACCGAACACAATAGCGTCTATGCCTTCGACGCCGACAGCAATCAGGGCGCCAACGCGACACCGCTCTGGCAAGTCAGCTTCATCAATCCCGCCGCGGGCGTCACTACGGTGCCCAATGGTGACGTCGGCTCTACTGACATCACGCCCGAAGTCGGCATTACGGCGACACCCGTCATCGATCCGGTCACCGGCACGTTGTACGTGGAAGTAAAAACCAAGGAAGTCACCGGAGGCGTCGCGAGTTACGTGCACCGGCTCCACGCGCTGGACATTACCAGCGGAGCCGAACGCACCAACGGAATTGTTGCCAATAGCCCTGTAATCATCGACGCCGTCAATTATCCCGGCACCGGCCAGGGTGGCTCCGACACTGACGGCAGCGGCCACGTGCTGTTCAACGGATTGAAAGAGCACAGCCGGCCCGCGCTTACCCTTCTCAACGGCAAGGTCTATATCGCTTACGCTTCCCACGGCGACAACACGCCCTATCACGGCTGGCTCTTCGCCTATGACGCGCTCACTTTGACCCAGACCAGCGTTTATAACACCACGCCGTATGGCGGGCTTGGGGGTTTTTGGGATGGCGGCGGCGGCGCCACCGTCGATGCCGATGGCTACCTCTACCTCCAAACCGGCAACGGTACCTTCGACGCCGTCGGCGCCACGTTTAGCCAGGCGAGCAACAACTTCGCCATGGCCGTACTGAAGTTCGCCGTCACAAATGGAATTCAACTGGTCGATTACTTCGCGCCCTCGAACGCAGTGTCGCTGAGCGGCTCCGACCAGGACCTTGGCGCCAGCGCACCGATAGTGTTACCCGACTCCGCCGGCAGCACCACTCATCGCCACCTGCTCGTGGGCGGGGGCAAAACCGCGCCGATTTACGTCATGGACCGCAGTAACCTCGGCCAGTTTGGCTGCACAACCTGTCCCAACAACCTTGTCCAACAGTTCAATGGTGGGCCCGGCGGCGACCGCGACACCACACCCGCCTTCTTCAACAACACCCTTTATATCATGGGCCAGAACGGCGCGATCAGCGCCTTCAGCATCAACAATGGCGTCTTCAATACCACCCCCGTCCAAAGTCCCGACACTTACGGCAACAAAGGCGGCGTCACCGTCTGCCTTTCGGCCAATGGCACCAATAACGGCATCGCCTGGACCATCGCCAATGCCGGCGGCCAAAGCCCCAGCACCCCGTGTGTCTTGCGCGCTTACAACGCTACCAATTTGACTCAGGAACTTTATGCCAGTGACCAACTCCCCGGCCGCGATTCGGCCGGCAACGCCGTCAAGTTCACCGCACCTGCCATTGCCAATGGCAAGGTCTATGTCGGCGGCCAGTACTCTCTCACCGTGTATGGCGCCGCCGCTTCGTTCGTCGCCACGCCCACCATCTCGCCCGACGGCGGCTCGTTTGCCACCTTCCTCACTGTCACTCTGTCCGATGCCACTCCTAACGCCACCATTTATTACACTATCGACGGCACGACACCGTCCACCAATTCGCTCCTGTACTCGGCACCTTTTGTCCTGACCAACACGGCGACGGTTCAGGCCTTCGCTGTCGCGCCGGGCGCCGTCAACAGCGGCATTGCCAGCGCCGGGTTCGTCAACACCTCAGCTATCGGGAGCGGCACTGGATTGGTGGGCTATTATTGGTCGAATGTGACCAGCGTCGCCTTCACGAACATCGCTTTCTCCGTCCCACCAACCCTCACGCGCACCGACGCTGTGGTCAATTTCAACTGGACCAATACCTCGCCCGCTCCCGTTATCAGCTCGAACAACTTTGTCGTTCGCTGGACCGGCTCCGTTCAACCGCAGTTCAATGAGACTTACACCTTCTCAACTTACAGCGACGCCGGTGTTCGGCTGTGGCTCAATGGCCAGCTATTGATCAATAAATGGTCCAATCAATCGCCCACCACCTGGACCGCCGCCGTCCCGCTCGTCGCGCAGCAGCGGTATAATCTTACCATGGAATATTTCTATCAAAATCAGGGCGGCCCCGTCGTTGCTCTGTCCTGGAGCAGCGCATCCACACCACAGCAAATTATTCCTCAGAGCCAACTCTATCCCTATTCCAATCCGCCACCGGCCGTCGTCCTGACCAGCCCAATCAACGGCGCCGCCGCCACCGCCACGGCGACCGTCACTCTCGCCGCCGATGCCGATGCGCCTTACAACGAATTATCCCAGGTCGCCTTCTATGCGAACAACACTCTATGGGGCATCGCGACCGGTTTACCTTATGCGCTCACCGTCCCCGGTGTGGGGTCCGGCACTTATACATTGACGGCTGTGGCGACCGACGCCAGCGGCTTGAGCAGCACCTCGGCGCCGGTCATGCTCACCGTTACAAATGGCAGCGGCCTTCCTTATGGTCTGACTACGCTCGCCGCCACCCCCGCCTTCTACAACATGCCCGGCGCCTTTGACGGGTCGGCGTTCGGAACGCTGCCGCAACGACTCTCGCAAACCGGCGTGTTCACCAACACGCCCAACATGTACGCCGCCGGCAGCCTCCTCTCCTATGTGCCCAACACACCCCTCTGGTCCGATGGCGCGGTGAAAACGCGCTACCTGTCGGTGCCAAACTCCGGGCCGCCGCTTTCGCCCAACGAACAGATCGCTTTCGCGCCAACCGGTTACTGGACCTTCCCTGCCGGTTCGGTTTTCGTCAAAACGTTCCAGTTGCAGACCAACGCTTCGGACCCCAATTCCCTTCGTCGGTTGGAAACACGCTTGCTGGTGCGCGATACCAACGGCGCCGTCTATGGCGTCACCTACAAATGGCGTCCGGACAACAGTGATGCCGATCTCCTAACCACCAGCAGCAACGAAGATATTACCATAACCACCACCAGCGGCACTATCACCCAGACGTGGTACTACCCGAGTCCATCGGATTGTTTGCAGTGCCACACCCCGGTCGTCAATTACGTGCTGGGCGTCAACAGCCGCCAGCTCAACGGCAATAATACTTACGCCAGTGGCATCACCGATAATCAGCTTCGCACGCTAAATCGTCTGGGCTTGTTCTACCCGGCCATTGATGAGGCCAGCATTCCCACCTTCGAGCGCCTCTCTTCCATCACCAATACTCTCGCTTCCTTCGAGGAACGGACCCGCTCGTACCTCGACGCCAACTGCGCTCAATGCCACCAGCCGGGTGGCAACGGCCCCACCTTCGACGCCCGTTACGACACACCGCTGACGAATCAAAATCTCATTTATGGCGCTCTCACCCAGGGCAACCTCGGGTATGACAATGCCTACGTTGTCGTGCCGAAGGACATCTGGCGCTCCATCCTCTACGACCGCATGAACACGACCGATCCTGCCAGCAAAATGCCGCCGCTGGCCAGAAACACCATTGACAGCAACGCTGTCGCGGTCGTCGCCGCCTGGATCAACAGCCTCGCCGGCACACCCGCTGAACCGCCGCCGACCATCGTCCCCGCCGGAGGCACGTTCCCGGGCTCAGTCACCGTGACGTTGCAGCCACCGGACACCAACGCAATCCTGTACTACACCCTCGACGGTTCGCTGCCCACAACCAATTCGTTGCCATATACGAATCCCTTCCTGCTGACCAGCAGTGCGCAGGTCAGCGCCAATGCGTTCGAGACCGGGTTCAACAATAGCGTCGCAGCCCGGGCGCAGTTCATCATTCTGAACAACCTGCTGTTCACGTTCCCATCCTATCCGTCCGGTGGCCCGTTCACGGTGCAATTCACGGCTACCGTGGGCAACACCTACGTGCTTCAGGCCAGCACCGATCTTATCAACTGGCTCCCGGTGGCCACCAACACCCCGGCCACCTCTCCCTTCACCTGGGTTGATCCCGGCTCGACCAATTATCCGATGCGCTTCTACCGCGTCCTGCAACTCCCATGAGCAACCACTCACCGTTCGTGGGACCATCTCTGCCATCGCGGCGGCCATCCAGGCTGCCGGTGCCCCGGCCTCCTGCCGTGCGCTCACTCCAGCCGTTCCGTTTGGCCTCCAGCTTCGTTCCGCTGCTGAGGGGCCTTGCTGTGGTTTTGATCGTCCTTTTACTCTCACCCGCCGGAGCGCAAACCAACCTTCCCGCCGGCACCAGTCACAACACTGTTCCAGCCTCGCCCGCCCAGACCGACGTCGCCTTGGCCGTACGCGCCGAGCAAACTCGCGCGCTGTGTCTTGAGGGTCGGCGCTGCGTGTGCGGCCGCGTCCTGAAGGTCCTTCCCGACGGGTTGCTTGTCGAAAGCGGCTATCCCAGCCTGCTGCGCAAGGCACTCCACGGCGCCTGGCACCTCCCAGGCACGGTGGTTGCCACGCGCGCCGCAAACCTGGTTGAAAGCCACGCCCCAGACTCAATCTGTGTCGGCACCGTATTCTTAACCGATTTGCCGAAACCCCGCGGGCACCAGCGCGAGCCAATCAAAACCTACGATTATGTTGTCCTTCATAGCTACCCGGCTGGGGAATACACGTACACCTCTGTCGGCAACATCCATCACACCGTGCGCCGTTTTGCCGGCGGACTCGAAACCGCCGTCAACCTGACCCTCCAATCTGAGCAACTCGCCGCTAGCGCGACGCGGACGAACACCAAGCAGTAACGCCCCCCCGGTTCTACGCTCTTCCGCTCTACGCTCTAGGCTTCACGCCCCCCACTCCCCGCTCCACTGGCTTCGACAACGTCAGCAGCATCGAGAACTCCTTCGTCGCTCTCACCCCATGCGCCAAATTCGGCGGCATGTACAGCAGGTCCCCGGCTTTTAACACGCGGGGTTTGCCGCCCAGTTGGAACTCACACTCCCCGGTTAGTATCTGAACCACGGCGTCCTGCGTGGAGGTATGTTCCGTCAGTTCCTGCCCTTCGGCGAAACCAAAAAGCACCACCCGCAAGTTTGACGTGCGCAGCAACGTCCGGCTTACTATCCCATTCGGCGCAAACTGGGTCTCTCCCTTCAATGAGAGAAGTTTCTCTTGCCCGGCATCGATCAAAGGCTGCTCGTTCATGCGGCAAATGTCGCACACACAAACCCGGAAGGTTTTGACCCAAGTCAACCTCCCGAAGAAAGAAGCGGCAGCAACCTTTCGGCGTCGGCGGTGTTCAGCTTGGCATGGCAACCGGGTTCGCCCGCGGGTGGAGATTGAAATGGCTATCCGCCATCTCATTGCTGGGCGGTGGCGTGGCTGCAGGCTTCTTTCTGGTGCTGCGGCACGCGCCGCCGCCACCTTGCCTCATCCTGCATCAACCCGCCTCCGGACCGTTGCCCTTCCGTGACCGGCTCATCCAGGCCATCCCGGGGCACCCGGCCTGGGCGTGGCTTTATCACCTTGAGGACACGGTCTTCGGCCGGCGCAAGTCCCTGCTGCTCGACGCAGAGCTCATCGCGACCCCGAACGCGAGTCGAACCGGCCTCGCGGCCTGTCTGCCCCGCACAAATCCCCAGTGGGCTGACCCAACCGGCTTGCGCATCTGGCTCCTCGAAAACCATGAGCTCAAAATGTTACAGCAGAACCTGCTGGCCGTACCGGGAGCGCGGTTGTTGAGCCATCCCCGAATCAGCACCGGCGATGGAATCGGGGCATCTTTGTTCACCGGTGAACCCATCGTTTTGGATGGACATACGAATGACATCGGACTGCGCTTTGATTGCTTTCCCCGTGTTCGATCCCGGTCCACCGACCTCTCCGCCACCATCCGCTTTACCGAGGTGCTCACCAACCAACTGTTCCGTGCCAACAGTAAGCAATTGGAGACGGTCCTTTCCATCCGCACAAACCTCGATACCGGCGCCAGGCTGCAAATCCCCCACGGCAGCGGGGTCGTGTTCCTCCAGCAATCAACCCCCGGCTCGAACGCCCCAAACTTTTGCTTCATCATCAACGCTCGCTGACCACTCGTAATCCTAATCCCAATCGTAATCGTAATCGTAATCGGTTTTAACCTGCCATCGCCCTTTTCCTCAACGCAGGCGCCATTCCCACCTTCGCACCCTTCACCCCCTTCTCACCCCCACTCCCAGCTCGGCGGTGCACCAATCCATCTCTCTTTGGCCCCATTTATGCCCCTTTTTTTCCAATAATGATAATGCTCAGTTTCTTATTCACCTGGACTGTTCAACCCTCTCAACCCTCAACCCTCAACCGCTTCGTCTCTCAACTCTCATCCCTCAACTCTCAACTCCTTCAAAACCCCGTAGGGGTAACCTGTTGATAGTACCCGCGCCCTTACAACCCCAGCCAAACCCCGTTAGGGGTGACCTGCCCGACCTCGACCGGCCCTCCCTCTTTTTGGAGGCGCGACGGCACAATCATCGCCGCGCAGTCCAAGCGTGAGGGCATTGTGGCCCGGCCGGCGAACATTCACCGGGTGAGCGGCTGGGCGGAGGTGTTGCAGGAGCTAGGCGATGCCGAAGCGGAAATCGCGCCGCAGTTGTTTATTCATCCGCGGTGCGGGCGGTTGGTGGAGACGCTGCCGATGTTGCAGCATGATCCGAATCGGCCGGAGGGTGTGCTGAAGGTGGATGCCGATGAGGACGGGGTCGCCGGGGGTGATGCGGCGGACGCGCTTAGGTACTGGGTGGGGACGAAGGCGCGGACGATTGCGCAGAGGAGGTTGAGGGGGTTGTAGGGTTGGAGATTGGGCAGGCCGGGGCGATGACGCTGGATTGCCAGCCGCAACGCTATTCCGCCGGATGCATGCTGTAGTGAGGAATCATAGATCAGATTGAGGGAAATAGCGCCAGGGACCAGAACCCTACGAACAGTGATATCCACCCAAGATTGGCGAGGCGACGGCAGACGTTTCTGAGAACGAACGAGACGATGAAAAGGCCGACAAAAGCGAACCAAAACGTGAGGCCGGCCGCCTCCTCCAAAGGCGAGATTCTGTGGGGGTCCATCACGCAAAAAAGAGTAACGACGGCCCCAGTGAGGAGTGACTCGAAAACCCAGAACAGAATAAGCAACAGGTGCCGGTGCGACTCTGTGAAGGCCTGGCTCATATTGCTAACGATGAACAACGCTCGCAGCGTGGCGTTCGCATGTGTAAACCGAAGCTCATCGCGCCGCCGGGTGCATGTGCCGAGTTAACTCGGATGGCCGCCGATTGCAATCTTGAGCCACCACACCAGCATGACGCCGGCTAGGATGAAAACCGGGGTCAAGAGCAACGAGACCCCCACAGCGGCTGCCCCGGGCTTGGGCTGACCCTTGAAAGCGAGCAGACCGGCTGTTGGGAACGCCGCGAAGAGTGCGAGCAGTGTGGCCCAAAAAACGTACTTAAAGAACCAGAGTTCCCTGAACTTCACCTCGGCCACTACAAGTGCCAGCCAGATCAAGATGGCCAGCAACGCGATTGCGGCGTCGTATTTGATCAGCCGCTTCATAGAGGTCGGGTTCTCGACCAGCGACCTCGGGTTGTTGGTCATAAGGCGTCTCACGCCGTCAAGGGTACGCTGAAAAATGGGGCAAATCAACCCGAACGCGGCGAGGTGGTTCCTTTCGCGCGCGCCCAACTTTGTCCCTCACCCAGCGTAGTGAGGGGCTCGCGTGAAAAATGCAGGACCTGCCGCCGCGCGCACTCCACGCTCGTCGACATCGGTCTCTCAACCCTCAACCCTCAACCGCTTCGTCTCTCAACTCTCATCTCTCAACTCTCAACTCCTTCAATCAACTCTCAACTCCTTCAAAACCCCGTAGGGGTAACCTGTTGATAGTACCCGCGCCCTTACAACCCCAGCCAAACCCCGTTAGGGGTATTCGAAATATTCAAAATTTGAACCTCCACTCCTCCCGCCCATACTTCTCATGGACCAATCGCGCAATTTCCTCCAACGGCACCTTAGTCAGCGCCCCCCGGGCGTTCCATGCCTGCCTCAGCGCTTCCTTCACCGCCGCGGCGGGCACACCGAGGTTCATCAGAAAATCCCGATGCGAGCGCCCGAGCCGATACCCCGGTGCTTTCGTCGGAAACGGCAGCGCCTGCTCGATCAGCTCCAGATTCATCTGCAACAGAAAGCACCCATGAAACAACACCGCCTTTTGCCGGCGTCGTTGGGCGTTGCCGCTGAATTTCACTTCGCCCAACGCCAAATCCGTGTGCCCATGCCTGGTGACCGTCCCCGGCAACAACCCCGCCAGCGCCTGCCGGTTCCGTTCCATCACAAACTCATTCGTTCCCGAAATGCTGTGCAATGGCCCCTCCTCTCCCAATGGCAGCACCAGTGAATAGTTCAGGCAACCGGGCCCTTGCAGCACCGTCCCGCCGCCGCTGCACCGGCGCAGCACGGGAATCCCACGCTGCCCGCAGAACTCCAGGTTTACCTCCCGACCCACCGCATTGGCATACCCGACGACCACAAAGTACCCCGCAGGTTCCCAGAACCTCAGCACGCCGGCGCTCCTTCCCGCCTCGCAACGGTCGAGCAACACCTCGTCGTACGCCAGCGTTTCCTCTGGCGTACCCAGCGGCAGGTCGCAATACTCCAGCGGTTCTGGCGAGTCCATCATGGTGGCGGCCGGTTTTGGTGCTATACTATTTAGTTGGCAGCAGACCCGCCATCCTGTCTAATGCGCCCCGTTTTTTCGAGGTCCAATGTTGACAGCAGCTAGCACGTTTTACCGATTGATACCGTGAGCGAAAAAGCGAAAGCGTTGAAAAAAGAAACGAAGGACACCAGTCCGGAATTGCGCGTGTTGCCACCGCCAAATGGTGGCGACGACAAACTCCTCGAGTCGCTCCAGTCCGTCGTCGCGCACACCTTGCACAACCAGGTGCCCGGCTCGACTGCGCGGTTCCTCGCCGGCCTGACCGGACGCCTGCGCGATGACGGCGTCGAAACGCCACGCGTCGTCAGCACCCCTTACGTCAACACCATCCCCCCCGACCAGCAGGCCCCCTTCCCCGGCGATTGGGAAATGGAGCGGCGCCTCAAGAGTTACGTTCGCTGGAACGCCATGGCCATGGTCGTTAATGCCAACCGCACCCACAGCGGCCTGGGCGGCCATATCTCCACTTACGCCTCCGCGGCCACCCTCTACGAAGTCGCCTTCAACCACTTCCTGCGCGGGCGCACCGGCACTTTCCCCGGCGACATGGTTTATTTCCAGGGCCATGCGACGCCGGGCATTTACGCCCGCGCCTTCCTCGAAGGCCGGCTCGACGAACATCACCTCCAGAATTTCCGCCAGGAACTGGCCGAGGGCGGCGGTCTCTCCTCCTACCCGCATCCCTACCTGATGCCGGACTTTTGGCAATTCCCCACCGTCTCGATGGGCCTGGGTCCCTTGCTCTCCATTTACCAGGCCCGCTTCAATCGTTACCTGCGCGCCCGCGGCTTGGCCTCCGGCGAGGAACCGCGCGTCTGGGCCTTTGTCGGCGATGGCGAATCCGACGAACCCGAAACCCTGGGCTCCTTGACGCTCGCCTCGCGCGAGAACCTCGACAATCTCATCTGGGTCGTCAATTGCAACCTGCAGCGCCTCGACGGCCCGGTGCGCGGCAATGGCAAGATCATCCAGGAACTCGAAGCCGCCTTTCAGGGCGCGGGTTGGAACGTCATCAAACTCATTTGGGGCTCCAACTGGGATCCCATTTTCGCCGCCGACAAATCCGGCCTGCTCCTCCAGCGCATGGAAGAGGCCGTCGATGGCGATTACCAGAAATACTCGGTCGAGCCGGGCAGCTACACCCGCAAACATTTCTTCGGCAAATATCCCCAGTTGCTCGACCTGGTGAATCATCTCACCGACGAGCAAATCCAAAAGCTGCTCCGCGGCGGCCATGACTCGCGCAAGGTCTATGCCGCTTACCACGCAGCCGTCCACCACCAGGGCCAGCCCACCGTCATCCTCGCCAAGACCATCAAAGGCTACGGCCTGGGCGAAGCCGGCGAAGGGCGCAATATCACGCATCAGCAAAAAAAGCTGAACGAAAAAGAGCTGCGCGAGTTCCGCGCCCGCTTCGGCGTGCCCATCAGCGACGAAGAGATCGCCGAAACGCCCTTCTTCCGTCCACCTCCCGATAGCCCCGAACGCCAGTATCTGCTCCAGAGCCGCAAACGGCTCGGCGGCTTTTTGCCCGAGCGGCGCGTTACCGCCGAGCGCCTGGAAGTTCCCCGCCGCGATTACTTCGCCGAGCTGCTCAAGGGCTCCGGCAAGTTCGATTTGTCCACCACCATGGGTTTCGTGCGGCTGTTGAGCCTCCTCGTGCGCCACAAGACCATCGGCCGTCACATCGTCCCGATTATCCCTGACGAAGCGCGCACCTTCGGCCTCGACGCCTTGTTCCGCGAAATCGGCATCTACTCTTCCAAAGGCCAGCTCTACGAGCCCGTGGACAAAAAATCCCTGCTCTATTACAACGAAGCCAAGGACGGCCAGATTCTCGAAGAAGGCATCACCGAGGCCGGGTCGATGGCGTCCTTCGTCGCCGCGGGCACCAGCTATGCCACGCAGGCCCAGCACATGATCCCCTTCTATATTTACTATTCCATGTTTGGGTTCCAGCGCATTGGGGACCTGATGTGGCTGGCCGGCGATATTCGCGCCAAAGGCTTTCTGCTCGGCGCCACCTCCGGCCGCACCACTCTCAATGGCGAAGGGTTGCAGCACCAGGACGGCCACAGTCTGCTGCTCTCGAGCAGCATCCCCACTCTCCTCACCTACGACCCGGCTTTCACTTATGAAATGGCCGTGATCATCGCCGAGGGCATGCGCCGCATGTACACCGAGGCCGAGGACGTCTTTTATTACCTCGCCCTCTACAACGAGAATTATCCCATGCCGCCCATGCCTGATGGCGTCGAGGACGGCATTCTCAAAGGGCTCTACAAATTCAAGTCGGGTCCGGAAAAGCACGCGCTTAAGGCGCACCTGCTCGGCAGCGGGCCAATCCTGCGCCAGGCCTTGCGCGCCCAGCAAATCCTCGCCGACCATTATAATGTCTCGGCCGACGTCTGGAGCGCCACCAGTTACAAGTTGCTACGCAACGATGCCCTGCGCACCCACCGCTGGAACATGCTCCATCCAACCGAGAAACCTCGCTCCTCTTACCTCGAACAAATGCTCCGCGCGGAAAAGGGCGTGTTCGTCGCCGTCTCCGATAATATGAAATTGGTCCCCGACCAAATTGCGCCGTGGGTTCCGGGCGGTTTAACGACGCTCGGCACCGACGGTTTCGGCCGCAGCGATACCCGCGAGCGTTTGCGCCGCTTTTTCGAAGTCGATGCCGAATCAACCGTCGTCGCCACCCTCCACGCGCTGGCCGAGAAAGGCCAGGTCGAACGCAGCCTCGTCGCGCGCGCCATTAAGGACCTCGGCGTCAACCCCGAAAAAGCTCACCCGCAGCTCGTCTAGCTGCGGCAGGGGCAACCATTTTCTGCTCTCATTATGGACCTTAAATTGCCGAACCTTGGTGAAGGCGCCGACTCCGGGACCGTGGTAAACCTGTTCGTCAAAGAAGGCGATCAGGTCACCAAAGACCAGCCGATTCTCGAGCTCGAAAACGAGAAAGCCGTCGCCACTATTCCCTCAACCGCCGCCGGCACTGTCAGCCGCCTCTATGTCAAAGCCGGCGACAAGCTCAGTGTCGGCCAACGCATCCTCGCGCTCACTGAAAACGGAGCTGCCACGGCTGCCGCGCCCTCAAAACCCGCCCCTCAACCCAAAGCCGTCGAAGCCGAGAGCAAAGAGGTCGAACCCGCCGCAGAACAACGAGAGACCGCACCCGCGCCAACCGAGCTGAAGCCTGGCGTCGCTCCCGCCGCATCCCCTTCCCTGCGCAAACTGGCGCGCGAACTCGGCCTCGACCTGGCCAAAGTCCGCGGCAGCGCCCGAGGCGGGCGCATCCTGCTGGAGGACGTGCGCGCCTACATCCAGCGTCTGCAGCGCTTGGCTGCCGAACCGCGTGTCGCACCCACCGCTCCCCCAACCGCGCCTAAACCTCCGTCCGAGCAAATCGATTTCTCGAAATGGGGCCCCGTCACCAAAAAGCCTTTGTCACCCTTGCGCCAAACCATCGCTCGGCGCATGACGGAGAATTGGAACGCGATCCCGCACGTCACCCAGTTCGATGCCGCCGACATCACTGCTTTGAACGAGCTGCGTAAAAAGTACGCGCCCGCTTACGAAAAAAGCGGCGCGCGCCTCACGCTCACTTCCTTTGCCTTAAAAGTGGTCGCCGAGACACTCAAAAAACATCCCGATTTCAATGCCAGCCTCGACGAAACGACCCAGGAAATCGTCCTGAAGAACTACGTTCATATCGGCGTCGCCGTGGACACCGAGGCCGGCTTGATCGTCCCGGTCATTCGTGATGGGGACAAGAAAAGCCTCCTGCAATTATCGAAGGAGCTCGATGAACTCGCCCGCAAAGCGCGTGATCGAAAAGTCTCCGCTGAAGAATTGAAAGGCGGCAGTTTTACCATTTCCAACCAGGGCGGCATCGGCAGCGGTCATTTTACCCCCATCATCAATCGGCCTGAGGTGGCTATCCTCGGCCTGGGCCGCGGCGCACTCAAACCGGTCGCGCGCGACGGCAAAGTCGAGCTCCGCCTGATGATGCCCATCGGCCTCTCCTACGACCATCGCGTGATTGATGGCGGAACCGCCGCCCGATTCACCGTCGATTTGGTCAAAGCCTTCGAGAACTTTGTTGAAAAGGATGTCGCATTATGAACCCTATCACCACTGACCTCGTCGTCGTGGGCGGCGGCCCCGGCGGTTACGCCGCCGCCTTCTACGCCGCTGACCTCGGCAGAAAAGTCATCCTCGTCGAGCGCGAACCCCGCCTCGGCGGCGTCTGCCTCCTGCGCGGCTGCATTCCCTCCAAGGCCCTGCTTCACGCCGCGCACACCATCACTTCCGCCCGCGAATCCGAGCATCGCGGCATCACCTTTGGCCGCCCCACCGTCGATGTCAACAAACTGCGCGCGTGGAAGGAATCCATCCTCACTCGCCTCGCCGGCGGCATCGCGCAACTGGCGAAAATGCGCGGCGTGCAGGTCATGCACGGCCGCGGCTATTTCGAAGATTCCCGCGTGCTGCGCGTCGAGTCAGAACAAGGCCAGCAATTCGTGAACTACGAAAAGGCGATCATCGCCGTCGGCTCCCGCTCGGCCATGCCCAAGGCCTTCGACCTGGGCAATCCGCGCATCATGACCTCGCGCGAAGCCTTGGAGGTTGAAGATATCCCCGAGAACCTCCTGGTTATTGGTGGCGGTTACATCGGCATGGAGCTCGGCACCGTCTATGCCGCCCTCGGCAGCCAGGTCGTCGTCGTCGAGGCGCTCGATACCATCCTCGCCGGCGCCGACCCTGACCTCGCCCGGCCCGTCATCGCCTACGCCCGCAAAGCCTTTAAGGAAATCCGCCTCAAGACCAAGGTCGGCAAAATGGCCACCAGCGGCAAGCAGATCAAAGTCGAATTCGACCTCGACGGCCAAAAAAAGGAAGAACTCTACGACCGCGTCCTCGTCGCGGTCGGCCGTGCCCCCAATGCCGGTGACCTCGGCCTCGAGAACACCAAAGTTTCCTTCGACGACAAGGGTTTCATTCACGTCAACGAGCACCAGCAAACTACCGACCCGGCCATTTACGCCATCGGCGACATCGTCGGTGGAGTTTTGCTCGCTCATAAAGCCGCCAAAGAGGCCCGCATCGCCGTCGAGGTCATCGTCGGCGAAGACAGCGCTTTTGCCGATATCACCATTCCCGCCGTCGTCTTCACCGACCCTGAACTCGCCTGGTGCGGGTTGACCGAGTCCGAAGCCAAGGCCAAAGGCCTCGAAGTTCAGGTCGCCAAATTCCCTTGGGCCGCTTCCGGCCGCGCCTTGTCGTTTGATCGCCCCGACGGCCTGACCAAGCTGATTATCGACCCGGACACCGAACGCGTGCTCGGCGTCGGCATCGTCGGCACCGGCGCCGGTGAACTGATCTCCGAAGGCGTACTCGCCGTCGAAATGGGCGCCACCGCCAAAGACCTCGCCCTCGCCGTCCATCCGCATCCGACACTCTCGGAAACCATGATGGAAGCCGCCGAGGTCTTCTACGGCCACGCTACCCATACTTTCACCCGGAAGAAACCCCAGCCAGATGGCAGATGACGATTACTCAATGCTCAATTCTCAATTAATGGTGCTAATTGAGTATTGAGTATTGAGTAATGGTTGTTTGGTCATGGGGCGCATCCCCGCCATTCCTGACCCGCTTCGCTGGTTTCCCGCCTCACGCTCCCCCTTGTCTTACCATTAGCAAAATGCAGCCACGCATAGCCTCAAAATAAGCCGCAATATTTGCCGCAAAATGCTGGATTAGGCAAGAAATGCTAAGGCTTTAGCAAGATTTGAAATGCTGATAGCTGGCACTGATTCAAATTGGTCTTGGCAGATGCCTCCGGGTTTGTTGGCCGCCCTCCACGCCACTGCGCGTTGGTCGTTGACCGACAACACGGCGTTCACCTGCGTGCACAGAAGAAACAACATACATGTATGAAAAAACTAGTCACGATCGCGCTTGCTGCCTTCGCCCTGGCGGCCCTTTCGGCCTCGGCGGCTGGCGGCAAGGCGCTTTACGGAGAGCATTGCGCCAAATGCCACGGCGCGGACGGCAAAGGCAATACCAAGATGGGGCAGAAACTTGGGGCCAAGGATTACACCGATGCCAAGGTGCAGGCCGACCTCAAAGACGAAGCCGCCACCAAAGCCATCAAAGAAGGATTGAAGGAGAAGGATGGCAAGGTGCTGATGAAGCCCGCTGAAGGGCTGTCCGACGACGAGGTGAAGGCCCTGGTGGCCTACATGCGTTCGTTCAAGAAGTAACAGCGTTGCGAGCCCCGCGGTGGCGCCGCAAGCCCTCGGGGCTCGCCTGCCTCTCAACCTATGAACAACCAGCCCCCGACTCCCGAACCGGCCGCTGTGCCTCGCCGCACCTCGGTCTTCCGCAATTGGCTGAGTCTGACCGGGCTGGTCGTGATGGTCGCCAGCTTGTTCTCGTTCTTCCTGTTGCTGCTGCTCGATACGCTGGCACACCTGGCTAATCCCTATGTCGGGATTCTGACGTACCTGGTCGCGCCGGTTTTTCTGGTGGTGGGCATCTGCCTGGCACTCCTGGGCGCGTTGTTGCGCCGTCGCCAGGTGCTCCGGACCGCCGGCCCGTTCGCCCCCTTGCGCATCGACCTCAACCGGCCCCGCGACCGGCGCCTGTTCGGCTTCTTCATCACCGGCAGCGTGCTGTTCCTCCTCATCACGGCCTTGGCAAGTTATCGCAGTTATGAATACACCGAATCGGTCCAATTTTGCGGCCAGGCCTGTCACGGCGTGATGAAGCCCGAATTCGTAACCTATTTGCACTCCCCGCATGCGCGGGTTGCTTGCGCCGAATGTCATATCGGCAAAGGTGCTGCGTGGTACGTGCGCTCGAAGCTCTCGGGCACTTACCAGGTCTACGCCACCATGGCCGACAAGTACCCCCGCCCGATTCCCACTCCCGTCCATAATCTGCGTCCCGCACAAGAAACCTGCGAGGAATGCCACTGGCCCAAGAATTTCGTCGGCAACCTCGACCGCACGTTTTTCTCCTTTCTGGGCGACGAGACCAACACGCCGTTCACGGTCCGGATGTTAATTCGCGTCGGCGGCGGCGACCCGACTCACGGTCCCCAAAGCGGCATTCATTGGCACATGAATGTGCAAAACAAGATCGAGTACGTCGCTTCGGACGACGCCCGTCAGAAGATCCCCTGGGTGCGCATGACCGATGCCCAGGGCGTTGTCACCGAATTCCGCTCGCCTAAATTCACCAACCAGGTGGACGAAGCGCAAATCCGCCGCATGGACTGCATGGATTGCCACAATCGCCCCGCCCATCGCTACGAGAATCCCAATAGCGCCGTCAATCTCGCGATGGCCCTCGGCCGAATCGACCGCTCACTGCCTTACATCAAAACCAATGCGGTGTATGCCTTGACCTGCGCCTACACGAATGAAACACAGGCATTGCAGGGCATCGCCACGACCCTCGCCGACCGCTACTCTGCAGACAAGTCTAACTGCAACCCGGACCTCGTTCGCACTGCCATCCAATCCGTGCAGGAGATTTACACGAACAATTTCTTTCCCACCATGCACGCCTCCTGGCAGGTGTATCCCGACAACATCGGCCACAAGGACTGGCCCGGTTGCTTCCGCTGCCATGATGGCTCGCACAAGACCCCCGACGGCAAACGCATTATCAAAGCCAATGATTGCAATGCGTGTCACATCATCCTGGCCCAGGGAAGCGGCGCCGAATTGAACCAACTGTCCCCCGGCGGTCAAAAATTCAAGCACCCGGGCGACCCAGTGGATGGCGCCTGCAACGATTGCCATACCGGCGGCCTGTGAGCATGAAATTGAACTTGGGGTACGGAGCGCGGACTTTAGTCCGCAGCAGCCTAGGACATTGTGCAGGCAACCTTCAGTGCAGCGCCCCTCTGAACGTTTGGGCGTTGCTGCGGACTGAAGTCCGCGCTCCGCTAAACAAGTACGCCCGCACTTCCGTGAAGCTGATGTGGCTCGCGCTCTGCCTCGTTTTGCCACTCGGCGGGATCAACGGCTCGGCGGCTGAGAAAAACCCCAACGCTGCCTGCCTCGACTGCCACTCCGATAAAACCCTCTACAAAACCAATGCGGCCGGACAGGGCATCTCGTTGTTTGTGGACGACAAGGCCTTCGCGGTTACTGTCCATAACACCAACACCTGCGCGAGTTGCCACGCCGATATCACCATCAAGCATCCGGACGACAACGTCGCCGCCAAACCCGTCAACTGCGCCGCCTGCCATGCCGAACCGGCCGCCCAATACGCCACCAGCATTCATGGCGTGAGCCACACCCTGGGCGCCTCCGGCGCCGCGGCTTGCACCGATTGCCATGGCTCCCACAATATCTTACCGGTCAAAAACGCCGACTCCCCCGTTTTCAAACTTAACCTCCCCGGCACCTGCGCCAAATGCCATAGCAACCCTGGCCTCACCAAAGAGTACCAGATGAAATATCCCGAAGCTGCGGCGCAGTACATGGACAGCATCCATGGCCGCGCTTTGCTAAAGATGGGGTTGATTGTGGCGCCTTCCTGCAACGATTGCCATGGCGTCCATGACATCAAACGCGCCGTGGACCGCGATTCGCCTATCAATAAAACCAACGTCGCGCAGACGTGCGGCAAATGCCACGTAAAGGTCGAGCAGGTCTATGACAAAAGCATCCATGGCCAACTCCTGGCCAAAGGCGACCAGCGCGGCCCCGTCTGCATCGACTGCCACAGCGCCCACTCCGTCGAGGCGCCCGACGGCAGCCACTTCAAATTGGCCAGCGACAAAATCTGCGGCAAGTGCCACGAAGATCGCCTCGCTCATTACCGCGAGACCTATCACGGCAAAGCCATGGCCCTGGGCCGCCCCAACCGCGCCCCTGATGTCGCCGCCTGCTACGATTGCCACGGCCACCACGACGTGCTGCCCGCCAGCAATCCTCAGTCGCACCTCTCCCGCGCCAACATCCTCGCCACCTGCCAGCAGTGCCACCCGAAGGCAACCATCGGCTTCACGGCCTACGACCCCCATGCCAACCCGCTCGACGGAAAACACTTCCCACTGCTCCACGCGGTCTTTGTGTTCATGACTGCGCTGCTGATTGGTGTCTTTGCGTTCTTTGGCCTGCACACCCTGGCCTGGCTGGTGCGCGCCGGCTACCTGTACTGGCACGATTCCAAAAAGTTCCGCGAAGCCAAAATCAGCACCCAGACGGGCGGAGAATGGTTCACCCGGTTCGCTCCGTTCGAGCGGTTCCTCCATTTCATGGTGGTGACCAGTTTCCTGCTCCTCGTCATCACCGGCATGCCGCTTAAGTTTGATTACACCCCGTGGGCCAAAGCCATCTTCCGCATCTTCGGCGGCGCCGAGACTGCCCGCGTCCTCCATCGCTTTGGCGCACTGGTCACTTTCCTCTACTTCGGCCTGCATGTCGGCTCGCTCACGGTGCGCTCCTGGAAGAGCCGCGCTCAACTGCGCGACCCGCAAACCAAATCATTCAGTATCAAGCGGCTCTTCCGAACTGTGTTCGGCCCGGACTCGATGATGCCAACGCTGCAGGATTGGCGCGACTTCGTTGCGCACAATAAGTGGTTCTTTGGCAAAGGCCCCAAACCCGAGTTCGACCGCTGGACGTACTGGGAAAAGTTCGATTATTTCGCGGTGTTTTGGGGCGTCTTCATCATCGGCGCTTCCGGCCTGTTCATGTGGTTCCCGGAGTTCCTCACGCGCTGGTTGCCCGGTTGGCTCATTAATATCGCCCTGGTGATTCACTCTGACGAGGCCCTTCTGGCCGCCGGGTTCATCTTCTCCATTCACTTCTTTAATACCCATTTCCGAATTGAAAAGTTCCCGATGGACACCGTCATCTTTTCCGGCCGGGTCTCGAAAAACGAGATGCTCCACGAACGCCGCCGCTGGTATGACCGGCTCGTCGCTACCGGACGCCTGGACGACTTTCGCGTCCGGGACGAATGGTTGCGCTGGAAGACCATCGCCCGGTCATTTGGCTATTTCTTTTTCGGCCTGGGGATCATCCTGCTGGTCCTGATCCTCTATGCGATGGCTGTGCGGTTGACCCATTGAACGCCGGGTCAGTGTTGCACCCCAATCTCCCTTCACCTCGGTCCGGTCCACAAGGCCATGTAGATTGGCACACCGGAAGGCGGATTGTTTGCGTGATTGCCGGGTGCCATTGACCCCCCCCGGTTTTCTCTGTTTCCTTTGCTTCAATCTTTCGTGCTTGCGGTAGCATCTACACGCAACTCCCCCCGCCACCCAATTGACATCCCGCAGCAAACCTCTATACGGTTATCCGCAGCTCCGAACGCGAAATGAAACTCTTTATCGATACTGCCGACGTCGAACAAATCCGCGAAGCCTGGAGTTGGGGCATCATCGACGGCGTGACCACCAATCCCAGCCACGTCGCCAAAACGGGCCGCTCACCCGGCCAATTATATCGCGAGATCTGTCGATTGGTCGATGGGCCCGTCAGCCTCGAGACGGTCACGCTGACGGCCCCGGAAATCGTCAAGGAAGGCCGCGCCCTGGCCAAAATTCATAAGAACGTGGTTGTCAAAGTGCCGCTGATAAAGGAAGGGTTAAAGGCGGTGAAGAGCCTCGCCGCCGAAGGGATCAAAACCAACGTGACCGTCACCTTTTCACCCGTCCAGGCGCTGCTGGCCGCCAAGTGCGGCGCGACTTATATCAGCCCGTTTGTCGGGCGGCTTGATGCCTTCGGTCATATTGGCATGGACCTGGTGCGCCAGATCAAAACAATTTACGACAATTACCAGTTCAAGACGCTGGTCCTGACGGCCGCAGTACGGCATCCGCTGCACGTATTGGAGGCCGCCCTCGCCGGCTCGGATGTCTGTACCCTCAGTTACGACGTGCTCGACCAACTCTATCAGCATCCCTTGACCGAGCAAGGTATCGAGATTTTCCTGCGGGACTGGGCCAAGGTCCCACAAACCGCTAAAGCGAAGTGAAGTCGTATCCACTTTATCTGAATGGCGAATGGGTTGGCGGCGAACCCACCATCGCCGTGCGCAACCCCGCCACCGGCGAGGCGTTTGCCAAAATCACCACCGTCAGCCGCCCATTAGTCGCCCGGGCCATTGCCGACGCCCATCAAGCCTTTCAAACCTGGCGTCACCAGACCGCCAAAGCTCGCGGCGAGTTCCTCGAAAAAATCGCCGCCGAATTGGAGCGCCGCCGCGACGAAATCGCCCGGCTCATCACGCTGGAAAACGGGAAACCGCTCAGTCAAAGCCTTGGGGAGCTCGCCATGACGGTGGACCACTTGCGCTGGTTTGCCGGCGAAGGCCGCCGCGCCTACGGTCGCATTGTGCCTCACCAGGTTGAAGGCAAACGCCACTTGGTCATCAAAACACCGCTGGGCGTGGTCGGCGCTATCAGTCCCTGGAATTTTCCTCTCGTGCTGGCCGTGCGCAAAGTAGCTCCCGCGCTGGCGGCCGGCTGCACGGTCGTGCTCAAGCCTGCGCGCCAGACGCCTTTGTCCGCCGCCATCTTCGCCGAGTGTGTTGCCAGCGCCGGCCTGCCCAGCGGCGTCTTCCAGCTCGTCCTGGGTTCTTCATCCGAGATCGGCCAGGAATTTCTGGAAAACCCGCTTTGCCGGAAAGTTACGTTCACCGGCTCGACCGAGGTCGGCAAGCTTCTGATCCGCGGCGCGGCCGAGCAGGTCAAACTCCTCTCGCTGGAACTGGGCGGCCTCGGCCCGGTGCTGGTCTTTGCCGACGCGGATCTAAACCGCGCGGTGGACGGCGTTATCCTCGCCAAATTCCGCAACACGGGCCAGTCGTGCATCGCGGCCAACCGGATTTACGTCGAACGCGCCGTGTACCAGCAATTCCTCGAGGCGTTCGTCGCGCGCACCAACGCTCTGAAAGTCGGCGACGGCCTCGAAGCGGGCGTCGAGCTCGGCCCGTTAATCGATGAGGATGCGTTACGCAAAGCCACAGCCCATATCGAGGATGCGGTGCGGCGCGGCGCGCGCGTGCTCTGCGGCGGCCATCGCCTCAAACGCCCCGGCTTCTTTCTCGAACCCACCGTGCTGGCCGATGTGCCCTCCGACGCGCTGTGTTTTTGTGAAGAGACCTTCGCGCCGATCGCGGCCGTGGCCGCCTTCGATCACGAGCGCCAAGCCCTCGAACAGGCCAACCGTTCGCCCTTTGGTTTGAGCGCCTACGCCTTTACTCGCGATTTGGGGCGCACCTTCCGCCTGATGGAAAACCTGGAAGCGGGCATTATCGGGATCAACGATGGCGTGCCGACGGCGACGCAAGCCCCGTTTGGCGGCGTCAAGCAGAGCGGGTGGGGCCGGGAGCTCGGCAGCGAAGGCCTCGAGGCTTTCCTCGAAACCAAACATATCTCTGTTGTGATTCAATAGCATGCAACCCAAACCCGCCCGCTTTCTTGGCAGCGACCACACCGGATTCCGTTACCTGGATTGCTCCTCTCGTTCCTGCTTCTTTTATGAGCACTCTCTCGAATTTACTCGCCTCCGGCTTCATCGTTCGCCAACCGCCTGGAAACGGTCCTGGCTATTGGGCCGGCGCACCCGGCGCTTTCTATGAACCGTCCGAACGGGCCTGGTATCTCACCTATCGCCTTCGCCGACCGCGCGGCGTCGAACCAGACCGCGGGGGTGAAACCCGCATTGCCCGGTCCACCGATCTTCGTCATTGGGACGATGTCTGGTCCGTAACGAAGGACAGATTCGGCAGCGCGTCGATCGAACGCTGCGCGCTGCGCCTCGGACCGGATGGTTGGTGGCGGTACTTCGTCAGCTTCGTGGATCCTGCGGATGGACGCTGGTGCCTATCGGTGCTTAAAGCGCGCGACGTGTCGCGATTTTCACCGGCTGAGATGCGCCCGGTTTTCAAGGCGCCGCCGCTGGGTTTGGAAGGCATCAAAGACCCCTGGATATTCCAATCGCAAAACACTTTCTACCTGCTGCTGAGCGTCGCGCTGCCTACCGCGAGCACAACCGCACAGTCTCACGCCACTCTCGACATTTACAACACCGGCGAGTGTGTTTCGGCCACCGGCCTGGCCCATTCCTCCGACCTGGACACCTGGACGTGGGATGGCGTGGTGTTCGCTCCCGCTGCCTCGGGCTGGGACCGTTACTGCCGCCGGCTCAATTCGGTTTTGCCGCTGAACGGAAAGTTCTACGGTTTTTACGACGGCAGCGCCGGGCATTTCGAAAATTATGAGGAACGAACCGGCTTGGCTGTCTCTTCCAATCTGCGGGAATGGACCTGTCTGACACCCGACAGCCCATTGGTGACCAACACGCATGGTTCAGGTTCCCTGCGCTATGTTGATGCGTCAGTGAGTGGCGCGCAAGCGACGCTCTTTTACGAACTCGCCCGGCCCGACGGCGCCCATGAACTGCGCCTGGCAACCGTTCCGGTGTCCGAACTACTCGGTTGAACAGACTTACTCCGGCAGCGGCTTATCTTTTGTCTCCGGCATGAACCAAATGATGACGAGGCCCAGCGGAAACAGCAAAGCCAGTAGCGTAATAGCGAGCCGCAAATCCATTCCCGGCAAGCCCTTCAGCCACCCCGACAGCAGCAACACCGACGCGGCAACAATCCGGCCACCATTGAAGCAAAACCCGGCACCCGTCGCCCGCAACGCCGTCGGAAACAACTCTGGAAAGTAAATCGCGAACCCGGCGTGAATCCCCAACGTGAGGAACCCGAAAATTGGCAAGATTAGCAAAAGCTGATCGTAGGTGCCGGGCAGGTAACAGGTCAACGGCACGATGAGGAATGCACCCGTCTGGAACAGCATGAACGCCCGCCGCCGGCCCACTCGCACGCATAAGGGTCCGAACGCCAGCAAGCCCAGTCCGCCCCCAATCGTCTCAATCACCCCGTAGGCGAACTTCGCTCGCTCCGACGCCGCTGCCAACGAAACACCGCTCCGCACCAGCGATTCGCGCGCAAGGTCCTGTCCGGCCACCGTCACTCCCCAAAAGCTGCCAAGCCCGACCGCCGCCAGCAGCATCCCCAGCAATGCCCGCCGACGCCAGGCCGCGTTGCCCAATAAATCGCGGAAACTTCCCATTCTGGGCTCCTTCCCTTCTCCCTCGCTGCGGCTGCCGGCTTTGCACCATTTCTCCGGCTCTTTTACTTTGGTCATGACCCAAAACACGAGCGCGGCAGGTAGCAACCCTGCCAGATAGGCGTAGCGCCAGTGCGCGCCGACCGCCATGCCCGCCAGCGCGGCTGCCCACGTGCCCAAAACACTCGTCGCGTGGAAAATCCCCGAAGCGTGCGCCCGCGCATGTTGCGGAAAAACTTCCGCCACGAGGCTCGCCGCCACCGCCCACTCGCCCCCGACACCCATCGCTACCAGAAACCGCGCCGCCGCCACCTGCCACAGTGTTTGCGCAAAATATGTCGCCCCGGAGAACACCGAATACATCAGGATGGTGACGGCCATGCTCGGGCGGCGTCCCCAGCGGTCTGCCAACGCCCCAAAAAGCAAGCCGCCCAACGTGCCCCCGGCTAGAAATACTGCCAGGAAGATATCTCCGTAATCTTTGATGGCCCCGGCGGTGGCGTGCCGCCCCATAATCTCGCCCAACAATTGTTGGCGGGTAATATTGAAGATTTGCCCTTCGAATGCATCAAACACCCAGCCAGCCGAAGCAATCGCCAGCACCAGCCATTCGTACCGCCTGACTCCCTGATACCACGGCACCGCGCGTCCGCTCGTCAGGACAGCCGCAGGCGCTGGGTCGGGCCGAGGCGGTATCATAGCTGATTCTTCTCATCTATTACAGGTGGAGGCCACTACGACTCAATGAAATAAGAATGGAATTGGCACAAAGCAATCGGTTATCTCCCGTTGGAGGACGCAGACTACGAAGGGCATTCGCTGACGATGCTCCAACGGATCGCTAAGGCTCTTGGCCAATGCATCGAAATTCGGTTTCGGGCACCGCAGAAGGCACTGCGCGGACGCCGCTCAAATGCGCAATTCTGCAGCCCCTAGCATAGAATTCCTGTTGGCCTGGGGTAGCCATTATTCGCGCCCGCCGGCCTTATGTCTGAGCCGTGCGCGCATGCGAAACCCAGTGCACCAAATTGTCCGCCTCCGGGCGTCTGACGTGGATTGCGATAACAGGGTTTGCCAGTCGGGCAAACGGTTGACCGGCGCATCGAGCCTCATAGGCCAACGCAAGCTCGTGTTCCCCGGGGGCGTCCCACGAGCGGAATATCGAGTATTCGAACGATTCACCGGGAAGCAACGTGGTCAAATTGTCCTCTGAGTACTCGCGAGCGGGTCCCCTGCCCTGCCGGTGCGGGAAACGGATCTCGAGCCGTTTCTCTCCGCAGTTCGTCGCGATGAAGCGAACTTTGATGACATCCCCAACTATAGGATTGCAGTTGTCCAGGACAGTTGCGGTTCGAAGCCCCAACAGGGATATATTCTGGAACGAAGTTATCGGGTCACCAGCGAATGGCACACCCGCGCCAAGGAAGGCATCGACAAAGAGTGATAGCCTCAATTTCATCTGCCTGTTCTTGTTCCGGACCACGTGCCCGCGCTGCTATGCCAAATCTCGGTTGTTTGGCTTATTCTCAATGTGCATGCTCCAAATCAGGAACACAATACCGCCCAGCATGACTACCGCAAGCGGCCAGACCGCCGCGGCTGATGTGGAAAAAGCGATTCCCAGGCCGCCAACCGCAGAGACTAACAGTCCAGCAAAGGCCCGGCGCAATCCCCGGTTTGCCCGCAAATAGCCCTTTGCAAGAGCCCCCGCGGCAACAAGGCTGGCCAGACCAACGATGGTGAGTAACCGTGCAATCATCATACCTTTTGAATTATTCGTTATGGTTTGGACCGCTGGACGCCACTTTCGTCACGAGCGCTCAAAGGCATAATACAAAGTTACCATAAGAATCCAGGGCGATACCTATGACGTGATGCCTGGTCGATTCGAGCATACCCAATTGCGTTCCACCATCCCACCATTCCGATCTTAACTGGGGCTAGTTCCCGCTTGCCTGCGCCGCAGCCCACTGTCAACTTTATCTTCACTGCATTATGAACTCTTCGAATCCTCCAGTTGCTCCCGATATCACCCGCCGCCGGTTTCTCGCCACGACCTCTACTGCCGTCGTCGGCGGCACCTTGCTCGGCCTTGGTCCCGAACGGGCGGCGTTTGCCGGTTCCACCGACACCATCAAAATCGCGCTTGTCGGCTGCGGCGGCCGCGGTACCGGTGCCGCCAACCAGGCCCTCAGCAGCCCCGGGCCCACCAAACTGGTCGCCATGTGCGATGTGCGGCCCGAACAACTCGAAAAATCCCTCAAGACGCTTACCGCCCATAAGGCCGGCCAGGTCGATGTGCCCCCGGACCGCCAGTTCACCGGTTTCGACGGTTACCAAAAAGCTATCGCGCTGGCCGATGTCGTCATTTTGGCGACCTCGCCCGGGTTCCGCCCGATTCAGTTCGCCGAAGCGGTGAAGCAGGGCAAAAACGTCTTCATGGAAAAGCCGGTCGCGACGGACGCCCCCGGCATCCGCCGGGTGCTGGCCAGCGCCGCTGAGGCCAAACAAAAGAACCTCAAGGTTGGAGTCGGGCTGCAGCGCCGGCACAAAGCGGGGTACATCGAAGCCGTTAAACGCATCCAGGACGGCGCGTTGGGCGAGCTGGCTGTTTTGCGCTGCTACTGGGATGGCGGTTCGCGCGACGGGGTCGAACGCATGCCCGGCGAGACGGAAATGCATTACCAGATTCGTAATTGGTATTATTTCACGTGGCTGTCGGGCGACCATATCGTCGAGCAGCACGTCCACAACATCGACGTAGTGAACTGGATTAAGGGCGAGCACCCGGTCCGCGCACAGGGCATGGGAGGCCGCCAGGTGCGCAAGGCCAAGCGCCATGGCCAAATCTTCGACCATCACTTTGTCGAGTTTGAGTATGCCGACGGCACGCGCGCAATGAGCCAGTGCCGCCAGATTCCCGGCTGCTGGCCCAATATTTCCGAGCACGCGCGCGGCAGCAAAGGCGAGGCGGAGCTCAATAACGATCGCAACCTGTTCGTCTTTAAGGGCGCCAACCAATGGCGGTTTCCCCGCCAGGTGCCCAACATCGATCCATACCAACAGGAGCACGACGATTTGTTCGACGCTATTCGCAACGACAAACCGTATAACGAAGCCGAATACGGCGCGCTCAGCACGATGACCGGCATTCTGGGCCGTATGTGCACTTACTCGGGCAAACAAATCGAGTGGGATGATGCATTCAACTCGCAAATCGAGCTGTTGCCCAAGACGTTCTCCTGGGATGCGCTGCCGTTGGTGTTGCCGGATCCCGAGGGATGGTATCCCGTGGCCGTGCCAGGGCAGACGGTGTGCGTGTAGGAATCTGGACCGGGAGAGTGTGAAGCCTCAGGCCCTTGGGTGGGCCTGGTCGTAAGCGCGTTTGAGCCGTTCGGTCGTCACGTGCGTATAGACCTGCGTGGTCGCCAGGTGCGCATGGCCCAGCAACTCCTGGACGCTGCGCAAATCGGCGCCCGCGTCTAGCAGGTGCGTCGCAAAGCTGTGGCGCAGCTTGTGCGGCGTCAGCTTGGGGTCCAATCCAGCCAGGGCCAGATACTTCTTCAAACGAAGCTGCAAAATCCGCACACCGAGCGCTCGAGATTTCCGCGGGTGGGCCAGGAACACCGGCGCCTCACCCGCCGGCTCATGTGGCAACACCCCCCAATACGCATCGATAGCGTCCAGGGCATGCTTGCCGATCGGGACCAACCGCTCCTTTTTCCCCTTGCCGCGCACGCGAACCAGCCCCTGGTGGAAATCCAAATCCTGCGCGCGCAAGCCGCACAATTCGCTAATCCGCAGCCCGCATGAATAGATCGTTTCCAGAATCGCCACATCGCGCAAGGCGGCAGCGCGGGCCGAGGCCTTGCTGCGAGCGCCAACTTCGGATTCGCCGGTGTCCCTGGGCTCAGCCACAAGCTTCAAAGGAGCTTCCAGCAAGTCGCTCATTTGTGCCGCGGTCAGGAAGTGGGGCAAGCGCCGCGGCAGTTTGGGAAGCGAAAGGTTACGGATGGGTGATTCGCTTAACTGACCGCGCCGGATGAGGAATCGGTAAAACGTGCGCAGGGCGGAGAAGCGCAATTGAATCGCGGCTTGTCCCAAATGATTTCGTCCCAGAAAGCGTAGAAACGCGCGAAAGTCGTCTCGAGTCAGCGTGCTCCAGGGGGGCGGTTCAGAGCGTTCGGTTTTGTGCCAACGATAGAATTGTTCGAGGGCGGCACGGTAGTTGCGCAGCGTATAAGACGATACCTGGCGCGCGGCCGTCAGATGCGCGAGAAACTCCTCGAGGAGCCTGTCACTAACGGCTGGTACGGGCAGGAGCGGTTTCAATCGGGCGGGGCGAACGCCCTAAACAGCCGCAGGCACCGAGCGCTCCACGATGCCCTTGGTAATCGCGTAGCGTGTCAACCCGGCCACGTCGTGGATGTTCAGCTTGTTCATCACCTGCTGCCGGTGTTTTTCGACTGTCTTGATGCTGATCGCAAGCTCCGAAGCGATCTGCTTATTGGAAAATCCTTCCGCAATCAACTGCAGCACCTCGGCTTCGCGCGAGGTCAGCTCGGAAGGCTTTCTCGAGCTCGTTCCGCTGGTAAAGGCCTCGCGGCATTGATCGCGCAGGCGTTTGGCAATCGCCGGGCTGAAAAAGGCATTCCCGCGGTACACTTCGCGGATGGCCTTGAGCAGGTCGTTGGCGGCGGTTTGCTTGATCAAATACCCCGCAGCGCCGGCGTGCATCAGTTGCTCGACGCACTCGTCATCGCCGTAGGACGTCAGCACCAGCACCTTGGCCGTCGGCACCAGCTTCAGGATTTGACGAGTTGCCTCCAGCCCGTTGAGCAGCGGCATCGCTACATCCATCAGCACCACGTCCGGCGGCGGCTCTTTCCGGGCCAGCATCACCGCCTGCCGCCCGTTCTCGGCTTCGCCGATTACTTCCATATCCATTTCCGTCTGCAAAAGTGCGCGCAAACCCTGGCGCACCACGGTGTGATCGTCCACAAGGAGGACATTTATTTTTTTCATAGTGAATTCTGCGCACTAATATGGCTGAAAACCCGGCCCTGAGAATAGGGTGATCAGCCCACGGTGGACCCGCGGCCACCGAGGAGGCCAAAGCCTGCTCCGATTGGGGCGGCAGCCCTATTGAGCGGCCGGGTTGTCGTCCTATGATACACGCATGACTAAAACGATTCTTTACGCAGCTTGCGCAACTTTTCTGCTTTGTCAAGGCAGCGCCTCCGCTCAACCACTGTTCCATCTCACACTGCGGGGCTCCAGCGCCACCACCGACCCCAACGGCCACATCTTTTCGGGCCAGTTCACCGAAAAAACCTTACTCAACGAGTTTGCTTTGCAAAATGGCCTGACCAACACTGCCGGGTATGGCGTGGCTTATCATGTTGGCGGGAACGCGCTGGGCGACACCATCGACGTCATTAACCTGACCAACGGCCAGCCTGTCACCTCGTTAATCGGATTCTATTTCGGCGAAGACCCGACGCTGGGCCGTCCGCCGGCACTACGCAGCGCCAGCGGCGCTCAGCAACGCCGCATCGAGTATATTTATACCAGCCAGGACCCGCACTCGTTGGGCAGCGCTTTGATTACCGATTATTACTGGTTGAATGGGGATGGCACGACCAATGCCGAAGCGCATTTCGGTGATATGCAGTACCTGGTCTTGCCCGATTCACTTCGATCCACCGTTCGTGTGCGCAACGCCCACTTCACTACCACCGGCCCGTGGAACTTCGGCCCCTAAGCCGGTTATTTCACAAAACCGCGCGTTGTCAAAAGCCGGGTTTGAGCCGAGCCGCAATTGCCGGGAACGGCTACGCCCGGCGGCGGGATGACAGCCGGGGCGCGAAGCTTGCCAGCAGTTCGGCGGGCGTGACAGTTGCCGTGCCAACTTTGCCGACAACCAGCCCCGCCGCGTGGTTGGAAAGAATCGCTGCCTCGGCCGGAGACGCCCCGGCGGCAACTGCCAGAGTGAAACACGCGATGACTGTGTCGCCGGCGCCGGAAACATCGAATACTTCCTGCGCGAGCGTCGGGATGTGAAACGGTCTCTGGCCCCGCTCGCATAAGAGCATGCCGAGTTCCCCCAGCGTGATCAGCAGCAAAGCCGGCCGTAGCCGCGCCAACAACACCGAGGCGACCTTCATCAGGTTTGGATCCGCCAACGGGTCGGCGTTGCGCGTTTCGTCAGGCAAGCCGGCCAACTCGAAGGCCTCTTTGCGATTGGGCGTGATCAACGATAGCCCCGTCAAATCAAGGTGGTGCACCGGTTTGGGGTCAACGCTCAGCCAAATCCCTCGCTGGCGGCATAAATCTTTCAATTTTTCCAGCAAAGCCTGAGTAACGACACCCTTGCCGTAATCGCCAACGATCACCGCCGAGGCCCGCGAAAGCTCCGTTTCCACCAACTCTACCAACCGCCCCGTCAAAGCCGCATTCAGGCCGTCCTTGCTTTCACGATCAATGCGCACCACCTGCTGAGTGTGCGCAACGATACGGGTCTTGAGACTGGTGCGGCGTGAAGCGCTCGAAATAATGCCTGAGTGGCCGATCCGATGGGCTGCTAACAACTTCTTCAATTGTGCGGCGGCGTGGTCCCGGCCAACCACGCCAAACAGTTCGGTCGGCACCCCCAGCGAGGTCAGATTTCGCGCAACGTTGGCTGCGCCACCCGGCATGAAACTTTCCCGGTCAAAATCCACCACCGGAACGGGCGCCTCCGGCGAAATGCGGCCGACACTGCCCCAAATGAACTGGTCGAGCATCACGTCGCCCACGACCAGGATGCCGGTGCGCGCGGCAACCCCCAGAAGCTGCTTCACCCGGCTCGAGGAAATGCTCGACCTGTTCGAACCCGACAACGGTTTCGGCGCAGTGAAAGCGCTGCCAGGCCGGCGAACGGCCTGCAATCCCAAGCCCGCCCGGCCGGTGGCGTCACCCCCCTGCCCTGATAGTAATTGGCCGCTTGTACTGGATGAGTTCACGGTTAGCTAATCCAAAAAGGCCGTCAGCGGACTTGTCGCGCTGGCCGCATCCTGTGGCGAGCTCAGGCCCGACTCAAACGCGGCTCGGCCCGCTTCCACCGCCATCCGAAAGGCTGTCGCCATACGGTTGGGCGCCGCACAAACCGCAATCGCCGTGTTCACCAGGACCGCATCGGCCCCCAGCTCCATGGCTTCGGCGGCATGGCTTGGCGCGCCCAGGCCTGCATCCACGACCACCGGCACGCTGGCTTGCTCAATGATGATTCGAAGCTGGTCGCGTGTCTGCAGTCCGCGATTCGAACCAATCGGCGAGCCCAGCGGCATCACCGTTGCCACCCCGACGTCCTGCAGCCGCTTCGCCAAGACCGGATCGGCGTTGATATACGGCAGCACGATGAAACCTTCCCCGACCAGGATTTCCGCCGCCTTGAGCGTCTCTACCGGATCCGGCAGCAGGTACCGAGGGTCAGGATGAATCTCCAGCTTGATCCACTTCGGCAATCCCGCCGCCACCGCCAGGCGAGCCATCCGCACCGCTTCCCCGGCGTTCATCGCCCCGCTGGTGTTGGCCAGCAACAGAAATTTGGCCGGATCGACGAACTCCAGGATGTTCGCATACGGATCTTTCTGCCCGGTCAGATCGGCGCGCCGCAGTGCCACAGTGACCATTTCCGCTCCGCTTGCTTCCAGCGCGTCCCGCATCACTTCAGGCGACGAAAACTTCCCGGTGCCCAAAATCAGGCGTGACCGGAACAGCCGCCCGGCAATCACCAACGCTTGGTTTGACAACGACATGCGCCGGGAATGTAGGTCCACCCGCCCGGCTCTGTCGAGCCGTACCTGAGCGGCGCGGAGCGCCCGGAGCGCAGAATCTAGCCACACTCTAGTCCGCAGCACCATGCAATGCGGGGCGCACCTGCGGATTCGAACCGGTCTGCCATTCGGACATTGCTGCGGACTAAAAGTCCGCGCGCCCCACGAGCCGGTTCCCGCATTCCGAACAAAAACGCGGAACCGTTGTCCATATTCCGTAACCGAGGGCCAGAACAGCGGACTTGCCGCCTAAGCGCCGTCGGGCAACAATGAAGGCACCCATGCAGGGTTTGTCATGTGAAATGCCGAGCACGACGCCCGCGGCCGGACTTAGGTCTGTCGCAGGATGGGCCTTGCTTGCCAATGTCAAGCGGCTATTGGCTGCCACTCTGCTTCTCCTCTGCCTGGCTACCCTTTCCACCTACGCCGCCACCTTTACCGGCTCCCTGGACCGGGACACTATCACGCTAGGTGAGAGCGCGACGCTGTCCTTGGCGTTCAGCGGTGGAACCCCCGGCACAGTCCCCACACCGCCAGAGGTGCCGAACCTGCAAATCACCTTCTCGGGGAACTCGCAGGAGATCACGACTATCAATGGCCAGTTTAGCGCGACGGTCTCGTACAATTTCACGCTCACACCGCGACAGCCCGGCGATTTCACGATCCCTGCCATCACCGTCGATGTGGCCGGCCAAAAGCTCGCGACCCAACCCCTCCAGCTAAAAGTCCTCAAGCCCAGCCCGCCCCCACCCGCTGCCATTCAGTCCGGCTCGCAGCCTGCCTTCATGCGCTTGCTCCTGCCAAAGAAAGAAATCTACGTCGGGGAGACGATCGTTGCCCAAGTGCAGATTTATGTTCGCAACGGCCTTCCCATATCAAATTTCCAGACGACCGGCTTCCCCGCTGAGGGCTTCACCATCGGCAAACAAATCGAGGGCCAGCATCGGTTGGTGCAAGTCGGCACGACGACCTATGCGATGATTCCCGTCAACATTGCCCTCCAAGCCGTCAAAGCAGGCAGTGTGACGGTCGGCCCTTACACCGCCAATGCGGTATTGGGGTCGCGTGACCCTTTTGACATGTTCTTCGGCCGCTCCAGCGAGCAAAAGCAGATGGTTCTCGCTACCGAGAGTCAACCGGTGCAATTGCTGCCGCTGCCTCGTGAGGGAGTGCCCCCTGAATTTAATGGCGCGGTGGGCACCTACTCGATGAGCGTCACCGCCGGACCCACCAACCTCGCGGTCGGCGACCCCATCACCGTGCGGGTTCAACTCTCAGGACGGGGGTGGCTCGACGCCCTGGCCCTGCCCGCCCAACCCGCTTGGCATGATTTCAATACTTACCCGCCCACCAGCAAGGTCGAAACCACCGACAGCCTCGGCCTGCAAGGCACTAAGACTTTCGAGCAAGTTGTTATTCCCCAAAATGCGGATGTCAAAGCCTTGCCGCCATTCGGTTTCAGCTTCTTCGACCCCGACCAAAAGAAATACCGGCGGCTTGAGCAACCGGCGATTGCGCTCGTCGTTCGCCCTGCCGGCGCTGCCGCAACTCCGACTTATCTGGCCGGGCCACGAACCGGCTCCGACAACCCCACCCCCAGCCAGGACATCGTCGCGAACAAGCAGCGGCTGGGGACACTCGCCCAAATCGGAGCGCCGCTCCTGCTGCAGCCGTGGTTTCTGACACTGCAAGGCCTGCCAGTGTTGGCGTTTCTCGGCGCGGTGGTATGGCGCAAGCGCACCGATAATTTAGCCAATAACCCGCGCCTGCGCCGAAGGCGGCACGTCGCTCACGAAATCCGCGAGGGGCTGAATCATCTCCGAGTCCAGGCGGAGCAAAACAACTCGGAGCAGTTTTTCGCCACGCTGGTCCGCCTGCTGCAAGAGCAACTGGGCGAGCGCCTGGATGTCCCGGCCTCATCGATCACCGAAGCCGTCATCGACGAGCAATTGCGTCCGCGTCGCGTGCCCGAAACCACCCTGGCGCCACTGGCGGACCTGTTCCAAAAGTGCAACCTCGCCCGTTACGCACCGGTCAAGAGCAGCCAGGAATTGACGGATTTGCTCCCACAGTTGGAAGCTGTGCTGGCGAACTTGCAGGAGATTGAGGCATGAGCCGCTTGCTGCAAATCGTGCTGCTCCTCTGCGCGTGCACCGGGCTGCTGAGCGCGCAAGCGCAGGTTTCAACCAACCCCCTTACGACTCCAGCAGCTCCTCCTATGCCGTCGCCCATCTTGTCGATGGACGCTGCCCGAGCCTTCGATGCTGCCAACCAACTTTATGATGCCGGCAAGTACACCGAAGCGGCGGCCCGATACGAGGCCATCCTGCGTTCGGGCCAGACCTCCAGCGCCCTGTACTTCAATCTCGGTAACGCCTGGTTCAAGGCCGGCGGGCTGGGCCGCGCCATTGCCGCCTATCGCCGGGCTGAACAACTCGAACCCCGCGACCCGGATCTGCGCGCCAATCTCCGTTTCGCGCGCAACCAGGTGCAAGGCTCGACCCTGTTGCCCGGACCCGCACAAAGATTTCTGGGCCGGCTTAGCCTTGGTGAGTGGACGTGCGCAGCCGCAGGGTCGGTGTGGGTGTTCTTCGCCCTGCTCACTGCGGGCCAGTTGCGCCCGGCGCTCAAGCGCCCATTGCGGAACTACGTGCTTGCGGAGGCGCTCGTGGCGTTGCTCTTTTGCTCGGCCCTGGGAGCAGCCTTGCAGCAGGACCGCAGCAATCCAACCGCAATTGTCGTCACACGCGATGCCGTGGTTCGCCAGGGGCCGTTGGACGAATCCAAAAGCGTGTTCACAGCGCATGACGGCGCCGAGTTGCAGGTCCTCGACCAAAAAGATAACTGGCTGCAAGTCACCACCGATTCGCAGCACCTGGGCTGGGTGCGTCGTGACGAAGTCGTCCTGGGAAACGGCCTGATTTAGCCAGACACGCGCGCGCGGCTTGGAACCGCCCGGCCGGCTAGGGACGCCGGGACAACGTGAACAGCAGCGCGCACACCAGCACAAACAGGAAAACGACCGAGTAAATCTGGAACGGGAAATCGTAACGGGCATGGACCAGGCAACCGCCCAGCGCGAGCCAAGAGAGGCCCACGAACCGCCGGCCGCCATGGATGCAGCCGCCGCAAAACCAGCGCGCCGGAATCAGCACCAAAACCAAACCCAGCAGCGTCGTCCCAATCATCCCGAATGTGATGCGTGTTTCCAGCCAGTCATTGTGCAACTGAGGCGGCCAGAACATCTCCGGCCGAGGATACAGCAAGGAAACCGTCTCGAATGTCCCAGGTCCCGTGCCAAACCAGGGGTAGTCCTGCGCGATGGGACGCGCCGCTGCATACATCAATTCGCGTCCGGCGAATCCGTCATTCAATTCCGCCAATCGCGGCGCCAGCGCAGGCCAACCCACCGCGAACCCACTCAACAGCCCAACTCCAAGGAAGACTGCCACCAGCGCCAACCTCCGTTGAGGCTTGCGATTCCAGTGCGCATACGCTGGTGATAGCACCAGATGAAAGGTCGCCAGCATCGCGACCGCCGCGAGAGCGATCCCCACGCAAACAAGCGCTCCCGCCCGGCTCGTCGATAAGATCGGACAGGCCGCCATGATTCCCGCACACAACAGCAGCAAATGGTATCTGGCCCCGAGCCGCGACACGTTCCGTTGCAACGTCCACCAATACCCGATGCACACCGGCCACAGCAGGTTGAAATATTGCGCCGCGTTCGAACGATACGCATAAGGCCCAAACTGGCTCTCGGCGGATTGATGAATCCGCGGTTGGACCACAAACAGCAACCGAGGAGAATGGACCAGCCGCTGAACAATCCCCTCCAGTCCGATTAGCGCCCCGTTGAGCGCCAGCATCCACAGCAACCGCTGAACCCGCACCGGAAAGGGCGAAGCCCCCGCCAGCTTGCGCCCGCCGCCGAAGGGCGCCACTTCGGCGCTCGATTTGCCTAATAACCAATCGCGCGCCGCCCAGAAAACCGCCGCCAGCCCCAGATACATCCAAAATGCGCACCACGTGCCGGTGCGATCGAAGCTGTGCGGCAGCCAGCGCACGCACGGAAAATATTCGAACGAGCGCAAATCCTCGCGGTAATTCGCCTGGGCGTTGCTTGCACTCACGAGGCAATACAGAAGCACCAGGCCGGTGAGGACGGCCAGAGCCCTGGTCACGCCACTCGCGGGTGGCGTTCGCCTCTGCGTTGAGCCATTGGCTCGCACTGCTTCCCACCGGGGCGGTTGATAGCCTTTGAGCCAGCGGATGGATAACTTAACCCCCAGCAGCAGCCCAAGCGCATACCCACAGGTGTTCATCGTCCAAATCGACCAACCCTGGGTGGTGCCAAACGCCCATGGACCGAACACCACCATGAAATACAGCAAGCCCTCTGTGGCTCCATCCGCCACTTGATAAATCTGAATGTCAAAAGATGTTAAGCGTAACGAAGCTCGCATGGGGTAGTTCTTTCCCGTTCAACGGCGCTGGCCATGTCGCGCCGCAGTCTGCATCACTATCGAGTGCGCAGCATGGACAGCATCCAGGTTTGCCGATGTTCCTCCCTCTCCCCTTCGAAAAGGGGGAGGGTTGGGCTGAGAGGTTCGCGGTGTATAGTCTAGCCTAAGCACCCTTCAGTATCTTCCTGCGCCAAACCGCCCCGTTCATCCTGTGACCTGCTTCTGTCGCTGCTGCAATGTGGCGCGGCAGGGGCTCACGGCGCGGCGTAGTTCCGCCCGCCCCGCCGGCCTGGGCCGGAATCCGCCCCATCCGTAGGAGTGCCGGAGCCAGATAGAACCGGGAGTGGCGCTGGCACGCTCGCCGGCATGGGAGCGGCCGATGGTGACCTGAGCAACACGGGACTCGAGCTCGACCGACTCGGCGGCAGCACCGGCAAACCACGAACCGACTCGATAACCGTCGGAACGGAGAGTAAGTCTTTCGGCGCCAAGACGGCTTGAAGGTCCGGCTTAAGCTCCGGAAATGCCGAGGCCACGCCTTGCAGAATCGCCTTTGAAGCTGCCGGCGCAACTCCCAGCGCTGCGGCAATCAACTCCCGATATTGTTGTGGGGCAGCGCGGCAAACCGCCGTGACGATTGCGCCTGCCTCAGCCGGAGCCGCGGCCACTGCCGCAGTTGCGATTTCGACTGCTAACCGGGGCTGCAGTTCGGTGGCCTTGCCTGCGGCTATTGCCGCCATTTCCGGGGCCGTTTTGGCGATCGCACCCACGAGGCTCGGCGCTAAGGCCGGGTGCAGCAACACCGCCGCGGTGACCACGCTCACCGTCGTCTCAGCGCGCGCGGGCGGCCGAGCCGCGCGCACCCGTTTAACCGCCTCGAGCGGCACCTCTGGAAGCGGAACATTGGCGAAAACTCGTTCCAGATTAGTAGCGCTCAACTGAGCATCGGCGGCAAACACACGCCCGGCACTCAGGAATATTCCTATCGTTAGAACCAATAGTATTTTCATAGCTTTCATTGTTCTTCGGCACCGGCGCGCGCGGACAGCCGCTCTGAACCGCGGTGAGTCGTATCAGTGCGGAGTGCCCTCGATGCCGCTTTGCACAAATGTCTCCTGCAAAGATAACTTCCCCCGATGAGCCACTCTGCTGCGCATCGGGCTCCCCCGCTGATTAAACCGAAGTGGCCCCGGGCCGAACCGCGGCTGAGCGGCCGCGCTGAGCCAGCCTTCGGCGAGCAGGTCGGCCATGATCTCGAACAACCGATGGTCGGCCATCCGCTGTTGGTCCCCCAACGGACCGGAGCCCTTCCCTGGGTCCTTGCCGCAAGCGGGCGCGCGCAATTCCAACACCCCAAATGCGCCGTCCAACAGCTCGTGTCGCACACCGTGGCATGGCTCCGCCATCGCTCGGTGCCAAACTCGCTCGCCATCAGCCAAAATCAGTTTCACGTAATTAAATCCCATTCGTTCCGCGGCAAAGACCAGATCCTGATACAGGCCCTCGAGCGATGCGCAGCGTCCGCCTTCCTGCCGAAGCCAACTCATCAGCGAGAGCGCGTATTGGATATCCCCGCGCATGGCCAGCGAATTTCCCAGCGTGCGCCCCAGGGCGAACCATTGCCGGCTGAAGCTCCAACGCCCGGCGCACAGCAACAAAACTACCGCGGCGCCACCCAATAAAACGGGAATCAGTTCCCCTCGCGACCATAACGCCGCGAAACCCATCAGCAAAAAGATGAGCGTCACCCCGTAAAGCCATAGCACCACCTGCCGCCGAGACAGCCCGCTGCGCAGCAGATGATGATGAATGTGCAGCCGGTCGGGGCGGAACACCGGCAACCCGCGCAGCCCACGCCGGAGAATCGCCAGGCCGGTATCCACGATGGGCACTGCGAGTACGAACAATGGCGCCGCCAGCACCGCAAACACCGACCCTTTGTGCGACCCAATCAACGCGAAAAGCGCAATCAGCAACCCCAGGAAATATGCCCCGCCATCCCCGAGGTAAATGCGAGCCGGTGGAAAATTGAAACATAGAAACGCGAGCAACGCCCCGGTCATGCCCGCCGTCAACAACACAAACGTGCCACTGGAGAGGCCCACATAAACCAGCAGCGCCATTACCATCAGTGCGATGCCGCTGGCCAGGCCATCGACTCCATCAATTAAATTTAACAGGTTCGTGATGCCTACCAGCCACAGCACCGTCACCGGCGCGCCCCATCCTGCAAGGTCGATCATCCGGTTTGTGAAAGGCACTTTGAACGTCTCAATGGCAACGCCGGAAAGATACACCAAACCGGCGATAGCCACCTGCAGTGTCAGCTTTCGTTTGGCGCCCAGCGGCTTCACGTCGTCCCAAAAACCCAACGCGAACATCGCCAGCGCGCTGACGATCACCGCCAACCGTTCGGGAATCCGCGCCCACTCCCCGGGCAGCAGAACATTAATGAACAATTCTACCGCCACAAAGGCGCCCACTAAAGCCGCTCCGCCAAAGCGCGGCACTCGGCTGCCGTCGGTGTGGTGCCAGGCAGGCACCCGTTGGAAGCGCCCGCACGCGCAACACCGCAGGATAAGCGGCACCAGCAGACCCACCGTGCCGAATCCCACCAGACCGCAACTAATGGCCATCAGCCACCTCATCTCGAGCCATCTGGGCACCGTCTGTGCCCAGGCGACGGCGATGCTAGCAGGTGTTGCACACCGTGTCCAATACAAAACGCAAGCCGCACGGGCCGAGCGCCCCGGTGAAACCCCGGGCTGCTTTTCAGCGTCGCCCCCAATTGTGCCGCGCCCGCCTCCGTGGAACCATTCAGACGTGTTCACCGGCACAGTTGAACTTGCGACTCTTGTATGATTCCCAGCTCCGCCAGCCTTGTTACCGACCCGCTATTTCTGCTCGCCCTCGCCTCGGCGTTGGGATTGATCGGCTATCTGACGGTCGATGCGGTTCGGGACATGCTGCAAAACCGCCGCGAACGGCGCGTTCGCGAGCAGGCCCGCCGGCAATTCTGGGGTTATGAATAAGGTGCCGGTTGAACAGTCTCGCTGATTATTGGCTACTGAATACTGGTTACTGGTCACTTGCACGTGGGTAAGTAACGCGTGTGCCGTCAACCACCGCAAATGGGGTTAAGGTATGCGGTTTGCAACTTGTCCTCGAAATAATGTGCTCGGCGAGAATGCCTCGTGCCAGCAAGGCATCGGCAATGAGCGAGCGGTGGCAGCGCCACGGGACCGCTTCGGCGCACATCAAAGCCGGCTTGCCAGCGTTGACTAATTCAAGCAATTGCTCGATGCCGCGAGTGAATTCCTCCGTTTGCATGTAATCGGCAAATCCACGAAAGGATGCATTGCGCCACCCGTTGTTGAGCGAATCGGGCCGCGGACGGCGCAACCCGCCCAGGGAAGGCAAGTGCACGTAGCCGATGTTTGCCGCAGCAAGCGAGTGGGGCAGCGCCTCCGTATTGAACTGCGGATTGCGCCGCGACCGTGGAATCGTCCGCACGTCCACAATGCAGGTCGCGCCGTACTTCCGCAGCAGCTCGCGAAAATCCTCGATGCTGCGCGTAGAGTGGCCGATCGTCAGCACGCGCCTCGGCTTATCCGAAGTTGCAGCCCCGGCGAGCGGTTTGGCGCTGGACCGTTTCACTCGAGCTGTCCCGGCTTGCTCCGAGCGGTGTCCTTCGGCGGCTGCATCTCAGAGCCGTCGTCGAGTTGTTGCAGCAGCCGGTTCAGTTCCGGCCCGAGCCGGTTCAATTGCCGTGTGTGCGCCGAAGAAAGCCGGTTCAGCACCTTCTCCCCGCGCGGCGTGAGTTGCACGAACACCTGCCGCCGATCCTCGGCCGAGGGGCTGCGCCCGACCAACTTTTCACTCACCAATCGGTCCACTAACCCGACGGCGCTGTGATGCTGGAGCTGCAGCCGCTCGGCCAGTTCACCGACGGTGACGCGGTCGCGTGCGGGGAACCCCTTGATGGCCAGCAACGCCTGGTGCTGCTGGGGCGTCAGGCCGGCGTCGTGGGCCGCCTGTTCGCTGAAGTGCAGGAAACGCCGCAGCGCATAGCGGAAGGCCGCCAGCGTTTCATACTGGGCTTTGGAAAGTGGTTTAACTTTGGTCATAGTCTGCCGGGGCGCGCCGCCCACGGGGTGTTGACCGGGGGGGTGCTCCGCTCTCGCCCAGATTGACATATGTCGTATCACGATATATCATGCGTGGCTCGATGCAAAATGAAATCAGGCTCTCACCGGCCAAGTCCGGCAAACTGGCAAAAACCGCGCACGGTGTCGAGGACACGTTGGCGGACTTCAGCACGGATTGGCGGGTGCTGCTGCTGTCGGCGATGGCGGTGGCGATCGGCGTCATAGGGGCGGTAGTCGCCTATGGGCTGCTGTGGTTGATCAGCTCAATCACCAACCTGGCTTTTTATCATCACCTTTCGTCCGCCCCCTCGGTGCCGCAGGGCAATCACCTGGGGTTCTGGGTCATCCTTGTGCCCGTCGTGGGAGCGTTGCTGGTCGGGTTGATGGCGCGCTTCGGGTCGGAAAAAATCCGCGGGCACGGTATTCCCGAGGCGCTCGAGGCGATTTTGCTCGGGCGCAGTGAGATTGACTTAAAGGTGGCGATTCTCAAGCCGCTGTCGGCAGCCATTTCCATCGGCACCGGCGGCCCGTTTGGTGCCGAAGGTCCAATTATTATGACCGGCGGCGCCTTCGGCTCGATGTTCGCCCAGCAGTTTCGCCTAAGCGCCGCCGAACGCAAAACGCTGTTAGTCGCGGGCGCGGCGGCAGGTATGGCGGCGGTATTCGCGACGCCGGTCGCCGCGGTGCTGCTCGCGGTGGAGTTGTTGCTATTCGAATGGAAGCCACGCAGTTTTATTCCGGTGGCGGTCGCTTCGATTGTCGCTTCGGTGCTGCGGGTGAAGTTTCTCGGCGCTGGACCAATCTTCCCGGTAACGCCGCACCTCGCGCTGTCGGGCACGGCGCTGGCCTATGCGGCGGGGCTTGGTATCGCGGCGGGTTTTGCGTCGGGTTTACTAACGATGCTGGTTTATGCCTGCGAAGATTTGTTCCAACGACTGCCCGTGCACTGGATGTGGTGGCCGGCGTTAGGGGCGGTGTTCATCGGTGTGGGCGGATTGCTGGAGCCGCGCGTGTTGGGTGTCGGCTATGACACAATCCACGGGTTGTTGCGCGGCGACCTGGTGGGCACCGCGGTGCTGGGCCTGCTGGTCGCCAAGGGGCTGGTCTGGGCCATTGCGCTGGGGTCGGGCACTTCCGGCGGTGTGCTGGCGCCTTTGCTGATCATCGGTGGGGCGCTGGGTTCCTTTGCCGGGCATTACATTCCAGTGGGTGATCCGGGACTTTGGGCCCTGATCGGCATGGCCGGGGTCATGGGGGGCACGATGCGCTCGCCGTTGACCGCGATGGTCTTTGCGGTCGAACTCACGCGCGATTTCAACCTCTTTCCGGCTTTGCTCATCGGCTCCGTCGCCGCCCTGGCCGTTACCGTGCTGCTCATGCGCCGCTCAATCCTGACGGAGAAGCTCGCCCGGCGCGGCCATCACATCACCCGCGAATATAGCATCGACCCCTTCGAGTTGGCGCGGGTGCGTGACGTGATGGATACCAACGTGCCAATGATCCCGGCAACAATGAAGCTCTCCGAATTGTCGGATCGCATTGCGCAAGCCGATCCCGCCTTAAGCCGGCACCAGGGCACCTTGCTTGTGGATGAGCAAAACCGACTGGTGGGCATCATCACCCGAGGCGACATCGTGCGCGCTTTGCGCCAGAACCATAATCCCGAGCAAACGGTCGCCGAAGCCGGCGCCGCCGTGGTCGAGGTAGCCTTCCCGGATGAGCCACTGCATACGGCCCTAACCAAAATGCTCGAACGCGATATTGGCCGGCTGCCGGTGGTCGAGCGCGAGGATCCCAAGCGGGCGATCGGGTATTTGGGGCGAGCCGCCTTGCTGTCCGCCCGTCGCCGCCTCAACGAAGAAGAAAACGTTCGCCTGCGTGTGCGGCGGCAAATCGGCCTCAGCGCCGCTCGCAGTAGTTGACCGTTTCATAATCTTAATCCTAATCCTAATCTCCGCTCTCCTCCTCACCCGCCCGGGAGTGGCACCGAGCTCCTCGATAGGAATTGGCGAATCCATCGTTTGATGAGTAGCGTAAAGGGTTTTGCCCTATTGTTTGACTGCGCATTCTCAAGCATCTTCGCATCATGCTCTTGATTTGAGGGCTCACTGAAATCCGTTCAGGGGCGGCCCAGTGATGGGCCGCCTTTTTGCTCCAGGAATTAGCTTCAAGAATTGGTCTTGCAGAAATTAGCGCGAGGGTCCTAAATCATCGCGCGGTTCTCGCGAGCGTCAACTATGACGCCATAGCCCAGTGCTTGCTTGGACCGGACACTTTGAGGGCGTGAAGCATGCCCCTTATTTGCTCATGAAAACGGCACGACCAGCATTTTCAGCCATTCACTTCGTTTTGGGGAGCATCCCCAACTACAATGTCTCATTTGCGCACCGGGCCCTGTCACTGCGCTCGGCTATCGGGCTGGCCGCACTGTTCGTGAGCATCGCCGGTTGTTTTGGGTACATGTACTTTCAAGAGTGGCGGTTGCGGCGGAGCTTTGAGCGATTGGCCGCGCAAAGCACGCAGCACGGTTCGATGGATTCTCATTCATCTCCGGCTCCGTTTCGTAAATCGTGGGTGAAACAGCGCCCTGCCAAGCCGAAGACTTCTTCAAGCGGCCCGACGCCACAAACCGGCAGCGCATCGACTGGGCTGGCCTCACAGCCCACGCCTCCCCCCAGTTCGATTCTCTCCAACAATGACCCCAACGCTCGCCGCGGCGCGGTTCATATCCAAGGCGATGACGCATTCAGCGAGATATTTGTGGACGGCCGGTTCTTCGGCGGCACTCCGGCAACGCTTAAGCTGCCCGAAGGCCCTCACCGGATCGAAGTCAAGCGCACCGGGGTTGTCCAATATACGTGCGAACTGGTTGTGGCCGCCGACTCGGTTCTCACTCTTTACCCGCTCGCGCCAAAGGTCGATACGGCCTTTCCAGCGGATTCCTAACCTGGTTTCGGAAGCGCAGCCGGCTAACCGGGCAATGGCCAGCATTGAAGGCACGAAAGCACTCTTGCTAAATGGTTCCACTCGCTCCCGAGGCGGGGCGGTCAGCCTGCCTGCGTTTTGCACCGCCCTGTTTCTAATGCAAGCCGCCGCTATGGCCGCATATTACCTCACCGGCCCCGGACCTTTGCAGAACAGAGGTTGGCTCATACCCGGTCTGATAATGTTCACGCTGCTCGCAACCCTGGCCAACCTGCGCCGGGAATTGCCCTGGCAATCGGTGCTGTTGGGTTCGGTGCTGCTCGTGGCCGGCGCAGTGCCGGCATTGATTGTCGGCGCAGCCACAGGACTCCGCGCCAGCCCGGTGGTTTTGCCCTGGTTGCCTTTTCTGTTCCTGGCCTTGATTCTCAACGCGCGTGGGACAGCACGCCTGATTCTTCGCCACCGGCGCCGGACGCCTGCTTACGGTTTCGAGACATTGGGGTTAAGCGTGGTGTTGTTCCTGGTAATGTCTGAGGCCGCCGCGCCGTTGTTTATCGAGTCCAACTCGTCCTGGTTGGCAGCACCCAAATCGGCTTGGATGGCACTTTGGGCTGCCGCGGCCGTTTGCGCGCTCGGGGTGGCAACTCCCGCTTTCATCAGCAAAAAGCCGGTCGCTTCGCGCATCGACTGCCATCCTTTGCTGGTATGGGTCGCCTTAAGCCTGCTGTGTTCCTTCGCTGCGGCGACACGGCAGTTCTGGCTCGCCGCGTGCGTGGGTTTTGGCCAGGTCCTCCTGGGCGCCACCCTCGGCGTGCAACTCAGGAACGAGCGGACGAGGCTTCGTCGTTGGTCCGCGTAAACTTGAGCTGGGCGACGCGCATTCCGTCCATGGCTTCCACCCGCAATTGGTAGCCCGCAATGGAAAGGGTATCACCGGGTTTGGGGAACCCGCCGAGGCGCTGAGTCACCCAGCCGCTGACGGTGGTGACGCCCTCCTCCTGCAAGGGTCGGCCGATGAGCTCCGCCAATTCGTGCAACGGCAGGCTGCCCGCTGCCTCCCAGGTCGTTTCATTGACCCGCACCAGCAGCGGCCGTTCCTGGTCGAACTCGTCCTGGATTTGGCCCACCAACTCTTCGAGGATATTCTCCAACGTCACCATGCCGACGGTGCCGCCGTATTCATCCACCACGATCGCCAGGTGCAGTTTCCGGTCCAATAGCAGCCGCAGCAACTTTTCCAGGTGGGCGGTTTCCGGGATGTAAATCAGCTTGCGCGCTACCGGCCGCAACTCGGCGGCGCTGCGCGCTTTCAAACGCATCGCATACAGGTCCTTGATATGAACCACCCCGAGCGTCTTGTCCAAATCACCGGCCTCGCACAGTGGGAACCTCGAATAACGAGACTTCTCGGCGATGTCGAGGCACTCCGCGATGCTGGCCTCGGTGCTGAGCGCGACGATTTCCTGGCGCGGGCGCATGACTTCGCGCGCGAGGCGCCGCCGCAAATCCAACGCATTGAGCACAATCTCCCGGCCGAGGCTGCTGGTCTGCGCCCGTTTTTGAGCGGCCGCAAACAGCAGGCGCAATTCCTCTTCGGTATGCCCGCTGCCGGGCTCGCCGGTGATTTCGAGGCCGGCCTGGCGCAGCAACCAGCGCGAAGCATGGTTCAACACCCAGACGACCGGAAACGACAGCCGATAAAACCATAGCAACGGGTAAGCGACCCAGAGGGTGGTCGGCAGCGAACGCTGAATCGCGAACCATTTCGGCGCCTGCTCGCCAGCGGTAATTTCGAGGAAGGTCAAAACCGAGAACCCGAAGCCGAAGGCCAGCCAGCGTTGGGCCTCGCTGGATTCGATCCGCAGCCAGCCAAACACCGGGTGCAGCACCGCCACAAACACCGGCTGGCCGAGCCACCCCAACCCCAGGCTCGCCAGCGTAATTCCCAATTGCGCTGCGCTCAGGAACGAGTCCAGCCGATGCACAATGGCGTCGGCGACGCGCGCGCGCCGGTTGTCGCGCCGCAACAGCGGCGTGAGCTGCGTGTCGCGCACTTTCACCAGCGCGAATTCGGACGCGACGAAGAAGCCGTTGACCAGCACCAGCGCGAGCACCGCGAGCAGTCGCAGGACGATGGAAATGATGCCTTGGCCGTCCATATTACAAACTCACCTGCCCGAAAATCGCTTTCAGCACATCCTCCAGGCTCAGCAGGCCAATCTCGCTGCGCTCGCGGCCGAGCACCACCGCCAGGCGTTGGCCCCCGCGCTGCATGCGGCGCAACGCCAATTCCAACCGCAAATCTTCTTCCAGGTACAAAGCGGGTTTCACCTGCTCGACGACCGGCCGCGCCGGGTCCAGACCGGTCTGAAACAAAAGCGAGTCCACGTGGACCAGCCCGATGATTCGGCGCCGCCCATCGCGCTCACCCCAGACCGGCAACCGGCCAGCCGGCCGCTGGCGCACGAGTTCAAGCGCGGCGCCAATCGAGGTTTGCGCCGTCACGGTGGGGGCCTGCTCCAGCGGCACCATCACCTGCCGGACGGTGAGGCTTTGCAAATCCAGCACGCGATTGATCATCACGCGCTCCTCGGAGGTGAGCGCCTGCGAAGATTCCTGCATCACCAGGCGCAATTCCTCACGATTGCCGAACAAATGGCCCGTGAAAACATTGCCCCCGCGCCAACGCAGCAACAGGTCCGAGCACCATTCCACGCCCCACACCAACGGTCGCAACCCCGCATGCAACGCACGAAAGGGCCGCGCCAACGCCAGGCACAAACGGGTCGGATACTGGCGGAAAAGCATTTTGGGGAGGAAATCGAAAAACGCGTAGAGCAGCAGCACAATGCCGGCATAAACGAAGGCAAACCACACCGGATGCCCGCGCAGCACACGCACCAGCATCACCACGGACCACCCCAAAATCACAAAGTTCGCCACCGTGTTGCCTACCAGAATGGTCCAGAGAAAATCCTCCGGGTTCTCGAGGTACTGGTGCAGCACTTTGGCCGAACGGCGACCCACGCGCATCTGCTGGCGAATCCGCAAACGGCTCAGCGCAAATACTCCGGCTTCCATCCCCGAAAGGATAAAGCTCAAAATGGCGCACACGCCAAACACCACCCAGATGATAGGTTCGGTCGCCATTATAAAATCTCCGGTTCCGAATTGGGACTCGCGGGTTTGCCAGGCTTCGTTCCTTTGACGGCCTCGACCAGCAACTCCCGCACACGTCGCTCATCAGTGACCTGCGCCGTCAGCTTCAAGCCGCGGTAATTGGCGGTGTCTCCGGGCGCGGGCACCACGTCCACCAGGCTCATCATCAGCCCCCCCATCGTTTCGACCTCCGCCACCTCACCCAGCGGCGGATACTCCCGCCGGAAGTCGTCCACCCGCAGCAAACCGCTCACCCGCCAGGCGCCCGGCCCCAGCTTCTCCATCACAAACCCATCCGACTCCAGCTCGTCGCGGATTTTGCCGATCATTTCCTCCAAAATATCTTCCATGGTCACCAGCCCGGCGGTGCCGCCGAATTCGTCCAGCACGATCGCCAGCCCGCGCTGCTGTCGTTGGAGGCTCTTGAGCAACCGCAGCAGATTCATCGTTTCCGGCACAAACGATGGAAACTCAATCACATCCGCCAAATCCCCGTCCGGGTTCAGCAACAACGCCCGCGTGTTGAGCACACCGACAATTGTGTCCGGGCTCTCGTCATAGATCGGCAGCCGCCGATGCTTGAAACGCCGCGCCGCCGCGATCATCTCCTCAATCGACAATTCATCCGAGATAGCGAACATTTGTGACCGCGGTTTCATGACTTCTTTGGCCATACGCCGGTCCAGCGTGATGATCTGTAAGATGATTTCCTTCTCGGACTGCGCCAGCGTCCCCTGTTGGTAAGCCAGCTCGAGGAGTTCCTGGTAATCGGCATCCGTCAACCCGGGCTGCGGTTGGAAACTGCGCGGCAGCAGCGCGCGCAAAATGCCGGCGTTGAGCCGTTGGGTCACTCGACACAGCGGCAACGTCAGCGCCAGGGTGAACGATAGTGGCCGCGCGACCCGCAGCGCCCACAACTCTGGCCGCCGCACCGCCATCGTTTTGGGAAGCACCTCGCAAACAATCAAAATGAGCACGAGCAGCGCGGCCACCGTGGCCCAAAGCAGCCAATGCCCGTGCAAACCCTCCCATAACCCGACCCCGACCAACGCCCCGTTGGCGGCGGTATTACCCAAGGCGATGGTCGCGAGCAGATCCTGGGGTTGCCCCAACAACTGGCCGACCAACTCGCCACGGGCACCCCGGGCTTGCGCCAACTGGCGCACCTGCCATTTGCTAAGTGAAAAAAGGGCGGTTTCCGCCAGCGAAAAGAAGAAGCTGCTTGCGGCAAAAACCAGCACCACCGCTACCGGAATTAACGGCTCCGCCGCCATGGATAGAGCATGGGGGAAAAACCCCCCGAAGGCAAACCTTCGCTGGAGCCCCCGCCGGCATTGGGTCAGCCGTTCACCAGGACGTTTGTCTTCCGCAATTCAGCTCAGCGCAACCTGCAGCCGCTGGCCCGCGGTCAGTTGAACCTCCGCAGCAAAGGTGAGCCATACTCGTCCGTCCTTGAACTGACTGCTCAGAGGCATGGGTCTGCCGCTGAGCTCCCCGCGAACCGAAAGCGGAGCGGCTTTGGCGGCGAGTGCCAGCGTCTTAAGGCGCAGCTTGCCCCATTTGATTTCCAGCGCGGCAGTTTTCTCCAACCCGGCCTCCTTTTGGCTGTACGTGCCCCACCCTTCCGCGCTGGTAAAAGGCGCGCGGAAATCCTCCGGAGTTACGCGCGGCTCGAACGCGAGGTAACCTTTGGGCCCGTGGTATTCAAAGCCGCACGCCGCGGTGAATAATCCATAGCTGGACATGGAGCGCGCATAATGATCGCCGCACTCAACCTCATTCCACGGATTTCGGCGCGAGGCGTGGTAACGGTCGTGCAGCGTGCGCGCGATGGCGAAGCCTTCCATGACCATGCCTTCCCAGATCATGTGCGCGGCCGGTTCATATTCGAAACCCGGCATGCACTCGTTGAAATAGTAATCGAAGTCGGTGGGAACGCGGCTCGCATCGCCAAAGGGCCACGTGCAGCCAATCACGCCGCCTTCGCCGGACATCGCATACCAGCGCCCGGTCTTGTGGACTTTCCGATAGGGGCCGACGTCAGGCGTGAAGTTAAAACGCCAGATGGCGGCCAGTGCTTTCCTCGTCTCCGCGGCCGGCAGCACCCGTCCGAGTCCCACTTGGAACGCCCATTCCTGTCCAAAGACCTGGTCGATATCACAACCGTCGTAAGCCCCCACCATCCCCTTATGCGCCGGGTCCGGCACCTGAACGAAATAGCCGTATTGCGGCTTCCACATTTGGGCGACGAAGTTGGCCGCGCCGCGAACATGGAGCGCGCGGCACTGCGCAGCAAAGGTTTCATCTTTCATTTCCAGCGCCATCGCTTCACCGGCATGCAGCGCCGCCAGGTAAAGCGAGCTCAACCAAGGGACCTCGCCATACCAGGCGGCGTCGAGGGTATTATGCTGCGCGCCGCCCAGAATGCCGTCGCCGTTGCCGTCCTGGCGAATCAGGTATTGGATGGCTTGCTTGATGCTCTGCCAATACTCGCGGAGAAAAGCCGAATCCACCGACATCTGGTGATCGCGATAGGCGCGTAGAATCACACCCGCTTGTCCATCCACCGCCGGTGTGCGGTCGAACTCCCCCCGCATGCCGATGCCGCCGTCCGCATTGAACCCGGCCTTCGGATTGAAGTCGGCCCGCTCGCGCAGGAGAACGTCCAGTTGCGGGAATAACCGCCCCAACGCCTGTTCGTAGTGATAGACATGCGTGCACGTGCCGGCGCAGCAACCCACGCCTTCATTGCCATAGAGCCGTCCGTCACTGAACCGATACAGTGTCGAGGTGGCCAGCGTGGAAATATTCTGAAACGTCCGGTCCAAAAACCAATAGGGCAGCGTCGAGTCATACCACGTATCGCGCCACAGACGCGTCTGGTTGGAAAGCGAATCAAAGGACGCCGCGACATGTCCAGCGACCTCCTGTGCGGAGTGAAATCGGGTTTCGTAATGGCGGCCCACCCGGTCATCCCGCTTGCCAAATCCGCCCATTCGCAGATTAGGGAAATGCCAGGACAGCACAAAGGTGACATCGGCCGACTGCGCGGGGTCCAGTTTGAATTTGCGGCCCAGCGCTCCGAGGAGCTTTTTATCGAAAGGCGCTGAAGCCTCGTCGCCCGGATTGCCGGTGAGGCCGTTTGGTTGCGCCGCGGCCAAGCGGTGTTCGGCGGGCGGCCCGAGCAACGCCAACCCCATCGTGCCGTAGTCTTCCAAATCCTCAAACTTACCTGAAAAAGCGTGGTCGGTGAAGAGGATACGCCCGACGCCGATGTTGCCCCAGGGGCCCGTTTCCGCATCGACGATTTCGATGTGCGCAGGTCTGCCTTTGAATTGGCGCACATCCAGCGTCTTCAAACCAAGACGGTTCTCGTTCGACCCGGCAAGACTCCCCACGACCTTGCCGTCAACCACCACATTCAGGCAGGTCTTTCCGGCATGATTGCCACCTCCTATCCAGGCGCGAATGAAAGCGTGCTGAATCGTGAAGTCCTTGCTGATCAGTTTGCCCGTCTTCGCATCTTTCTCTTCGACAGATGCACCAGGAGCAGCCGCATGGGAATTGGCGACGCGCGCCCCTTCACCGCCGATCTCGCCCATGTAGCCGGGAAAATCCGAGCGTTTAACCGGACCTTTGCCGAACGCATCGCCTTCCACCGTCCAACCCGTAAATGTGTCCTGGTCCCAGTTCTCAAAAACGGAATCGGCTTTGGCGGCATCCGACGGCGCCGGCTCTTCTGCGCTGCAACTCAAAAATGTCATCCTCGGCAGATCCAGGATCCGATTGCGCTGCGTGCCGGGCATGCTGTTGCGACTCTCGATGCACACGGCATTCTCCAACACACCCGCGAGCGTCGCCTCGATGACCGTCGCCGAAGTATTCTTGATGCTGTAATGCATCACCGTCACTGGCAGGCTGGAGTTCTCGACATCGAGCGGTATAAACGGCGAAAAGGCCTCCAGCCTCACCTCGAGGGGACAGCCGGGATCTTTGTATTCCACGATGCCGATGGGATATTGGCCGCTGAAGCTCACGTCCGAAAAGCCGGCTCGGTCGAGCGTGAATTCCTTTGGCTGGGCCCCACTATCGATGCGCAGCCTGAACCCCTGGTGGATTTGAGAATGCGGCAGCGGCGGGTGAGCGTAGTGAGCGTCGCCGGTGCCCCAGTGCTGATTGAATATGTCCCAGTGCCACAGCGTGCCGTCGCCGCCGAGGTAAAGCTGCCCACTGTTAATTCCGCCCACCGGCATGCCGATATACTTCAGCTCAGCGTCGCCCCGATAGACGGTCGGGGTGCCTCTCTCGAACAGCGATTTTACCCAGGCGGGATTGAGTTTCTTATCCGGCGGCACCAACTTCTCAAAATCGGCCAACTCGAACGGCCCCGCCATCACCGGCAACCGCGAGGACAGCAACCCCACCGCGCCCGCACCGACCAGCCCGAGAAAATCCCGCCGCGGCAACCCAGACTTGCAGCCGCAGGCCTCACGACAATCGTTGTGTCCCATTTGTGAAAGCGCGACTGGCGCCGGAGCGCTGACTTTAGTCCGCCGCAACATTCGAGAATCCCGCCCCATCGGACCTTGCTGCGGACTAAAGTCCGCGCTCCGCCCGCCTCCACTGAGGGGGGAATCATTCTGTGTTTTCATTGACTCTTGCACGATGCCGACTTCTGATTTCTGGTCTCTGATCTCTGATCTCCGCCCCTACGGCGCCAGCGCCCGGAGTATGAAAGCGCCCGACAGCGCCTTGCCTTTGCGGGCCTTGATATCGTGATCAGAAACCCAATTGCCGCTGAGGTCCCGCGGTCCGGCAACTTCGCGGCTAGCCAGGAGAGTCGTGCCGCCGGCGCTCGAATTCGCCCGGCCGATTAGCTGCGTCCCTGCAACCGGCAGCAGCACCAGGCCAACACCTGCGCTGTCGCTCAGCGTGAGCCAGTGGAGGTTGCGTTTCGAAGCTCGGAACTGAATATCGTCCGCGCGGCAGGCACCCGACGGCTCGCCGATTTGTCCGGCGGGATAGTCCGTGAAATAGGAATCGCGCAACCAGCTCATGCGCGTCATTTTAGCGGGCAGGGAGACTTTCAGGCCGTCTTCCCAGAGGTTCTTGTTCTCGGCGCTCCAATCGAAGTTCCAGCTCAGCGTAATTTGAGCATCGGGTTTAACGTCGTATGTGGCCGTGAGCGTGCCGAGCGTGCTTCCGCCGGCGGCCGTCAGAACCTCGGCGCTGACTGCCACGCGGATACTGCCGTCGGCGCCGGCGGCAGCCGCGGTCACCCGCGCGTTCTGCGTGATTGGTGGATTATGCGCGTGATAAAAGGACCTTTCGTTGTCTTTCTTTGCCTCGCCCAGGTTGAGCGTCGGCCCGCCAACGACGAGCGGTTTGCCGTGGACATGCCACGACCGGATGGCGCCGGTGCCCTTGTCGAAAATAATTGTTTGCAGGTTGTTTGCTATCACAAGCGCGTCCGGCGTGTCCTGAGTGGTCAACGCGCTGCCGGCGGCCAGTGCTGCGGGCGGTTGCGGAACCGGCGCGCCGGCCACCGCCAGATTCACCGCTACCACAGAAGTTCCATCGGCATGCTCGAATTCCACGCGCAGCTTCGTTACTCCACCAGGCGCCGGAAATGACTCTTCCACTGATTCTGACGGCGCACACGCGATGCGTTTAGAACCGCTCTGCAAAACCTTCCTGCCTTGATAAGCGGTCCAGCGGCAGGTGAATTCGTTCAAATCTGTGAACGAGTAGCGGTTGGTGATCGGCACGGTGAACATTCCGCTGTTAGCTGAAAGCGTCTGCGTCCCAATCTGTATCGGGCTATAGACCTGCTTGACGATCCACCATTCAGGCTTGGGCACACGGTAGGCCGTGACAATCCCCTTGTTGTTTTCCTGCCGCAGATTATCCGGACCCCACGGGCCGGCATGAGGGGCGGGAGCATTTTTGTCCGCAATGCCCTGGTTCTGCCATTCCCAAATAAACGAGCCGAGAATGGTGGGTGCGGCCCAGACCCTCTGCCACACACCCAGCATCGCCTCGGCCCATAGATCATGCGCGCCAGGGTCGTAATTCCGCGTCTCTGGCTGCCAGAACGTGTGGGGGTTCTCAGAGAAGTTCGCCGCGCGCCCACGCCTGATAATACCGTCCACCTGACCAGGCGAGGGATAATGATCATCTTCCCAAAGTTGGCCCTGAACCTGGCGCGGCGGCGTGCAGGAAACAAACGCCGGGCGCGTCGGGTCGGTTGCCCGCACCAGGTCCATCACCAGTTGAGAATCCGGTCCCATGGGGTTTTCGTTGCCGATGCTCCAGGCCAGCACGCACGGACGGTTCTTATCGCGGGCAAGCGTTTCGGCGGCGCGTTGCAGCAGATACGGCGCATAAGCCGGGTTTTTGACCTCGTCGTTGATCCAGCAGTAAGGAACTTCATCGAGGATGTACATGCCTTTTTCCTCGCATAGTTCGAGGAACCGTTGGGCGTGGTTGTAATGGCTGGTGCGGATGGCGTTGATGTTCGCGGCTTTCATCATCGCCAGGTCTTGCTGCCAGTTCGTCTCGCTCAAGGCAAACCCCTTGTCGGCCCAATAATCGTGGCGGCAGGTGCCGGTGCATTTGATGGGACGTCCGTTCCACAGCACGATGTTGTTCTTGAAATCGATTTGCTTGAAGCCGAACCGCTGCTCGACCTGCTCAAGGGTCTTGCCGCCGCCGGCGAGCCGCATCACGACATAATAAAGGTTTGGCTTTTCGGCCGACCACAGCGCCGGCCCCTCGACCGGCACGCTCATTGCGATGGTGCCCGTGCCGTCGGCCCCGAGCCGCGCCGAGCCGGAGATTGTTACGCCGGTTGCCTTTTGGGTTTTCGCCGCAAACAGATCGCCCGCAATGGCAACCGATTCGCCGGGCCTGCCAGCGACCTTCACACTCACCTTGAGCGTCGCATTGCGATAATTCTCATCCAGGGGCGTCTGCACCGTGATGTCGGAGACGTACGTCTGCGGAACGGCAATTAACGACGTGTCGCGATAAATCCCCCCCATGCATTGATAGTCGCCAGTCTCGCAGTCGCTGGAAGGGACGGATTTGGACACGCGCACCGCGAACAGATTGCGCTCGCCGGGTTTTACCAAACCGGTCAAATCAATGTTCCAAGCCGTGTAGCCGCTTTCGTGGTAACCGGCCTTCTGCCCGTTGATAAAAACTTCGGCCCCGTCCAGCGCGCCGTCGAAATGCCAATAAATTTTCCGGCCCGCCCATGCCGCCGGCACCTTCACCCAGCGCCGATACTGGCCGGCCGTCGTGTCCACCGAGCCATAGGTCGGCACCGAATAACCATACATTTCCCAGTTCGAAGGAACCGGGAGGTTATCCCAGCTCGCGTCATCAAAAGTCGGCGACGCAAACGCGTCAGAAACCACTTCAGGGGCGGCGGGTTTCTTCTGAGCTAGTGGCCGCCAAACTTCGTCTTGTCCGCCATCCGCCAGGTGAACCTGAAGCTCGCGGATGGATGCCCACGAGCCGGCGGCATGACCTACTACCGTCACCCTCACAAAGCGAACCTCAGCCGGCGCGATCCCAACAGGTCCGTCCCCAATCCCCGGTTCCGCCGAGGCATCCGCCAGCGTCACCCATTTCCCGCCATCTTTCTTGCCCTCAATGACGCATTGATACCCGCCGTCCTGGTGTTCCCAGGCAAGGCTTATGCCCGTGACCCGGTGCTCCTTTCCCAGGTCGGTCTCCAGCCATTGCGGCACGCTGTCATCACTGGCGCACCACCGAGTGTCGTTATTGCCGTCAAACGCGTTCTCCGGCGGGTTTCTCTCCTCATTACTCGACGCACTAATTCCGATTTGCTCCGAGCTGGGCCGCATGAATATGCCTGCCTGAATTCTGCCGCGCGTCAGCGCGAACTTCCACATGCCGGTCATCGGCAGATTCCACGGATTGTGCGACCGCAACACGTCAGGCGGCACCGGTTTGGCGCTCGGCATCGGCATTGGCAAAGACGCGGGGGAGACACGCCCAACATCCTGCGCCGCTGCCACGGAAATAAAAAACGGCAGGGAAAAAGTGAAGAGCTTGAGGATCATTGAACCGTTTAGTTTAACGAACACGGAGCGTAGTTTATTTTACCTTGCTCCGCAGGTCCATCAGTTCCTGCGCCCGTAGTGAACCCTTGGCCCTCTGACCTTCCGACCTCTGCTCTCTGCCCTCTGCCCTCTGACCTCTGCTCTCTGACCTCTGACCTCTGTCCTCTGCTCTCTGACCTCTGCAGGTCCCTCAGTGCCTACTCCTCCGGATTCTGCCGGTAGGACACCGCATCAAGCCACGCGGGTTTGCTCGGATCAGGAGCGGCTGCGCTCTGCACGGACTCAACAAACCGCGTCAGCTTTTCACGATACGGCGACAGCGAGCAAGCCGGGTCGGTCACCGCCGGATCGCCCGCGATCAATGCCGCCTGACAACGACAACCGCCAAAATCAATCTCGCGAAACTCACATTCGCGGCACGGCAACGGCATCCAAGCCGTCCCGCGAAACCGGTTGAATGCTTCCGACTGCTCCCAAATCCAGGCGAGTGAATGCTGTCGCACATTATCGAAACGCAACCCCTTGATCTCGCCCGCGGTCGGACACGGCAAAACGTCGCCCGCGGGGTTCACCGTCAGGAACCGGTTGCCCCAGCCGTGCATGCACGGCTTCGGGCGCTCGCCGTAATAGTCGGGCGTGACGAATAGGATCTCCATCTTGCCCGCCAACCGCTCCTGCGCTGCGCCGGCAACCTCCACCGCGCGCGCGATCTGTTCGCGCGTTGGCAGCAGCGCCGCGCGGTTGCGGAAGGCCCAACCGTAATATTGCGTGTTGGCCACCTCGAGCCGTTCGGCGCCGAGCTGCTCGGCCATCGCCAGAATCCCTTCCAGCCGGTCGATGTTGCCACGGTGCAGAACCACGTTAACCGTAAGGGGAAACTCCAACTCGCGGACCAGCGCGGCGGCCTCCAGCTTTCGCGCGTGAGCCTGCGTGCCCGCGACCACGTTAGCCAATTCGGGTTCGTCGGCTTGAAAACTGATTTGCACACTATCCAGCCCCGCTGCCTTGAGTTGACGGGCGCGAGCAGCGCTCAGCCCGATCGCGCTGGTGATCAAGTTCGAGTATAGGCCCGCCTCGTGCGCCCCGCGCACCAGTTCGGCCAGGTCCGGCCGTTGAAGCGGTTCGCCGCCGGAAAACCCGGCGTGCAGCACCCCCAATTGCGCCGCCTCGCGAAATACCCTTGCCCAATGCGGCGCGGAAAGTTCGTATCGGCCCCCTCGGGCCACCGGGTTCGAGCAATACGGACAATGGAGGGGACAGCGATAAGTCACCTCGGCCAGCAGCAGATAAGGACGATGGCTCACTTGCAAAAAACCAGCACCTTGCGTTGATGAAGGTCAGCGAGGCAATCCAGCACATCGTGCCGGAGCGCTTCGACGTCGGTTTCATACTCGTCTGCCAGCGCCGCAATCAGCGACTGGGTCGTCACCTGGCCATCGCAGCGCTTCACAATATCATGGGCAGTTGGATTTAAGTAAATAACCCCTTCGGGGAACAGCAGCATCGGCTCGTTGGTTTTCGGGTCGGTGCCGATGCGCACACCGCGAGCCAGCGCCGGCCGCCTCTGTTCTTCAATGGCATTCACATCCGCTCTCCTCAACGCTTGCTCCCAACGCACGCGGCGTGAATCGCATCGAGCATCGCCCAAAGCAGGTCGCATTTGAACTGCAGCGCCTTGACCGCGGCTTCCTGCAGCGCGCGCGTGTTACAGAATTCGAGCGTGAGTTCGAGGCCCTCGCGCGAATCGCGCCGGGCCTGGGTGAGCCGGCTTTTGAAATACTCCAGCCCGCGAGGCTCGACCCAGGTGTAAAACGTCTCAAAAGCTTCCAACCGCTTAGCCATCAAGTCCGGCGCAAACAACTCGGTGAGTGAAGACGCCACTGCCACCGGCCATGGCTGGGTCCGGGCGAAATTGACATAGGCATCCACGGCGAACCGGACGCCTGGGAGCACACCTTCCCCGGCGAGCATCTCGCGCCGTTTCAATCCGCAGGCCTCACCCAACCGCAGCCAGGCGCCGATGCCGCCTTCATCGCCCTGTGTGCCGTCATGGTCCATGATCCGGTGCAGCCAAACCCGGCGCACCTCGCGGATCGGGCAATTAGACAAAATCGCCGCATCCTTAACAGGAATGTTGACCTGGTAATAAAATCGATTGGCCACCCAGGTACGAATTGCCGCCCTTTCCAGCCGGCCGGAATTCATCAGCCGATGGAACGGATGCAGATGGTGATAGCTGGCCTGGCCGACCTTTCTCAAGCGGGCGGTAAACTCCGGGGGCTTCCACCGCGTCTCGTTCATAATTCAAATTCCAATCCATCATATCCCACCACCACGCCGGCCGCTTCCACCTGGCGCCGCTCGGCCGAGCCCAGCGCCAGAACCGGATTGGTATTATTGATATGAATATAAATTCGCTGCCGCGCCCGCAGTCCCGCCAGCAAAGGTAAGCTCTCTTTCTGGATGGTCATGTGCCCGATCTCTTCGGCACTCGGCGCGCCCGGCTTAATCGCCGATAACTCGTCCCCGGCCCAAAAGGTGCCGTCGAACAGCACCGCGTCGGCCTGTGCCAATGCCTTCGAGAACGGCTCGTTCAACCCGGCTACATCCGGCGCGACCAGCAGCTTTCCGCCGGTCTGTTCGTCGCGAAATTCATAAGCGACGCTGTGCGGCCCGGACGAACCTGGCGCAAAGCGCGGCGGTTGGCCCGGCAGTTCAATCGCCCGATATGACAAGCCGGCGCCCTTGTTCCCGCTGGAAAGGAGCGGTTTGAGCTTATCCATCGGCGGCTCGTGGCAAACGGTTCCGCACATCGAATTCAACACCCGCGTGAGCCCGAGCGTCGTTTCCAAAACCGAAAACACCGCCTGGGTAGCGTAAATGTGGAGCGGAGCCCCCTCGCGCAACAAAAACAGGCCCAACACATGGTCCAGGTCGGCATTGGTCAGCAACACACTGGCGATCGGCGAATTGCGCGCACCGGAAGCCCGTGGCCGCAGGTAAGGATTGGCTTCGATCTGCGAACGCAAATCGGGAGACGCATTGACCAGGAACCAGCCTCCCTGTCCGTCACCAATCGCTACGCAAGACTGCGTCCGGGGACGGATGCGACCGGCACGCGCTGCCTGGCAATTGGGGCAGGCGCAATTCCACTGCGGCAATCCCCCGCCGGCGGCGGTCCCCAGGAGCCGAACGCGAATAGAGCCTCCCCGGCTAAATCAGGAGCGTTTAAGGCTAACCGAGCTGTAAGCAGTGCACTCGCAGCAGAGCTGAACGATCTTCATTTCCGGCTTCTTCCACTGCTTCTTAATCTTAGAACGACTCATAATGTGCTTAAGTTAACTGATAGTTTAGCGCGGTTCGCCTCTCCGTCAAGGACCGAATTCCAGGCCTTCCAGCCCGAATTCCACCCGAAAAACCAGGACGGCCGTCCCGGCCGTCCTTTTACCTTCGCTTTAGTCCGCAGCAACATACCCCCGGAGCGCGGGAACTCCCACGCTGCTGAAACAGCAGGTAATGCCCTGGCGAAAGCTTCTTATTTGAGCTCAGCGGTCCGGCCGCCGTCCAACCCAGAACCAAGGAGCAACAGGCTTCCAAGCGCGTCCAAAACCCGCACGAACCGGAGGCCACCTACGGCTGCAAAGGCCGGGGCGAGCAGTGCAAAGAACACGTGGGCTACAAAGTGCAGGTGGCTGAAACAGTGAGCCAGGCCACGCTGGCGCCCGTCGAACCCGCGGGCAACTTCATTGTGGGCATCGTCACGCACGCCGCGCTAGAGGGCGATGAAGAGGTCGGGCGACGGTCTGACCCTCCCTCGCGTTTCTTTGTTGGGGTATCTTGATTGACGCGCGACTTTGGCCTATACTCAAAACATGACCCGCATGCAACGGTTGTTCGAGCGTGTTCGATTTGCGCTGTTTTACACGCTCTTAGGGATCTCCCTAACCCCCAGACAGGCCCAGGCCTTTGAACAGGACCAGCGTGTCAATAGCCTCACTCTGCAGTTTGGGACTGACACGTTCGCCACTTCGAATGCGTTTGGCGGCGCCTTCGCAGGACTCGCGCAGAGTTCCATCCAATCGGACATCAGTTCCCATGTGGCCGATGGTTCGGTATCGATCCTGTTCGAAATGCCCGGCCTGACGGACCTGACGGGCACCAGCGCGCCCGCGTTGCAGATCGGAGTGGTGGACGGCTCCCCGGTGCTCAACACAAACAATCCCGCAGTCTACTCGGGCACCAACGACCTGGATTGGTGGTATATAGCCGATCCAGACGGTGTGGACGCGGAGGGCGTGCCAAAGGTGCAGATAAGCGGATCGATCGCGGCAGGGCTTTTAACGGCGTCAGCTCCGGAATTGTCAATCGTCAGCCCCTTAGGCGGCGGCGTGCTGGCCATGTCGGGTGTTGTGCTCATGGCGGATATTGGGAGCACCTCGGCGCCGCTGGAATCGACCAACGGATTTCCCCCAGGCCACCTGCCCAGCGAACATATTAATCCGGCGCTCCTCAGCTTCGCTTCGATGACGAATGGCCAATGGAAAGGCAACATCTCTGCGGCCGCGCTGGCGGCGATACCTTACAACCTGACCATCTCCACCGATCAAGGCTACACGTCCTCAAACTCGATGCTGGACCTGCTGGTCTCCGGTGCCACGACTTTCGGATTCATCCGGCTGGTCTACCCGACGCAGCCGGACCAGGTGGACACAAACGCGCCACTGGCTGGGGCGGGGCCGCCCTACCGGTTTACCGTGAATGCCTCCAAAATGGTAACGGGCTGCCTGGATCGGACCGGCACGGCTGTACCGCTGGCGGCGGCACTGGAGTCAGCCGCCTACTCGGCCTACTTCACTTTCACTACGGACCGCGTGATCGCGCACAACGTGACGGGTACCGGCGTGAAGCCACCGTCGTCAAGCATTGCTGCGGCGGGAACCAACGTGGTTTTGAATGTGGCGGCCCAGGACACCGTCACCTGCACGATTCAATACAAGAACGCGCTGACGGATCCCAATTGGCTATGGCTGCAGACGTTCACAGGCACAGGAGGAACGATCCGCATCGTGGACCCAAACGCAACCAGGCAAAGCCGGTTTTATCGCGTGGGGGCGCAGTAAGTAAGCGCCTTCCTCGGTTCGCATCTCCTGTTGGCGGCTCTTGGCGCTCGGTTCGATGTGCGCATACCAATACCCGCTTCGTCGCGAGCGTTGCCAGCGCATTGAGACAGAGGTTGGCCAGCAGCGGCGAGATGACCAGATGACCCAGCCTTGCGGCACGCCTTGCCGGTTGGGCACCACGCGCCGTTTGCCGCCATCTGGTTCCTCTACTAGTCGCCACGCACACACACATCGCTCGATGGGAAAACACGTTGACGTCCCGCGCCCAACCCTGCCAAGGTGCCACAAGCAACACCAACCCCACCAACCTCATGAACAGAAGAACCTTCCTGGGTAATGCAATTGCTGGTCTCGCCGCTTCCGGAGTTCTCACCGCGATGCGCGGTTGGGCCCACGCCACTACGAATGCCAACGGCCTCAACATGCCCATCGGCTTCCAGTCCTACGTGTTCCGGGAGGAGATCTCGCAGAAACCCCAGGAGACCATGCGCCGATTGGCCGGCTACGGTTACACGACAGTGGAATGGTGCAGCCCCAAAGGATACCAGGGACCCTTCAAGCCGCTGGTCAAATACTCTGGCAAGGAGCTGAAGCAGCTCACCAACGACTCGGGCCTGGACACCTGCAGTTGCCACTTCACCTGGAACGAGATCATGGATGACAACAGCCTCGCCGAGCGTATCGAGTTCGCAACCCAGTTGGGGTTGAAGCACATGGTCTGTTCCGGTGGACTCATGGCCAAGACCACCGATGAGGTCAAGAAACGCTGCCGGCAGATGAACCATTTCGGAGAGATGGTCAAGAAAGGCGGCATGGTTGCCGGATACCACAACCACAATGGTGAATTCGACGAAAAGCTGGATGCCCGCCCGCAATACGACCTGATGCTCGAACATCTCGACCCCTCACTGGTGAAGATGCAGTTTCAGGTCGCAGCCATCACCTCGGGTTACAAGGCCCAGGATTATTTCCGCAGGTTCCCCGGTCGGTTCATCTCGGCCCACCTCCAGGACTATGCTCCGGATGACCATAAGAAGGAGGTGGTCATGGGTACCGGCATCGTCGACTGGAAGGACTTCTTTGCCGCCGCGAAGGTGGGCGGATTGAAATACATCTTCGTGGAGATGGAAGCCAACCCCGCCATCATGGAGGGTTGCGCGAAGTTTTTGAAGACCCTGGGGTAGGCGATCCGTTCAGCCAGGTCTGCGCATTGCCGGCGCGAGTTAGCCTGCCGGTATCGCAGAGCCTGGATGGTTTCGAAGCGTTCTGCAGTACAATTTTGAGCTTGTCTGTTGTCGTGGATTGGGAGGCGTCGTGTTTCCAATCGCCGCTTTCATTGCGCTGCTCACAGATGCCGGAGATGCTATAGAAGCGATGGAAGCGATTCGGAAGCCGCCTCGCAGTTGGAAGGAGCGGTAGCGGCGGGACGCGGTGTGGGTGGTGATTCGTTCCCGCCGCTACGGACAGCTAATGGCTTGTCTTAGCGATGGTCATGGTTATGGCCATGGTCGTCGTCGTGGTCCGGAGCGGCGAAAGGCCCAACGTTCAGTTCACCCGCGTACACTGCGGCGGCATTGGTGTCGGAGGCTGGGGTGGCAAACTGCAACCGGCCGGTGAGAGCAAAATGGGTGAGCTGATTACTACTATTAAAGTGGGAGTACTCCGTGGCCTGAAGAGTACCCGTGGCGTTGGTATCGCTACCGACGAAAACCCAGGCCAGGCGCTCGATGACCGTATTGTTGGTTCGGGCCACCGAGACGTTATCGACGAATGTCAATGGCGTTGCCAGCACCATGTCGTTGGTGCCGGAAATCACTTCGAGGTCGTCATTGGTGAGATTATAGACCAGGCGTAATCCGTGTAGATTTGTCAGGCCGGCCGAAGCTGCGGCAGCTCGAAGAATCTCGTGATTGCCATAGTGGGAATAAGACAGGCCGCCGGTGTCATTGGTCATAGCCCGGGTGGTGGCGACCACTGCATTAAACAGGTTCTGCGCCGGAGCCGAAGCAGTGAGAAGTCCACTCGCAACCAATGCCAAACTCAATAGTTCTATTCTCAGTTTTTTCATATTCATGTTACTTTCCTGTTATCACGCTCGATCATCCAGGTCCTTCGCCGCAAACACACGCCAGCCCAAGGCCTGAAGGATACGTTTGAAACACTTCCCCAACTCTGGAATTCAGTCAACGCTCTTGTGCCAGGAGTTTTCCTAGTGACCAACCTCACCAACCCCATGAACAGAAGAACCTTCCTGGGTAATGCAATTGCTGGTCTCGCCGCTTCCGGAGTTCTCACCGCGATGCGCGGTTGGCCCCAGGCCACTACGAATGCCAACGGCCTCAACATGCCCATCGGCTTCCATCGCGACGCACCCCCAGCCTAGCACCCTAACCGGCGCGTAGGTTTCTGCGCCGGCCAGGCCGTCGCATCGTCGCATCCTCGCATCCGGGGTGCCGATGGCAACCGCTACGGGCGATAAGCCCGGGAGTTCGACTGGAGTCTGCGCGCGCGGCGCCGGCGAAACGGGCGCGGGTGGCTATGTCCTCTACCTCCTCTACCACGGGCGCCGGATGCGGAAGAACGCGTCGCCCGTGGCGGGTAGCGTGATCTGAAGCAGATTGCCGCTGCCGCCCGGAGCGTTGGTCACCCACTGCCACTGGGCCGAGGGGCCGAGCGTGGCGCTGGTTTCGAGCAGGGCATCCGCGAGGGTGTTCGGCCAGGTGAGAATCATCTGGCCAGGCGCGCGGTTCAGGCTGAGTTGCGCCGGAGCGCCGATAACAATGGAGCCGCTGTTGGTGGTGGCGGCGGTGGAAACCCTCGAGATGACACTCCAGCCGTAGGTGCCAGGCTGCGCGTAGGCGTGCGCCGTATACTGGTTGGTGCTGTCGGTCGAGCCGTCGCCAAAACTCCAATCGAAGGTCACGGTGCCTGCGTTGTTGGTGACGCTGGGCACGACGGCAAAAGCCACGGGCCAGCCTGAAGGATAGGTCGGAGGCACGTGGGCGACGGCGCCAATCGAGAACGGCCCCTGGGTCACCGCGATCGTCGCCGTGGCCAGGCCCGAGTTGCGAGAGGTATTGTAAGCGGCGAAGGTGAAGGCATCGATGCCGACAAAGCCCGGGCTGGGGAAGTAAGTGGCCACGAGGGTGTTGGTGTTGATGCCCACGGTTCCGTTGGTGGGCTGCGTGATGATGCGCGGGACGAGGTTGGTTCCGCTCATCGGCAAGAGGAAGCTCACGGCCCTGTCGTTGGTTGTGTTGGTGGCGACGTTGGCGGCCGTGGGAGCTGCAGGCGCCGGTCCGGCATCGTCCCCTTGCGGGCCGTTGTGGCAGTTGTAACAGCTCACGATCGCCCCTTGGAAGAGCGTCTGGCCATTGATCGTGCGCGTCGCCAGCATCCGCGACAAGACGGTACCACGATAATCGGCGCCGTGGCAGGCCTGGCATTGCGTGCGGTTGCTGTCGGCCGCGCTCTGGTGCCCGTTAACCCAGGTCTGGCCCACCGGATGCAGGCCGTGCGGGCCGCCATTCACGGTGGCCGGCGAGTTGGTATGGCACACCGTGCATTCGGACATCACGCCGGCATGGCCCTGCAATTCGATGTTGCGGACGTTATCATTCGGGTGCGAGGTGGGGAATTCGGCATGGGTTGAACCGTGGCAAGCCGAGCATTGCAGGCCACCGTGGCCAACCGAGAAGCGGTAGAGCGACAAGTTAAGCGAGGGCGGTCCGGTGGGCGGCGTGTTGGGCGTCGTGGCGAAGGTCTGGTCGGCGGGCACGCGCAGCACGCCATTGGTGTCCAAGGCCGAGGTGAAGCGAATCTGGCCGCTGTTGCTGGTGGCCGTTCCCGTGTGGCAGGCCTGGCAATTGGGCTCCATGATCCAGCCCACCCGTGTGGCAGAACCGACCGCGCTGAGGTTGCCGTGGCAGCTTTGGCACTGCATGGCCATCGAGCCGTCGGCGGCCACCGCGCTGCCCATGGCGCCGCGCAGACATCGCGTGGTCGAGCCTGGATGGCAGCGGTAGCAGGCAGAGCGATTCATGGCGTCGTCCAGCGTGGTATTGAGCACCGGGTCCATGGCGTTCGTGTGGTAGGAGTGGACCGAAGTCGTCAAGGGTGGCACGCCGGGAAAACCCGCAGTCTGCAAGGCCTCGGAGGCGTGGCACAGCGCGCACAGGACGGGTTTGCCGTCGGCGGTGACGCGGCGGTAAAGCCCCGCCGGGTTATAGTTGTTCGTGGCCAGCGCCGCGGCATAGACCGAGCCGGGCCGGGCGAACTCGTGCTCGTCGTGCAGGCGCAGGATGTTAAGCCGGTAATCCCGCTCGGGCAGCGCGTCCCAAACCCACCCCGCGGCGGGCTGGGTCGCCGCCTGCGCCCCGGAGGCGTGGCAGGCGCGGCAGTCCATTTCATCCGAGATTGGCAGCACAATGTCATTGGTGGCGATGGGCTGGGAGTTGGCATCCCAGGCGATCATCCGCATCATCGGGTAAGTATTCTTCTGCAGCTTGTCGTCGTACGGGGAAATGGGTATGCCTTCGGCCCGCCACCAGTTGACTGGCGTGAACACACCATGCACCGGTTCATTGAGAGTCTCGAACAGGTTGGTCTGGGGGACGTTCGCCGGTCCGGGCATGGGCCAGGAGAGCAGGCCCTGGTCGGGCGCCAGCGGGCCGTAGAGGAAGGGGGTCCAGGTATAAAAGTTGCCCTTGCCGATGGAGGTGGTGTTTATCGAGCCGGAAGGGTCGGCCACCGCCTGGTAGGTGACAGTGTAACCCGCGCCGTTGGTAATCAGCGCCCCACCGACGATGAGCTGGGCCTCGATGGTGTTGTAGGGCGGCAGCACCGTGAACACGGAGTAGTCGCTGTCCATGCAGTGCATGCCGAGGTTGTTCCAGCCCAGGATGACCGCGCTGGCGGCGTGGGAAGTGGGGCAAAGACAGCCCAGCAAGCTGGCGAGAGCGAGAACCGAGGGGCGATTCATAGGCGAGTTTTAGTGATTGATTTTATCACGGAGCTGGCGTACTCATGGAGCTGCGCTACTATTTTATCAGTATATAACCATACAGTAATGTGTCAACGGTTAAACCACTAGGAATGTCCTTGGCCCAACTCGAAGCGGTGGCTCGCCTCTTCGCCGTCCTCTCCGAGCCCAGCCGGCTGGTGCTGCTGCAGCTCCTGCACGCGGGCCCCAGGACGGTGACCGAGTTGATGGCGGCCGCCCGGATGAAGCAGGCCAACGCCTCGAAGCACCTGTCCGTGCTGCACGCTCACCGCCTGGTGAGACGAACTCGCAACGGCACGTGCGTGAAGTATGAAATCGCCGATCCCACGGTGGTGTCCCTGTGCAACCTGGTCTGCAGCAAAATGCAGCGCGACGCCAAACGCGCCGCCGCCTTGTTCAGTCCCAAGATCTGAGCCAAGAGCCTGCCCCTCGTTTCAGCTTATCCCCAAGCCAGCGCCGATTCGGCCAGTACCTGGCTTGACTCCGCGGCAGGGCCATCGAATGCTTGGTGGGATCAAACAATCGGGAGGCCAGCGGGGTATTGGCGCGCTCGGGGGCGGGCTGTTGGCCTGGTGCTGGCGTGATGTTGGCTTCATGTCTCGTGGGGCCTTCGAAATGCCCTCGAAGGGTCTTCGAAGGGCGTTCGAAGGAATTGAGGCCTAAACTGGTCGTGATGCGCTTGGTTCTTAAACTGAGCCAAATGAGGGAGTTTGTCGAGGTTACTGGCCCGGCATGACCAGCCTAAAGGTGGCGCTCATGCGCTGCAAAGCGTTTTGCTGGTCGGGGTGTTGGCTGGTGAAGGTCTGCAAGAGCTGCCGGGCCTGGTCTGGCTGACCGGCGCTGTTCAGCAAATCGGCCAGCCCGCTGACCGGCTCCGGGTTATCCGGCCAGAGTTGGGAAGCGAGCCCATAAGCCTGCTCGGCCTCCGTGACGAAGTTGTGGGCGGCCAGCAGGTTCGCTGCCGCCGTCGCATCGTGTGAATAAGATTTGAGCGTGGTAGGAGAATCGACCGCGACGGGGTCGGCGAGCACTTGCTGGGCCGTGTTTTGCCAGTATTGGAGAGAATCGGCGGCCTGGGCCTGGGTAAATGGGCTTTGGCCGCCCGCGCCCAGTTCCATGAGTGGACCCAGAGGCACCGCGTCGGCATACGTTCCTTTGAATGGAAAAGATTGCTGAAGAGCAAAAGAAAGGTTCGGATTTTTTTGCATCAAAGTGTCCAGAAGCTTTTCATTGATCGCCATGACCGCGGTGGCGCCGCTGACCTGCACTTTGCCATCGACCATTTTGGATATCTTCACCCGGGAGCACCTGCTTCGGCTCATCGGGGAACTGCTGATCGTGCTCGAAGCGTTTCTGCGCATCAGCGACGTAAGCTTGAAAAGCGGCCTGGGAATCCTGCGGCGTGAGCGTCGCCATCTGCCCGCCATAGAGAGTATTAACTAAATCGAGGTAACTGGCATCCGCCAGCGCATTTTGAGTAACGATGATGTGTGGTTCGGCCCCGCCGGTTTCGTTGAGCAACTCCGGAATCCAGCGACCATTATCGGTGCCGCCGACGTAGACCATACCTGGGCGCAAGGAACCGAGAATTGCGTTGCCGTAATCCAGCAACTCCTGCGCCGGCCAGAGATGGGCCTGCTCCGCAGCGCCGTAAGCATCCAACACCGTCGGCCAAAAAGGGGCCAACTCAGACCAGGGCGTCGTGGAATGCTCAAATTGACCGGAGTGGGGCGCTATGGTGTTCCAAGCGGCCTTAATGGCATCCCAGCGGCCGCTCTCGATGGCGTCGAAGACACCGCGAGTCGAAGATTTGTATAGCATGGCGCCGCGAAGTTTGTGGGCGCTGCTGTGAAATATCTTCCGCTGCCACTGAGTTCGGCGAACTCCTTCTCGAGTTTAGGGCAATTAGCACCAGAATCGTTTGTCGTGCGAAGGTCACTAATTTAATTGGCAAATCAACACCACCTGATGAAAATGCCCAAGTGAGCTGATAAAATCGGCTCCGGACGAATTTGATAAAAATCCAAAGCAACAAGCCTTCAAGGGGCAGGAAGTCTCGTATCGGTCCGGCGGTTCTGGGGCTTGTATTCGCGATGTGGGCCTGCGCCCATTTGTTGGCCGCTCCGGCGCTCGAATCCGGTTGGGCCGATCCACCTATGCAAGCACGGCTTCGCGCCTATTGGTGGTGGCTTAACGGCAACGTAACGACCCAGTCCATCACCCGCGACCTGGAACAGATGAAGGCCAAAGGGTTTGGCGGCGCGGTGCTGATCGATGCCGACGGCTCCAACCAGGATGGCAATCAGCGCGTGCCTCATGGTCCGACTTTCTTCTCCCCGGCGTGGCGCCGGCTTTATCAACATGCCCTCCAGGAAGCTCATCGCCTGGGCCTGGAACTGAGCCTCAATATTCAAAGCGGCTGGAATCTCGGGGGCCCAATGGTGACGGCCGAGGATGCGCCAAAAAAGCTCGTCTGGACCGAGTCACGCATCTCCGGCCCGACCAATGTCGCGGTTAAACTTCCCACGCCCAATGGCCGCGACCATTTCTATCGCGACCTCTTCGTCCTGGCTTACCGCATCAATCCAAACCTGCCCGCCGACCGCAAGCCACTGGAAAACTTGCCCCAAAAGGCACTGCTGCGCCCGCTGGAGCCTTTCTCCGCGCCGGTTTCCACGCCATTGTTCGAGGAATTCCCCGCGACCGCTGGAGAGGAGGACACGCATGTGCGCGATATCATTGACCTGACCGAAAGGTTTTCGCCGGACGGCGAACTGCGTTGGGAGGCTCCGCCCGGAGATTGGCAATTGCTGCGCTTCGGCTGCACCCTCAACGACCATTGCCGGGTCTCGACCTGCAGTCAGGGATGGGATGGCTACGCCATCGATCCTTTTGACGCCGGCGCGTTCCAGCGCTACTGGGATGCGGTAGTGGAACCGCTTATCGCCGACGCCGGTCCGCTCGCCGGCAGTACCCTCAAGTATCTCCACACCGACAGTTGGGAAATCGAAATGGCCAATTGGACGCCGTCGCTGCGCGCAGAGTTCAAAACCCGGCGGGGATACGACCTCCTGCCCTGGCTGCCCGTCATTGCCGGTAAAATTGTCAATAGCCGCGAGGAGAGCGACCGGTTCCTGCAAGACTTTCGCCGCACGATGGGCGATTTGGCTATTGACCATCATTACCGCCCGTTTCGGGAGGGCGCGCATCGGCATGGGTTGTTGATTCATCCTGAGAGCGGCGGTCCGCATGCGGTTCCCATCGACGCGCAGCAATGCCTCGGTTTCGACGATGCGCCCATGAGCGAGTTCTGGGCTTGGTCATGGCGTCATCGCATTGGTGATGAAAACCGGTTTTTTGTCAAACAGCCCGCCTCCGCCGCGCACACCTACGGACACAAGCTCGTCCTGGCCGAGGGGTTTACTACCATGGGTCCGCATTGGCAGGAACGGTTGTGGGACAACTTAAAACCGGCCTTCGACCATGCCTGCACCGAAGGCCTGAACCTATTGGTGTGGCATGCTTTCGTCTGCTCGCCAGAAAGCCAAGGCATCCCGGGCCAGCAATACTTTGCCGGCACTCACCTTAACCCGAACGTCACCTGGTGGGAAAAATCCGGCCCTTTGTTCAGTTACATTAACCGATGCCAGTGGCTGCTCCAGCAAGGGTTGCCTTTTGCCGATGTGGCTTATTATTACGGTGACCACGTCCCCAATTTCGCCCAACTGCGCCGCTCCGACCCGGCCCGCCTGGGCCCCGGCTACGATTACGATGTTTTCACTGCAGAGGTGCTGCTTCACCGCTTGTCGGTCAGCAGCGGCCAATTCGTTTTGCCCGAAGGCAACCGCTACCGGTTGCTCGTGTTGCCCGAGCGCGCTGTCATTTCCCTGCCCGTATTGCGGAAACTGAAAGAATTCGCAGACGCTGGTGCCACAATCCTCGGACCGCGTCCCACCAGCGCCAGCGGTCTGAGCGGTTTCCCCCAAAGCGACGCCGAAGTAAAGCGTCTGGGTGAGGAGTTGTGGGCTAAGAATAATGTCATGACAGGAAAAACGGGACGCGAAGTTTTAATGGCCAAAGGTATTTTACCCGATTTTGAATTCGAGTGCAGCGATACCAATCGGCCTGAGGTGACTTTCATTCACCGCGTAGCAGGCCCTGCCGATATTTATTTCGTCGCCAACCGCTCCACCAACGCTGTCTCTCTACACTGCACGTTCCGCGTCGGGGGCAAAGCGCCTGAACTGTGGGATGCCCTGACTGGGGAGCACGGCTTCGCCCCCGCTTATACCCAAAACAACCAGCGCACCACGTTGCCCCTCGAACTGGAGCCCTGCGGCTCGCGTTTTGTCGTGTTCCGCGAGCCTGCTGCCAGCCACCAGGCCACTTCCACTCGCAATCAACCCGACTTTCAAACCGTCGCCCAACTCACCGGACCCTGGACGGTCTCGTTTGACCCCCGATGGGGCGGCCCCAAGTCCGTCCAATTCGAAAATCTGGTAAGCTGGACCACCCGGGCGGAGCCAGGGATCAGGTTCTATTCCGGAACCGCAGTCTATCGCAGCACCTTTGCGATCCCGGCCGCGGCCAGACACCAGCGCGTATGCATTGAGCTTGGCGATGTGCGCGAGTTGGCCGAAGTCAGACTCAACGGTCGTTCCTGCGGTATTGCCTGGATGCCACCATTCCGCGTTGACCTCACCTCCGCTCTGAAATCGGGCGTGAACAGACTGGAGATCGAAGTGGTCAACTTCTGGCCAAACCGCATCATCGGCGATCAAACCTTGCCCGAGACCCAACGCCTCACCCACACCAATATCCGCCGGCTTAGCGCCCAAACTCCTCTCATGCCTTCCGGCCTGCTTGGCCCAGTGCGAATCCTGGCTGCCAACCGGTAGAACCGGCAGGCCGCTCCCCTGCATTGGGAACTGCGATCGCACTCCCCTCTCCGCAGCCAGCGATTGTCCAGCGCTTTCGGGCGCGTCTCTGAGCTGCCGTTTTGCCGTTTCACGGAGCGACTGGAACTCGCGCTGGAGGTCAGGCGTCATGTATTGGTCCAACGACGACGCTCACTGGCCGGGAGCAGCCGCCAACGACGCCCAAATTGCACCAAACTGAACCGACTGCTCCCGGTCCAGTGCAGCGAAAAGTTAGAGGCTGCCATGCTCAAAGCCCTCGAAGACAAAGCGACCTGCCCGCCCGCCGACCCGCAGCCAGACGAGCCAGAGTGCGAATAGCAATGACCCGAACAGATACCGGCCGTCAATAAAAACGATTACCGCATACATGGGCAGAATTACCGTAAGCCCCAGCACCACGATAAGGGCCAATATCCCCAGGAGCCCAATGGGAGCGAAAACGAGCATTCGCCAGCCCAGTGCCCACAACCCTTTTCCGTGCTTGTTCATACGCCTCTAACGACAAAACTGAGCGATGCGGCCGGCACAGCGCGTCCGAACGGGCCAGGGACATAACCCGCCCGCATTCGCTCCAGTGACCTCGTTCGGTGTCATAGTGATGAACTGAATGCCACCCATGTGGCGCGTGCGCCAAAGGGCCAGAAAAATGAAATGCTAACGGCAATGGCGACGGTGGACCAAAAGAACCAATGGACGTAAAAGCCGTGCTGAAATGGCAACGTCGGATGCGTAAAAACCCATGCCGTAGCCAAACCCAAAAGCACCAATCCGGCGAGGATGGCTTGTGCACGCTGCATCGTGGGCGGTATAAATCGGTGCAATCCCCAACGCAATGGCAATAACACTATCGCGAACATGACCGGGAAACCAAGGAGACCTGAAACGAAGGCGAAAAAGAAGCACTCCGCTCTGTTGTGGCCAAACTCAAAAGGCGGCGCGATAATACAAGCCACCGCATGGAGAACGGTGGCAACCAGGACAGTGATGATAAAGCGTCTCATGCTCGCCGATTTGACCGTGCACAGCGCCACCCCTCACGCACTTCGAACCGTCCAACGATGAGGATGAGCCATGACGGGCAGCGCCGCAACGGCCTTGAACCGAAACCACCGGCAGGCCGCCCTGCTCGTCATCGGCTCCATCCTTTCGTTGAGCGCTTCTGAGCATTGTCCTTTTCATAGTCCGCTCCAGTTATCCTCGCGCAGAACTGGAAATAGTTGCTGCACGCGCTGCCCACTAAGGGCAGTTTGACCAGACCATTTGATGGCAGCGCATATGCCTCTAAGAACCCGCGCGACGGAACCCGGAATCCGTGAACGTACAGGGACAGCAAAACCGCGACGCTTGAGAGGTACAAGCACGTCGCCAGCAGGATGGCGCCCGCGGCGCCCACGCACGCAGCCGCGCACCGTTTGCACCGTGCGCTTTTTGACAGCGGCTCGCTTAGCGGCTCGCTCATGGGACTGTCTCGCAGTGGGGACGCTTCAGCACGCTCCCGTCCCCAAGACACAAGTAGCCGTGCTTGGGGCATCGCGCGAATACCTTTACCACCGATTGTGTCTCAGCCAGTTTGAGCCCGGGCCGAACCAGCTCGTAAGTAACCCCGGCCCAATCCATGTCGTTCCAACTCCGCGGAGGCTTCCGGTGGTAAGCGGGGCAGATCAGTACCTGCGGCTGCGACAAATAAGGCCGTAGCGAGCGGAAGTCGGCCGGCATGCGTTTGTTCGCCAGCTCGAAGACTCTCGAAGCGGAGCCAATCTCCTGAAGGTTCCGCAGACACGTTGCTGAATCGGCGTCGGTCTTCGTGCAGGCGGACGGCCCCACGAGCAGCACCAGCAAAAGACCTTTTAAAAACATTCGCACGGTTGTTTGCGCCCAACGCCGGGTGTGAGCGGCGGGAGCCAGCCGCCGCTGATGTGCGAATTGACACTGACCTAAACGGCTGGCTCCCGTCGGCTGAATGATGTGGTTAGGGGCCATAGTCGCGCGCGTTCTCTCCGGTATCTCTATGCCGAAAAAATCCTAACTGCATGACGGCACACCGAGCCAGGCCGAGCAAAGATCGATGAAACCAGACACCTCTCGCTGTTTGGCGAGCAGCCAAGTAATCCCGACGCACCTGCTCGACCTGCGGTTTGAGCTCTGCGACCTCGATACCGTGCCCGGTCCACTTCCGGGGATCGTCCTGCGGGACCCAGCTGCACACCCGCTGCCGGTGTTTGAAGAATAAGTAACTCCCACCCAGTATCAGACCTGTCAATTCGATTGTGAGTAGCAACAAAGACATACCGCCTCCTAACGATGACCATCAGCGGTGCGAGCCAGCCGCAGATGGCGCTCGAATTGTGACTGACGTGAACGGCTGGCTCGCATCCGCTGCATGGTGTGGTTGGATTGTTTGTCACCTTGGTCCATCAAGACCTCCGATTACCGCCGAAATGGTTTTCCGCTCACCGGCTGCGAATTCGCCGATGGCGACCTGCTCGCCCTCGTGCTCCCGGAGCTCGGCGGCCATCTCGGACACAGAACACCAGCTATTACCCTCCAATACCGGATGCTCAGGCGAGGAGCCCTGGGTGAACACGCACACACAGTCTTTCCTTGCTGGTAGTCCGTCATGGACCCGAGCAAGGAGTTCTTCTCCTACAACGCCTCGTATGGGAAGGCACTCCCCTTTGCAGGCGGTGAGCTCGGCCCCCTCAGGGGAGATCTGGACAAGACGACGCAGGGCATCTTCCGATGCCACCAAAGCGAACTTCGTGTTCGGGCTATTGAAGAGGTAACGAAGGTACACAAACACCTCCCCGGTTTCTTCGATCCACGACAAAATCTCAGCGATCCACCGTTCGTCGAGTTCTCTGTTCTTGTCGCGAGTCAACCCCATAAATCTGCAATCCAACGAACCTGCTCAGAGGCGCCGCGCCAAAGACGCCGAAATGCAAACAGAAGCACCATCGCGGTGTCCTCTGAAGCAGGCGGGTTGGGCGATCTCTGGCGTATCATTGAACCTTCCACAGTCGCTTCCATCGTCGAAAGCCACGCTCCCCAACCAAGCACAGGACGACGAAAAGGGGCAAGCAGTAGCCGACTGCTCGTGCCGAAGCTCCTAGTAACACAAAGCAGACGGCCAGCGGGGCGATGATGAACAACGCCCAGTAGCTGCCGAGTGCTAACATCGTTCGATTCATGCTATCTGGATAGGGCTGCGTCGAGCCACCCAACTGTGATTCAACGACGGCCCGTTCGTGATCATTCCCCAAGCCGTTCGAACGCGCAAACCGCCTAAGTCTCTCAGGTCAAAACCCTTCCCGGCTTCGACCCGTCCAGCCGGTTCGCTGATCACTTGCCGGAACTGCCCCTCATCCCTTTTGCGTAAGCTGTTCATTCTCAACTCCGCTTCCCCAAACCATAGCCTCTCTAGTTCGTTGATCCAAGCAAAAAACGCTTGTCTTGTTTTGCCCGGGTGCATCTTGATGCCACCACCATGCACCGAATGCATCTCCCTCTCCCCTTCCCAAGGGGAGAGGGCCGGGGTGAGGGGTCCGTTCAATCCCATATCGAACCTGGGCTCTATTGCCAATTGCTTTCGGCCGAGGGAATGAGACACGGTGGTACCGACAAGATGCGCACCTTTTGCCCTCACCCGGACAATTCTTCAAGTTGCCGCCCGGCCGTGATCATTCGCCCGGAATCATGCAGCGCAACAGGTAGGCTTGTAACAAGACCAGCAGACCCATGAGAATGGCCAAAGCCAGGCTGTGCCAGAACACCGAGCGCAACACCGTGCCGGGTGCGGGAGTATCCCCTTGCCCACCGGTGGCCACGCTGGCCACCATGATGCTTTGAGCGTCGATCATTTTTCCCATCACGCCCCCGGAACTGTTGGCGCCGGCAGTAAGAAGCGGCGATAAGCCAAGGTGCCGAGCCGTTACCTGCTGTAAATTGCCAAACAGCACATTGGACGAGGTGTCGCTGCCCGTCAGCGCCACGCCCAGCCAGCCGATGAGTGGGGAGAAGAATGGAAACAAGACACCGGTGCCCGCCAGCGCCAGGCCCAAGGTCGTGTCGGCGCCGCTGTAGCGCGTCGTGAACCCGAGAGCGAGCATCGCGGCGATCGTCAGCAGCGAGACGCGCACGCGCCAAAACGTCTTTGCGTAAACCTTCAGCACCCGCTTCGGGCTGAGCCCGAGACAAAGCCCGGCCAGAATACCAGCACACCAGACGGCGGTGCCGGCCGCCGAGAGCGCATTGAAAGCGAACACGGCCGGTTCGGGTGTGGGTTGAGGAACGGCAGGCGGCACGCGCAGCACCGCATTGTTCAGCAGGGGCACGGGAATCGCCGCCGCAAACAAGCCGTTTAACCAATCCTTCACCGCGGGCAAGCCCGACAGAAAAACGAAGCCGGAAAGGAAGACCCACGGCAGCCACGCACGCCACATGGGACGAACGGGGGCAGCGAGCGTTTTCGGCATCGGTTCCACTGCTGCCGCACCCGTGATTTGTTCTTCGGCCGGCCGCCAGTATCTCATCAACAGCGCCAGCGCCCCCATCGAGAGTATGGCGCTGAGAATACTGGCCAGCCAGGGTCCGTGATAGTTGCTGACCAGAAACTGTGTCAGCCCGAAAGTCAAGCCGGTCACCAGACAAGCCGGCCAAACCGCCACCATGCCGCGCCAGCCGGCCTGCGCGACAATCAGCCAAAACGGGATAATGACGGAAAAAACAACTAGCTGCCTGCCAACCATCGCGCTTAAACCCAAAAGGGTCAGTCCGGTGACTTTGTTCAGGGTGACGATGGGTATGCCAACCGACCCAAACGCGACCGGGGCGGTGTTGCCGATCAGCGCCAGCTTTGCCGCTTCGAGCGGCCGAAATCCCAGACCCAGCAACAAGGCACCGCTAATCGCGACGGGCGCGCCAAACCCCGCGGCGCCCTCAATAAAGGCCCCGAAACAAAAGGCGACCAGCAGCGCCTGGATCCGCCGGTCGCGTGACATGCCCGACAATTGCTGCTGAAGCTGGGCAAATTCGCCCGTCTCGACGCTCAGGCTATAGATGAAAACCGCGTTGAGGACCAGCCAGCCGATCGGAAAGAGTCCGAACGCGAAGCCATAACCCGCTGCGGCGAGCATCAGTTGCGGGGGCATGCGGTAGAGGGCAACCGCGAAGAAAGCCGCCATCAACCACGCCGCGAGCGCCGCCAGGTGCGCGCGGACATGCCCGAACGCCAGCAGACCAAGCAAGATCAGGATAGGTACTGCCGCCAGCACCGCCGAAAGGCCGACGCTGCCGAGCGGCGCGTAGTTTTGGTGCCAGGGCATAGCGGCAGACCAGGTGATCAATAACCAGAGCAAAGCAGGTTTCCCGGCAAAAGGAAAAGGTCAAATGAGGCCGTGGCGCGTCGGGCGGGGTCCGAGCGCAAGGAGTCGGAACCCGCCGAGAGGGCCTACTGACTCTTAACGCTGGGACGGCACCGGGACGGGTGCCGGGACGGATGCCAAATCAAATCCCCTCGGTTTTACCGGCCTTGGGACGATGGGACGCTTGTACACCCCCAAAGCCCCCCTCCCCCGTCATCCCATCATTGCCTTGTTCCTGCTTCCCGGCACCGGGGCAGCCCCCGCCCAGGGCGGTAACGCGCGCACCGCGCGTGCTTGCACTGGAACGTCGCTTTAGCCAGCATTAGGTTGAGACCGATGACAGATACCGTTTCCATGATCCGGCATTTGAATGTGAAGCTGGCGCTGTTGGGCTATCCGCCCGTGGCGACCGACGGCACGAGCGAATTTAACGATGTGATCGCGCCCCTGGTGGCACGTTACCGGGAGAAAGAGCGCTTGCTCGGCGCCCATCTTTGCCCGGCCGACCAGCGCATTCAAAACTTCCTCTATGATTATTTCCAGGATGATGCTCCGCCCAGCCTGCCTACGCGGACGTTCACCCTCGACCGCCCGGGCATGGCCCGCCTGCTGTCGTTGCCGCTCGACCGCGATGAATTTGTCTCTGACATCGTTAGTTCGTATCGGGTTAAGCAGGGCGTTTTGCATAATCCGCGCAGTGACCGGCGCACAACCCAGGGGATCTTTCATGTCGCCGAAGGCGGGTTGCCCATCCCGGCCGACAAAGCGGCTGTGCCGAAAGCCGCTGCGGCCAAGTTGTTCGCGCTGGCATTAAAGCCACCGCAATCGTTGTTGCGGCTACCCTTCACCGCCAGCCAGCCAAACGCAGCCGAAGGGTTCGTCTCGCTGCTCCTGCGTCCGCTGGTTTGCCCGGCGGTCGCCGGCCTGAGCCGGGCAAAAACCATGGAAGTCCGCTTTTTTGCCCCCGGCAATCTCGTCAGCAACCTGGATTTCGTCGAGACGATCTTCGGCAATGCCGGCGACCCGGACCTGCCGGAGAACGACGCCGGGCTGGATGTCGAGCATTGGACCGGTCACACCGGCTGTGTCATCCTCGCGCCGCACTTGGCGACCGTGACGAAGAAAGAGGCTGGCCTGCCAAGCTGGCAGGAGGCGACCCCCAAACAGCGGCGCGACGGCATGTGCTGGAAGGATGAGCACGAATTCTATAATGATGGCCGCGCTTTTAAGCTGACCTGCCGCGACCAATCCGGAGTCATCGTCACCGTAATCGCCGATAACTATTTCGGTTATTGCAAAAAGGAAGTGAAGACGCAGATCAGTTACGCCGCCAATCTGTTTGGGGGTTGCGAGGAAGAACACGCCGGCGGCGCGCTGGTGTTTCCCTGTTACGATCTGGGCGAAGAATTCAGTGGCAACGTGCACGTGCAGGCCCGCGGCCATTCCTACGAGGAAATGATTGCCGACCAGCGGGAGATTATGGAACCGCAACCCGAGGGCTATGCGATAGACAAAGCGTTTCCTGACATTTTTTACGTCCCCAAAGATGCGACGTTCGACCTGCGCCGGCAGCGCATCACCTGGCAGGGGCCAAACGGCCAAAGCGGCATCAAACTGCTGCCGGGCCGGACGTACGTCCGGCCTTCAGGCTATCACGTGCGCATGGAAAAACCGGCCGGCAACCGGCCCTGGCGCCTCATCGGCACCGTCTCCGAAGGCATCTTTTGCCATAAACCCTGCACGGTCTCTGGCGGCGGCAAGTCAGAAATTTCCAAACCCATTTCCGATGCAATCCTGCACGGACCTGTGTACGTGGCCGATATGAAAGAGGATTTTGATCGCGTCGCCGAGCTGATCGACCACGACTATTCGAGACGTTTCCGCGATCCCAAAAAGGAGGATCGTCGCGCCTTTCTTTCCCAGGAACGCTCGCTCGGCTCGGTGATCAAGCTGCTGACCCCCGACCGCCGCGAGTACACTGACGCGTACAACGTCTGGTTGGAAAGCATCCCCCAATATTTGAAGGAACTCGCGTTCATGGTGAAGCGGTTTTACAAGGCCGCCTGGGGCGCACAGTGGCGCGAACACTTCAGCGTCGATATCATCAATGGCACACCCGCCAACGAACTGAAATGCGACAACCGCAAGCTGATGACCACTTACCTGCGCGTCGGCTTCGACGAGGACGGCTCGTGGAGAACTTTCGGCCTGCGCAAGGATTTCTGTCCCGCCGCCAAGCTGCAGCAGGAAGACGATATCAGCGCGTCGATGCTTGTGCCGCTGCGCGAATTACCGGAATTGGCAGGCAGTACGGACGCCGTGGCGGTGAAGTTTGTCGCCAACTGCGAAGCGCGGCTGTTCCAACGCCCCGATGACGCAGTGCACCGCGGCTACGACCGCATCACGGAAGCCGATTTTGCGCGCTCGAACAATTTCTTTTCTAATTACGAGCCGCTCACACCGGGTGACGCTCGCGACCTGGTCGATGAAGCGATCGGCTTTTACCAGTTCACCGAGCCGATGCAGCGGATGATCCGCAGCGTCGCCGCTAACGGGAAGGTGAATTATTTTGTCTCACCGTCCCACCCGCGGCTGGTCGAGGGCAAACCGACCAGGAATCCGCGTTACCTGCAGGTGCGCCCGGACCTGCTCGATCCCAAGGCCACCCACCTGGCGGAAATCGGTGCGCGCCTGCAACGGCGGTTAAAGCCCGGCCAGCGCCTGCTCCGGCCGGTCGGGGCAGTGCTGCCCGGCCGGCGCAACAACCCTCCCGATGACACCGTTCGGTCACTCGCCGTGTACAATCCGATTCATTACTTCGAGCTGCCGGAACTGTTCATGGAGTTCATCTGCAGTATGACCGGCAAATCGCCCTCGACCACCGGCGCAGGCTCCGAAGGCGCGCTCACCAAGGGACCTTTCAACGCGTTGCCGCCGGTTATCGATTTGAATGCCGCCCTGGTGGATTGGCTGCTGACGGGTCAGGACGGCTTTGTCACCGCCGCCGGCTATGTCGGCCCGCGCGTGCGCGTCGATCATGATATCAGCCTGCTGGTCCCCGAGGTGTGGTGCCGCATGGGCGCGGCTGAACGGGCGCCGAAGTTTTTGATCGAGAACGGATATTTGGACAAGTGCGAGGATTTCGAGCACGCCGGCCGCAGAGTATTGGCGAGCCGGCTTGGGTACAGGATTAACGAGCACTTCGTGCATGCGTTTTTCGGCCGCATCTTCAACCACCCCGGGGTGGTATTCACTGACGCGATGCTGAGACCCGAACTGCAGGGCATCGAGATCTTCGTGGACGGAGTCGATAATGTGGTCACGACGCAGAAGCGCGTCGCACAAATGTACTTCGAGGACGGCAGCGTCGCCTGGGCTTGTCCGCCGTTGCAAGCGCTGTTGCACATTATGGCTGAGGACTCCTGGCAAGGCAAAGGTCTGGAGCACCCGGACGTGCGCCGGCTCTTTACGCGTGAGGCGCTCTTGTCGAGCGACTGGTATGCGGCGCGGCTCTCGGCTAAACAGCGCGTCGATGTGGCTCTCTGGCGCAAGCATGTCGCGTATCTCGAACGCTTCCGAAAAAAGCCGAGCTATGCGGAAGAAGTGTCGCGCCTGGGCATTCCCGCGCGGCTGGCCTCTGCTCGCGCGGCGCTGCAGCAGGCTGAAACCCCTGAATACCTGCAAAACCTGGTTGGCACACTCGGCGCGGAGCCCCTGGAGCACATCAAGTAAGCCGGGGCGAGCGGAGCGCGGAAGCAGCGCGGACTTTAGTCCAATGCCACTAGGATTTGGCGGGCCTTTTTGAGGCGGTGGATCGCTTAAGTGAGGCCGCCGGGCCAGTATGGGGAGGATTGGCAGCTCGGTATTCCTGCAATAAGGCTGGTCCCATTGCATAGAGCAACTGTTCCAGA